>NZ_NRRG01000068.1 GCF_016583575.1 Thiocystis violacea
GCACAGGAAGAGGTCCGTAACCATGGCCACCCGAAGAAACAGCGCTGAGGACACCGATTCCGCAAACCGCATCAGCGGTTGTAACTGTTTGTTTTTAAAAATCGAGAGACTTATCTTAGTGCCATTCGGGTCTGAGCCTTTTTTTAGGCGGCTTGCGGGGACGTTTGATGATCCCCAAGTCCTTGGCTTCCTCGGTCAGATAGCGCACGGGGTCGAGGGTGGGATCCTGCTGCAGGGCGCCGACCACATCGCCGTCTCCGGGTGAGGGCTGAGGGTGGTTCAGATCCTCTCAGCGTAGCCAGGACGGCGGTGTCGCGCCAACGTGTTTCAGAGGCTGTATAGGAACTAATCGCATGATAATAAAGGATTATTGCTGTGCAGCATTCGGGATTTTCGGCTGTTTTGCGGGCGCCGTTTGCGATAACTCACTGATTAAAATGAACGAGTTTCTCTACAGTCTCTCAGTCACGCTCAAAAAGTCGAACATCGCGTAAGGATAGATCCAGCGTTAAATCAATATCCACCGAAAGATCGAACCTGGCATACCAGTGCCCCCTCGCCCATTCCCTGGGGCACGACCATTTCAATGCCTGCCAAGACTTTAGGCAACAAGGCGCCATGGAATTTACTCGCCATCCTTGCAGATGGCCGTCCTGGACAATCGGGTAAGACGTTCAGACCAAGATCGTCCAGACGTCGTTCCGGGGTCGGCAGACGAATCAGATAGAGAATCCAATGGGCATCGGGGTCATACCAGTCGGATACGGCGTAGATCGGTTTGGCATAGCCATCGAGCGCGATCCGCTTCAACGGAGAGGACTCGGGTATCGACAGCATTGTCAATGTGGCAACAGAACGGGTTACAGACGCCGGCAGAACCACGCCATAAAAGGTCCAGGCATGATTCGCTGGCGGCGCCCTATATTCCAGACTAAAACGCAGAGCACGACTGCCTTCGCGATCCGGCCTCAGCGTTAAAATCCAATCCGCGCAGGGATCGTCGGCACCCAGAGACAAAGAACAGCAGAGTGTCAGCATGGCGGCGGCCACACCGTAAGCGAGCCGAAGACGGCTAAAACTGGCAGCGATCAGGGACATCGTTGGATTTGCCAAACTGATAGATCAGAAATCCGGGCGCCTGGGATTGCAGGAAATTCACGGCGCTATTGAGCCAGTCCGCGCCCTGCCGGGGACCGGCTTGGGCAGCGAGCGCGCGACCCAAGGCATTGGGATCAAAACTGCGGTCGCGTCGGGCCAGAATCACCAAAGCACACTCCCCCTCCTCGAACGCTGGCGGAATCTGGAACCATTGTTCCCATAACTCACCTGGGATCGTGCGATAGATCGGGCTGGTTTTCCGGTGATCGTCCGCTGGAGCATGGTCAACAAGTATCCGCCGCCCTTCAGCGGAGACCACGGCGAACAGCAGATAATACCCCCGGCTCCCAAACGTACTCAGCACACGGGCATCCCAGGCATCGGGCGTCCCGACTCGCACCGACCAAGCAAGTTTCTGACCGCCCTTCAGCCAAGGGATGCGGTTTTGGCGGGCGATCGGCTGCGGGATGGTATGACGCCCGTCCGTTGTGACGCAAGCAAGGTAAGGTTCGCTGGCGATGGCCTGGCCGCCGCCGCGCTCGAAGGCAAGCGGAATAGGATACGCTCGCCACAGCCAGGCGCTGGCCGCCAACGCGATCCCGATGCCGAAGGTCAGGCCGGCGGCCAGGACGAGACGATCAGCCCCCATCAGTGGCAGGCGTTCGCAGCCCAAGCGCATGATCGCCTCGCTCAGCCAACGGATCGGGACAACCTCGATCCCTTGCCGCCGTAATCGCGCGACGATCTCCAATTCCGCGACGGAGCGACCTTGATCGTCCGTGATAGGCGTGAAGCATAAGGCGGGAGAAGGGCCACGCCCAGCCGCCAGCAGTGCCTCTGAGCGGTCAAGAATCTTGCGAAGTTTTTCCTCCAGACGGCCGACCGGATGCACTGCTACATCCCGGTCACGTAATTCCGGCGCCTCGCCAGACAGACTGCCGCTGGCGATCGCCACGCCTTTGAAACGGGCGCTTGGGAGCAACAAGGCCAGGGCCAGACCTAGTTCGGCGCTCGATCCGAGGGTCGGGATGGCGTCAGCCGCGAACAATCGCCGGGATTCGAGCCAGGCATAAGGGCGCAACCGCTGCCACCAGGCCAGCGGCGCGGGACGCAACCCGAGTTTGCGCACCGCCATGGCGGCCACGCAGCCGGATTCGAAGAGCTGCGCGGACAGCAACGGCGCCGCCACCGGAGCCAACCGCTTATCCGCGTCAGAGGGAACATCGCGTTGCGATTCGCCGGCTGCGGATGGCTCACACCAGAGACGACAGATCGCCACCTGATCGGGGTCGCCCATCGAGTAAGCCACTACGGGAACATGGATGTCGCGACGCTCCATCAGCAGCTATCCGGGCGGGCTGCGGGCAAACGGACGGATCCGTGATTGCAAACGTCAAGGGCGATCGCGAACGAATCGACAATGCAGCAATGGAGATGACGATCGGCCAGCGCGATGAAGCGTCGCCGGTCTTCCTGGCGCACCACGATCGGAGGCGGTATCAGGCAAAGCAACGGTTGCGGCTGGGGCGCCAGATGCTCCAGCAAGGCCAGCAGCGGCCCGTGATCCGCAGGCGGCACGATGGCGCGTCCGTCCATGCCTCCTTCCAGCCGTCCGTAAGCAAGCAGACGTCCGCCCGCCGCGTTGCCGGTCAAGGCGAGACCGAGCGCCAGGCCCAGTTGAGTCGCCGCAACATCGGTCAGGTTCGGGATCTGTTCCAGCGCGAAGACGTCGCGATGACGCCATGCGGCAAATCTGGCGCCCGCGCCGATGGACGATCGGCCAAGCAGACGCCGGGTCTGGTCCAGCAGGTGCCCCAGAGACCCCGTGAGGGCGACATGGGTGCAGCGCACCCGCTGGGCGCCGCCCTCGAAGGCCAGGGCGAGCAGACGCCCGGAGCCCGGAGCGGACGGATCGGCAACGGCCGGGAACAGCGGAAGATAGACAGTGGTTCGGTTCATCAGATTGGATTCGCTGAGGCGTGGCGAGCGGCGTCAGGAGGGCTCGATCTCGCCGACCTGGAGACACAACAACAGACGGCGGATCTCGACCGTATCTTCCAGCTCGAAGGATCCCTCGCCTCGCGCATCCAGAGTGACCATGGCGAGGAGCTGCGTCAGTCCCTCGGGTCCGGTGACCGCGACCGTCCGCCCGGCCAGACGCGCCAGGGTAAAGCCCAATGCCTCCAGGGTCACGCGGATGCGTTGCCGATCGCCGGCAAAGGCGACGCGAAAAACGCCTGGACCGATGTCAAGACGTTCCGGCAGGGATGGCGGAGCATCGTCGACTGCCGCAGCGGCCCAGGCCAGGATCTGGCCGAGAGGCCGGAAGCGCCCGCAGGGCGGACGCACGAAAGGCAGGATCCTGGCCGGAGCGGAGGGCGGTGCCGCCGCGCCGGCTTCGGGTTGCCCGAAGGCGCGCCAGAGCCAGTCCATCAGCGGTTCGGCGTCGTTGCGGGTCGGCATGCGCGCCAGCAGACGGTCGATCTCATCCGTCGTCACGGGGGGCGACCAATCCAGGGTCGCGCTACGCTTTGCGATCAACTGCCAGGCGACGTTCTGTTCTTGTTGCGTCGGGATTCGATTGCTCATGGCGAGATTTCCGAAAATGGATCAGGGTTGGCGATTGAGACGGGTGCAGTAACGGATGGCCTCTGACAGGTCACGCTCCAACTGCGTCAAAAGCCTATCGTCATCGGTTGTCGGGTAGCGCCGGGAGTCGTCCAGAAGACGCCGGAATTCCGCATCCGCGAGGACGCCATCGCCACCGTGAATCGACCGGCCATTGATCAGGGTGGCATCGACGAACCAGGCCAGTACCGGATTGTCGCGGATTCCTGGGCACTGGCCGATGACAAAACGAAGCGCCGTCTCCCGATCGACCTGATGCTCAGGCCAGGTAGCGGAAGACTCCGGCACGGGCGCGGGAAGATTGCTCACGAGCAGCAGGTCGTCATCGCCCTCCATGTGCAGCGGGGTGGACAGCAGGACCAGGCAACCGTGGATCATCTCCTGCCCGACAGCGCTCTCGGCGAAATCCTCGAAGGTGGCGAAGCCTGCCGGGCGATGGGTATCCGTCCGGATGCACTCAAAGGCATCGGCATAGGCGCGTTCGGGCGTCGTGGCCTGCGACCCATCCGGTGGAGCGGCCAGCCGGGCATTGACGGCCTTGCGCAGGGTTTGCAGGTCGCGCAAACCGGAGACGCTCAACTCGGCATCGTCGTACCACTGTTCCGGATCCAGTCCGCAGGAACGGAGCAGGGCATAACGTTCGTTGAGCGACTCCAGCACCCGACAGAGCTGGTCGCGGGATGCCTCGTTCAGATCGCATGCGAGCGGCACCGGCAACGGGGCCAGACAGTCCCACAGGCTCAGCTCCTCGGCCATCTCCGCCGCAACGTCCGAAAGGATCAGCCAGAACGGGCCGTATTTGGCGCGGCGTCTGGCGGAGACGGGACCATAGCCCGTGCCGAGCCGGGCGATCTGTTTCTTAAGAACACTCCAGACGCGGCCGATGCGTTCAGATGAAGATGAAGCCAGGGAGACGATGGGGCGCTTCGCGCGCGTGACCTTGACCTCGGACCAACCCGCTTCTGCGGCACCATGCGCGGCCAGACTGCCAAACAAGACATGCATGTTGGTCGGTTGATCCAGGCGATTGTTAGCCAGCGCCAGCCGTCGGCTGAGCACCAGCGACAGGTAAACCAGTGCGGGCCGGAAGATGCGCGCGGATTGGGGGGACTGCCCAGGTTTTTCCGCAGCGCCGGGATCCTCGTTATCCTCTGAATCCGCGCCGCGATCATTTTCGCCGCCCGCCTTCGGCGCTTCCCGCGCAGGGATCAACCAAAGCTCTTCTTCTTTCAGCGAATAATCGCGAAACAGCAGTTCACTGCGGAAGGGTTCGCGTGAAAGGGTCAATAACAACCCCACCGCCAAGCGGTTTTCCTGGTAGCGAGCTTGAAACAGCTCCGTCTGCAACAGCCCATGCAGTGCGTTGGCGAGGCGGAATACGATCATTGGCTTGGGCATCTGTCGTCCTCTGAGTGAAACGCTAAGGCTCTCATGGTCATGGGATGGAGTTTCGGGATAAGGGACGGTCGTTTTGCGGGCACGAACGATCATTTTCGCCGTCACCGCCCCGCCTATCCCGAAACCCATCACGGAACCCATGATCCCATTCACGCACACGACCGACCAGGAGGCTGTTCATGATCCGCACCCGCCCCATCGCCCTCGCCGCTATGGCGCTGGCCCTAACCGCACCGGCCCCGGCTTTCGAAATCAGCGGGGACGTGGAGCAGTCCGCAACCCTCGGCCACCTCATCGCCAGCGATGGACCAGTGACGCACGCCTCGAATTACATCAACACCCTGTCCGACTGCGGTGATATCCGAGGGAACGTGAAACAGACCGTCAAGGCCGGCATCGTCATGCCCACGCCCACCGGCTCGCGGACGGCACATTGTGCCGACATCAAAAATCATCTCGAATCTTTCCGCAGCGGCGGCAATGGCTATCCCGAAGCCAGTCCTGCAGGCGAATGAACTCAACCCACCGCAAACCGACCAGGAGATCTCTCATGAACCGCTATACGCTTAACGTCTTGACCGCCATCGCGTTCACCCTTGCATTGGCCGCTCAGGCGCATGCCGCCAAGATCGCCATCGGCGGCGATGTTGAACAATCGGCGGACGTCGATAATGTTTATGCCATCAGCTCCGGTATGAAAAGTACGGCTGCCAATGAAATGAACGCCGTTCGTGGCAGCGTATCGGTTGGCGGCGGCGTCCGCCAGACGCTGAAGGCGCATAATGTGTACTCGATCGCCACTGGCGTGTCTGCCACCGCGACCAATGCGATCAATGTTGTCGGCAACTAATTAGGGGAGAGGACGCCGCCGAGTGCGGCGTCCTGGTTGGCAGCCAACCCTCGACCGCGTTATCTTCACAGCTATGGCAAGCTATCCATCGAATTCAAGGATTCCTGCGATGACTCATGCGCCGCTCCCTCCATTCATCCTTTTGCTGCTCGCCGCCCTGCTGCCCAGGATCGGACACGCGGAACAGACCACCTATGTGAGCAAGGATGCCTCGCGCTGTGAAATTTTTCAGGCCTTGAGCGCCCGGATACCGGACGACTGCCTGGTTGACAAAACCCCGGTTATCCACTCGACCATCACGCCCGTCCCCTCCCCCGAACCGGCCGCTCAACTCGCATCGGTCCAGCCGCCCCGGAGCGAGGCGCACCGCCCCGCGCCGCGCCCGGCGAAACCACGCCAGTCGTTATCCAGACAGCGTCCTTCCGGCGAGCGCGCCATGGCTACGCCGATCGAGTTCGCGTTCGACTCGGATCGTCTGACTCCGGCCGCACGGAGCCACCTCGACCGGATCGCCGCCGTCTTGAAGGATCCGCTGTTCAACGGTCTGGCGATCCGGATCGAAGGCCACACCGATGCCAGGGGGACAACCGAGTACAATCTGGATCTCTCACGGCGCCGTGCGCGCTCGGTTCAGGATTATCTCGCCGCCAAACACGCCATCGACGTCAACCACATTCCAAGCATCGGCCGCGGCGAGGAAGACCTGTTCGATCCGCGACGGCCCGAGGCAGGGATCAACCGGCGTGTCGAATTCGTCAATACCGGGCTGGTCCCATGATCACGCCGGCACCCTACGGAGCAGTGAAGATGACATCGCACAACACACTCGCCATGGCGATGACGCTGGGGCTCCTGTCGCTCATGCTCCCGGCCCACAGTCTTGCCGGAGGGCTGAACGGCATCCCTCCCAACGTCAGCGCCCGGATGTATCGCCTCCAGGCACAGCAGAATCTGACCCATGACAGCAGTGCTGCCGCTCGGACCGGCGCCACGGGTACCGTTGTCAAAACGGAGCGCACTTCAACCACGGTCGCTATCGATGATGGCGCAAGGAACGTTCGCGGCGGAACGGGCAATCTCACCATTGGCGATTTCAGTCACTCCAGCATCAGCGGCCTGCGCGAGGTCAATATTTTGGTGGATGGCGATATCATCAACTGGAACAGCCGCTGAGACCGCTCCGCCGTTTGGCCGCCGCCGCGCGGAACCATCGAGACACCCCAAAGGATAGCGCCATGCCCCTTTTCCCGACGGCGGGTCATCTGAAACTATTTGGCGCGAGCCTGGTACTGTTGCTCGCTGGATGCAGCGCCGTCGAGCCGCGCCCCGAGGATGTGCCGCGCCTGGCCGACCCCGCCAGCCCGCCCGTCACCCGTTTGACCAGTTTTTCCGACGCGCTCGCCTGCATGGATGACCTCTTTGCACGCAGCGGTGCCAAGACACGCCTTGTCACGGCTCTCAGCCTTCCGGATCAAACCGGGAAAAACATCGGCGGCGGCACCAGGACCATGTTGATTTCCACCATCTCGGAAATGAATCGGCGGAGCAATGCCTTTCGGTTCGTGGACATTCCGCAAACATTCTCTGGGGTCACACCGAACCCCGAGACGAGCCGCATCGATGTGGATTATCTGAACGCCATGCCCGATGGGCTTACCATCGACTGGCCAGACTATATCCTGGAGGCATCGGTCTCGGAACTCGACCAGGGCGTCAGCAGCACGAGCGCGGGCGGCGGGTTGGATCTGGGGCAGGTCGGGGGCGGGATCTCGCGCGAGCGTCAGGTTTCGGCTATGACGATCGATTTCAACGTGAAAGTCGGTAAAACCATGAAAATCATCAACGGCGCCGGCTCCACCAACTCCGTCGCCCTGGTCAACCGCGGCAAGGGTCTCGATCTGGATGCCCGACTCAAGACCGTCGGCGGTTATTTCACCCTCTCGGTCGACCGCGCCGAGGGCCAGCACGCCGCGCTGCGTAGCCTGATCCAGCTCAGTACCATCGAAGTGCTGGGCAAACTCGCCGGCGTGCCTTACCAACAGTGTCTGAGCCAATCGCGCACCCCCTCCGGCACGCTCACGCGCACCGGCGTGCCCGCGCTGAAAATAACCGGCGCACGCGACGGCTACCAGGTGGGCGACAAACTGGAGGTCAGGGTGCGCGCCAGCCGCCGCACCGATCTCTTCTGTTACTACCAGAATGCCAGGGGGCAGATCTGGCAGGTGTTGCCGACCCGGTTTCAGCCGAACGCCTCGGTCGCGGCCGACGACACGATCCGGATCCCGGACACGACCCAGTTCGACCTGGTCTTCGATGCCCCGGGCAGCGAGCAGGTGATGTGCCTCGGCGTGCCGCCAGGCATTGCCGACAGCCTGTCCGCCAAACTCGGCCGTTTCAGCCGTGCCGACCTGCAACCGCTTCAGGTTCGATCCTTGGACGAAGTGGAAGGTACGTTCCGTGCGGTGATTCGGGTTCCGGAGGATCTGGTCCGGTCGGACTTAAGCGTGCGGGTGAATTGAGCTTTACTGAAAGTCGGAAGGAGGCGATGTCTCCCCGGTTATGGTCAGCCCATAGGAGTGCGTAATGCCCGTCCATCAAACCGCCCGAGCTACCCGCCTTGACACAGAGTACTGGTTGTTTTTGCTTCAGCTATTGGTATTGGCACCCGCCCTACACCTCGAAATGGCATCCCATCGAGCATCGCCTGTTCAGTCAGGTCGAGCGCAGCCTGCGCGGACAGATCCTCGATACCCCTGAGACGGTGCTCAAGGCGGTGGAGCGCACCGCCACCGACACCGGACTGCGCGTGACGGCCTGCCTCCTTGATCGCGTGTATGAGGCGGGGCGCAAGTGCTCCGAGACCTTTCGCGCCATCAAAGACCAGTTCATTCGTCATGATGAGACGCTCGGAGCATGGAACTATGTTGTCGACGCCAATGGTTTTTGAGCGAGATCATTCATAGAGATGTATAGTCATCTTATTAATTATGCGCACATAATTAATTATTAAAAAGTAAAAAGCTCATTTAAAAACAAAGATTTGCATATTCAGACATATCTCAATTTCTGCATATCATATTAGTTGGCTATACCACTTATTAGTGAACCGTCCCTTACTGGGTTCGTCGCGCAATGGTCATTCTTGACTTGGAGTCATAATCTCCTTTTGCCAGCGTGTAGAACCCATGGCAAACTTGCTCAGTCTTCAGCACTGAGCATTTAAGGTGAATTAATGATTCTTTAACCTCCCACGCTTCAAAGCATTTGGGATTTTTCTCCTCTTGCTCTGTTAGAAAACAACCCGATGCTTTTGCACAAAAAGAGCCAGGCATATCTGGAGTGCATATTGGTTGAGGCCCATCCAGAGAACGACAATCGCTCAGAAATTCCGGGTTATTTGCCGAATCAAAAGAAAGCTTGCATTGGAAATTAAACTGATTTTTTATCGTTACTAAAAATCCATTCTCACGTGGAATGATGGTGACCGACCTAAGCGCGGCATACTCATTATCGCTGCCATATAGATTTGAAGATAACCACGGATTGGTTTGTGGCGGCATTGCGGACATCGGTTGATCTGGTGTGCCAATTGACTGTTTCGTTTGGCGGATATCATCAACTGCAGAATCAACACGCGACAGGGCCAACGGCGGCGCGGCGCTCACCACGGACGGCGGCGGGGTCGGTGTCTCCGCCCTTGGCCCGCCGAACGTCGATGCAACGCTGTCCAGCGCCTGACTGACCCGTGGCGGAGGCGGCGGTGCCGAGGCAACAGCCTTGACCGGCGATGCCAGATAAAACCGATCCGGCTCCACGCCCTGAATCGATAACTCGGGAGACTGACCGCCGTGCTGGCTCAGTTGCCAGGCCACCCGCTGGAACAGACGCTCGACCGGTTCCGGTTGCGCGAGCTGTTCCAGTAACAACCGGCTGTAGGGACTGTGCAGGCCCGCGCCATCCGGCACGACCTGCCCGGCGGCCCCCGAGTAGGCGATGATCCGGCTGCGGCCCTGACTCTGAACCGACCGCATCCCCATGTCGTCGCGCGCCCCACCGCCCGTGCCACGGGTCGCCGCCACCACGGAGCGCAGCTTCGGGATCTCCCGGCAGGCATCGAACACCGCCACCGTCAGCGCCGCCTGACCATCCAGATCGTTCAAAACCTCCTCCAGCGCCAAGCTGCGCCGACGTAACAGCCCCAGATCATCGCTGGGCGCATCCACCGGCAGCAGATAGGGCTGACCCGCGATCTGCATCCCGTGTCCCGCATAGAACAGCAAGGCAATCTCCGCCCCCTGAACGCGCTGCGCAAAGGTCCGCACGGCCTTCACAAACCCCGCCTCGTCCAGATCCCGCACCGCGCCGTCCGTCGGGCGCCCATCCGCACCGATCAAGGTGAAACCCAGATCCCGCAGACGTCTGGCCACTGCCGCGGCGTCATTGGGCGGATTCGCGAGCGGATCGAGATGACGGTAGCGGCTGTTGCCGATCACCAGCGCGAACCGCGCGCCGGGGCGCGCATCCTTGGCTCCGCTCCCCCGGTCAACCGACGCGAACGGCGGCGATGCCTGATCGGTGGCGCTGACACAGGCCGCCATCGGCAGCAGCAGGGCCGCCGTGAGGATCGCGCACCACAGTCCCCTGCCGCCGTGCCGCGTTGAATGCATGATAGTCTCCATCGTTCGACGACTCCCCCAGAGGTCGGATCGCACCAGCCTTCGTTAATCGGTCATTCGGGATAACCGGCGTCGATTCTGCGTCATGGCCTCCACCTTACCCGCCAGAAGCCGGGCCGGACACGGAAACCAAATCCGCAATCGACGCGGTTTAGATTGATTTTCCAGCTAATTTTGCGCTAGCCAAGCGATTGAGGCTGACGCCCTGTTCAGCCGCCATCAGCGCAAGTTGACGATGCAGTTCGGGCGGAATGCGGACACGAAATTCACCGCTGTAATGCTTTTCCGCCAGTGGTTCGGGGATCGGCTCCTGGTGTTCGGCGAGATCGGCGACGACCTCCGCAACACGCTGGCGCATCCCTGCCAACGCGGCCTCGGGGGTTGCCTCCAGCCAGCTTAAGGAGGGAAATTCAACGCACACCGCGACATGCTCGCCATCCTCGGGGGACCATGTCACGCGATAGGTGTAATGATCGATGCTCATTGCTTGGCCTGAAGTTGATCGATTGCCCGCAGAACCTGCCGCACCTGATACGGCTTGGCCTTGCCATCCGCATTCTGGATATTGACCCGCGGATCCCCCGGCCATGGGGTCTTGAAAATCAAATGGCTGGTGCCGCTCTGGCGCGGCTCGCCAAAATAGGACTCGCAGAGCTTACGCAGATCGGAAAACCGGACATTGCCCGGTTCCTTGCGCATTTGGTCGAGGATCTTCTTCATTGAACCCATGCTTGATGGTGCCATTATTGGAACCAGGCATCAAGGCTGCACGATCGGCGATGGTCTATCGCAACGGTTTTGTTTGCCGGCTTCGCCTACTGGCCCACCCGATGGCTCGGGGTTGAGGTTTGCCCTGCCCCCGACCAACCGCGCCCGAAACGGCGACCGCTTAAACCGCGTCCAGCGCGACATGCGTCATTTTCAGTTTGTGTTTAGCTTTGGAGATGTCATCGACATCAGTGGAGACGCGGTTTAAAATCTTATATTTTTTAATATCTTAAACCGCGCCCGCGCGAACGGTCGGCGATTCTGCCAAGACCGGATCAATCCTCAGCGATCACATACCGCACCGGGCGCGGTTTAATAACCTATATCCGGAAAAGATAAAGGGAAAAACGCTAAAGGGTAAAGTTAATCCTGGGCCAGACGGAAACCGATGTGGACGTACCGGTAGACAGGCGCGGTCGAGTCGCGGTCGGCCGACCGCACCCCGGCCGGCTGGTAGTACCAAGAGCCGCCCCGGACCGCCCGGGCGCCGGCATCATTCTTGCTTGAACACTGGTTTTCCTTCCCGCCATAGTCCTTGTCATACACCGAACACGTCCACTCCCAGACGTTGCCCAGCATGTCGTAGAGACCCCAGGCGTTCGGCTTGAACGCGCCCGCCGCGCTGGCAAAGGCGTAACCGTCCGCGCACGCATGCACCACGCTCCACAACGAACCGTCCGGCAGCTCGGTGGTGTCGGCCACATTGGCGTATCCGCAGGCCTGTGCGGAATCCTCCCCCCAGAACCGCGCCGTCTCGGTGCCGGCGCGCGCCGCATATTCCCATTCCGCCTCGGTCGGCAGACGGTAGCCCCCGCCGGTCTGGCCGTTCAACCAGTCGATGTAGGCCCGGGCGTCGTTCCAGCTCACGCACGACACCGGATGGTCGTCCCGGTTGGCCAGTTCCTGGCTCGGCTTCCGCCAGCTCGCCCAGGCACGGTCGCCCCACTTGCTATTCTGGTCGCTCGCATCGCGGGCCATACAGCCTTCAACGCCTCCGGTATTGCGCTCGGCCTCGGTGCGATACCCCGTCGCCTCGACAAAACGACGGAATTGTCCCACCTGGATTTCGTAGGGGGCGAGGGCAAAATCCTTGACGCACACCCGGTGCCGGCCCTCGTCCCCGTCGCGCCCCGCCTCGCCCGCCGGGCTGCCCATCTGAAAACAATCGCCCTGGATACGCACCATCTTCGGGACGGGAAACGCCGGATCCGGCTGATCGACCAGCGTGAGCTGCCCCCGCAGATTACCGCCAATCCAGGGCACCTGCCGTTTCCCGCTCGCCGCCTCGACCGCCAGGGAGACCTGATCGAAGGCATCCTCGATATCCAGACCCGGCGTCGCCAGCAGCGGCAGCAGGTGCTGCGTGAAGAGACCGTTGCGACCGCCGCGATTATCGTCGGCCGTCTGGCCGGGGCTGGCGGCATAGAGGACCAGGGTGCCGCGCGGCGGGACGCGGATCTCCCCCAGCCCCCGCCGCTCGCCCCGACCGCCGACGCCAAAGGGGTTATTGCGACAGGCGTCGAGGATCACCAGGCTGACCGCCCGCTCCGGGCGCTGATCGAGCTGGTCGATGATCCCGGTCAGGCTCACCCCATTGGGGGCAATGTCCGCCTCCTGCTCGATGCGAGTGTCCGTGGGGAGCAGATAGGTGGCGCCGTGGGCGTCGCGCATCCCGTGACCGGCGTAGTAGATCAACGCGAGGTCATCGCGCTGCTGGATCTGCGCCAGAAAGCGGTTGATGGCGGTGGCCAGGGTGCGGCGGTCGGCGTTCTCCAGCGGACCTCCGCCCGCCAGCGTGAAGCCGAGCCGACGCAGGGTCTGCGCCACGTCGCGGGCATCGTTGAGGGTGTTGCGCAGCGGACGCTCGCCCTGATAAGCGGCGTTGCCGATCACCAGTGCCTGACGCCCGGCGGCGCTGGCGGAGAGCGGCGCCCCCAGCAACAGCAGCAGGGCGCATCCGGCGAGGATGCAGCGACGCTGACTGGGGCGGGTCTGGACCAGATCATGCATAGCAAGCGTCTCCTGAATTGAACGGCGCGGGCGTGCCCACCGAAAAACGGGGTCAGGGGAGGCTGACCGCCTCCAGCTCTACCCGCCGGTTGAGCCGATGATCCTCCTCGGTATCGCCGGGATATTTGAGTTCGGACTCGCCGCGGCCGGCGGTGTGCAGCCGTCCGCTCAGGGCGGGAACGCGGTCCTCCACCAAACGGCGCACGCGGTCGGCGCGACGTTCGGAGAGACGCCGATTGTAATCGGCCGCGCCTTGCGCGTCGGTATGACCGATGAGGCGATAGTCCTGCCCGGACGCGCCAGCCTGGAGCGCCCGCGCCAGTTCCTCCACCTGCGCCAACCCTTCGGCGTTGGGCTGGTCCTGATTGAAGTCGAAGAGGACATAGAGATCGAGCCGAGACTGCGGCACGAAGCCACGCGCCACGCCGGTCCCGCGCGCGGCGAGGCCGCGGGTGATCTGGGCGGCGCTCAGGCGGGCACGGTCGGGATGGCGATCAATGCGGCGACGCAGCTCCAGGAGCGCGGTCGGGATCGGGAGACCGGCCGCATCGATCGCACGGTCGATGCTGACGATGGCCTCCGGCAGTTGGTTCTGTTCCAGATAGAGACGCGCCAGCTCGGCCTGAATCTCGCTCTGGCGCGCGGCGGGGCCAACGAGGCGACTGGCAGCGATCAGGGCGTCGATGGCAGCCTTTGGGTCGCCGGCCCCCAGACAGGCGGTGGCCAGGTCGGTCAGAATTTCGGGGTCCGGGCAGACCGCGCTGGCCTGACGCAGCCGGGCGATCCGCTGATGGAGATCGGGCTCGGCCCAGGACGCCCGATGCAAGGCGCGGCCCCGCTCGCAGTCTGCGGCCCAAGCCTGACCGACCCCGCCGAGGAACAGAACCAAGAGCAAAAGAGATGAACGTCGTGCGATCATGCCGCTCCTCCGTGCGTGACCAATAGCCTGATTCTACAGCGACTCAGGGAGAAATCTCGACTTCCAGCAAGCCAGCCGCGCCTGGAGCGGATGCCTTGGCGGTGGGATGGAAACCGCGCATGCCAATCCGCGAGGGTTGCGGAAAGTCATCGAGCAGGTTTCCAGCCAGATCGCGCCGACCATCGCCGGTCTCAAAGAGATTGATCGGCGCGTCAGTCAGAAAGGCCACCAGCAGAGTCGGCCCATAAGGCGGGGTGGCGGGTAGATCGAAGGCCAGATCGCCCGGGATCGAGACCCGCCCGGCACTCACCCGGTTATCGCGGTGGAAACCGTTCGGAAAGGCCACGATGGGCGTGTCGCGGGCATCGATGTTGATGACATTGAGATAGCCGGCATGTGGCACCTCGATCATCAGCTCCAGGGTCTCGCCCACACGGAAGCGTTGCCGATTGGCCTGGATCTGGAGCGGAGTCATCGTTTTTGCCAGCGCTTCGATCCGCTGCCAGTTCGGACCATGACCTTGGGTTACGCTAACCAGACGCAGTGGCTTGTCGGCCAGCATTGGATTTCCGCCAATCTGCGGGTTGAATAGTTTATCGCGGTCTGCCTGGCCCAGACGTTCGGCAACAAAGACGGCGGCCTGATCCCTAAGCCGGTTTGGCGTCAGACCGCCCCCGGTACTGACCGCCTGGCCGATCGCATGGACCAAACCCTGGGTGAACAGACTACCGCGAACGGTCGCATGAGAGCGTTCGTCGTCAGCAGCGGCGGAGAGGCTGACGTAGCCTTCTTGCGAGCGTTTCCCGACCGACCGTGTCACACCCTGTGCCTTTGCTCTGGGCATGCCCGGATAAGCGAAAAATTTCGTCACCCCTCCGTCCGTCCCGCTTTGTTTCGAGTTAAAACGCACGGAGCGGGTCGCGGTGCCGCTATGACAGGCATCGACGAGGACCAGGATATCGCGACTTGGGATATCGCTGAGCGCACGCTCCAGATCGTCATCAAGCAGGATGCCCGTGAGGGTACCTTGACCATCCGTGGTGATGGCCGCGAGATCATAGAGGGTCAGCGCCTCATCGAGCCCATCGTCCTCGTCGCCATTCAGATCCGCGACCTGTGTTCCGTGGGTCGAAAAATAGATCAGGATGCGGTCGTTTTTTGAGACGCCATCGCGTAACCAGACCGTCAGATGCTGTTGTACCGCCGACTGTGTGGCCGCCGCGTCCAGCAATGCCTTGGTGTTTCGCGGGTCGAACCCCAGGTCGGCGGCGACCCCGCGCATCATCTCGAGATCGAGATCGATGCCCGGTAGATTGAGTTTCGAGCCGGCCGTCTCGTTTCGGTAGTTGCCGACCCCGACCAGCAGGGCACGGTCGGCCGCCCCGACCGAGGTCGCCAGAAGAGCCGCAGTCAGCAGTAACGGCAGATGCCGGAATGTGCGTGGCATGGCTCGGGTGTCATGGGTTGTCATGGCGTAAGGATTCCTGATGTTCGCTGTCAAGTTGCATGCCAACGACTGAAGGCTTGGTCGTCTCACGTTCAGCTTTGAGTTCGGGTTAGCCCATCAGTTACAAGTTAGGCGATTTCCGGGAAAGACCGTACCCGATTGAAAACTCCGGAATTGGACAGGATTAACAGGATTTCGCAGGATTGACAGGCTTTATAAACTCATGTTTTTCATTATGTAAATCCTGAATAATCCTGTTAATCCTGTCTATGACGGAGCGGATCGCGGGTACAAGGTTTCCCGGAAATCACCTAAAACCCATAGGTGGCGAGGATCCAGCCAGCGCCAGGCGCGCCGTGCCGAAGGCCGCCTCCGAATGCTCGGCTTCTCTCACCTCGATCCCCAGGAGACGCGAGCGGATGCGCGTCCAGACGGTATTCCCGGCTCCACCCCCAACCGTCAGGACGCGGCTCGGGCGCGGCGCGCCCAGTTCCGCCAGCCGGGCATAGGCTTCCGCCTCGATGGTCGCGATGCCTTCGAGCAGGCCGTGCAGAAACCTCGCGGGATCGGCCGGTCGCGGATCCATCCGTGGCGCGAGATGGGGATCCTGGCGCGGGAAGCGCTCGCCCGGTCCGGGAAGCGGGTAGTAGTCGAATCCCGAGGAGGTCTCCGGATCGATGGACCGGCTCAAGGCCGCGATCCCGGCCTCCGGGAAGCATTGGCGCAGCACCGCCCCGCCGCTGTTGGAGGCCCCGCCGACCAGCCAATGATCGCCGAAACGCTGACTGTAGACGCCGTATCGGCTCGCGGTCACCGGACGCTCGGAGAGGATCTTGACGACCAGGGTGCTGCCGAGCGAGGTAACCGCGTCGCCGGGTCGGGCCGCGCCGGCGGCGATCACCGCCGCCGTGCTGTCGGTGGTTCCGGCCAGGATCCGGGTGGTGTCCGGGAAGCCGATCAGGCGCGCCACCGAGGGCGCGATCCGCCCGAGCGGGGCTCCTGGCGCGAGCACCTTGGGTAGCCCGAGACCGGGCGGTACGAGCCGCTCCACCCAGTCCGGCCAGCCGAGGCTCCCGGCGTCGTACCCGAGCTTGAGGACATTGTTCCAGTCGCTGAAACCGAAGCGTCCCGTCAGACGTCCGAGGATCCAGTCGGCCTGATGCAGGACCAGAGTTCCGGGGGGCGCTCCAAGCGTCTCATACAAATGGATGAGCTTGGCCAGGCTGGAACCCGGCCCCTGGGCCGGAGAATCCTCCGGAGCTATCCGCGCGATGCGCCGAGCCGCCGCGAGCGCGCGCCGGTCGTTGTACATGAGCGCCGGCCCCAGCGGCTCGCCGTCGGGTCGGGCGAGCAGGAGGGTCGCGGAGGTGGCGTCGACACAGATGGCGACGGGCGGTCGATCCGCCAGCTTGGTCGCGAGCGAGGCCAGGAGGCTCAGGGTGGCGCGCCACCAGAGCGCCGGATCCTGCTCGACCCATCCGGGGGCCGGACTCAGCGGTTTTGGGAGCGCAATGCGTTCGGTCGCGATCTCATGACCGCCGGCATCGAGCGCGACCGCCCGGCCGCCCGAGGTGCCGATGTCGAGCCCGACGAAGGAACGCGGTTCATCGGTCATCCGCGCGGCTCATCGCTCCGATTCGGCGATCACGCGCGCCACCCGGCGCAGGTTCTCGAAATAATCCGGCGACAGGTTGTCGATCACCTCCACGCGTCCGCCAATCGCTCGCGCGACCTGATCGGCCGATTTCCGGCTGAACTGCGGCTGGACGAAGATCACCCGGACCTCCCGCGCGCGCGCCTGATCGATCAGGGCCTTGAGGCTGCGCGGACCCGGATCCTTGCCTTCCTTCTCGATCGGGATCTGAGTCAGGCCGTAGGCCTCGGCGAAATAGCCCCAGGCGGGGTGGAAGACCATGAAGCGACGATGCTTCAACCCAACGAGTTGGGCGCGGATATCCCGATCCAGGGTATCCAGCTCGGACTGGAAGGCCGCGAGGTTGGCGGCGTACTGGCTTGAACGGGCCGGATCCAGCTCGGCGAGGGCCGAAGCGATCCGCTCGCCCATCGTCTTGACTAGGAGCGGGCTGGTCCAGATGTGCGGGTCCAGCTCGGATTCGGCCGCAGCGGGCGGATGAGACGTCCGGTCATGGTCGTGATCCGAATGATCGGCATGATCCCCTGTCCGTCCCTCTCCCTCGTCGTGATCGTGGACCTCCATGGGACGGCGCTCGATCCCATCGCCGAGATCGAGCACGCGGATATCCGGATTGACGGCGCGCAGGCGCTCCATCCAGGCCGCCTCGAACGGCAGACCGATCCCAATGAAGAGATCGGCGTCGGCCAGCCGTGCGATCTGGTTAGGTGTCGGCTCGTAGGTGTGGGGACTGAAACCTGGCCGGACCAGGGACTCGACCCTCACGGCTGGCCCGCCCAACTGTTCGACAAAGGTTTGTTGCGGCAGGACGCTGACGAAGACCCGCACCGGCTCGGCGGCCTGGGCCAGGGGCGCGGCGAGCGAGAGGAGCAGGAGAAGATGGCGCATCTGAATGACCTCGGAGTGTGCCGCGACGGGCCGCGGAGGAATTAAATGGACAGGATTAACAGGATTTTTCAAGATTTACAGGATTAAAAACAAAATCTTATAAATCCTGTTAATCCTGCGAAATCCTGTTAATCCTGTCTATGACCAGGCGGATCACGGGTGCCAGGTTTCCCGGAAATCGCTTCAGGCGTCTCCGACCCCGGCGAAAATCCGATAGGCGGGGTTTTCCGTTTCTTCCCAATAGGGATAGCCCAGGGTGTCGAGCGAGCGATGGAAATCGTCCCTATCGGCGGGCGGGATCTGGGCGCCCATGAGCACGCGACCATAGGCGGCGCCGTGGTTGCGGTAGTGAAAGAGACTGATGTTCCAACGCTTGCCCAGGCCGCACAGAAAATCGAGCAGGGCACCGGGGCGCTCGGGGAACTCGAAGCGGACCAGGGTCTCCTGCTCGATGCCGGGGGCATGGCCGCCGACCATGAAGCGGATGTGCTGCTTGGCCGTCTCGTTGTCGGTCATGTCGAGCACCTTGAAGTCCCTGTCGGCCAGTCGCGCGATCAGATCCAGGCGTTCCTCGTCGCCCTTGGTCAGCTCGATCCCAACGAACACCTGGGCGCGGCGCGCGTCGGCGTAACGATAGTTGAACTCGGTGATCTGACGCTTGCCGAGCGCACGGCAGAAGGCGAGAAAGCTGCCCGGCCGCTCGGGGATCTCGACCGCCAGCAGAGCCTCGCGGTGCTCGCCCAGCTCGGCGCGCTCGGCGACGTGGCGCAGACGATCGAAGTTCATGTTGGCGCCGCTCTCGATCGCGATCAGATGAGCGTCGCGGGTTCCGGTGCTTGCGGCCCAGCGCTTGAGACCCGCGACGGCCAGCGCCCCAGCGGGCTCGGCGATGCCTCGGGTGTCGTCGAAGATGTCCTTGATGGCGGCGCAGATCTCATCGGTACTCACCAGCACCACGGCGTCGACCCGCTCGCGGGCGACCCGGAAGGTCTCTTCGCCGATCATTCGCACCGCGACACCGTCGGCGAACAGACCCACTTGCGAGAGCGCGACCCGCTCGCCGGCGGCGAGCGCGGCATGCAGGGTCGGCGCCTCCTCGGGCTCCACGCCGATGATCTTGACCTCCGGATAGAGCCATTTGACGTAGGCCGCGACCCCGGCGATCAGCCCGCCGCCGCCGACCGGGACGAAGATGGCGTGCGGCGGCTGGGGGTGCTGGCGCAGGATTTCCATGCCGATGGTGCCCTGGCCGGCGATCACGTCCGGGTCGTCGAAGGGGTGGATGAAGGTCAGCTTTTTTTCCGCGACCAGCTCCATCGCCTGGGCATAGGCCTCGTCGTAGGAGTCGCCATGCAGAACGACCTTGCCGCCGTGCGCGCGCACGGCGCGGACCTTGATCGCCGGCGTGGTGCGCGGCATCACGATGATCGCCGGGATGCCAAGCCGACTGGCACCGAGCGCCACGCCCTGGGCGTGATTGCCGGCGCTGGCGGCGATGACCCCGCGCTCGCGCACCGCCGGATCCAGATGGATCAGCTTGTTGTAGGCCCCCCGGAGCTTGAACGAAAACACCGGCTGCAAATCCTCGCGCTTGAGAAAGACCTCGTTGCCGAGACGACTCGACAAGCGCGGGGCGCGGGTCAGCGGGGTTTCCAGGGCGACGTCGTAGACGCGCGCCTTGAGGATGCGTTCGATATAGGAATCCGGCATGGGCGGGGCTCTGGAACGGCTTGGGCTGCGGGCATGTTACAGGATTCCGGCCCCACCCCGCCCCAACCCG
>NZ_NRRG01000069.1 GCF_016583575.1 Thiocystis violacea
GGAAGGGGAGGGGGTGCATGCCGGTTTTCTAGTTCGAAACGACGCGATTGTCGCCACTCGGCACATTTCGGAGGATGTCGATCATGTCTCAGTTATTCATCACCTTACAGGCCAAAGGAGGAGTTGGTAAAAGCTATGTCTCTTCGATCCTGGCGCAGTATTTCCAGGACGCTAACCTCCCAATACACTGCATCGATACCGACACCACTAACCCGACGCTCCAGCGCTACAAGCCGCTGAACTGCCAATACGTGAAGCTCTCGGAAGCGCATGTCATCAATCCGCGTGCCTTCGATGAGCTGGTCGAAATCGTGTCGACAGCCCCTGAGGATAGGCGTTTCGTGGTGGATGTCGGCAGCAATGGCTTTCAACCGTTCATGGCCTATGCCGTTGAAAACGATTTGTTTGCCGTGCTGGAAAGTCTGGATGTGCGGGTGGTCATCAATTCGGTCATCGCCGGTGGACCCGATGCCCACGAAACCTTGCGATGTACCAAGGCGGTCCTCGAACAAACGCGGGTGCCGACGTTGATGTGGTTGAATGCGCATTTAGGGGCGCTGGAATTCAAGAATCGCCCGATCCAACATCTGGAGCTGTTTGACGCCTTCGCGTATCGCATCCTCGGCTGGGTGACCTTACCGAAATACCCGGCGACCACCTTTGGGCAAGATATCGAGTCCATGCTGAAGCAACGCTGGACGTTCAACGAGACGATCGATCAGTTCACGCTGATGCCACGGGTTCGCATCCAGAAAGCCAAGCGTGATCTCTGGGGACAGTTGGATCAGGTGTTCTTCCCACGGCCCGAGATGCCGGATACCTCGGACACCCTGTTGATGGCCTGAGTATCGCGTTCACGCCACTCAAGGCGGGTAGCCAAGGTGCTTGCCGGCGTCGGCGTCGTTAACCTTGTGGCCTTGTCGCGCACAGGCGCTTCTCGTGGACAATCGATTCGGCTGGAGGGCGAACTCTGGCGGGGTTGCAGGGTTCGTTGACGGGCGCGACGTTGATCGCTGGCGAGGGGCGCCCGGTCAATAACAACGCCGCCAGTCCCCCGGAGGGGATCTGGCGGCGGGTGTCCGCGAACGGCTTACGCCGCCCGGTGACGGTGCTGACCCGATTGAGCCACGTCAGCCCAATCCACACCTTTGCGATCCATCGGAATCGGCCCATTCGGAACCCTGATGCGGGTCTCGATGCCCGCTTGGGTCAAGCGTTCCTGTAAGGCCGCGGCCGCTTTTTCGCCGGCTTCGCTGCGATCCAGATCGGCCCAGATGGTCACCCGACGAATCCTCGTTGGTGGCTCGAACTTTTCCAGCAGGGTCGCACTGACCGCCGCCCAGACGGGTTGCCCCGAAAGACGTCGGGCCGCCAAGGCCGTCTCAATGCCTTCGGCGACACCCAGTTCGGCCCCGACCGACGCCAAGCGAATGGCTCCTCCGGTCAGGGGTGCCAGGGGTGTCATCAGCTTTTTCGGACTAACCACGGGGGCTTTCCAGAGGCCATTTCTGGCGAGATAGGTGCGATGGAGCGTCACGGCCTGCCCATGCGGGTCGGCCACCCGCGCCACCATGGCCGGGTAATGTCCGACACAGCGCCCCTCCTCGTAATAGGCCAGATGCGGATGGCAACGCACCACCCGCTGATCCAGCCACGCCAGGGTGTCTCTGATGCCGCGGCTTTCCATGTACCGCCACAGTGGCCAGGCCACTGGGTCGCTCGGCGCGCACGTCTCGCGCCAGGTGGTTTGGAGCGCTTGGCGGCACGCCTCAAGCGAGCGTTCCGAACCCGGTGACACTGGACGTACGGCCAGGGGTGGCCTGACGCGGACAGCCTCGGTCAGTCCCAGGGCCGAGGCGACCGCTTCCAGAACGGAAGGGAAACGCCAGCCCGTCAACCACATCAGCAACGCGAACCCGTCGGGGAACGCGCCGCAGGTATTGCAGATACCACCCCCGGTGTCGTTGACATCGCGAAATAGGCGGAAGCCATCCGCGCCTCCATGCACGGGGCATGGCGCATGCCGCCCTGGGCGTTCCTGCGCGGGATCCAGCGCCGGCACCAACTGATGCAGAATCCCGCTCCAGCGGCCCCGCGCCTGCGTTCTAACCAAGATAGCGTCCAGCGTCATGCGGATCTCCTATTCTTCCGAATCGTCGAGAGCGGGAAGACGCCTCCCACGCGGGAAGGCGCGGCCCGCCTGGGTGAGGGGGTGTTAGCGCTCTTGATAAATCAGGAAGCCGTCTAACTGATCGGCGGTCATCAGATCGGTCGCCGGACCGCTGACCATCCGTTGCAGGGTGTCGAGCGGGAGGACGTCGATCACCGTGAATCCCGGCTCGGGGAGACCGTCCCAAAGCTTCGGTTCGCCGGTCGCGTCCTGGATCGCTTCCAATTGGCTCAGTAGGTGACGGGCGTGCGCGGCATCGCCTTCGATCCTCCAGTAGGAGGAATGCTGGGCATCGTCGTAGTACAGGATGGCGAGTGACTGATTCGCTGAGTGGACGCTGTTCTTCGGACTCGGATCCACGGAGGCTCCGATACGTTCAGCGCGATCGTCGCCAGCGGCTCTGATGTCGATTCCGATCTTGTGTTGCAGACTCATCGTGTTTCTCTAGGCAGGGGAAGAAGGCCCTTCCCAAGGGGAAGGGTCTTCCCGTGGAGTGAATGCGTCGGATGTCGACGCGGTGCAGGTAGCGTCAATGGACGGATGGATGTCAGGCGATGGCGGCGACCAGGATCCGATTCATGGGAGACAGACCACCCGCCATGGAAGGCGAATGACCTCTGTCGCCCCGTCACCGGTTCGATCGGTCAGGCGCGACGGACCATCCGGACCCGTTCGCCGGGCGCGAGGTCGACCGGATATCCGCCGTGCGCGGAGCGACGTGAAATGGACAGGTGACAGGGCATCCAGCCGGTCGATCGGCCGACCCAGAAGCGGCGGATTTCCTGCCCTTGCGGGTTGAGGATCGCCACGCGGGTCTGCTCCAGCCCAATCAACGCGGGCGTCAGTTCGGACCAGCAGCGTTCGCCGGTGCGTTGGTGATGCTCGTGCCCGAGGCGCATCGCCGCTTGGTAGGCTTTGAAATGCTCGGCGGTGCCGAGCGTCAGATTGGGAACGGGACGTCCCAGCCAGGCGAGAACCGCCTGACGGCGGCGTTCGGCGTTCTCGTACCCGAGGCACGAGCCATGGAAGCCATACAGGTTGCGGTGGATGTTCATGCGTCCTTTCCAGAAACGGGAGACGCACATCCCCGGCGGGGAGTGACGACTCCCCAGGGGTGGATGCCAGCGAAGGCTGGCGAATGGCTCCATCAGGAGCCGATCCAGCGACGGTATCAGGCGTGCAGCAGGCCGCGCTCGGCCATCGACACGCAGGGCTCTCCCACCACGATGTGATCGAGCACCCGGACCTCGATCAGGCCCAGCGCGCGCGTTAATTTGGTCGTGAGCGTACGATCCGCCGAGCTGGGTTCCGCGTGGCAAGACGGGTGATTGTGGTAAAAAATGACGGCCGCGGCGTTCTGTCTCAGGGCATTCTTGACGACTTCCCGTGGATACACGGCGGCCGTATCAATCGTGCCATGGAAGAGTTCTTGGATGGCCATCACCTGATGGCGATTGTCGAGCCACAGCGCCCCAAACGTTTCTGTCTCCAGATGTCCAACGCGCATTTGCAGGTAGAGCATGGTCTCGACCGGGGAGGTCAAGGCCGTCCGAGCGACCTTCATGCGGCGTTCGATGATCGCCATCGCCTGTTGAAGGATGACGGACTCGGCGTCGCTGTCAGGGGTCGCCCTGTACGGCGCGGCTTCCTCATGCGGCGTGTCACGTTGCCTCGGCAAGTGGGTTGGTCCAGCGGATGGTTGTCTCATGCGACTCTCCGAACAGCGGGGAGACGCACGTCCCCAGGGGGCGTGGCGACTCCCCTGGGGTTGATGCCAGCGGAGGCTGGCGGATGGCGTGTCGGCAAGTGGCCGACCGATGGTGCGCGCGGTCTTGATGAATCGCCCGCGCAGGCGATGGAACGGCCTCGATCAGAAGAGCGCCGCGGAAATCTGTCCGCTCCACACGCCCGGCTGGGATGCGGAGGGGACAGATACCGAGGCCTGACGGCCCCGGACTCCATCGATCAGCGTAAAACCTCCTTAGAACAGCGACATCTGCTCACCCACCGCGACGGCGAAGGCCATCGCTGGAGAGGGTGTGGGACAGGTCGGCCTCGGATCGGGCGGAATCGTCGGATCGTCCAATCGGTCGATGAAGGCGGGCGAGCGCGCGAACGACACGACTATCTCCAGGGTTGCGTGCGTCAAGGCATTGCCGTGATACACATGCAGTTCGCCTGGCTCGCCATGAAACGCCGCGTTCGCCAGCAGTTGGGTCGCGGTCATCTCCGCGCATAGGCGATCCAGATCGATCGCGGTGAAGGCGAACCGTCGCAGGGCCGCCACCCCGTGGCGACGTTGCAGGCACTCGCACATCGCCAGCAACATCACGCCCGAACCGGAGGTGGGCTCCAGCACCCGAATGAGTTCGTTCTCGCTCAGCCGGTCTTCCAGCCCCGTGAGTTGCATCTCGGCCATACAGGTCGCCACGGTTTGAGGCGTGAAGTATTGCCCTAACCAACGGTGTTGACCGCGCGAACCGAATTCCATGTAAACGCTTCCCAGAATGTCCGTCCAGGGATGGTCCCCGACCAGTTTTCCGTACAGCGCTGAGAGTGCGTGCAACGCCTCGTGGCGCGCCTCGTCCCATGGCTGTGCCAGCCGCCGACCGAAGCCGGCCAGCACATCCTGGCAGAGACAGCGGAGCCACTCGTCAGGCCGATCGTGCCGACCGCGCGCGGCCAGGGTTTCGATGGCGCGCGACAGCACGCGCGCCGGTTGGTCGACGTTTGACTTGGACATGGTGCGGACCTCGTTGAAAAGGGACGCACCCCCCATGGGGAGACATCCCCATGGGGTGAACCCGGCGCCGGCCGGGTGACGTGGAAGCGGGATCGGCGCCTGCCGACCTCGCGGAACTGGACCATCCTTCTTGACTGACCCGATGACAGACCGGCGTACCGGCCTGTTATCGGGAGGGACCAAGGGCTACATCAGGAACCGTTCGGCCAGGCCAAACAGCGTCCGCTTCAAGTCGCTGGCGGATTGGATCGTGAGGTGGCGCGCAAAGAGCCACGACACGTCATACCCAATACCCACTCCAGTGATCTCGATCCCGGCTTGCCGACAGTGCGCCATCATCTTCAGCGCCGCATCGGCGTCATCCGGTTCGCCATCGGTCATCACCAGCATCAGGCGTCGTGTCTCTTGCCGTAGCATCAGGTCGGCGGCGGCAAACCAGAGCGCTTGGGCGAATGGCGTACCACCGCGGGCGTTCTGAGCGAACGCACCGGCCCGTGCCGTGGGACGTTGCCCGTGGCGAATCAGGCACGAAACGCTATCGTTCTTCCCTTGGAGGCCCGGAAAGGCGGTCACCGCCACCGACACACCGGGGATGGTGTCCAGTGCCATCGCCAAGGCGAGTGCCGCGTCCTGGGCGACTTGCGCGAGCGAACTGGTGTCGGTCTCACGGCTCATCGATCCGGAGAGATCCACGACCAGATGCACCGCGGTGTTTGGCGTTGTCCGGGCGGTCTGGCGTGCAAACAGCCGCGCCTCACCGGTTCCTGCCCGATGCAGTCGCTTCGCCATCAGCGTCTTCCCCTGGTGAGTGGCGTACGGCCGATCCATCCGGCTGGCTTGAACCAGGCCCTGGAGTTTCGTGCTCAACGCCCGCGATTCACTCCTGGCCCTGTTCAGCAGCTCTGGCGCTGTAAAGGTATCCACCATGGCCTCCTCGCCCACGGGAAGGAGGACGGAGGAACTCTCACGGCCGGATTGCTGTTCCAGCCACTGTTGGGCCGCCTTGAACAGATCGCATTCCAGATCGTCCTCGGTGGTCTCTATGACGTCCTGAAGGAGGCTAGCTCCGGCACCCTGACTACCCGACGCCTCGGCGGCGTCGGACAGATCTTCCGACGCGTCGTTGGTTTGAAGCTCCGACGGGCTCTTGGCCGAACTCTCCGCCGGCTCTTTGGGCGGTGCTGGGGGATCGGCCGGCGCCTTTTCCTCCTCCAACAGATGGAGGATGCGCGCCGACAGATCCGCCGCCTCGGCGGTACTCGATAACCCCCGGACGTCGCTCATCAGACCCATCAGCCGATGAACCAGCGACGCTGGGAAGGTCTGGCGCAGCACCTGTTCCGCGTGCGCGGCCGGGTCGGCCAACGCCGTTTGGCCCAGGATCTTGGCGCGCAAGGACAGCAACAGAAACGCCGTCAGGATGCGCGCCGGGTGATGGCCTGACTCAGGGGCTTGCAACTGCCCATGGGCGAGCATCCAGTCGACCACCTTTTCCAGGGTGAACTGCGTGCCGGGATAGGCATGCCGGATCGATAGCTCGATCCGAATATCTTCCAGAAGGTTGAGCAAATGCTGGTGCAGCGGCGATTGGGCCGCGACTTCGCGAAATACCGCCATGTCGGTATGGCGGAGATGACTCGCCTCATGGGCTAATAAGCCCCAGGCGACCTCGCGCAGGGCCGATTCCGGGGGTAGATTTGGCAGCCAGATGGTCTGGCCGTCTGTTTGGGCGGCGTTTCCACCGACGATGACCTTCACGCCGAACTTACGTCCAAGCGCCGCGGCCACGATAGGCATGGCCCGTTTGAGATGGTTGGTCTGCATGGTGCGTCTCCGGCATGGACACGCGCCGCCCCGTCGGGGCGGAACGTGCCCCGGTGGGGAAAAACGAGGCCGACTGGCGTCGACACCCGGATGGATATCCCCTGGATGGGGGACTTC
This sequence comes from Thiocystis violacea, assembly GCF_016583575.1. Lineage (GTDB taxonomy): Bacteria > Pseudomonadota > Gammaproteobacteria > Chromatiales > Chromatiaceae > Thiocystis > Thiocystis violacea. The sequence goes on from NZ_NRRG01000069.1 coordinate 6,855, forward strand.
GTGCTGTGACTAAAAGAAGAAGTCGACTTCGACTTCGACTTCGACTTCGGCTTCAAGCACCTCGGCCAGTTCGCCAACAACCCGGATCATCGGGATCAGACTGGCTTCAGCCGGGCCTGCGTCGTCCGCTGGAGGGCCGGCGTTGTGCGCGACCTCAGCGTCGAACGCCATCAGGAACGCCGCGCTTTCTTCGCCGATCGTTTCGGCGTCAACCTCGGCCTCGGCGCCAACAGCGCGTCGATCCACTAACCGAGGTGGTGCCGCGATCTCCGCGTCGATGTCCTCGCTCTCTTCCTCGGTCTCTCCCGCCAGAATCCCGGCCCCGTGGTTCGCCATGCGCTGTTCATCGCAGAGCAGTAACCACAAACCGAATCCTTCCTGGAACAAGGCCCCGGCGATCAGGCCCGTCTTGGGCACGCGCGCCAGGAATCCCTCCAACGGGTCGAGGATCGGCTGGATGCGGGGATCCACGAAGGACAACACCGCCAGCTTTTGCTGAATGCGGCGAAAAGTACCCAACGCCCGCTGGGTCATGGCGTCCTTGCCGACCACGCTCCTTTCAAGCGAGACGGCGATCTGCGCGACCTCGTGGAACAGGGTGCCGCCAATCTCGGCGACATCGTCTTCCCAAGCCTGGTGTTGTCCCGGCGCGGGCCGAATCAGCAACGGACGATACCGAAATGAGAATTTCGTTCCGACCTTGCTGGCGGGATCCACGGCCGCTCGGAGTTGGCGTTCCCAGTCGGGATGACGATCAATCCAGTCACCGATCTCCCGGTCGTAGTCCGACAGAAAGCTCTGGACTTCCTGTTCGAAGTCCGTTTTGAGCGCATCCAGTTCGGCGCTCAAGGCGCCGAGCAGGTCATTTGGAACCAGAAAGCCACCCAAAAAACGGGTGCCGACCTTCAGGCAGGCGCGTTCGGCCTGACCTTTCAGGGTGCTGAACACGCGGAGCGCGTCGGGATTGCAGATCCGTTTGGATCCGAGAGACACCAACTCCTCGGGAGGAATCTCACCGTCGGTCAGTTCCAGATCATCGGCCCGCAATTTCTTGCGACCAGACCACAGGCTGACGGTTAGGACGATCAGCGACATCTTGTCCGTGATCGTGAGCAGGGTGTCGGTCAGCAGGGTGTGATTCATGCGTCTCTCCGAATGAAAGCGACACGGGGAGACACGTCCCCAGGGGGAGGTGCTTGACTCCCCAGGGATGATGCCAGCCGAGGGCTGGCGGATGGCGGTGTTAGAACCAGCCGTTGTCGATGTCGGTCTCGATCTGAGACAGGTCGAGCGCCGAAACGCCAAGGTGGGGCCTGAAGGGCGGTGTCACGGCCGCCGGCTCGGTGGCCGGCGTTGTTGGCGTTGATCGCGCCATCGTCACGCTCCCGTGACGATCAATCTGGCGTTGACCGAGCGCCAGATAGCCCTTGCGGGCTTTGGTCTGGGCGGTTTGCCGTACCTGGCCGTAAGACGCGGCCGGATAGATTTTCCGCTGGACCAGCCGTCCGGCGGGTCCCCAGCGGACTTCGATCTCGCCCGTTTCGGTAACTCGGTAGGCCCATTCCTTAGCCCTTCCATCGGCGTGATCGAAACGGAAGAAATAGAAGGACTCACTCATGGTTTGGCACCCGTCCACAAGTCCCCCATCACATCCGCCGCGAGGCGGTGAATGGCCACCCGTTGCTCGGGATCGGCCCGTGCGGTCAACGCTTGTTCCAAAGCATAGGCGATGGGCTGCGGCGCCCCTCGAAAGGTCAAGGCCAACCGTGCCCAACGCACCAATGTCCGCGTGGACATCGTGATCGTCAGTTCGGAGCCCGCTTCCCCTTCGCCCAGGAACAGACGTCGGATTTCATTGGCGACCACGATCATTTTTTCGCCAACTTCACGGGGAAGACTGGGGACGGTGTGTTCCAGCACGCCAATCTCGACATCGGCCTCCAGGTAATCGCAACGCATCACGCGAAAGCGGTCCAGGAAGGCCAGATTCTGGCGCAGGATGCCCTGGTACAGACCGGTGGTATCCCCGGCACCGGCGGAATTCCCGGTCGCTATGACGCGGAATGTCGGATGAGGCCGAATCACCTCCCCGCCATTCTGCGCGATCACCAGCGGCTGGCCTTCGATCACCTCGTTCAACCCGGCCAACTCGGAGGGATCCATCAGGTCGATCTCGTTGAGGATGAGCAAATGCCCTTGCTGCATGGCGACGGCCAGCGGGCCATGCACGAACTCGGTGCTGCCGCCTCGCAGCACAAACTGGCCGATCAAATCGGTCAGTTCCATCCGCCCGTGACAGGTGACGTTTTGCACCGGCCAATTCAGGCGGGCGGCGATCTGGCAAACCAAGGACGTTTTGCCGCTGCCGGTCGGGCCGGTGAGCAGGAAGGCGTCCCCGGCGGCATCGCGCAGAAAGGCTAACAGCGCGGACAGGCCCGCCCGGAAGACATAGAGCATCCGCTTGGGGATCAGCGGATGGGTCTCATCCGCGAAGCCGTCGACGGTCAGGCTTTTGGGGGCCGGGACGCCGAACGTGGTGGCGACGTTGAACGTGGTCTGGATGGTCATGCGGCTCTCCGAAACACGGGGAGACGCACGTCCCGGGTGGGGGAGTGAGACTCCCCGCGGGGTAATGTCAGCACGCGGCTGACGGGTTCAATGCCAGTCACCAGAGACTGGCCGAGGGTGCGCGCGGTCTTGATGGATCGCCCGCGCCGGCGATGAACGACCTCAACGGAGATCGCAGGAAAACCTGTCCCCTCGCGAGCGGAGGATCACGACGGGACAGCCCCCTGCGTGGTGCGGTGGGCGAGGGAGCGCCCCCAATGGGGGCGCGTGCATCAGATTAGAAATAGCCGAACGGTTCCGGTTCGGCCGTTGTGTCAACCGCGACGGCGGCCCGGGTTCTCTGGGTCTCGGCCCGTTCGATCTTAACCGGCCGGGTACCCGGCGTTTGGCGTTGGGTTCGAGCGGTCGGGATCGTGTCGGCCTGGACGGTTTTCACCGCCTTGGCCGTTACCTTGACGCGGTCCGAGAAGCCACGGCGGTGCGCGTTCAGCATCGCTGGAGCGAGATCCGGTGCTACCTCGGCGAGCAGCGCCGGATAGTCGACCGATCCCATCTGACGGTAGCGCAGGACGCGTACCCCCTTGCGGTCGGCGAGCAGGAACTCACCCATCAAGTCGACCAGGCCGGCTTGGGCGTCCGCCATCTGGCTTTTGAATGCCTTAAGCTCGTCCTCCATCCGTCTAACGATGGTCTCGGCGTCACGGTACTTCGTCGCCAGTGCCGTCCAGCGTAACTGATCCTCGCCAACCGGTACGAACAGATCCCGCGTGGGATCGGGGATCGGTTCCTTCTGGTTGCGCACGGCCTCATGAAACGCGAGGCAGGTCGGGACCAGTTCGCTGAGAAAGGCGGCGTCACGCACGATCTCGAATTCCAAGGCCGAGACGCCGGCGCGCTGGGGATCGAACACCAGCCAGCCGCGCTCCGCGCCCGCCACCAGCATCTGGAATTGGACTTGCACCCAATAGAGCTGGTACGCCTTGGCGGTCGTTCCATGGGCGGCGATATCGTCCCAGGTGCCTGGAGCCGGCACCTTCAATTCGACGGGCTCGCCCTGATCGGAGATTCCATCGAACGAGCAGCGCAAGACGGGGTGGTCATCGAACTCCGCGCAGACGGGCAACAGCAGGGTCGCGTGGCGCGCTTCAAAGCCCTGGCGGGCCATGTCTTCCAGCGCGAGGCCGCGTTGGACGAGCGGATGGTTCGAGAGGTCATCCGGCGCGCAGAGGCCGGTCTTCTCGGCCCACAATCGCCAAGTCGTTTTATAAGGCGAGCGCCCGACAAGGATGGCGGCTTCGGACGCCGTGACGCCTTGCGCGCGCCAGGCGAGCCACTCGGGGGAGCGTTGAGACAGGTTGATGATGAGCATGGGTGGACTCCGAATCAGGAACACCGTGCCCCTCACGGGACCCGGTGTTCCGTGGGGGGAAGCGACCGAACGTACCGGTCGGGGTCCGTGTCGCTAGGCGGCTGGCGTCGCCAGTTCACGCCGCTCGGCGAGGGTCAACTGACCCAAGGCGTACTCCAGGGCCTCACCCTGGAAACGACTCACGAAATAATCGTGTGCCGAGGCCCAGGCGCGACTGTTGGTGGCGCGTGCGAGCAATCCTTCGATCTGCGCCAGCGTTGTTTCATCCAGATCCGGGACGGCGGACGCAGTGGATTCGGACGCCGATGGCGCGGAGGCCGTTGGGACCGCCGCCATCGTCACCGCGACCAGATCCCCATCGATCGTCTTGCCCGCCATCTCCTCGGCGGTGTAACCGGCCTCCTCGGGGAAGGCGGCACGCAGGCTCGCGGCCTTGGCGCATTTCAGGAGTTGACCGCGCGGACGTTTCACCCACATGGACGTGGGAACTTCGCAATGGCTCATCCGGGAGTAGGTTTCCTCCCAGAACACGGTTTCGGTGAAGGGACAGCGGATACCGCCCACCAGGCGGTACACCGTCACCTCCGCCCATTCCGGGAAGGTCACCGTGGACTCCAGATCCTTCCAATCGCCATTCACCTTGGCACGACCGGCGAAGGTTCGCGTGAGTTCCGGCCCAAAGCGCGCCGGTTCCATCCCCGCCCATTGGCCGGTGCGGGCCGCCGTGGTTTGGACTTCGGCGATGCCCGGCCAGACGGTCTCGACCTCACGCCCGAGGGTACGCGACCACATGGGCACTATATGTACAGGTCGCTTCATCACATCCAGTCCACGGGCCTGGCAGTAGCGCACGGCCAGGAGCACACCGTCGACCGTCTTGGCCGAGGGGAAGATCGAGTCCACCAGCACCTGCCAGGTCGATAGATCCAGCCCCGCCTCGGACAACAGGGGTTGGCTGATCGCCAGGCGACAGGCGGGCCGGATCGTCAGGTGTTGAGAGGATGTCTGGTTCATGGTGTGACTCCGAAAAGGAACACCCTGTCCCCGAGGGCCAAGGTGCCCCGGTGGGGATGATCGACACGGATTCTCGGTGTCGATGGGTTTGGGATGGCCTACGGCGTCCGATCAACCGTGCTGTCGTCATCGGTATCCGCCGTTGGCGGATGCTCCGGCGACGGCATGGGGCGTGGCACCGGGCGAGCCGGTCTCTCACCAACTCTTTGAGACAGGATGGATCGGCCGCCCGAGCACGGACGTGGTCGCTGGCTCCAGGGCGTGGGAGCGAATGATCCGATGGGCGGCGAGCCGCAGACGGGGATACCCCGGAAGCTGGGCGAAATCGGAGCGAGCGTGGCCGCTCGCGACGCCGGTACTGAAATGCGCGACCGTGCGCAGGGCACGGAGGGAAGCGGAGGTTGATTTCATGTGGTCTCCGAGACGGGAACACGTCCGCCCGGAGGGGGAGCCATGCCCCCAAAGGGTTGAAAGACCCGCATCACGCGGGTCTTGAAGTGTCAGCAGGACGCTGACCGCTGAAGCGCGCGGTTTTGATGAATCGCCCGCGCAGGCGATGAACGATCCCCATCCGATGAGATGGGAGATCGCAGGACATCTGACGCATGGACTCGATGCGACGCGCGCGATAAAGCCCATTCGACAGATCCCTGGCGCGGGAGCGGCGGCGTTGCTGGATGGAATGTTCGGTGGTCGGGCGAGGGGAGGGCGCGCGGGCGCACATCGCCTCAAGCTCCCCCGCGGACGGAGTAGGGCTGGCGTGACAGGGAGACGCTCCGTGCGCATGGGCGTGGTCGTTGATGCGAAGGGATTTATGGCGTCGCGCCTTCACGCGACCCGCGAATGGCCGGTGTGGAACCGGACCCCTGCTCAAGAGCCTCCGGCCCTCCAGGGTTGAACTGGAACAGTGTTTCGCGGATTTGGCGTTATCGACCTTACGTCGATCGAGTAACCGCCTTGCGCGGAATCTATCACGTTTTGGGCTTCGAGCAAGTACCCGGCGAACGGCTCCGACTCGGGCCTTGCGAGGATGCAAGTATTTCCATGATTGACGAGAAGAATGGATTTTGCCGCTTCCGGGCTCTCCACTTAAGTGGGGTAAGCTAAGGAGATCTCTCATCCTCGTGCTGGCATTCATTACCCTGACTCCGTGGGCGAGTGCCAGGCGTGGTTCCGAACGGATGCATCGGTGGGGAGGAGGCCGGATTACCAGGCGGGCGCGCCCATGGCAAGAAAGTTCTGACTGGCCTTGCCGTGGAAGTCCTGGAACCAAAAGGGTTCGGCCGATGCCGGATGCGGCCGCTAGCCGATGCCTCGGCGGCCTTACTTCATCCCTTCGTGACAGACTTCGTCGCGCCGGGAGCCACGGTCATCACCGATGGCTGGTCAGGCTACTGTGGGCTGGATCAGCTCGGCTACGTTCACCAGCGGCGCCGCCAACGTGCGGCTCGGGTCGGTTCGGAAGACACCGAGGATCGGCTGCCTGGAGTACACCGAGTCGCTTCGCTGGCCAAGCGATGGCGGCTGGGTACTCACCAAGGCGCCGTGGACAGGGCGCACCTGGCCAGCTACCTGAACGAGTTCGTCTTCCGCTTCAATCGTCGCCGTTCTCGCCGCCGCAGGATGGTGTTTTACCAAGGGCTCGAACTCGCCGTTGTGCATGAACCGGTGCGTTACAAAGATCTCATTGCAACCCAGCGACCACGGACAGTTCCACCCACGCCACCAAAGGCGCGCGGACATCCAACAAGCCTCGAACGCCCTCCGGCAGACCGTCCATGGAGAAACTCCAGTTAAGTGGAGAGCCCGGACGGGCGAAATAGAGAATCCGGATCATGGTGGCGGGGGATCTCGTGGCTGGCTCATTGAAAGAGATGGGTGAAGGGGATGAAACCGACCCGATCGCCGCGCGCGATCACCTGCCCCGGCGCGATCTCGACCAGGCCGTCCGCCCAGGCCACGGAGGAGAGCACCGCCGAGGAGCGGCTGGGATAGACCGTCAGCTCGGTCTCGCCGTCCTCGCCGAGCTCCAGCCGCGCGCGATGGAATTCGGTGCGCTTGTCTGGTTTGGGCCAGTCGAAGCCGGCGCGGATCTTGATCGTGCGCGGTGTCAGGTCGCCGGTCATGCCCTGCATGCGCAGGATGATGGGGCGGGCGAAGAGACAGAGGGTCACGAACAGCGAGACCGGATTACCGGGGCTGCCGAAGAAGGGCGTCTCGCCGACCCGGCCGAAGGCGACCGGCTTGCCGGGGCGCATGGCGATGTTCCAGAGATCCAGACGGCCCAACTGCTCGACCGCCGGTTTGAGATGATCCTCCTCGCCGACCGACACGCCCCCGCTGGCGACGATCAGGTCAGCTTCATCCGCGCCACGCCTCAGGGCGGCGATGGTCGCCTCCAGGGTGTCCGCGACGATCCCGAGATCCACCACCTCGCCGCCCAGGCGTTCGATCAAGCCCCTGAGGGTGTAGCGGTTGGAGTTGTAGATCTGGCCCGATCCCAGCGGCTCGCCCGGCGTCACCAGCTCGTCGCCGCTGGAGAGAATCGCGACCCGCAAGCGCCGATGCACCCGCAGCTTGGCCACGCCGACCGAGGCGGCGAGACCCAGATGCTGGGGCGCCAGCCGGGTGCCGGCAGCGATCACCTCGGCTCCGGCCCGAATGTCCTCGCCAGCGCGCCGGATGTTGGCCCCGGCCTTGGCGTCGAGCGGGATGACGACCGTCTCGCCCTCGCGCGTGCAGATCTCCTGGATCACGACGGTGTCGGCGCCCTCGGGCGCGGGTGCGCCGGTGAAGATGCGCGCCGCGGTTCCCGGCTCCAGTGGTCTTCCCACAGATCCAGCCGGGATGCGCTGGGAGACGGGCAGGCGTCCGCCGTGCTCGGCCAGTTCCGCGTGACGGATGGCATAGCCGTCCATGGCGCTGTTGTCCCAGCCGGGGACGTCGATGGCGCTGCTCACCGGGGCGGCGAGCACGCGCCCGAGTGCTGTTTCGATGGGGATGGTTTCGGTCTCCGCGATCGGCGTCACCCGCGCGAGCAGGAAGTCGATGGCTTCCTCTTTGGACAGGGTTGGGCGCGCGTCGGCGGTCGATCCGCAGTCGTGGGCTGTCGTCATGTCTGGCGTCTCAGTGCTCACGCAGTCGCGGGATGAGCTGGGCGAAATTGCAGGGCCGGGTGCGGATGTCGAGCTGCGGCTGCAGGATATGCTCCCAAGCGGTGCGACAGGCACCGGTCGAGCCGGGTAGGCAGAAGACGAAGGTGCCATTCGCCAGTCCGGCGAGGGCGCGGGACTGGATGGTCGAGGCGCCGATCTCCGCGAAGGAGAGCTGGCGGAACAGCTCCCCAAAGCCCTCGATCTCCTTGTCGAACAGCGGCAGGACGGCCTCGGGGGTGCTGTCGCGTCCGGTCACGCCGGTCCCGCCGGTGCTCAGGATGACGTTGACCTCGGGATCGGCAATCCAGCGCGAGACGACCGCCCGCAGTTGGTAGAGATCGTCGGGTACGATCGCCTTGGCGACGACCTGGTGTCCGGCCGACTCGGCGCTCTCCCGTAGGAAGTGCCCGGAGGTGTCCTGGTCCTCGCCCCGGCTGTCCGAGACGGTAAGGATCGCGATCTTGAGCGGCAGAAATGCCTGCTCGGTGAAGTGCTCACCCATGTGATTCCCCTTTGGTAGGCGATGTTGTTGGGATTGAATTCGGCGGTTCGAACCGTCGGACCCTCTTGAACGCTTCGCCGCCGCGCCGGCTCACCCCGGCCGTCCATCCGGCCGTGGGCTGATCAACATCGGGGCATGCACCCAAAGAAACAGCCCGAAGGCCAGTATCCAGCACAGCCCGCCAGCCATCAGCCAGGTCTGATAGCCCGCGGGAGCGAGCAGGGGCACGAGTCCGCGCAAGACCGCCGCCAGATTGATGAGGACGAAGGCGGCCAGCGTCAGCGGTGCCGCCTGCATCGCCCGCCCCGTGTGCCCCACCGCCACCCGCGCCATCATGCCCAGCGTCACCACCCCGATCGCGCCCACCGTCAGCGCATGCAGGGCGCCGCGCGGGGTCATGCCGGTGAAGGCGGGCAGTCCATCCAGGATCAGGCCGAGTGCGAGCCAGAGCAGACCGACGTAGAGCACGGTCAGCATGGGCGTGGTCCAGATCCGTCGATCATGCCAGCCGAGCAGCCGCGCCAGTTGCAGCAGACCCAGGGCGAGCGCCAGGCCGCCCGCGACCCGGCCCAAGGGCTGGATCAGATCGACGATCAACAACCCGACGGCCACGCCAAAGACCAGTCGCTCCAGAACCGGCAACACCCGAGGCCGCGCGTCCGTGATGACGCTCTTGACGAAAAAGGGCATCACCCGTCCGGAGACCAGCAGCATCACCAGCACCACCAGATCCAGCATCAGACGATGACCACGGGTCGCGCCCCCAGCGAGCAGGCCAAGCGCGTCCAGATGTACCATCGCCCCCGCCAGGGTCATGCCCGTGAAGACCGCAAGAAAGACCCGATTGACCGGGTTGGGACCGCTCCAGAGCGGACGCCAGAGCGCCAGCGCCAGGGCCGGGAAGAAGGCGAGATCGATCAGCGCGGCCAGCAGCGACGGCAGCCCCAGCCAGGGCGCGAGCCGGCCGGCCAGCCAGAGACCGACCAGCGCGGCCAGCCGGGCGCCGCTCGCGGTCGGCATCCCGGTCCAGTTGCGCACGGCGGTGAGCAGAAAGCCCGCGATCACCGCCGCGAGATAGCCGAAGAGCATCTCGTGGGCGTGCCAGAGGGTACCGGCGAGATGGCTCGGCTGGGGCCAGAGTCCGCTCAGGATCGCCAGCCAGACGGCGACGGACAGCACCGCCGTCAGCCCAGCGGCCAGAAAGAAGGGACGGAACCCGAGCGCGAGGACGGGGAGGGCGTTGAGACGGGCGATGGCGGTCATGCGGATCGGGTCCAGGTGGCGGCTGAAGCCAGGCGTGCGCGCACGCTAGCCGCCGCGCTGCCCGCCGGCCTTGACGCCGGTCAAGCCCCATCGGCGTCCCGGAGCCGCCAGCCACCCCTGGCTGGCGGCTGAAAGCGGATGGCCGAGAGCCGACTCAATGCTCGCCCTTGGTCCGCAGCAGTCCGGCCAGCCGGTTGCCCTGCTTCTGCGGCCCGCCGCGCGGAAAGATCTGGTGGAGATAGCGGTTGCTGCCGCGCTCGCGTCCCCAGACCTCTCGGAAGTGCTGGATCATGTCGCGCACCGTGGTCTGGATGCCGTTGCGGGCGAAGCGCGCGCGCAGGAAGCGGATCACCTCCCAATGCTCCTCGGTCAGGACCAGCTCCTCCTGATCGGCCAGGGCGCGCGCGAACGCCTCCGACCAGTCCGAGGGGTCGACCAGATAGCCCTCGCTGTCGGTCAGAATGGCGCGCTCGCCGACCTGCACCGCGCGGGTCGTCATGCTCGGGTAGGCGTTGCTGCCGGCCGGAAACTCGCCGGGGAGCCCGCGCGAGTCCCGCTCGGACTGGGTGATGGACCAGAGCTCGATCGGGATCTCGCCATCGAGCCGGCCCTCGTAGCGCTCCACCCCGGAGACCAGCACCTTACCGCTGGTCGGCGGCAGATCGAAACTGGCCAGGCCGGCGCGGTCGGTCAGCACCGGCGCGGTCTCGCTCCCGTCCGCGTCCAGACGCAGCACGACCGGGGCACGTTTGAGGGGTTCCTGGGTGGCCTTCATGGAAATTCTAACGGCGATCATGGCGCGATCTCCTGGGATGACAACATCCATACTGAATCTGATGGGATCAGCTTAGTGAGGATCATCGCCGATGAAAAACGGAATTGATCGGTCGTTGGTATCGGAAATTTCGATACAATGAGGCGTCTGCCCTTGAGTACCTCTAATGGACATCGACCAGATCAAGACCTTTCTCGCGGTCGCCGCCCATGGCAGCTTTCTGGAGGCCGCCGAGCGGGTGCATGTCACCCAATCCACCGTCAGCGCGCGCATCCAGAACCTGGAGCAGGGGCTCGGCGCGCGGCTCTTCGTGCGCAACCGCTCGGGCGCCAGCCTGACCCCAGCCGGACAGCGCTTCCTGCGTCACGCCAAGACCCTGCTGCTCACCTTCGAGCAGGCGCGTCACGACGTCGGCCTGCCAAGCCGCTTTCGCGCCAGCCTGACCATCGGCGCCCGCATCGCGCTCTGGGACGATTTCCTCCCGCGCTGGGCCGGGCGCATGCGCGCGGCGGCGCCGGACATCTCGCTCAATACCGAGATCGGCTTCGAGGAAGACCTGATGCGCCGCATCATCGCCGGCACCATGGACCTGGCCCTCATGTACAGCCCCCAGCAGGGCGCCGGCATCCAGGTCGAGCACCTCTTCGACGAGACCCTCATCTTGGTCGGCAGCAACCCGGAGCACCCCGCGCTGGACGACGCCTATGTCTACGTCGACTGGGGTCCGACCTTCTACGCTCAGCACCGCAAGGTCTATCCAGACTTCGAGCGCCCCGCCCAGACCGCCAACATCGGCTGGCTCGGGCTGCAGTTGATCCTCGCCAGCGGCGGCACCTGCTTCGTCCCCGAGCGCGTCGCCGCCAGCTACCTGCGCGGCGGCTGTCTGCATCGGGTCAGCGAGGCGCCGACCCTGACCCTGCCGGCCTATGTCGTCTATCCGAGCGACAGCGGCTCCAGCGAGCTGACGACAGCGCTCGCCATGCTGCGCGGGCTGATCGCCGAGGGGGCGGCGACGGGGGCCGATCAGATGGCCTTGCCCTGAGGCTCCCGCCCCTCACTCCACC
>NZ_NRRG01000070.1 GCF_016583575.1 Thiocystis violacea
GCATCGACGCCAACCCCGTGGCCGTGGCCGATCCGAAGGTGCTGATCAAATAATCGGTGTAGATGTCGAGAGCGTCTTGGTTCATCCTCGAAACTTACCAAGTCCTGAGCCTTCTGCGTAACATCAGTAACTATCATCGGAGCCGAGCGCACCCGCGCGAGCGCATCAAGTCAGCCATCCCGCCCTCTAGGTAGTAACCACCATGCCGATTCCAAGCCGGATCGCCCTGCTTGCCTGCCCGGTCGCCGACCAACGGATGATCACGGCCTCATGAGCCGAAGGATACAGACGTTCGTGGCCGTCGGCTCGAACATCCACCCAGAGGATCGAATTCCGCGGTGTCTGGATCTGCTCGGGACGATCCCCGAGACCGAGGTCGAGGCGATCTCCTCCTGGTACCGCACCCGCCCCTGGGGGCTGGAAACGCAGCCGGATTTCATCAATTTGGTGGTCGGACTCGGGACTGGGCTCTCGCCACGCGATCTGTTGCGAGCGACCCAGGCGATCGAGATCCGACTCGGGCGCGTCCGCGAGGCGATCAACGGACCCAGGACCATCGATCTGGACATTCTGCTGTTCGGGGATTGGATCAGCGAGGAGGCCGATTTGCGGATACCCCATCCGGGCCTGCTGCTCCGGGACTTCATGCTGATCCCGTTGGTGGAGATCGCGCCGGATGTCCCGCATCCGGATCGCGGACGCCCGGTTAGGGAACTGACGGGCGAGATCCGCTATCGTCAAATCATCGAGAAGCGGCCCGGAACCGGCTCCGGCTCCGGCTCCGGCTAAGGTGATCTCCGGGAGACCTTGTACCAGCGATCCGCCCCGTTATAGACAGGATTAACAGGATTTCGCAGGATTGACAGGATTTTTTATAAAGCTCTGTTCTTAATCCTGTAAATCTTGAAGAATCCTGTTAATCCTGTCCAATTCCGGAGCTTTCGGGCGGGCGCGGACTGTCTCGGAAATCGCCTAGGCCTCGCTATCGAAGCGCGGAACGGCCCGGATCCGACGGGGGTCGGGAAGACGCCGAGGTCGAACTCAAACCTTGGGATAGAGATCCGGGATGGGATCCTCGTCCAGGTCGGTATCGGACGGGGACTCGACGAGATGGCGAGCCAACTGGCTCCAAACCGCCGCTCCGTCCCAGGGCTCGCCCGGCGGGGCGTAGATCGCGCGATCGATGGATCGCAGCGTCCCCTGAAGATCCGTGTCGCCGATCCGAAGACCCAGGGCTTCGAGACCCGGTGCGGAAAGATCGGGCCAGCGTTTCCGTGCCCAGCCGATGAGCGCAGCCCTGGCCGCCCTCGGATCATTGGCGAGACAGGCATCCTCCACCGCGCGACGCGCTGGAGCCAGTGATCGACTCTGGCCCATGTACGCTCCACCAACCGCCTCGCTCGGCCGGGGCGACCTCCGACGCTCGCGGAACCACCAGAGCACCGTCAGCCCCCAGCCCACTCCGAGCAGCAGCGCCAGCCATGGCCAGAGACCCAGCGATGCTCGATCCCCGGCCGCGCTCGCCGGCTCGGGCGGCAACGGTCGCGCCGCCGGCGGCTCGTCGAGCGGGATTGGATCGGGCTCCGGGCGCGCCTGAATCGCTCCGGGCGCGGGCTCGACCTCGACCGTGCGCGCCGGCACCACCACCACCCGCGCCTGATCGGCCTGGGTATCCCACCAGGGGAGCCGGATCTCCGGCAGCGTCAGCGTACCCGCCCGCGTCGGCACCAGCGCGACCTTGAGACTCTTGATCGCCGAGGGTGTGGGGCCATCGGCGAGATCCTCGCCACGCGGCTGGTCCGGATAGACCTGCACCCCGTCGAGTGCTCCCAGCTCAAGCGTCGGCAGTTGCGCCGCCGTCGTCCCCTCGGCCGTGATGGTCAGGGTCCGGGTCAGCGGCTCGCCGACCCGAAACCGCGGGCGGCTCGGAGTCCATTCGTCCGAGATCTGGATCGAGGTCGCCGGGAGCCAGGGCGAACCGGATCCGGCCGGCTGGGGCCGAACCTGGAGTTCCAGATCCCGCGCGCGCTCGACCACGCGACGACCCGGATGGGTGACGCCCGGCATGGCGGGAAAACCCTGGAAGATGCGCCCACCGAAGGCTTGATCCAGATCGGCGAAGGGATCCTGCCGCGCCGCCGCGTTCGGATCCTCCAGCATCGCCTCAAGGCGTGGCGACTGGATGAGGATCTGGCCGCTGCGCTGCGGCGTGACCCGATAGCGGCGCTCGATGACGCGATAGAGCAGACCCTCGCGGTACTCGTCATAGCCCCGATCCTCGCCCAGGGTCTGAACGGTCGCGCCATCCAACTGGGGCGGCGAGAGAACGGCCCGCTGAGGCGGCTGGCGATAGTAGACCTTGACCCGATACTCGACCGCCTGCTGGACATAGGGCGTGGCGGTCTCGACCTCGGCCTCGACGAACAGTGGCTTGGGACCATCCCCGGAATCCCCCGCGCCCGGCTCGACCACCTCGACCGTCACGGCCGGGCTGCGATCCTGACCGGCCGGGATGGGCGGAATCGTCAACCGGCCGACGCGCTTCGGCGACAGGCGCAGGTTCCACTCGCGGGTGTGCGAGATTTTGCCGTTGACGATGCTGGTCACCTGGCTCTGACCTCGCCCGAGGATGTCGAAATCCTGGTTCAGCGGGGCGAAATCCGGCTCCTCCTCCAACTCGCCCTCGGCGCTGAGCCGCATCTCCAGGACCTCGCCGAAATCGATGCGCTGGCGATCCAGTTGGACGCGCAGCTCAGCGGCGGCGACCCCCAGCGCGGTCGACCCCAGCACAACCAGGACCATGGCAACCCGTGCGAACCTCATCGACATCACGGCAACTGACCCTCGCGGCGAAGATGTTGGAGTAGAAAACGCTGACGGAGCAAACCCGCCGGATCATCCGGCACCTGACGCAGGCGCGCCTCCATCGCCTGCTCGCGCTCGCGCGCCTCGGGCGACAGCGCATTCGAACCGACGCCGCCCTCGGCCTCGGCGGGCGACCCATCCTCAGGCTCGTCGGAGGGTTTGGCCAAGGCTTGAGGGGACGCCTCGGGCGCGTCGTCAGCTCCAGGATCCGTCGCCTCGGGAGAGGGCTTGGCACTTGAGGCATTGGGATCGAGATCACTCGCGTTCGGCTCGGGCGGGGGCGTCGCCGCGCCCGAGCCATCGGTGCCCGACACAGGCTCTTGCCGTTTTGCCAGGTCCGACGCGGCGCCCTCCTGTCCGCCCACCGGCTTGTCTTGCGGACTCGACGGTGCCCCGGCGTCCTGCTTCTGGTCTTCACCGGCACCCTCGGATCCGTCCTGGGGCGCTTGTCCCTCTTGACCTGAATCCTGCTGCTGGGCCTGGTCGTCGGCGCTCTCCGTATCCGACGGCTCCTGCTTGTCCTCCTGCTGCTGCTCCTGCTGCTCCTGCTCCGACGGGTCCTGCGACGCCTCGGAGTCGGGCTGGGGCGGCGGCTCCTGGTTCTTCCCTTGCTCCAGCAGCTTGTTCACCAGTTCCAGGTTGTGGCGCGCGTCCGGGTGATCCGGGGCCTGTCGCAAGGCCGAGGCGTAGGCATCGGCCGCTTCCTTCAGCCGCCCGAGACGCGCCAGCGCATTGCCGCGATTGTAGTCCGGCTCGACGCCCTGGAGACCGTCGAGAGCCGCCAGCGCCCCGGCGAAATCACCCGCGCGGTAACGCGCCGCCGCCCGCCAGGCTGGATCGCGAAACCGCTCCGCCGCCGTCTCCGCGCGACCCGAGGCCAGCTCACGCGCGCCCTGCTGATCCGGCCGCAACCAGAGATCCGACCAGCCGAAGGCGAGACTGGGATCCGCCGGCAGCAGCAGCGCCAGCATCAACCCCGGAACCAGCCAACCGCGCCGGAACGCCAGCGCCGCGAGCGGCAGCAGGACCAGCAGCAGCCAGGGTCCCTCCTCGCGCCATTGGTCCGCCACCAGGCTGGTCGCGGTGAAGGCGTCGTCCGATCCGGACAGCACGGCGATCAGGGCCTGGGTATCGCGATCGCCAGGGCTCGCCTCCAGATAGCGGCCCTTACCCGCCTCGGCCAGTTCGCGGAGCCGCCCGGCGTCCAGCCGCGCGACCTGAATCCCGCCGTCCGCGTCCTGCGCGAATCCGCCTCCGGGATTGGGCACCGGCGCGCCCTCGGCGGTACCGACCGCCAGCACCGACAGACGATGCCCGGCGGCCGCCAGGCGGCGCGCCGCCTCCAGCGTGGCGGGCCACTCGCCGACCCCATCCGTGACCAGAATGACGTGCCCCGCTCCACCGCCCGAGCGTTCCAGCATCCCGGCCGCCATCCCAAGGGCCAGATCGGTCCGGCGCGGCCCCGGCGCCGGGATCAGATCGGACGCGAGTTGGGGTACCTGGGCGGCGATGGTGTTGGCGTCGGCGCTCAGCGGCGAGACCAGGAAAGGCTCGGGACCGAAGGCCAGCAAGGCCACCTGCCCCTCACGGGCGGCCTTGAGCAGATCCAGGATCTCGAAGCGCGCGCGGGCCAGACGCGAAGGCGCGACATCCGCCGCGTTCATGCTCGCCGAAAGGTCGAGCAGAATCACCCGTTGGCTACTGGCGCCGAAAACCGGTTGGGGGAGCTGGCGCCAGACGGGGCCGGCCAGGGCCAGCGTCAGAATCAGCCAGCCCAGGGCCAGGAGAACCAGCGGCGCGCGCCTGGAGGCGCCCTCCTCCCCCACCAGCAGATGCGGCAGCAGATGCGGATCCACCAGCCTGGTCCAGATCGCGGCCCCGACCCGGCGGCGCCAGAGCACCCACAGCAGCAGGCCGATCGGCGCCAGGGCCATGAACCAGAGGGGGCGAAGGAAATGGAGTTCCGACAGCATGCGCGATGACCGATGGTGAAATCAGGGGGATCGGCGCCAGAAACCGACCGCCAGCCCGAGCGACAACAGCAGCGCCAGCCCGGCGGGCCAGACGAAGAGCGCGCGCTGGGGGCGGTAGGTCCGCTCGTCGCGCTGGTTGGGTTCGAGTCGATCCAGCTCGGCGTAGACCGCCTCCAGCTCCGCGCGGCTGCTCGCGGCGAAATAGCGCCCGCCGCTGACCTCGGCGATCCGCTTCAGGGTCGACGGATCGAAATCGCTCCCCTGGCGCAAGAGGCGCATCCCGAAGGCGGTGCGGATCCCGACATCACCACCGCCGATACCGACGCTGTAGACGCGCACCCCGGCCTGGGCGGCCAGACCGGCGGCCTCCAGCGGATCCAGCATCCCGGCGGTGTTCTCCCCGTCGGTCAGCAGCACCAGCACCCGCTGGCCCTCGGGCTGCTCGCGCAGTCGCTTGACCGCCAGACCGATGGCGTCGCCGATAGCGGTCTCGCGCCCCGCCAGTCCGACCACCGAGTCGCGCAGCATGGCCGCGACCGTGGCCGCGTCGAAGGTCAGGGGCGTTTGCAGATAGGCGCGGCTGCCGAAGAGGATGAGACCAAGCCGATCCCCTTCGCGCCGCTCGATGAAGGCCGAGGCCACCGCCTGCACCGCCCCCAGGCGCGAGACCGCGCGGCCGTTCACCTCATAGTCCTCCTGTTCCATGCTCCCGGAAACGTCCACCGCCAGCATGAGGTCGCGCCCCGCCAGCGGCAGGCCGATCGGCTCGCCGACCCATTGCGGCCGCGCGGCGGCGAGCACCAGCAGCATCCAGGCCAGGATGGCGAGCATGAGCCGCCACCCCTGCGTCCCGCCGCGCGTGCCGGTCGGTTCCGCGCCCAGATCCAAGCGGAGCGGAAAGCGCAGCGCCGCTCCGACCTCGGCGCGCGCACGCGGCAGGGCGCGGGCGAGCAGGGGCAACGGCAGGGCGGCCAGGACCCAGGGCCATTCCAGCGTGATCATGCGCGGCGACCCCAGTTGACCTTGACCCAGCCCAACACCAGCTCCCGCAGACGCTCGGGGTCGGGCTGGGCCTCGGTCTCCGGGCGATAGGCGGACTCGACGAGCACCCGGCCCGCGCCTTGGCTGAAGCCGCCCCCGCCGCCCGTCGCGTCCAGGAACTCCAGCCAGCCGTACCCGCTCAGACCGGCCACCCGCTCACGCGGATAGCGCGCCAGCGCCAGACGTTTGAGCAACCGGGACAGGGCCGCGCTGTAGCGACGCGCATCGCCGTCGGCCTCCAGTTGCCAGCCAAGCGCATCGAGCTGACGCCGCGTGGCGCGAACGACGGCGGTGGCACGCCAGCGCTTAAGCCACCAGCGCGCCGCCAACCCGACCGCCAGCAGGACGAGCGCGGCCGCCAGCCACCAACCGGGCGCGGGCGGCCACCAGGACAGCGGATCGGGCAGATGCCAATCGCGCAGCTCGGCCAATGGATCCGGACTCATGACGCCGCTCCCGCTGGACGCGCCCCGCCGCGCGCGCCCAGGCCGAGCGCCAGCGCCGGACCGACCGGATCCAGGGTCGACAGCCGCAGCCAGTGCGCCCCATGCCGCCGCGCAAGCCGCTCGATCAGCGCCAGACGTTGAGTGAAGCGCTCCTGATAGGTGGTCCGGACGTCCACCCGGGTCAGATCCAGCAGACCGCGCCGCAAGCCCGCCAGGACAGGATAGCGACCCGGTGGCGGAACCTCGGATTCGATGGGGTCATGAATAAGGATCAGCAGCAGCTCGGTGCCGGAGGCGAGCCGGGCGAGCCAGCCGCTCTCCGCCTCGGCCAGATCGGCGAAGTCGCTCACCACCGCGACCAGGCTGCCGGGGCGCACCAACGGCGCGAGATGCCCGGACGCCTCGGCGAGCGAGGTCTGTCCGTCGCCCGCCGCCGCCGGAAGCGCGGCGAGCCGATCGAGCAGCGGCAGCAACCCGGCCCCGCGCGCCGCCGGACGGCGTTCCAGGTGGCGGGTCTCGTCGAACACCAGCCCGCCGACCCGATCGCCCCGGTCGACCGCCGCCCAGCCGAGCAGCGCCGCGACCCGCGCGGCCACCACCGACTTGAAGGCGACCCGGGTGCCGAAGCGCATGGAAGGCCCCTGATCGACCAGCAGCCACACCGGGCGCTCGCGTTCCTCGCGGAAGATCTTCACATGGGGCGCGCCGGCCCGCGCGGTCACCCGCCAATCCATGTTGCGCGGA
The DNA here is from genome assembly GCF_016583575.1 of Thiocystis violacea. Lineage (GTDB taxonomy): Bacteria > Pseudomonadota > Gammaproteobacteria > Chromatiales > Chromatiaceae > Thiocystis > Thiocystis violacea. The sequence goes on from NZ_NRRG01000070.1 coordinate 7,070, forward strand.
TCGTCGCCCGGCTGATAGACGCGCGACTCGTCGAACTCCATGCCGCGTCCGCGAAAGCGCGACAGATGCCCGCCGCTGCGCGTCGCCAGCACCCGGCCGCGCGGGGCCAGATCCAGACGTCGCGCCTGGGCACGCAGCGCGATCAGATCCTTCAGATCGGCGCGGACGCCGGTCATGGTCGATTCACTGGGGTTGGTCATGGTGCGTCCATCGAACCCATTGCAAGGTCGCCGACCCTGTGCGAGCCACGCTCAGGGGGCCGGAACCCGCGCCAGCAGCGCCGCGATGAAGTCATCCGGATGGCGACCTTCCGCCTCGGACTCATAGGAGAGCAGCACCCGATGACGCAGCACGTCGGGCGTAACCGCCTGGACGTCCTCCGGCGAGACGAAGTCGCGCCCATCGAGCCAGGCCAGGGCGCGCGAGCAGCGATCGAGCGCGATGGTCGCGCGCGGACTGGCGCCGAAGCGCAGCCAGCCATCCAGATCCGCCGCGTAGGCGCCCGGGCGACGGGTCGCCATCACCAGATGGACCAGATAGTCCTCCACCTCCGGGGCCATGTAGACCTCCAGGATGGCCCGTCGCGCGGCGAAGACATCCGCCTGGCGCACCACCACCGGCGGCCGGGGCGCCTCTGTCCGCCGCGCCTCCTCGCGATTGAGCCGCAGGATCGCCCGCTCGGTCTCCAGATCCGGATAGTCGACCCGCACATGCATCAGGAAGCGATCGAGCTGCGCCTCCGGCAGCGGATAGGTTCCCTCCTGCTCGATCGGGTTCTGGGTCGCCATCACCAGAAACAGCTCCGGCAAGGGATAGGTCTCCCGGCCGACCGTCACCTGACGCTCGCCCATCGCCTCCAGCAGGGCCGACTGGACCTTCGCCGGGGCGCGGTTCACCTCGTCGGCCAGCAGCAGATTGTGAAAGATGGGTCCGCGATCGAAGCGGAAGCTGCCGTCGTGCGGACGATAGATCTCGGTTCCGGTCAGATCCGCCGGCAAGAGATCCGGCGTGAACTGGACACGGTGAAAATCGCCCTCCAGCCCCGCCGCCACCTGCTTGATGGCGGTCGTCTTGGCCAGGCCGGGCGCGCCCTCGACCAGCAGATGACCATCCGCCAGCAGGGCGATGAGCAAACGATCGATGAGGGTCGGCTGACCCAGAATGGAGCGCGCGATCTGCTCGCGCAGGGCGGCGAAACGGGCCGCCAGGGGGGATGTCGTGGTTGGCTTATCGAGCATGGCGTGTGAGTCCCGGTGCAGTCTCCGTTCCAAGGCTGGGCATCCTCCAGCGTGATTCCGGTGGGTTCGTCCTGGGATCCTGGATAGAGTTCCAGGTTTCTCGGGCAGACGTCCGTCAAAGCTCGCCGATTCTACTTTGGCTAGCTTTCGCAAGAATATAATTCTAGGGCGTGGCATCAATTCTCGTTGTGAGGGATGAGCGCGGAGGCCAAGGATCCCGCCATCCCTGGAGCCGGACGCCGGGTTGTAGGGGCGAATTCATTCGCCCCGTTGGTGGCTCCGAGGCCGGAGGGGCGAATGGATTGACCGTGTTAGCGGCGCGGATGTCGGGGCGAATGAATTCGCCCCTACAAGGATGCCGCGCCACATCCGCGTCGCGCGCGTCGATCCGAACCTTGGAACCTTGGCCGGGCGGACGATCCCAGCACGAAGACAATTGATGATACGCCCTATTAAAATAGTCTAAAAACAGTTATTTAACGTGCGTTACAACTCTAGTATCTGGAACGAACCAGGGGAGCCGAGATGGTTAGCGCGACCGAGAACGCGATTCGATGGGTGGAACAGGGGCGGGTGCCGGACACGGTGACGCGGGCCGGGATCCGCGCCCTGCTGCGGCAGCGATTGGCCAGCCTGCCGACCGATGATGTCGAGGCGGCGATGCGTCACAAGCGCGATTTCATCGCCATGATGGACGCCTCGCCCATCGCGGAGGTGCCGGACCTGGCCAACGAGCAACACTACGAACTGCCGGCCTCGTTCTTTGATCTGGTGCTTGGCGCGCGCCGCAAATACTCTAGCTGTTACTGGCCGGAAGAGGTGTCCAACCTGGAGGAGGCGGAAGAGGCGGCCTTGCGGGTGACGGCCGAGCGTGCCGGGATCCAGGACGGTCAGCGGATCTTGGAACTGGGCTGCGGCTGGGGCGCCTTCAGTCTCCATGTCGCCGAGCGCTTTCCCAACGCCCGTCTCACCGCCGTTTCCAACTCGCACGGCCAGCGCCAGTTCATAGAGGCCGAGCGTGATCGTCGGGGCCTCAAGAATCTGGAGATCCTGACGGCCGACATGAACGATTTCCAGGCCGACGGCCCGTTCGACCGCATCGTCTCGCTGGAGATGTTCGAGCACATGCGCAATCACCGCGTCCTGTTCCGTCGTCTCCACGACTGGCTGAGGCCGGGCGGGCGTTTCTTCATGCACATCTTCGTGCATCGCGAGCACCCTTACCCCTTCGAGGACGCCGGGCCGAGCGACTGGATGAGCCACTATTTCTTCTCCGGCGGCATCATGCCGAGCGACGACCTGCCGCTTCACTTCCAGGACGACCTCAAGCTGATCGACCACTGGCGCTGGGACGGCCGGCACTACGAGCGCACCCTCAACGCCTGGATGGCGCGCATGGACGCCGAACGCGAGCGGGTCTGGCCAATCCTGGAGGCGACCTATGGCGCGGGCGAGGTCGCGACCTGGTGGATGCGCTGGCGTCTTTTCTTCATGGCCTGTGCCGAGCTGTTTGGGTTTCGCAAGGGACAGGAATGGTTCATCGGTCATTATCTGTTCGAGCGACCGGCCTAATCCTTAGGAGACGACCCATGCGGTTCGACCTCGCGCAACTCTGCGATGCGCTGCGTATCCCAAGACCCGAACCCGGCGACGCGCGCTCGTCGGTCCAGATTCTCGGGGTCAACACCCTGGCGCTCGCCGAGGAAACCGACCTCTGTTTCGCGGAACACGACGACCAGACGGAGGCGGTCCTGGCGAGCCGCGCGGGCGCCGTTCTGGTGCCGGAGGATTTCCCGGCCATCGCCGGGCCGCTCCTGCTACGCTCGCCGACGCCGCGCCAGGCGTTCTTCCAGATCGCCGAGCGCTTCGTGCCCGCCTCCGAGATTCAGGGCATCCACCCCAGCGCGGTCATCGATCCCTCGGCCGTCCTGGGGCGGGATGTCGCGATCGGCGCCTGCGCGGTGATCGCCTCGGGTGTCAGAATCGGGGATCGCGGTGTCATCGGCCCAGGCGTCTATCTCGGACCCGATGTCACGCTGGGCGCGGATTGTCTGATCGAGTCCAATGTCAGCGTGCATCGCGACAGCCGGATCGGCGAGCGCTGCATCATCCACTCGGGAACCGTGATCGGCGGGGACGGATTCGGCTTTGTCTGGGACGGCGGCGGTCACCGCAAAATCCCGCAGCTCGGGCGCGTGGTCATCGAGGAGGATGTCGAGATCGGCTGCAACGCCTGCGTCGACCGCGCCACGCTCGGCGAGACCCGGATCCGGCGCGGAACCAAGATCGACAATCTGGTCCAGGTCGCCCACAACACGGACATCGGCGCCCACGTCATCCTCGTCAGCCAGTCCGGGGTGGCGGGCAGCAGCAAGGTCGGGAGCGGGGCCGTCGTCGCCGGGCAGGTGGCGATCTCGGATCATGTGGAGGTCGGCGCGGGGGCGCGCATCGGCGGCCAGTCGGGCGTTACCAAGGATGTGCCGGCGGGCGCCAGCGTCTTCGGCACCCCGGCGCGGCCCATCAAGGACACACTGCGCGAACTGGCCGCGCTGGCTCAGCTTCCAGCACTGCTCAAGCTGGTCAGGACGCAGGGACGTGAATTGGAGCGACTGCGCGAGCGCCTGGAGGCGCTGGAGCGAGAGCGCCCGAACTAGCTGGAACCAGCATGAGTCCGCAAGCGGAGGATCCGGACAGTCAAGCGTCCAGACCGGGTTACACTGACGAGATGAATCCAGAACCATCGATCCCATTACGAAATCGCGTCATCGTCGGCCTGTCGGGCGGGGTTGACTCGGCCGTCGCGGCCCACCGCCTGCTGGAAGCGGGCCAGGAGGTCGAGGCCCTGTTCATGAAGAACTGGGAGGAGGACGACGCGCAGGGTTACTGCGCGGCCGCCGAGGATCTGGCCGACGCGCGCGCCGTCGCCGAGCGGCTCGGGATCCGGCTCCATACGGTGAATTTCGCGACCGAATACTGGGACCAGGTATTCGCCTCTTTCCTCGACGAATACCGGGCGCTCCGCACGCCCAATCCAGACGTGCTCTGCAACAAGGAAATCAAGTTCGCGGCCTTCCTCGACCACGCCCTGGGTCTGGGCGCGGACGCCATCGCCACCGGTCACTACGCCCGCCTGACCCAGGACGCCAATGGCCACCATCTGCATCGCTGCGCCGACGAGGCCAAGGATCAGACCTATTTCCTGCATCTGCTCAATCAGGAGCAACTGGCCCAGGCGCACTTTCCACTCGCGGACATCACCAAGAGCGAGGTCCGCGCCATCGCCCGCCGACTCGGGCTCGCGAACGCCGAGAAGAAGGACAGCACCGGGATCTGCTTCATCGGCGAGCGGCGTTTTGGAGACTTCCTGGCCCGCTATCTGCCGCGCGAGCCGGGTCCAATCGAGACCCCGGAAGGTCTGAGGCTGGGCGAGCATCAGGGATTGGCCTACTACACCATCGGTCAGCGCCAGGGGCTTGGCGTGGGCGGAATCGCCAGCGGACGCGAGGCCCCCTGGTACGTAGCCGTCAAGGACAGCACGGACAACCGCCTGATCGTCGTCCAGGACAGCCATCATCCCCTGCTCATGTCGACGGGACTGGATGCGCTCAGGCCCCACTGGATCAGCGGCCGGCGGCCCGATCCGCTCCCCTTTCGCTGTCTGGCGCGTCTGCGGCATCGTCAGCCACTGCAAGTCTGCGAGCTGCTGTCCGGCGATGACCTGGGCTGTCGGGTACGCTTCGACGAACCGCAGCGCGCCGTGACGCCGGGACAATCCATCGTCTTCTACCGCGACAGCGAATGCCTCGGCGGCGCGGTCATCGAGCGCGGATGGAACGACCCGCCGAGCCGTTGACCGCCTTCGCGCGCGCCGGCTCGTCGGCCAGGCTTTGCGGCCAACGCCGGTTCGGGCTCTAATGACGATCCTCTTACCCCTGCTGGAGACACCCGCCCCATGCCCCACACCAACCTAGAGCGAGTGATCGCCCTAGCCGGCCTCTATCAAGCCCTGAATTGTGTGATTCGCATCGCCCGTCACGGCACGGCGGACGCCGACACCATGGAGCCCTGCCTGCACAGCCTCTTTCAGATCGATGCGGAGGACGTCGATGCCGTTTTCGGGAAGCCGGGCGCCGTCGCCAATGGGGCGCGTCAACTCATCGCCCAATTGACCGGTCAGCCCGAGCGAAACCTGGAGCTGACCCGCTACGCGGTACAGATCATCAAGCTGGAGCGTAGCCTCGCGCGCCGGCCCGATCAGCTCGCGCTCATCAGTGCCGGCATCCAGGAGGCCGAGGCCAAGCGCGAGCATTTCGCCCTCCAGCATCCCAACATGCTCGCGCACCTCGCCGACATCTACAGCAACAGCCTCAGCCATCTGGAGCCACGCCTCCTGATTCAGGGCGATCCAATGCACCTGCGCAATCCCGACAACCAGAACCGTGTGCGCGCGCTGCTGCTCGCTGGCGTACGGGCCGCCAGGCTGTGGCGTCAGGTCGGCGGCTCGCGCTGGCAGATTTTTTTCAATAACAAACAAATACTTGAAGATGCAAGACGCTATATCGACGACCGGCCGGGCGTCGATGAATCGGTCTAGGGTCTGTCATCAATCCATGAGATCCAGATGGATGCCGCGCTCGGCGAGCGCCTCGCGACGCGCGGCCAGATAACGCTGGAAGCTGGGCTGCCAGCGATAGGCCCCGGTCGCGACATAGTCGAGCGCCCCATGGATATGGAAGCTCTTGAAATAACCCTCGGTGCGAAAGACCTCGCGACCCTCGGCGTCGAAGAAGATCAGACTGGGGGTGTATTGAACGCCCAGCTCCGCCGCCCATTCCCGAATCGGCCGTTCGCGCCCGTCCGGAAGCTGCGCGAGTTCGCCGGAGTAGGTATCCACGACGACCGCGTCGAAGGCGCTGAGCGAAATGGCGACCGGCTCGCGTCTGAGGATGTCCTGGTGCAGTTCGTCGCAGGGCTGGCAGGCGGGTTGCTCGAACATCACCAGCAAGGGGCGTCGCGAGGCGGCGCGATTGTCCGCGAGCCGCAACGGCCTGGTGAGAAATCCGCCCTCCTCGTACAGCTTGCCCGAGGCCTCGCGCGGATTCAGCGCGGCGAGATAATCCGTGAAACGCTCGCCGGATTGCTCCCGACGTTCGGCCACGTAGGACAGGGCCGCGCTGAAGCGATGGGGCGGAAAGTAACCGTTGATCCGCAGCACCACCCCGCTCGCTTCATCCAGCATCAGTAAGGTGGGCGTGAACTGGACCCCCAGGGCCGCGCCGAACGCCTTTTCCGTGGTCGACTCGCCCGCGAATCCCGTGACCTCGCGATCGCCCCAGAGGTTGATGGCGATGACCTCGAAATGCTCGCGCATCTGGTCGACGATCGCGCGATCGCTCAGATTCTCGCGCAGCAGCTTGGCGCAGTAGGGACAGCCGTCCTGATAGAAATAGAGGATGAGACGCTTGCCCGAGGCGCCGGCCTCCGCCGCGTCCTCGCGGATGTCGAGGAAGGATTCCTTGAACCAGGCTGGATGCTCCTGGTGGCCGGGGTTTTCGAGCCCCGGCGTGAGCGTGCCCTCTCCCTCGAACGCCGCCAGCACGAGTGAGGCGCCGGTGAGTAGCGCGAGGCCGACGAACCAGCGGGACATGGCGGCGACTCCTTCAGTGAAATGGGCGGAATGAACGGATAGGCCGTGCGAGCCGCTCAGCGAACGCCGGTCGGTTGATTTGAGCTACTGAGTCCACCTCAGGGAGGGAGGGCCTTGCGGGATATCCTCGAAGCTGTCGCCATCCGCCGCGATGACGAACGGCTGACCGGCCTCGGAGCCGCCGGCCTTGGGATCGGGATTGAGATAGGCGACCCCCATCCAGCCCTGGGCCAGGAGCGCTGGAGCCCTTGGCCCCTCGACACCCTGACCCAGGGCCTCCTGACTCAAGGCGTAGGAGCGCACCAGGATGGTATCCCCCGGCTTCACCCGGACGCTGGAGCGCAGCACCGAGATGACCTCCATGCGGTAGAGCACCTCGTCGCGCTCCCCCGCCCCCGGCGACACCCGCGCCTCCAGCACCCGGACCTCAAGCGCCGTCGCCGCGTCCTCCTTCATCTCCGGCCCCGCCTGGGCGGCCCCCCACAGGATCAGGAGTACACCGAGGGCAGCGACGGTCGCGATCCGAATCGAATAAACCTGGAACATGGCCATCTCCTCATAGGGTTGACGACAGCCGTCGCGGACTCGATCGGGCCGCGACGGATTCTGCTTCCAGTCTAGTCCAGGGGCCGCCGATCCGTGCTCGTCGCCGCCCCCACACTGGATCCGACACCCGCCATCCCCTGTAACGGACCGGATTCCGGCGTTCCCTTTTGATCCGAGCGAGTCCAGGTCGACGGCGTTCCGAGGATGCTTCCGCGTATGAGGCAGATCGTTCATGCACGAAGCGTCCGACTCAAATCAGCCAGCTTGTGCCCTAATGCCAGCAGTTGGAACGAGTCAAACAGCTTTACACCATGCTCTTGAGCCAGATGTTCCGCCTTGAGTGAAAAGCGACCGTTGGTGACCGCGATCAATATTGGATTCGCGTCAATGTGGCTGTGCTTGATCCGCGCGCGAAGCAGATCGAGCACTCCCTGCTCGCCGACCGCTCCGGCTGCGCCATGCCCTGTATGTTTGCACTGAATAAACAGCGCGCGCCCTCGGCTGTCTGGCGTAATACCAATGACATCCACTCCTCCGTCACCCTGCCCGGAGGTGATCTTGATGCTGAAACCGACGTGCTTCAATTCCTCGGCGACCCAGCACTCGAATTCCCGCCAGTCCATCCCGTCGAGATGCGCGGAGACGTTCGTTTCACCCTCGCCCAGACTCCTCTCGAACAGACGGCGGAAGTCCCGGTCATTGAATTGGACCGGAACCACGATCTCCCGACTCAGGGACCGCTTCTCCTCCAGGAGGGCATGGAGCAGGCTGTCGAAGGATTGTTCACCCAGTTCGGGGTGGATCGCCTGGGGCAGGTAGATGGTGACCGGCTTGGTCGCGCCGATGCGGTAGACGCGATCGCTGCACTGGTCCTCGACGGCAGGATTCCACCAGCGATTGAGATGAACGACATGATTGGCCGCCGTCAGTGTGAGACCAAACCCGGCGGCCTTGGGGCCGAGGATCAGGACATCGAATCCCGGACGTTGCTGGAAGTCGCGGCGGATGCGGTCACGCACTTGTGCGACCGTGGCCCCGTTAATGGTCTCTGGCTGAGGCGCGGTGAGCTGATAACGCCGTTGGATCAGATCATAAAGCGCTCGCTGGGCCTCACGCAGCTCGACAAAGATCAACGCTTTTTCGCGGTGCGCGTGTATCTGATCAAGGATCTGAAACAGAAGTGTGAAACGGGCGGATGCGGCGATGAAGTTGGCGTCTTCCTGGGCCGATTCTGGTCGTTGTCCAAGCTGGGGATGCAGGGAGATGGCTCGGAGTTGCTGTAAGCCTTCTAGTGCGCTGCGCGCCTGTGTGCGAATCGCCGTGCGGATTGCATCGTAGGCCAGTTGCTGTACCGGCGGCATGAGGGCTTGTGGGGCCTCGACCCGACGGGTCGGCAAGCCTTCCAGGGTATCCTGCTTGAAACGGCGCAACAGAATGGGCGGAATGTCCGACCGTTGGTCTGGCCCTTGACTTGGTTCGATCAGCCGCTGTTTCAGCCGCTCCCGAGCGGCGAGATCCTGGTTGCCGTATTGCTTGAGGAAATCCTTGGCGCTGAGTGCGAGAAAACCCGGCCAGGCGATGTCGAGCAGGGTCCAGAGATCGAGCACACTGTTCTCGATCGGGGTGCCGGTCATCGCTAGGACGAACTGGCCCTGTTGGGCCTTGGCGCCCCGGTTCATGAGCGAGGTCGGATTTTTGAGCTTCTGCGCTTCGTCGTAGACGATGACGGCAAAGCGGACCTTGCCGAACGAGAGATGATAGTCGCGCAGGGTCTCGTAGGTGGTGAGCACGAAATCGGCGTTCTCGATCCGCGCGACATCCAGGGTCTGCTGGCCCAGCGTCGTATCGTTGCCCTTGGCCTGGATGCGTTTGAGCGCTGCTAACCCCTTCTCGAAGACCCGCAGTTCCTGACCCAAGGCACCGGCGCCAAGATGAAATTCGAGTTCTTCGATCCAGTTGCCAAGCAGCGTTTTGGGCGCCACGACGAGGAACGGCTCGCGGGTGCGCGCGTGAGACGGGCGGGTATCGCGCAGCCAGCGAAGAAACGCTAACACCTGGTAGGTTTTTCCCAGGCCCATATCGTCGGCCAGCAGCAATCCGGGTGCCCCGGCAAGATATCCGGCCTGTAACCAGGCGATACCGGATTCCTGATGGGGTTTAGGCGTTGTCCGGAGGGAAGCCGGCAGTCCCACACTGGCGTTGCACCGCTGCTGCTGTCGCTCGGCAAGGAACGTCAGCAGTTCCTCGTTATCCTGGGTGATGGCCGCCTGTCGCGGGGTCGCCGAGGATTCATCAGGCGTTGTTTGTTTGGGTGCTGGAGACGTGATTCGTCCCGCCAGCCCCTGAATCGTCGTCACCAGATCATTGGTGAGTGACAGGTCGCGCCCATTGAAGTCACAGAGCGTCGCACCGCTTTGTTGCGCTTGCGTGACTTGATCCTGGAGCCTGTCGATCTCCTCGCCCCGGATCACCAAGGGCGCTTCGCCCGGAATCGCGATGGTGAAAACTTCGACCTCTTCGTCCGGGAACCAGTCGCGAGAGACCGCGAGCGGAAACGAGAGCTTCGGTGGAACCCACGGTCCAACGCCGATTACCCGCTCCCCGTAACCGCTTACCCGCTCCCCGTAACCGCGCAGGTCGCAGATGATACCGCCATCGCTTCCTGCCGCTTCTAGCGCCGGGGTGAGGAAGGAGAGCGGATCGGCCCGGAACGCTTGCCGGGTGGCGGCATCGGCGTGGTTGACACGTACCAAGACCTCAAGCGCCGCCGCGACAGGCGCATCCAGGATGGTGTAGACACCGTTGCCCAGGGTGAAATGGCGACGCGCCCCCTGGCCGACAAACCGCTCCTGGAATCGATCCGCCTGGTGCTGAGGCAGTAGCGGTTCCCGGATCGGTTCCCGATCCTCGTTCTCGGCGGTGGTCGCGTCGACTGGCTGGTCACCATAGAGGGTCGGCAGAAACGGGGCTGTGTCGCTTCCTGGCTCCAGGTCGATGCCCAGCCCCGTGGCATGGTGGATGGTGAGTCCCCGCAGATAGTCATCGGCGCGCAGGTCGCCGGTGAGCCGGGTCAGATGTTGCTTGAAGTCGGCGTAGGCAACCATGCGCCGGTCCAATCCCTCCGGGGAGGCATCGCCACTCGCCGCATTCACCGCGACGATGGCCTCTAACGCGGAGTAGAGCGGGTCCAGGATCAGATATGGTTTCGTGCCAACGGTCAGCGCCGTGCCTTGACGCTGGAGCCCGAAGAGCGGCGAGCCGTCCCGCTGGAACCACTCGATACGCAAGGCAAAACCGATGTCGCCGATGGGGGCATCGTGGGAGAGAAACAGGGTAAATGGGGCCATCGGTGGCAGGCCGATCTGGATCGTCTCGGCGCGACTCAGGCCAGCGACGGTCGCATGTGGCAGACGGATCGCCTCGCCATCGCGCTGCGCCTCCTCCGAATCCATCAGGGATAACAACAAAGCCACGCCGGGGTGTGAGCGGGCAGCTTTTGGCCAGTCGGCGAACGCCAGGACTTCGTCCTTCGCGAACAGGATCCCTTGTCGGCGGATCAGATCGAAACGCCACCCGGCGTCATCCCGGGTTACCGCGTAACGAATCTTGCTCATCGACCGTCTTTCTTCGCGGACAAGTCCGCAAAGCCATCTTTAACCTGGTTCCGTGAACTGAATGAACCGTCTTCCAAGAATTCCCGTTACATAACAAGAGGATGGAGGTAAAATACGCCCATTCTAGGGCTCACCCGGCAGGTGACAAGTTGCGACGTTTCATCATCACG
>NZ_NRRG01000071.1 GCF_016583575.1 Thiocystis violacea
CCAAATCAGGTGGACTTTCAAGTCATGAACAGTGTGCGATGCTTTTCTGTAAGACCTCATAAATGAGAGTATACTAAAAGTCTTGCACTAAAGTGCATAGTTTTTACTAACGAATTGATACAATAAAGGGCAGGCCGTCTTCGACCTTCGCGAGTTCGGCTTTACCTCTCTCGCTAACGCTGTTGCCGTTGAAGATCCGCCCAGTATTGCCGAGCCTTGTCCACGCCCACTCCGGCGGGACTTGGAGATAAGCATCATCACCAACAGGCGGGAGCGTCGTTTGTCTCCGGACCTGCGCAGCTTGAACAATCGCCATCCGCTTGAGCAGTTCGGATGCAGGCTCGTCGCTGGCATTGGGCTGAACGAGCTTTCCCCGGATTGCTGATTCGAGGACCAACTCCCGCATCTTCGCCACCGCATCGGGCGCGTCGGCGAACTGGTCGAACTTCTCGAAGAATGTTTCCAGCTTCATTCCGCAGTTCCGGCGGTAGCGGTGAGGGCGTGGTGGAGTTCCTGTTTCAGCTTGGCGCGGGTTTCCGCGATCTGGGCGAGGAGCTTTTCGTATTCGGGCAGGAGGCGGTCCACGTCGCCGGGGCCAGTGTCGGAGTTATGCGGATTCTTGAGGTCGATGTTGAAGTTGCCGGCCTTGATGGTGTCGATGGAGACGCGCCATGCCTGCTCGTTTTCCACGCGGGTCTTAAAGCCATCTTCTTCCGATCCCCACCAGACCCGCTCGGCCTCGAACTCCTCGATGCGGATGGGCTTGCCCTTGTTGTAGCTCTTGGCGCCAGGCGGATAGGGGTGCTCGTAATACCAGACCTCCGTCGTCGGCCGGCCCTTGGTGAAGAAGAGCAGGTTGGTACGAATGCCGGTGTAGGGGTTGAAGACGCCGTTAGGTAGGCGAACGATGGTGTGCAGGTGGCAGTCGGCGAGCAGCGCCTCCTTGATGCGGGTCTTGACGCCCTCGCCGAAGAGGGTGCCGTCGGGCAGCACCAGACCAGCCCGTCCGCCGGGTTTGAGGATCTTCATCAGCAGCACGAGAAAGAGATCGGCGGTCTCGCGGGTGCGAAACTCGGCGGGGAAGTTGGCCTCAATGCCGTCCTCCTCCATGCCGCCAAAAGGTGGATTGGTGACGATGACGTCGACCCGTTCTTTCGGCCCCCAGTCTCGCAAGGGACGGGCAAGCGTGTTGTCGTGACGGACGTTGGACGGCACGTCGATCCCATGCAGGAGCAGGTTGGTCATGCAGAGCACATGCGGCAGGTGCTTCTTCTCGATCCCGGCGAAGCAGTCCTGAATGCCGCGCTCGTCGGCTTCGGTTTTGGCCTGCTTGCGCAGGTGCTCAATGGTGCAGGTGAGAAAGCCGCCGGTGCCGCAGGCGGGGTCGAGGATGGTCTCGCCGAGACGCGGATCGACCTGCTCGACGATGAATTGGGTAACGGCGCGCGGGGTGTAGAACTCGCCGGCATTGCCCGCTGATTGCAGATCCTTCAGCAGCTTCTCGTAGATGTCGCCGAACAGGTGGCGGTCATCGGAGGCGTTGAAGTCGATGCCGTTGATCTTGTTGATCACCTGCCGCATCAGGGTGCCGTTTTTCATGTAGTTGTTGGCATCCTCGAAGCTCATGCGGATGAGCCCGGCGATGCGGTCGCCGCCGCCGGTCAGGGCCTTGAGTCTGGGCAGGAGGCTGTTGTTGACGAAGTCGAGCAGGGCATCGCCGGTGATGCCCTCATCGTCCGCCGCCCAACTGGACCAGCGCAGCCGCTCGGGAAGCGGCGAGCGGTAGTCGTCGCGCAGCAGCTCAAGTTCCTTCTCGCGGTCGTCGAAGATCTTGAGGAAGAACATCCAGCCGAGTTGTTCGAGCCGCTGGGCGTCGCCGTAGGTGCCGGCGTCCTTGCGCATGATGTCCTGGATGGTCTTGACGAGATTGGAAACGTTGGGCATGAACTAAGCGGCCTTCTGATACAGGGCGATTTCGAGTTGACGCACGGCGGCGAGATAAGCGGCCTTGCCGCCAAAGAGTTTGACGATCTCTACTGGGGTGCCGAGGGTGGGCAGCGGGTCCACCTTGAGGATGTCCAGGGATTCGACGCTGCGGAGGCCGGCGTCGGCGTATTTCTGGAGCAGGGCATCGAGGACGGCGCGGGCCTGGTCGCCATAGGTGCCGAAGACGTGGCGCTTGCGGACCTTCTCGGCCCGTTCCCGGCGCGTCAGGGGCGGTTGGTCGAAGGCGATATGACAGATCAGATCGAAGGCGTCGTAGTCGCGGCCCACCTGTTCGGCCAGCTCGTCGAGAAAGACGCCCTTCGCGGCCAGCTCATCCAGGATCGCCTGCTTGCGGTCAGCGTCGTGCCAGGCGTTGAGGAAGGCATCCAGCGAGGCGTAAGCCTGGCGCAGGGTCTTGCGTGAATAGTCCCGGAGTGATTCGGTGATGAGCTTGCCGTCGGCATCGAGATACTGGACGCGCTCGGTGACGACGCGGACCTCGACGTCATCGACGTAGTAGCGGGTGACGCCGGGGCCAGGCGGGCCTTGGTCGCCACCGAAGGGGTCGCTATCGCCCTCACCGCCGGCCTCGCCGTCCTCTGGATGGGGCTCGTCCTCGGGCGGGATCGGGGGCTGATCGGGGCCGGGCTCGTAGATCTGCACGGGATCGCCGTCGAAGTCCGGGTCGGCGAAGAGCGCCGTGGCCCGCCGGAAATCCATGATGGTGAAGTACAGCTTGCCGTAATCCTCGTTGATGCGGGTGCCGCGCCCGATGATCTGCTTGAACTCGGCCATGGAGTTGATGCGCTTGTCGAGCACGATCAGGCGGCAGGTTTGGGCGTCGACGCCGGTGGACATGAGCTGGGAGGTCACGGCGATGACCGGGAAGGTGGATTCCGGGTCGATGAAGTTGTCGAGCTGGGCCTTGCCCTCGTCGTTGTCGCCGGTGATGCGCATGACGTACCGGCTGTTGGCGGCGGCCAGATCCGCATTGGCGTTGACCAGGGCCTGGCGCATGCGCTCGGCATGGTCGATGTTCTGGCAGAAGACGATGGTCTTGGCGAAACGGTCCGTCGCCTTGAGGAATTCGGTGATCTTGGCCGCGACCAGGGCGGTGCGCTGCTCAAGGATCAGGTGCTTGTCGTAGTCGCTGTCGTTGTACTCGCGGTCCTCGATGGCATGACCGAACCTGTCGGTCTGCCCGGACTCGGGTCGCCAGCCGTCCAGATCCCGGTCGAGGCCGATGCGGATCACTTTGTAGGGTGCGAGAAAGCCATCCGCGATGCCCTGCCGCAGCGAATAGGTGTAGATCGGATCGCCGAAGTAGTCGCTGTTGGAGACCTCTCGGGTCTCCTTGGGGGTGGCGGTCATCCCGATCTGGGTCGCCGTCGCGAAATAGTCGAGCACCTTGCGCCAAGCGGCATCGTCCGCCGCGCTGCCCCGGTGACACTCGTCCACGAAGACCAGATCGAAGAAGTCCGGGGAGAACTGCTTGTAGATGTTCTGCGCCTCGTCGGTGCCGGTGACCGCCTGATAGAGACAGAGATAGATCTCGAACGCCTTGTCCACCGTGCGGTTGGTGATCTTGGTCATGGCCTGACCGAACGGTTTGAAGTCGTTGGTCTTGGTCTGATCGGCGAGGATATTGCGGTCGACCAGAAAGAGGATGCGTTTCCGGGTGCCGGATCGCCACAGGCGCCAGATGATCTGAAAGGCGGTGTAGGTCTTGCCCGTCCCCGTGGCCATGACCAGCAGGATGCGGCTCGCCCCGCGCGCAATGGCCTCGATCGTGCGATTGATGGCGATGCGCTGGTAGTAGCGGGGCGTCCGGCCGGAACCATCGTCGAAATAATCCTGGGTCGTGATGGTGGCCTGTGTCTCGGCCAACCCCTTCGCTTTGCAGTAGCGCGCCCAGAGCTCGTCGGGGCCGGGAAACTGGTCCAAGGGGATTTCGCGGGTGACGATCCCCGTGGTCACCGTGCGGTCGTGCTCCAGGAAAGCGTCGCCGTTGGTGCTGTAGACGAAAGGAATATCCAGCATTTCCGCGCCGTCCAGCGCCTGCTGCATGCCGTCGCCGACGGCGTGGTTGTTGTCCTTCGCCTCGATCAGGGCCAGGGGGATGTTGGGTTTGTAGACGAGGATGTAGTCGGCCCGCCTGGCGACGCCCCGCGTCACCAATTTCCCGCGAACGATGACTCGTCCCTTGGTGAAGTAGACCTCCTCGCGCACCTGCGTCATGAGATCCCACTTATCCCCGTTCGCGCCGACCAGCGCGGGCGTGATGAACTTGGTCCGAATGTCCGCTTCGGTCAGTGCCTTCTTATTCATGGGTCCAACTCGTGTCGCATGCCGACGGTTCTACCCCGTCTCTGCCGGCCTAGCCGTGCCGTGCTGGCCGATGATTTTGGGCTGATATCATGTCATCGAATCCGTCGCGCTGACAGGTTTGATGAAGCAGTAACGTCGATAGCGGAATGCTTGGAGGAGCGTGATGGTGAGTTCCAGATACAGGATGGCATCATCGACGTGATCGTCCCCGGAACCGGACCCAACCGGAACGATCGGGACGTGCCTCCGCCCAGTATACGCCCGGAACCCCAATAAGAAAGGGCCTAGTATTGCGACTAAGCCCTTGTTTTGTTTGGCTTGTTGACTAGGATTCGAACATTAGGTTAGCGGAGTCAGAGTCTGGTTATCTTGACAACCCTCTTCGCCACATCGACACACTCACACATCTTTCCGGGGACCAGAAATGGACCAGAGCCCCCGCCAGACCGACATAAAAAACCCCTGCGCCCGCCATGAACGCAAGGGTTTTCAAGGTCTTAGTGATGGGCCGTGTAGGATTCGAACCTACGACCAAGGGATTATGAGTCCCCTGCACTAACCGCTGTGCTAACGGCCCTTGAGACGGTAGGATCTAGCGCGTGCCTTCCCTGGCCCCGAGAGCGCCGGCCTTGGCGTCAATCATCGGGTCAGTCGCTATCGAGGAAGCTGCGGAGCTTGTCCGAGCGGGTCGGGTGACGCAGCTTGCGCAGGGCCTTGGCTTCGATCTGGCGGATGCGCTCGCGGGTCACGTCGAATTGCTTGCCGACTTCCTCAAGGGTGTGGTCGGTGTTCATGTCGATGCCGAAACGCATGCGCAGAACCTTGGCCTCGCGGGAGGTGAGGCTGGCGAGCATGTTCTGGGTGGCCTCGCGCAGCCCTTCCGCGGTGGCGGAGTCCAGCGGTGAGATGACGCCGGAATCCTCGATGAAGTCGCCGAGATGCGAGTCTTCGTCGTCGCCGATCGGGGTCTCCATGGAGATGGGTTCCTTGGCGATCTTGAGCACCTTGCGAACCTTGTCCTCGGGCATGTCCATGCGCGCGGCCAGCTCTTCCGGTGTGGCCTCGCGGCCCATCTCCTGGATCATCTGGCGGGAGATGCGGTTGAGCTTGTTGATCGTTTCGATCATGTGCACCGGGATGCGGATGGTGCGGGCCTGGTCGGCGATCGAGCGGGTGATGGCCTGGCGAATCCACCAGGTGGCGTAGGTGGAGAATTTGTAGCCGCGCCGGTACTCGAATTTGTCGACCGCCTTCATCAGGCCGATGTTGCCTTCCTGGATGAGATCGAGGAATTGCAGGCCGCGATTGGTGTACTTCTTGGCGATCGAGATAACCAAACGCAGGTTGGCCTCGACCATTTCCTTCTTGGCGCGCCGGGCCTTGGCCTCGCCGATGGACATCTTGCGGTTGACTTCCTTGACCTCGCCGATGGTGAGGATATTCTCGCGCTCGATTTCCTGGAGCTTGCGCTGGGCGCGGCGGATCTCCTGCGCCCACTCGTTGAGTCGCGCGGCGTAGGGCGAGTCGCTGGCCAGCAGTTGTTCGAGCCACTCGGAGTTGGTCTCATTGTCCGGGAAGCTCTCGATGAACTTCTTGCGCGGCATCCCGGAATGGTCGACGCAGAGGCTCATGATGAGACGTTCGTTGGCGCGAATCCGCTCGATGGTGCCGCGCAGAATCTCGGCCAGTTCCAGGAACACAGGCGCGACCAGCCTGAATTGCAGGAAGACCTCGGAAACCTCCGCCATCGCCGCGCGGGAGCGTTCGTCGTCGCGGCCGTATTCCTCAAGGGAAGCCTTCAGTACCGCGTAACGCTCGCGCAGCAGGTTGGCACGCCGTGCCGCATCCTCGGGATCCGGGCCGGTATCGACTTCTGGCGTGGCTTCCTCGTCCTCCTCCCCATCGCCTTCGCCCTCGGCTTCCAGCTCGGCCTTGTCGGCGACGGCGGGCGCCTCGACCACGACGGGCGGCGCGGCGATCGCCACCGGCGGTTCCTCGTCGCCATCGTTGAAGCCGGAGATGACGTCGGTCAGGCGCGATTCCTCGCGATCGACCCGATCGAAGATGGCGATTAGTTTCTCGATCGAACGCGGGTAGACGGACAGGGCGGAGAGCACCTGGTTGAGTCCGTCCTCGATGCGCTTGGCGATCAGCAGTTCGCCCTCGCGCGTGAGTAGCTCGACGGTGCCCATCTCGCGCATATACATGCGCACGGGATCGGTGGTGCGGCCAAACTCACTGTCGACGGTGGCCAGGGCGGCGGCGGCGGCCTCGGCGGCCTCGTCGTCGGACACGGCGTTATCGGTCAGGGTGCGGTCGACGACATCCGGGGCGATCTCTTGGACCATAATGCCCATGTCGTTGATCATCCGAACGATGTCTTCGATTTGGTCAGTCTCGACGATGCCGGGAGGCAGGTGATCGTTGACCTCGGAGTAGGTCAGATACCCTTGCTCTTTGCCCTTGGCGATCAGTTGCTTCAGTTGAGACTGTTGCTGTTCTTGATCCATGGGATACCTTGACTTGGTGCGGCGGAAGGCTGCTCAAAAGCGAACTTCGCAGTCTAACACAATTATCCCCAGAAGTTTATGGAGATAAACCTCGTCTCATGCGCGTCTGTGCGCATCGTACCGAACGAAACCTCTCTCATAGGCCAGGGAACCCCTCTGCGTTAGATAGACTATAGCGGTAAAAAACCAACGGGATCCTCGAGTCAGAGAGCGTCATCGCGGCGGGTACGAGACGATTCGGCGTCACGTTCCGCCAGGAGGGCGCGATCCTCCTCGGTCCATTCCGTCGTGCTGCGCTTATTCAGGGGGCGGCGCCACTCCATTTCCCGCGCCTCGGCGCTGAGACGACTCAGGGCGCCGGCCAGTTCGGCGGGCGCGCCTTCCGCGCTGACGTCCCGAAGAAAGGGGTCGACACTCAACCGCCTTAGATAACTGAAGTGAGGGTGCTCGCGCCAGCGTTCCAGTAGCATAGCCTTAGTCATATCGGGGCTTTCCCTAAGGGAATCGAGCAGCCGAGCCAGGATGTCGATACCGGGGTTCGGCAAGCGCCGCCAGTCGTCCTCCACCGATTCAAGCTCGCTCACGAGCCGCGGATGATCGAGCAGGAGGGCGATGGACTGGGCGACCAGACTGAGCCGCATGGGCCGACCCGGCGCCCCCCCTCGGCGCTTGGCGCGAACCTGGCGCGCGGGCGGCTGACTCGCCAGGCCGGTGAGGTCCGCGACCCGTTTGAGCACCAGATCGCGATAGAGACCTTGCGGCAAACGCTCGATCAGGGGCTTGGCCAGATGAGCGATCCGCGCGCGTCCGTCCAGGCTGGTCATGTCCACTTGATCCGAGAGATGTTCGAAGAGGAAATCGGACAAGGAGCGAGCCTTGGCCAGACGGGCACTGAAGCCCTCGGCGCCTTCCTTGCGGACCAGGGTGTCGGGATCCTCCCCATCCGGCAGGAAGAGAAACCGCATCGACTGATGCCCGGTAGCCAGGGGCAAGGCAGTTTCCAGGGCCTTCCAGGCGGCGTCGCGGCCAGCGCGATCGCCATCGAAACAGAACACCAGATCGGGGACGGAGCGCAGCAATTGGTGGAGATGCTCCAGGGTGGTCGCGGTGCCCAGTGTGGCCACGGCGTTGGTGATCCCGAACTGCGCCAGCGCGATCACGTCCAGATAGCCTTCCACCACGACCAGCGAGGCCAGCTTGCGGTTGGCCTGCCCAGCCTCGAAGAGGCCGTAGAGTTCGCGGCCCTTGTGAAAGATCGGGGTCTCGGGTGAGTTGAGATACTTGGGCTTGCCGTCGCCGAGAATCCGGCCGCCGAAGCCGATGATGCGTCCGCGCCGATCGCGAATCGGGAACATGACGCGATCACGGAAGCGGTCGTAGCGGCGGCCGTCCTGCTCGGCAATCAAGCCGCAATCGAGCAGACGACCGATCGTGGCCGCGCTCGTCCCGAACCGATTGAGCAGGGGATCGCCCCTGGCGGGCGCGAAGCCGATCTCGAATCGCGCGGCCATCTCGCCCGTGAAGCCACGTTCCTTCAGGTACTCGACGGCGCGAGCGGCCTGGGCAGGCTCGCGCAATTGCTGGCGATAAAAATCGGCGGCCTGGCGCATCAGCTCGAAGAGCGGTCCATGATCCGGGCCGGTGCGGACAACCTCGCCGTCGGACGGCACCTCCAGCCCCGCGTGCCGGGCGAGTTCATCGACCGCCTCGCGGAAGGCGAGGTGATCG
Source organism: Thiocystis violacea (assembly GCF_016583575.1). GTDB lineage: Bacteria > Pseudomonadota > Gammaproteobacteria > Chromatiales > Chromatiaceae > Thiocystis > Thiocystis violacea. Next base: position 8,553 of record NZ_NRRG01000071.1, read on the forward strand.
TATTCCATGAGGAAGCCGATCGCCGTCCCATGGGCTCCGCAGCCGAAACAGTGATAGAACTGTTTGTCGGGGCTGACGGTGAAGGAAGGGGTTTTCTCGTCGTGAAAGGGGCAGCGAGCCTGGAAATCCTTGCCAGCCTTGCGCAGTTGGATTCGGGTGCCGATCAGGTCGACGATATCCGTCCGCGCCAGCAGATCATCAATGAATTCAGGTGGGATTCTTCCGGCCATGCGAGAAAGCGAGCCGTTGAAGGAAGGGACTAGCCTCCGAGACGCTGCTTGACCAGCGCACTCACGGCGCCCATGTCGGCGCGCCCCTGAACCTGGGGCCGCAGCACAGCCATGACCTTGCCCATGTCGCTCATGGCGGAGGCGCCGGAGGCGACGATGGCTGCGTCGAGCAGATCGCCGATCTCCTGGTCGCTGAGCGCGGCGGGCAGATAGCCCTGTATGACGCCGACCTCGAAGCGCTCGACCTCGGCCAGATCCTCGCGTCCCGCGTCGCTGTACTGGGTAATGGAATCGCGCCGCTGCTTGAGCATCTTGTCGAGCACGGCCAGCACCTGCGCGTCATCCAGCTCGATCCGCTCGTCGACCTCGCGCTGCTTGACGGCGGCGAGAATCAGGCGGATCACGCCCAGCCTGGCCTTCTCGCCCGCCTTCATGGCGGCCTTCATGTCATCCTGGATTTGCTGCTTGAGCATGCTGAACCGTTTTTAGGGTCTGGATGATCGGGCGTCCGGGGCCGACTCGCATCGGCCGTTCCTTGGGCGAAATCCCTGGAAAGCCGTCTTAGTAGGGACGTTCCCAGCGACGGGCTTCGCGTTGGAGCTTCTTCTGATGACGCTTGACCGCAGCCGCTTTCTTGCGCTTGCGCTCCGAGGTCGGCTTTTCATAGAACTCACGCCGACGGACCTCGGCGAGCACCCCTGCCTTTTCGCAGGAACGCTTGAAACGCCGCATGGCGACTTCGAATGGCTCATTTTCTTTGACGCGAACGCTGGGCATAGAAAGTCCCTTAATGTCTCCGGTTGATGGGTTTTGACAAGAGGTAAAAGATCTCGAATTATAACCCATGGGGAATATTTCGTGCAAAAGGGAATATGATCTTTCGTTTGGCGGCCTTGGGAATTTGACGACATGCGCGTGCTCGGTATCGAAACCTCCTGCGACGAGACGGGCGTCGCCATCTACGACGATCGGGCGGGGCTGCTGGCGCATGCCGTTTACAGCCAGGTCGAGATTCATGCCGAGTACGGCGGCGTGGTGCCGGAACTGGCCTCGCGCGACCACGTCCGCAAGACGCTGCCGCTGATCCGTCAGGTGCTTGAGGACGCCGGGCTGGCCCGCGCCTCCATCGATGGCGTGGCCTTCACCGCCGGCCCCGGCCTGATCGGCGCCCTGCTGGTGGGCTCCGCCCTGGGTCGCTCGCTGGCCTGGGCCTGGAAGGTTCCGGCGATCGGCGTGCATCATATGGAAGGCCATCTCCTGGCGCCGCTGATCGAGACGCCAGCGCCCGAGTTCCCTTTCGTGGCCCTGCTGGTGTCGGGCGGTCACACGCAACTGGTGGACGTGATCGGCATCGGTCGCTATCGGATCCTTGGCGAATCGCTCGACGACGCCGCCGGAGAGGCTTTCGATAAAACCGCGAAGATCCTGGGCCTGCCCTACCCCGGCGGCCCCGAGTTGGCCAGGCTGGCCGAATCGGGAGATCCGAAGCGCTTCCGTTTCCCCCGACCCATGACCGATCGTCCGGGTCTCGATTTCAGCTTCAGCGGACTCAAGACCTTCACACTCAATACCCTGAACAAGGAACTGGCGGTTTCGGAGGATAGCCAGCGAACCAAGGCCGATATCGCCCGCGCCTTCGAGGAGGCGGTCGTGGACACCCTGGTCATCAAGTGTCGGCGCGCGCTGCGCGAGACCGGTCGGCGGCGACTCATCCTGGCCGGCGGCGTGAGCGCGAACCGGCGGCTGCGCGAGCGGATGGACGCGGCGATCGCCGCCGAGGGTGGCGAGACCTATTATCCCAGGCCCATGTTCTGCACCGACAATGGCGCCATGATCGCCTTCGCCGGCTGTCAGCGACTCCTCGCGGGCCAGACCGAACCGCTCGCCTTCCACCCCCGCGCCCGCTGGCCCATGGGCGAATTGCCGCCGGTGTAGCGGGCAGACCCGGCGGTCATCCCGCCCCCTCCAGCCCCTCGTCATCCCAGGCGATCGGCAAGGTCAGATGAAAGGCCGCGCCCTCGCTCGGCGCGGGCTCGGCCCAGAGACGACCGCCATGCGCCTCGGCGATCGCCCGGCTGATGGCGAGTCCCAATCCGAGACCAGAGTCGTTGGTGGATTCGAAGATGTCGAAAATGGCCGCGTGGCGATCCGCAGGCAGACCTGGCCCGGTATCCCTTACGATCAGTTCGATCTCGTTCGCTCGCTGAACAACCTCCAGCACGACCTCGCGGCGACTGGATCCAGCGCTATCGATCGCCTGAACCGCGTTGCAAATCAGGTTGACCAGCACCTGTTCGATCTGCACCGGATCGGTCTCGATGTCCGGCAGCGTCTCGGGCGTGCGGATTTCCAGCGTGACCTTGCGGTCGCTGGCGAACCAGAGCACCAGCTCATGGGCGCGCTTGAGCACCTGATCGGCCGGAATCCTGACCTTATTCATGGTACGCCCGCGCAGAAAGGTTCTGAGCCGCTCCATGATGTCCCCGGCGCGATGCACCTGATCGTCGATGCGCTGGATCACATCGACCAACCGCCCCGGATTGGCGGCCGGACCCTGGGCCAACTGGCTGGCCGCGCTACAGTAGAAGCCGGCGGAACTCAGCGGTTGGACCAGTTCGTGAATCAGGGACGAGGCCAGGATCCCGACCGCGTTGAGCCGGGCGACCTGAGCCAGGGCATCGCGCGCGCGCCGCGCCTCCTCCTCCGCCAGATGGCGCTCGGTGATGTCCAGATAGGCCACCACGGCGCCCTCCTGCTCGCCCTCCAGTGGAAACACCCGCATGAGAAACCAGCGCTTGCGTTGTGGGGTATGACAGGGATATTCCAGACTGAAGACGGGGCGTTGGCGGTGAATCACCTCCTGGATGCCCATGGCCGCCGCGCGAACGGCCTCGCTCGGGAAATCGTCCGACAAATGGCAGACCGCGCGCGTGTTCAGACCAAGCCCATCGCGAATGGCGTCGCGGACAGCCTGCCTTTCGGAGAATTCGCGCCAGGCCCGATTGACGGCGACGACGCGGGCGTATTTGTCGAGCACGGCGATCTGCGAGGGCAGCGCGTCCAGCACCGACTGTCTCAGTCGATCACTGGCCAGGCGCTGGTGTTCGGCCTCGTGCTCGGTCGTGATATCGAGCAGCACCGTGAAGCATTCCGGACCGAGCAGGCCGTCGCGCCGGATGGAGCAGAGCCGCATGACGCGCACCCAGGAGCCGTTGCTCAGATGCAGCACCAGGTTGCGGGGCGACGCGGACGACTCGGTCTCGTCGAAGACCCGGCGCAGGTGCGCGATGAAGGATCGCACCTCATCGGCCACCACGAAGCGTCGAAACGGATAGCCCTCGATCTCCGCGCGCGATCGTTCCAAAAGAGTCGCCGCAGTGAGATTGATGGCGCGGATGAGTCCGCGCCGACTGAACAGGATGTAGCCAACCGGGGCCTCGTCGAACAGGCGCGCGTAATGATCGCGCGAGATCTCGAGCGCCCTCTGGGTCTTGCTGAGTTCCCGGCCCTGGATCTCCAGTTCGATCCGATGGGTCTGGATGGCGAGCAGCAGACAACGCTGCGCGTCATTGGCCTCGCCCGCCGAGTCAAGCGAGGCGATGAGGCTTTGGAACCGGGCCTCCAACCCGCGCTTGTCCAGTACCTCCAGCGGAGCTTCCCGCGCGGACGCGTCCACAACCTCCGGCCGAGCCTCTTCACCCTCTCGAGTCATCGCGCGCCCCTCGACTATTCGCGTTCAGCATGATGTCCGTGACTCGGGCTAAAGTAGCACGGCCAGACCATCCGTCGCCGCCGTCGAAGGCCCCGAGGCCGATCCAGACGGTGCGCCAACGTTGTTCACACGCACGGAGATCCGAGATGGCCGATCATTTTACCGAAACCACGACACGGTCCTGGTCCAGCCGCATCGGCGGATCGCTCAAGGGCATCCTGGTGGGCTTCATTCTGGTGTTGGCCGCCTTTCCACTGCTCTGGTGGAACGAAGGACGCGCCATCGATCGCACCCAGACGCTGGAGACGGGGCGAAAGACCGTCGTCGCGGTCGAGTCGGATCGGCTCGATCCGGCGCGCGAGGGCCAGTTGATCCATATCGCCGGTTTGGCGACCACCGAGGAGGTACTTTCAGACCCTTTGTTCGACCTCTCGCTCTCGGCCATCAAGCTGCGCCGCCAGGTCGAGATGTATCAATGGGTCGAGGAGTCGCGCTCGACCACGACCAAGAACGTCGGCGGCAGCGAGACCACGGAAACCACCTATGACTACAGGAGGAACTGGTCGGAACGCTGGATCGATTCGTCCCGATTCAAGCATCCCGCCGATCACGCGAACCCGCCGTCCATGCCCTACGCCTCCGAAACCAAGCAGGCCAGCCGGGTGAAGGTCGGCGCTTTCAACCTCGCGCCGGTCTTCGTCACCCAGATCAACCCTTTCCAGGCGCTTCCCATCACGCAAAAAGGGCGGGTTCCCGAGGGATTCGAGCTCCACGGCGGCGGCTACTACCAGGGCTCGCCCACGGCGCCCAGGGTGGGTGACCTGCGGGTGTCCTTCTCGGTGGTCGAACCGAGCCAGGTGAGCCTGATCGGGCGGCAAGCGGGACGGGGGATCGAGACGGCACGACTACCCAAGGGCCAGATCGCCCTGCTGGAGTTGGGCCGGGTGGACGCGACGACCATGTTCGATCACGCCGACACCGCGAACCGATTCCTGACCTGGGCGATCCGCGCCGGTGGCCTGCTGCTGTTATGGATCGGTTTCGGAATGATCCTGGCGCCGCTCAAGGTGCTGGCCGATGTGGTGCCCTTCATCGGCCGTCTCGTCGGGGCCGGCACCGGACTCATCGCCGCCCTGCTCGCCGTCGCGCTCGGCGCCCTGACGATCGCTATCGCCTGGGTCTTACACCGGCCGCTACTGGCGGGCCTCCTGCTCGCCCTGGCGGTCGTGGCCTTGGCGATCGGGGCTTTCAGAATGCGGAGCGCGCCGAGGACGCCGAGGGCGCCAGGGGTCGCGGGCTGAGGAAGGGGCACGCCGAGGCGGTTTCGAACCCGGCTCGGCGGCTCAGTCGGTCTTATCCGTCAACCGCTCCTCGGTCCCGTCGATCAGATGGCGGATATTGCTGCGATGGCGCCAGATGAGCAGTCCGGTGATGATGAGCTGCATTCCGAGCAGGGTCTTCTCGGGCCAGAACAGCCAGACGAAGCCAGGTGCCAGGGCCATGGAGATGAGTCCCGACAGGGAGGAGAACTTCAGTACCCTGGCGACGAACAGCCAGACGGCCGCCACGCAAAGCCCGATCGGCCAGTAGAGCCCGAACTGAACGCCAAGCGCGGTCGCCACACCCTTGCCGCCGCGAAAGCCGAAGAACACCGGATAGAGATGTCCGATGAAGGCGGCCAGGCCGATCCCGGCCAGCACCGCCGGACCGACGTCGAGCAGATGGCCGACGAGCATCGGGATCAGCCCCTTGAGGCTGTCGCCGAGCAGGGTGATGGCGGCCGGTTTCTTGCCGCCGATGCGCAACACGTTGGTCGCGCCGGGGTTGTTGGAGCCTTGGGTACGTGGATCCGGTAGCCCCATCAAGCGACAGACGATGATGGCGCTGGAGACGGAGCCCAGCAGATAGGCGGCGATGATGAGTAGGGTCGCGGTAATCATGGGGCGTCATTGGACCTGGGATGCCGTCACGGGTCAAGATAGCACGGCGACCAGATGCTTACCGGAGCCCACATGGACATCGTTTTCATCCGCGGACTGCGTATCGAGACCCGCATCGGCATCCACGATTGGGAGAAACGCACGCCCCGCCCACTGATCCTGGATCTGGAGATGGCCAGCGACATCGCCCGCGCGGCCGCCAGCGACCGGATCGAGGACGCGCTCGACTATGACGCCGTGACCCGGCGTCTGATCCAGGTGGTCTCCGGCAACACCCACGAGCTGGTGGAAACCCTCGCCGAACACTGCGCCAGAGTCTTGATGGCGGAATTCGCCATCCCCTGGCTCAGGCTCGGTCTCAACAAACCAGGGGCGGTCGGCGAAGGGGTCGATGTCGGCGTGGTGATCGAGCGCGGGATCAAGCCAGTCGGCGCCTGAGGTGCGCGAGGGGGCGTGAGGCGGCTCGGGTCAGACCGTCCCGCCCGCCCTCAGGCCGCCGATGCGCAGGAGCTGATCGACCAGGGCGCCGGTCTCATCAGAGCGATCGGACTGCTCGGCCGGCGTCCAGGAGTAATCGACTTCCAGCCGGTAGGAGCCGAGGAAGAGGTGCGGACTGGCACCGCCCCATTCGGCCGGGGAGAGCATGGAGAAAAAGGTCTGGCCCTCGGCGCGCTGGTAGAGGTGATAGGTCTTGCCGGGGATGCGCTTGAAGGCGCAGGCGGCGCGCGTCAGGGTCTGCTCCTCCTGGGCATCCGCGAGCACCTTGCGCGCCTCCTCCTGGAGCAGCCGGATCTGATCGGCGATCACCCGCAGCTTGGCGCCGGTCCGGGCGCTCAGCATGGCCTCGGCCTTGGCCACCTCGGCGGCCAGATCGCCGGAATCGAAGGCCGGCGCGAGCCGGCTGACCGGATAGGGCGAGCTGCGGGCCTCGCCGGGGTGAAGGTGATGATCGGTCTTGTCTCGACTCATGTGATCGCTCGTCCGCTCGTCGTCATTGGCTTCCATTTAACCATCCTCCAGTCGGCACCAGCAAAGGCCCCGCATGCACCATCCAGACCGCTTAGCCACGCCCGCTCCTCCCGCCGTCCATGAGGACGCCATCGCCGCCGACGTCAGCCATCGACTCGAACAGCGCATTCGCGCCGAGATTCGCGAACAGGGCGGCCTGCTGGCGTTCGACCGTTTCATGGAGCTGGCGCTCTATGCGCCTGGACTCGGCTATTACGTCGCCGGGGCGCGGAAATTTGGTCCCGGTGGCGATTTCGTGACCGCGCCAGAGATCTCGCCCCTCTTTGGCCGCTGTCTCGCGGCGCAATGCGCCGAGGCCCTGGAACGGCTCGGCGGTGGCGATCTGCTCGAGTTCGGCGCCGGAAGCGGCGCGCTGGCGGTTCGCATCCTCGGGGAACTCGAGTCCGCCGAGGCCTTGCCCGAGCGCTATTGGATCCTCGAACCCAGCCCGGACTTGCAGGATCGCCAGCGCCGTTTCATCCAGGAAGCGGTGCCCCATCTGGCGCGGCGTTGCGACTGGCTGAGCGCCTTGCCCGAGGGATTTCGCGGGGTTCTGATCGCCAACGAGGTTCTGGATGCGATGCCGGTCCATCGGTTCCGGATCGGCGAGACGTCCGAGATCCACGAGGTCTTCGTCAGCGAGCACGAGGGCCGTCTCGCGGAGACCGCGGCCGCGCCACGCTCGCCGGGGTTGAGCGCGGCGGTGACGGCGCTGCGGACCCAGGGCCTGGCCGTCGATCCTGGCTACGCCTCGGAAATCAACCTGCGGCTCGCGCCCTGGCTCTCCGCCCTCGCGACCTCGGTCGAGCGCGGGCTGCTGCTGCTGATCGACTATGGCTACCCGAGGTCGGCCTATTACCAGGCCGATCGCGTCATGGGCACGCTCCTGTGCCATCACCGACACCAGGCCCACGCGGATCCCTACGTCCACCTCGGCCTGCAGGACATCACCGCCCATGTCGACTTCACGGCCGTCGCCGAGGCCGGAACCAAGGCCGGTTTCACGCTGGCCGGCTTCTCCACCCAGGCGCATTTTCTGATCGGATGCGGCATCGATCGCTTCATGATGGAATCCATGGAGTCCGGCGATCCGGCCGAGCTGGCCCTAGGCGCCAAGCAGCTCATGTTGCCGACAACCATGGGCGAGCGCTTCAAGGTGCTCGGTCTGAGCCAGGGCTTCGACGGGCCATGGCGCGGCTTCGCCGTGCGGGATCTGAGCGATCGGCTGTGAGTTCGGAACTCGAACCCGCCGACTCCTGGGTTAACATGAATTTTGTTTAAGAATCTGCCGCGTCGAGGCCCTGCCATTGGGCACCATGGCCCGTCTTGAACGCGCCCTGGCGTTGTTCCTGGTGGTGAGCTGGCGGATGGCCCGCTTGATGCGCCTGGGGCGCACCCTGCCGGATTTGGAC
>NZ_NRRG01000072.1 GCF_016583575.1 Thiocystis violacea
CGGAAAGCCCTCTACAATGTCCCGCCACTGCTCGCGGGTGCGCCGTTGATCTGTCATGCTGAACCTCCTGTCAATGGGGAAAAGAAGTTCATCTTGCAGATCCGACAGCGGGCGGGATAGATGTAATCGGCCGGACGCTTACCGTCAGTCACAGTCGCGACCGCGTGATTGTCCTGTCGTATGTCGCCTCGCCCAGAAAGCAGGAGCACTTCCAGCCCGGCGGCGCGGGCGGCCTCGGCGAGGATTGTCGTCATCGGCGACGCCGGTATCGATGACGGCGAGTTGGGCGGCTTGGGTCGTGGTGGCCATGGCAAGAGTCCAAAGGGAAACGGGGGGCATTGGGTGGAATGCAGTTGACCTGAACTCAGGTCTCTGGCGATCCGTCGGGATAGAAGTCGTCGTCGAAGATCTGGGCGCTCGTGTAGGGACAGACGGCGGGGAAGCCGTCCATCGGCAGCCGGGTCTCCTTGTGCGCGAGACGCACCGCGTTTGGATAGGCGGCGGCGACGGCGGCAGCGAGCGTGGACTTCAGGCCGGGAGACTGCCGCAGCAGATCGGCGAGCTGTTCGCGCTGCTCAACCAGGGTGGCGCGCCAACTGCGTCCGTCGAATTCGCGCCAGCGTTCGGCGAGCCTGGGCAACTGGTATTGCCATTTCAGCAGATGGGCGATCAACACCAGCAGGCGGCTGTGCAATTCGCGCCGGTCGCTTTTGCTCATATCGCCCAGTTCCTCCAGCAAATGCTCGATATCAAGCTCCTCGAAGCGGCGCGCGCGCAGCAGTTCGGCGTTGCGCTGTGCCCATTGGGCATAGTCGGTCTGATAGAGGGTGGCGAGGTGCGTCATGATGAGCCTCCAGGATAGCGCCCGGCACGGGCGGCCAGCACGCGGGATGTAACTGTTTAGCCCCCTACCCCTAACCCGCTTCCACCGAGGGGAAGGAGAACAGCTAGCCGCTTATTTGGACTCTCCCCCGGCGGGGGAGGGCCGGGGAGAGTGGGTCTGAACGATTACCGCAAGGTCGAGGTCGAAATCGAGCAGGCTTGTCGGTGGATTCGCTTCGAGAGCGTGCTTTGATTCCGCCTACGGATAGAACCGTCGCGACAGTGCGCATCAGGCGGCGATGGCGAGCGCTGTGGGCGCTGGAACGCGAGCTTGATCGCGCGCATCGACGACCAGCCGAGCGTGAGGATTGCCGCAACTCCTCTCGGATCCTAATTCCTTACAACCGCGACTGCAAACAGGCCCGATCCGGTTGCGGGTGCTCGCTCGGTCCCGATCGGCTGAGGGTCCGATGGCGGCAGACTTGCTATGCTCGCAGACATGCCAGCGGGAGGATGAGAGACGATGCGCTTTTTCAACACCGAGGGGCCGAACCGTCCGGATCTTCACTATTGTCTGCCGCCGCTGGTGCGCTGGGATCTCGACGAGGTGCTTCGGCTGATCGACCAGGAAAAATATTTCCTGCTCCACGCCCCGCGCCAAACCGGCAAGACGACCTGTCTGCTCGCGCTCATGGAGCATCTCAATCGCGAGGGGCGCTATGGGGCGGTCTATGCCAATCTGGAGGGGGCGCAGACCGCGCGCGAGGACGTGGGGCGCGGTCTGCGGACCATCTGTGGGGCCATTGGCGCGGCGGCGCGCTTGCGGTTGGGGGAGGAATCTTTGTTCGAGTGGACCGAGGCCGCCTGGCAGGAACAGGGCGCCGACGGGGTGCTGACCGGGCTGCTGACGCACTGGAGTCTGGCCTCGCCGCAACCGATCGTGCTGCTGCTCGACGAGGTCGATGCCCTGATCGGCGACACCCTGGTGGCGCTGCTGCGTCAGTTGCGCGCGGGCTACGCGCAACGCCCGAGGGCCTTTCCGCAGACCGTCGTGCTGTGCGGCGTGCGCGATCTGCGCGACTACCGCATCCACGCCAGCTCCGAGCGCGCGGTCATCACCGGCGGCAGTGCCTTCAACATCAAGGCCAAGTCATTGCGGCTGGGCGATTTCAGCGCCGAGGAGACCCGCACCCTGCTCTTGGAGCACACCCAGGAAACCGGACAAGTCTTCACGCCGGAGGCGCTCGATCACGTTTGGGAGCAGACCCAAGGTCAGCCCTGGCTGGTCAACGTCCTGGCCTATCGCGCCTGTTTCGAGCTGCCCGCCGGTCGCGACCGCCGCCAGCCGATCACGCGCGCGCTGATCGATCAGGCCAAGGAGGCGATGATCGTCGAGCGCGTCACCCATCTCGATCAGCTTGCCCACAAACTCCAGGAACCGCGCGTGCGCCACGTCATTGAGCCGATGCTGGCCGGCACCATGCTTGGCGATGTGCCCGACGACGATATTCAGTATCTGCTCGATCTGGGACTGCTGCGCCAGCAGAGCGGCGGCCTGAGCGTCGCCAATCCCATCTATCGTGAAGTGCTACCGCGCATGCTGGCCTTCACGCCCCAGGCATCACTGCCGCGGATCAGCCCAACTTGGCTGAACGCGGACGGCGTGTTGAACCCAGAGGCCCTGCTCACCGCCTTTCTCGCCTTCTGGCGTCAGCACGGCGAACCGCTGCTCGGCAGCGCGCCCTATCATGAGATCGCCCCGCATCTGGTGCTCATGGCCTTCCTGCACAGGGTCATCAACGGCGGTGGAACGCTGGAGCGTGAATATGCCATCGGGTCGGGGCGCATGGATCTCTGTCTGCGCTATGGCGCGGTGACGCTGGGGATGGAACTCAAGGTCTGGCGCGACGGCAAACCCGATCCGCTCGCCCAGGGTCTGACGCAACTCGACGCCTATCTGGCCGGGCTGGGATTGGGTGGCGGCTGGCTGGTGATCTTCGACCGGCGCACCGGGCAGCCGCCGATCGAGGAGCGCACCCGCAGCGAAGCGGCCACCAGCCCCGCGGAGCGGCGGATCCTGGTGGTGCGCGCCTGATATCAGCGCGCGAACTCGACGCCGAAGGGCTCGACTAGGATACGGCTTCGCGCGCCATGGGTTCAGCTTCGTCGAGTACCGCCACGGCATCAGCGCCCTCGCGCTGCTGCAATTCCCACATGGCGGCGTAGTGTCCGCCGGCCTCCAGCAGGGCACGGTGCGTGCCCTGCTCGCGAATGCGTCCCTGCTCCAGCACCAGGATCCGATCCGCGTCCACCACGGTGGACAGCCGGTGGGCGATGACCAGGGTGGTGTGGTTCTCCGCGACCTCGGCCAGGGTCTGCTGGATCGCCTGCTCGGTGTGGCTGTCGAGCGAGGAGGTCGCCTCGTCGAAGATGAGGATGCGCGGACGCTTGAGAATGGCGCGGGCGATGGCGACCCGTTGCTTCTCGCCGCCCGAAAGCTTGAGCCCACGCTCCCCGACCACCGTGTCCCAGCCGTCCGGCAGGCTCTCGATGAAGGCGCGGATATGGGCCATCTCGGCGGCGCGCTCGATCTCGGCGCGGGTCGCGTCCGGTCGTCCGTAGACCAGGTTATAAAGGATGCTGTCGTTGAAGAGCACCGTATCCTGGGGAACGATGCCGATCGCCGCGCGCAGGCTCTCTTGCGTCACCTCGCGCACATCCTGTCCGTCGATCAGGATGCGCCCGCCGGTCACGTCGTAGAAACGAAACAGCAGGCGTGACAGGGTCGATTTGCCTGCGCCGCTGTGACCGACCACCGCCAGGGTCTGGCCGGGCTCGATGCTGAAATCCAGGTCGTGCAGGATGGTCCGCTCCGGCTGATAGTGGAAATCCACCCGCTCGAAGCGGATCGCGCCCTCGCGCGGCACCAGCGGCCGGGCGCTCGGCGGGTCGACGATCTCCGGCTCGCGTTCCAGCAGCTTGAATACCAGGTCCATGTCCGCCAGGGCGTACTTGATCTGGCGATAGACGATCCCGAGAAAGCCGAGCGGGATGAACAACTGGAGCATCAGGGCATTGACCAGCACCAGATCGCCGACGGTCATGGAGCCGCTGGCCACGCCCTGGGAGGCGAGCGCCATGATGAGCGTGACGCCTATCGCGATGATGGCGCCCTGACCGAAGTTCAGCACCGACATGGAGGTCTGGCTCGCCACCGCCATCTCCTCCCACTCGGCCAGGGTGTCGTCGTAGCGTTTTAGCTCAAGCCGTTCGTTGCCGAAATATTTGACGGTTTCGTAGTTGATCAGGCTGTCGAAGGCCTGACTGTTGGACTGCGAATCCAGATGATTCATCCGATGCCGGTAGTCCATCCGCCACTCGGTGATGGCGAAGGTGAAAACGAAATAGACCGCGACCGTGCCAAGGATCACCAGCGTGAAGGAGAAGGCATAGCGGCCGAGCATGATCGCCGCCACCAGGCTGAATTCGACCAGCACCGGCAGAACGCTGAACACCAGATAATTCATGATGGTCGAGACCGAGCGGGTGCCGCGCTCCAGATCCCGGCTCACCGCCCCGCTCTGGCGTTCCAGGTGATAGCGCAGCGACAGCCGGTGCAGATGTTCGAGCACCCGGGTCGAGAGCCGGCGCATGGCGCGATAGCGCACGCGCGCGAAGACGACATCGCGCAGCTCGTTGAAGAGCGAGGCGCCGAGCTTGAGCAGACCGTAGGCCAGCAGCAGACTGACCGGCAGAATCAACGCCTGAGCGGCGGGATCCTGGAAGGCATCGACGATGTCCTTCAGAATAAGCGGAACACCGACATTGGCGACCTTAGCCAGCACCAGACAGCCGAGCGCGAGCGACGCCCGCCCCCGGAATTCCCACAGATAGGGCAACATGCCGCGTAGATTGTGCCAATCGCGGCGATCGCCGTGGGCGCGCTCGGTCGCGAAGATACGATTCGTCTGGCCTTGAGTCTTCATGCCTTATCCGCGTTGGTGCTCCGAATGGGCTTTCCCGAAGACCTACCAGACAACGCCGGCCATGCCCCACGAGAATGAACGAATGAAAGAGGACGAATGATGGCAGATCCCTCCCTGGACAGCACGGGTTGCGCCCTGCACGAACCCTATGCCCTGCGGGTGCTGGGCGATGAGATGGAGCCGGAGTTCCCGGACGGCTGCATCATCATCATCGAACCCACCGATCGCGGTCCGAGCCCGAGCTATGTTTTCGTCGAGGTCGAGGGCGTGCGCTGGTTTCGCCAGTACCAGCGCGACGATAGCGGCCGGGAGCGCCTGGTCGCGCTCAATCCGCGCTATCCCGAGATCGATCTCACGGGGCTGGAGTGGTCGGTGCTCGGGGTCATCATCCAGCGCAATATCCGTCGCCGGATCAAGCACTACGACTACTCGAAGCCGTCATCCGGCGCGTCGCGGGCCGCGCCTGGAAATTTGGCCGCGCCTTGAGCCGGCTCCGGTGACGGGACGGAAAACCATCAGGTCCGTCACGGATCGAGCAAGGAGCGGTGGAATCGATCGTTCGGGGAGGGGATGATCGGGCCAGTATCCAGGTCGCAAGGAGGACGGTCGCCCCACAGTCACACCGCGCCCGGCTCCGTGCCAAGCGGTCGCCCAGGTTCTTGCCCATGAACATCGAGATCCTCTACAACGCCGTGGACCTGGTTCGCGCCAGCGGTTATAGCGGCCATCCGCGCGAAGCGGCCTTCATGCGTGCCTATCCCATCCTCTTATCCACGGTCCGTCTGCCCGCGCCAAACCCGGTCGAGAGCCTGTTGCGCGCCGCCAGTCTGGCCTACGCCTGGATGCCGCGAACGCTGCGGCTCGACATCAGCCGACTCGACGCCGCCGCCGAGGCCCATGCCGCCGCCCGGCGGGAAGCGCCCGACATCTCGGTGGATCTCATCGAGCCGATCGCCGACTGTCTCGGCTCGCTGGTTGGCGCCGCCTGGATACTGCACATCTCCAATCCGGCGGTCTTTCCCCTGTGGGGACGACGGGTCGAGCGCTTTCGGCTCCAGACGACCCCCAGCGGCTATCACATGGGGCAGACCCGCAACTATTTGAGCTTTGTCGAGGAGACCCAGAGCGTGGCCGCCCACCCCCTGTTTCTCACCTTCCATCACGAGTATTGCACCGCCTATCAGGCGCGCCTCCAGCGACTCAAAATCCCCGCCTATCCGCTCACCGAGCCACGGGTAATCGAGTCCGCCGCCGCCGAGCTGGCCGGTCAGTCATGAGTACCTTCGACACCAATCTCGAACACCTCGCCGGCGCCGACACCACGCGGGCGCTGGAGATCGCGCCGCGTGTCTGGTGGGTGGGTCACATCCTGGAGGACGACATCTTCCAGTGTCATGTCTACCTGATCGAGCAGGGCGACCAGTCGGTACTGATCGATCCGGGCTCGCTCCTCACCTTTCCCGCCACGCTCGAAAAAATCGAGGAGGTGATCCCCTTCGCGAACATCCGCTATTTCGTCTGCCACCATCAGGATCCGGACATCGCCGCCTCGCTCCCCATGATCGATGCCCTGGTGCGACGCCCGGACGCGGTCGTGGTCACCCATTGGCGCGCCCAGGCGCTGCTCAAGCACTACGGTATCAAGATGCCCTTCTGGCTGGTGGACCAGAACGATTGGCGCCTGGCGCTGGAGGATCGCGAGCTGCGCTTCATCTTCACTCCCTATGCCCATTTCCCAGGGGCCATCTGCAGCTTCGACGCGAGCACCGGCGTACTCTTTTCCAGCGACATCTTCGGCGGCTTCACCGAGCGCCCCGCCCTGGTGGCCCAGGACGAGTCCTATTTCGAGTCGATGCGGCCCTTCCACGAGCACTACATGCCGAGTCCGGACATCCTGGATTTCGCCCTGCGCCGCATCGCCGAGCATCCGGTCAGGATCATCGCGCCGCAACACGGCTCCATCATCCCGGAGCGGCTGGTGGCCTTCATGACCGGCGCGCTCAGACATCTGGACTGCGGCATCTATCTGCACGCGCAAGGCAATACCGATATCCAACGGCTCTCGCGTCTGAACACCACCCTGCGCGAGATCACCCAGACCATGCTCCTGTACCGGGATTTCCGTGACATCGCCGATCGTCTCCGTCAGGTCGTGAGTCGTAACCTGCCGGTCGAGCGCATCGACTATTACGCCAGGCTGGAAGACGATTCGGTCCTCGCCCTGACGCATGAAAACCGATTCTCAGGGATCAGCGGCGAAGCCCCCACCGCTGTCGCCGCGCTCATGGGGCAGGATCGCGAGGACTGGCGCGCCTTGCATCGAGACCACCCCACCATGCGCGGCCATGTCCTCCATTCCGATACCTTCCGCGCCGGCCCCGCGGAGCATGGCGGACTGGTCGTCACACTGCCGCTGTTCTCGCCCAGCCACCAGGTCATCGAGGCCGTGGCGCTCATCCATCTCGCGGATGTCGTGGATCTGACCCCCGATGAGGAGCAGGTCATCTGTCAGATCGCCATGCCGTTGCAGGTCGCGCTGGAACGCGAGGTCATCTACCGCTCGATCGACGCCAAGCGCCGGGAGGCCTACCAGCGCTCCATCCGCGACTCGCTCACCGGCCTCTTCAACCGGCTCTACATGCAGGATGTGATGAAGCGGCAGTGCCGCATCCATGATCGCGACCCCAATGCCGGCGTGACGGCCATCATGATCGACATCGACCATTTCAAGGCGATCAACGACACCTACGGCCATGTCGTCGGAGACGAGGCACTCAAGCATGTCGCCGAGCGGCTGCAAGGTTGCAGTCGGGAAACCGACGTGCTTGTGCGTTTCGGTGGAGAGGAATTCATCCTCTATCTGATCGGGACGGCCCCGAGCGAGGCGAGTGCCCAGGCCGAGCGTATCCGCTCGACCATCGAGGAGCGCGGCATCGGGCTCGACGACGGACGGCGGCTGGCCATCACGGTCAGCCTCGGCGTCGCCACGCGCGTCCAGAAGGAACCCTTGGAAGACCTCATCCGACGGGCGGACGAGGCCCTGTACCGTGCCAAGAAAGCCGGGCGCAACCGCTGCGAATCGGCCTGAAGCCGTCCGGATCAGCCTTCCGGATCAAGCGCCGGCGGGAGCGGAACCACCGGCATTGGCGGCATTGGCGGCCGTACCGCAGGCAGTGGCGGAAAACCGATGGATTCGCGCACATAGTTCGGGAAATCCGGATTCAGCCAGCCCTCCGCGGCCAGCTTCTCGGGTGGCGGACGCAGACGCGAGGCATGGTCCAGAACGGCCATCTGGTCGCGCGGCGTGAAGCCCGCGATCTGTTCCACCATCTCCTGATTCGCGTTCTTGCGCCGTCCGTCGCGGATGGCGTCGAACTGACCCATCAGATAGGGGAAATGCTGTCCGGCGACCGCCGGGATCTGCTTCTCGGCCTTCCCCTCGCCCCGTTCGCCATGACAGTCGGTGCAATGCTCGGCGTAGAGCCGCGCTCCGAGCTCAAGATCCGTCCCAGGGCCGACGCCGTTGTGGAGCGCCATCGGCAGTTGAGACACGTAGGCCGCCACGTCGGCGATGTTCTGGGGCCCCCCGAGGATTCGCGGCAAGGAGAAGGGATACATGAGCGGGTTATCGCGATTTCTGGCGCGGATGTCGGCCAACTGCTTGATGATAACCGGACGCAACTGGCCCGCGATCTGCGGATAAGCGCCGTCCATGGTTCCCCAACCCTCCGGCCGGTGACAGACGGCACAGGTGAGATAGACCCGACGGCCGTTATCCGGGTCGGGGGCGAGCGTCATGACATGCTCGTATTCGCTCTTGGCGGTATCGGCGGCGTCATCGGCGACGGCGGACAGGGCGTGAGTTCCACTCAGCGCACTCAGGGTAACGAGCGCAACGGACAGGCGATACATCGGATCCTCCAGGTTCTTATGGGGCCTTTGGCGGCGCCCGACCTTTATTGTTTTGCGGTGATTAACGAGCAAGGTAGGCGCGCTCTGGCGCGATGACAATCCGCATCGACACGCCTGGCGCCCCGATCGCGCGACCGGGGCGCCAGGGTTCGGACCTGGACGGGGACGCTAGACCGTGGCTTTCCCCTTCAGCCCTCCGGTGATGTTGGCATGGAAGATGGCCTTGTGGACATCGCCGAGGCTGAGCATCCCGATCAGCCGACCGTCCTCGGCCACCGGGAGACGTCGGAAAGTGTGGCGCACCATCAGGGTCGCGGCGCGCAACAGATGCATCTCCGGATCGACCGAGATCGGCTTCTTCGTCATCAACTCCTCGGCCGTGAGATCCAGCACCTCGGAGTAGCGCGCCATTTCCCGGTCCAGATCGACCGAATGCATCCCCTCCGACATCAGATCCTCCAGCTTGGGGAAAAGACTGTGCAGCACATCCTTCTCGGCGATCACGCCCAACAGGCGGTCCTCGTCATCGACCACGGGCAAGCCGTGGAAGCGATAGAGACACATGAGCGAAGCGACCTCGATGATCTTGGTATCGGGCTTGATCGAACGCACGGAACGACTCATGGCGTCACGGACTTTCATGGTGTTCATCCTCCTGAATCGGCATCTTGGAATTGTCTCGGGACAGGGAACCTGCCCCAGGCGCGCCACGGACAAGACTGACGGGCTTGGTCGGATTATAGACCCGGTTCGAGTACGGGCGCCCTTCGATCGCTTCTATTCGTGTCCATGGGTCCAGGACGGCATCCCCCGCCATCGGCGCCGAAACCGGGCACGCCGGGCCTGTCCGGTCAGGCAGTTGGCCACCAGGCATCCGTCTGACAGGCCAGCCACCCCATGGTCAAGCGCCGGCATCGAACCTCGCGGTTCCAGGTCGATCTCACCACCCCGAATTCACTGCGGGCGCGCGAGGCTATCCACAAGGCCATCGCCGCAAAACCCTCTCGGCATCGGCGTGGATGGCGCCCGCCGCCTCGGTGACGGCAACTTATCCACGCCTCATCCACAGTTTCTTGACCGCCTTTCCAGCGATCGACGCACAAGATGTTGTGGTTGACTGATCCCGAGTCGCGTATATATTGAACCCAACGACCGATCGCCATCCAATTATTCACAACCAGCGCCCGCGCGACCACCCGGAGGAACCATGTCCGTCACCAGCGAGTCAGCCACCCATCAGACCCCAGCGCGGGACGCCATCGCCAACCCAAGCGCGAGCCAGCCACTCGATCCCGGCATCGAAATCGCCGCCCACACCCCAGGCAAGGTTCAGGTCATCCGGCGCAACGGCCAGGTTACCCATTTCGACCCGAGCAAGATCATGGTCGCCATGACCAAGGCGTTCCTGGCGGTCGAGGGCGGCTCGGCGGCGACCTCCAGCCGCATCCATGATCGTGTACGAGAGTTGGCCGAGCAGGTGTCCGGCGCCCTCACCCGCCGCCTCCCAGGCGGCGGCACCGTCCACATCGAGGATATTCAGGATCAGGTCGAACTGGCCCTGATGCGCGCCGGGGAGCACAAGGTCGCGCGCGACTACGTGCTCTACCGCGAGGCGCGCGCCCGCGAACGCGCCGAGAAGGCCGCCGCCAGCCACGAGGTCCAGGAGGCCCATCCGCTGCGCGTCACCCTGGCCGACGGCTCGACCCGCCCGCTCGATGTCGAGCGTATGAGGCGGCTGGTCGACGAAGCCTGTCGCGATCTCGACGCCGTCGACGCCCAGGCGATCCTCGCCGACACCCTGCGCAACCTCTTCGACGGCGTGCGCGAGGCCGACGTAAGCCAGGCGCTGGTGATGTCCGCCCGCGCCCTGATCGAACGCGAGCCCCAATACAGCCAGGTCGCCGCCCGGCTGCTGCTCGACATCGCCCGCCGCGAGGCGCTCGGCTTTCTCGACATGGCCGCCGGCGTCGAGACCCAGGCGGATCTCGCCGAGCGCTATGCCGATTATTTCAGCGCCTACATCAAGCGCGCCGCCGACCTGGAGCACCTGGACCAGCAACTCAGCCGTTACGACCTCAAGCGCCTCGGCGCCGCGCTCCGGCCCGAGCGCGACCTCCAGTTCAACTATCTCGGACTCCAGACCCTCTACGACCGCTACTTCATCCACACCGCCAACGGCATCCGCTTCGAACTGCCGCAGGCGTTTTTCATGCGCGTCGCCATGGGCCTCGCCATCAACGAGATCGACCGCGAAGATCGAGCCATCGAGTTTTACGAACTGCTCTCCAGCTTCGACTTCATGTGCTCGACCCCGACCCTGTTCAATTCCGGCAGCCTGCGCCCGCAGCTCAGCTCCTGCTTCCTGACCACTGTCCCGGACGACCTCGACGGCATCTACAGCGCCATCAAGGACAACGCCCTGCTCTCCAAATTCGCCGGTGGATTGGGGAATGACTGGACCCGCGTGCGTGGGATGGGCGCCCACATCAAGGGGACCAATGGGAAGAGTCAGGGGGTGGTGCCTTTCATGAAGGTCGCCAACGACACCGCCGTAGCCGTGAACCAAGGCGGAAAGCGGCGAGGAGCGGTTTGCGGCTACCTGGAAACCTGGCACGTCGACATCGAGGAATTCCTCGATCTGCGCAAGAACACCGGCGATGATCGCCGCCGCACGCACGACATGAACACCGCTAACTGGGTGCCGGACCTCTTCATGAAGCGCGTGGCGGAGGACCAGCATTGGACCCTCTTCTCGCCCAACGAGACCCCGGACCTGCACGACCTCACCGGCCAGGCGTTCGAGCAGGCTTACGTCGCCTATGAGGCGCGCGCCGAGCGCGGTGAGATGAAGGTCAGCAAGCGCCTCAAGGCCGTGGACCTCTGGCGCAAGATGCTCGCCATGCTGTTCGAGACCGGCCATCCCTGGATCGCTTTTAAGGATCCCTGCAATCTGCGCTACACCAACCAGCATGTCGGCGTGGTTCATTCGTCGAATCTATGCTGCATCGCTGCAGATCAACGTGTCGTCACCGACCGAGGAATGCTCACGATCGGCGAGTTGTACGCGCTTGGCGGTCAAAACAAAGTCGTCGGACTCGATGGTGTTTATTCGGCATCGGAGATGTTTCTTCCGAGACCCAATGCGCCGATTGTTCGCATCGAAACCCAAGAAGGTTATACGCATAAAGTCACTCCAGATCACAAGGTCTGGATCAAGGACAGAGGATGGACCGAAGCACAGGATCTGAAACCCGGAGACAAGCTGCTCATTCAGCAGATCGAAGGGCTCTGGGGGCAACAGCACAACCCGGACCTTTCCTACCTCATGGGACTCATCGCGGGTGACGGAACCTTCGGGAAGCACAATGTCTTCATCGACATCTGGGAAAATGACTTCGGCGCGATCAATCGGATACAGGAGACCGTTCATTGTCTGCTCGAAGGGAATACGGTCCTGCGCACGACATCGACCAACAAACCCGAGTTCTGCTTCGACCTGGAGCACAAGAAGGCTCGCCTCGCATCGGCGCCGTTGAGGCGAATGCTGGCCGAGCAGGGTTTCACTCCCGACAGCAAAACGAAGGTACCGGAACTGGTCTGGACAGGCGATCGACAGACCGCCGCCGCCTATTTGCGTGGCCTGTATCAAGCGGATGGACACATCCAGAGCGGTCCGGAAATCACGACCTTGGTTCTCGCCTCCAAAGACCTGCAATTCATCCAGGACATTCAGATTCTATGGGCGAATTTCGGGGTCAAGGCATCCATCAATCAGATGCGCGAGCGGGAATTGAAGCCCATGCCCGATGGGCATGGCGGAACCAAGGAATACTGGAGCAATCCGCTGTATCGTCTGCTGATCACTTCGGTCAAGGGGTGCCGGATCGCCGAGGAGGTCACCCAGCTTGCGGCCAATAAGGAAACGGACGCGGCAGCCTATCACCTTCGCAACATCGAAAAACCTGGTTATGCCCAGAAGCTTTGGGCCAACTTCACGCGCTGCGTCGAGCTGCCAAATGAAGACGCCTATTGCCTGACCGTCGATTCAGAGACGCACGCCTGGACGGTCAATGGCATGGTGACGAAGAACACCGAGATCACCCTGCACACCAACGATCAAGAAATCGCCGTCTGCAACCTCGGCTCCATCAACCTGGCCGCGCACGTCACCGACAAGGGGCTCGACACCCAGCGGCTGCGCAAGACGGTAACCACCGCCATGCGGATGCTCGACAACGTCATCGACTACAATTTCTACAATGTCCCCCAGGCGCGTAAATCCAACCTGCGTCACCGCCCGGTCGGACTCGGCATCATGGGTTTCCAGGACGCCCTCTACAAAGTCCGCATCCCCTACGCCAGCCCGGAGGCCGTCGCCTTCGCCGATCAGAGCCTGGAATACCTCAGCTACTACGCCATCGAAGCCAGCAGCGAACTGGCCGCCGAGCGCGGGCGCTATCAGAGCTTCGACGGCTCGCTCTGGAGTCAGGGCCTCCTGCCGATCGACAGCATCCGGCTGCTGGAAGAGGGGCGCGGCGGCTATCTCCAGATGGACTCAAGCCAAACGCTTGACTGGGACAGCCTGCGCGAGCGGGTAAAGACCGTCGGCATGCGCAACTCCAACTGCATGGCCATCGCCCCCACCGCCACCATCAGCAACATCGTCGGCGTCAGCCAGTCGATCGAGCCAACTTACCAGAACCTCTTCGTCAAATCCAACCTCTCCGGCGAGTTCACCATTGTCAACCCTTACCTGGTCGATGACCTCAAGGAACGCGGCCTCTGGGACTCCGTCATGGTCAACGACCTCAAATACTTCGACGGCTCCGTCCAGCAGATCGACCGCATCCCCGACGAGCTGAAACAGCTCTACGCCACCGCCTTCGAGGTCGATGCCCGCTGGCTGGTCGAAGCGGGCAGCCGCCGTCAGAAATGGCTCGACCAGGCGCAGAGCCTCAACCTTTACCTCAAAGAGCCCAACGGCAAGAAGCTCGACAATCTTTATAAGCTGGCTTGGGTGCGGGGGCTGAAGACCACCTATTACCTGCGGTCCATGGGCGCGACCCATGTCGAGAAATCGACCATGGCGGACGCGAGTAAGGCCAATCGGTTGAGCGCGGTCGGGGGGAATTACATTTCCATGGACGGTGGGAAGGTGAGCGGGAAGGGGAATGGGGCGGCGGCGCCGAGTGCTTGTTCGATATTGGATCCGGAGTGTGAGGCGTGCCAGTAGCATAGGATCACCTTCTTGGGTGGATGTTGCTTTCGTGGTCAACAGTGAACAGGGTGCGATTCAATACGGGATAGTCATTCTGTCGTTTGCACAAATAGGCGTTACATAATGCGAGAGATACCTGCCTCCAATTGGGGGGACTTGAAGGTCAAAGTTGCAGAGCTGAAGTCCGAGGCGAAAGCCGCCGAGCAAGTTGGTTCAGGATGCAATCAGTCGAGGCTGTTGTTCCGCGGTCAGGGTGATGATCATTGGAAGTTGGAAAGTTCCTATGATCGAACTCGACCCAGTAATCGTTTTCTGGAGAATTACTATCGTAGGCTCATGGCAGCGAAATCAGTCTTGGATTCACTTAGGGAAACGTCGTTTCCTGAGCTAGATATTGACTCGGTCGCTCAGATGCTTGGTGAGTCGCATTTCTTTCCCAATCCATTGCCGCACTATGATTTGTTGGTTTATCTGCGCCACCACGGCTTTCCTTCGCCGCTGCTTGATTGGTCGAGGTCCTTCTTTGTCGCGGCTTATTTCGCATTTGAGAAGGTGCAAAGCGAATACGTTGCCATATATGTGTATCAAGAGTTTGTGGGTAAACCTAAGATTTTCTCACACGAAGCTCCTCACCTTGTGTCACTCGGGCCGTGGGTCCGAACTCATGCGCGACACGTTCTTCAACAGGCACAATATACAATCGCTGTTCAGCGAGAGTCATCCTGCTGGAAGATAGCTCGGCACGAGGATGTATTTGCCTCTGGGGCAGAATCGCAGGATCGATTGATTAAGCTCGTCGTTCCTTCAAGTGAAGCGAAGGCTGCTATGGAGGAGCTGGACGAGATGAATGTAAACGCCTATTCACTATTTCAAACCGAGGATTCGCTCTTGCAAACTATTGGGCGGAGGGTGTTTCAATGACCGCTGCTAATACTACTTCGTCAGTCTCTTGCAGGAGCATGATTTTATTGCGATAATTTTTCTAGGACAATCGGCTGCTGAATGATTAATCGTGGCATTTGGCAAGCATTATGGAGCACGTTGCAAAAAGCCCACGTAGGGCGCAATAGCGAGGTAGGATGGGTAGAGTGACCATGGCACCATGCAAAATCATTGGCGCGGTGGTCGATTGGTCACGAAACCCATCAATCCACCAAGCTGGATGTCAGATTTGAACATCGTCGGGAAGCCGAGGCTTTTTCGTCTTCCCAATTCTGAAATGTTGGCGCGGGGAATGATGGGTTTCGCTGCGCTCTACCCATCCTACGCTGGCTGGCGCTTGATGGGGCTAATGAGGCGACGGGGGAACTTGCTGAGTCGTCAACCAGAGGCGGACGCTCCATAGGGCGTCCGCCAAGTCCGGCTAGCGCAGCGAGCTGGGTAGATCGCTCTTTCCGCCCGCCGCGAGCGCGGTTCCGAGCGTCGGGAGCAGCGTGGTATAGCGGTAGTCGGAAGCCAGGTTCGTCGTTTCCGAGGGATCCTCGGAATGATCGTAGAGCTCGTGGAGTTTGCTCCCGGTCTTGCTCCACTCGGTGTAGCGATAGCGATCGGTGCGCAACGATTTGCCCACGTAACCGCTTCTTGGCCATTGACTGAAGGCGCCTCTTGGAGACTTGGCCGTAGGGTTCTGAATGAGCGACACAAGACTATCCCCCTGCATCGGATAACCTCCGTGTTGCTGAGTGCTTGGAATCGACAATCCCGCCAGTTGGCTGATCGTGGGATAGAGATCGACCAGTTCGACCAGCGCGCTTGAGCTGGCATTGCGCGGAATCCCGGGGCCCTTGAAAATCAGTGGGACGCGGGTTGCGACCTCGAAATTCATGTGTTTTCCCCAGTCCGCCTGCTCGCCCAGATGAAAACCGTGGTCGCCCAGGAACACAACCAGGGTATTCTGGCTCAAGCCACTATTCTCCAATTCCGTCAGCAGCCGACCGACTTGCGCATCCATGAAACTGGTGGCGGCATAATAGCCGTGTTTCAGGTTGCGTCTGAGCGTTTCGTTATAATTCCCGCCCCAGGGCATCTGGCTATAGGCTCGCAGCTCTCCCGTATTATCGAAGGCGACACTTGGCGCGCCCCAAGCCTTGTAGGGATTGATCGCCTCGGGTATTGCCATTCTGTCGTACATATCGAAATATTTGCGTGGCGCCACGAATGGAAGATGCGGTTTTCTGAATCCCACGGCGATGAAAAAGGGTGTATTTCGCAAATCTTTCATGGCCTGAATGGCATGACTCGCGCATTTGTAATCGCCAAATTCGCTATCCGCCTTATCGATGGCCGCGAAGGCGACTGGCTTGCCGTCCGGGCCATTGGGAGCACCCACGCCAAAACCTTCCTGCAGGGGGGCCGACCAGGACAGGGCGTCGTTCAATTTCTCGTGGTAAATCTTGCAGATCGCCCGCGTCACATAGCCGTTTTGCTTGAACCACTGAGGCAGAGTCACGACGCTTGGGATGGTATTACGAAAATGCGTCGTTAAGTCCGTGATGCGAGTGGTGTCGGGCCGGAGGCCCGTCAGCAGGGAGGTGCGAGAAGGCGAGCAGGTCGCCATTTGTGAATAGGCGCGGGTGAATCGCGTTCCTTCACGCGCCAGCTCATCGATATTCGGCGTGCCGATGTCATCGACGCCATAAATACCAATCTCGGGTCTCAAATCATCGACGGCGATGAAGAGGACATTCAATTTATCGGCTCCGACCCGAATGGCACTAAGATAAGCCCAACCTGCTGAAACGCATGAGAAAGGCTGGCGGTGGTGGTAGGCTGAGAGTGGCCAAACCCAACTGCCCACCCGTGGAGCCAGCCCCCATGCAT
>NZ_NRRG01000073.1 GCF_016583575.1 Thiocystis violacea
GGCGAAAACCACCTTGGCCAGCAGCTCCTCGGTGATGGCATCGGCGCGCGGCTCGACCCGCTCGACTTGACCATCCAGCGCGCCGAGCGGCTGCGAGCGCAGCGCGATGCGGGCCGCGAGACCGGCGCGCAACGCCCCCGCGCCGAGCTGATCGAAACGGACATCGACCCAGAGGCTGGCGGGATCGACCACCTCCACCACCGACTGCCCCGCCACCACCGTGCTCCCTGGTTCGGCGTCGCGCGAGACCACCAGACCGCCCAGCGGCAGGCCATCGGCCGGGGCGACCAGGCGCAGCGTGTCGCGCTGGCGCACCAGTGCCGCGCGCTCCGCGCGCACCCGTCCGAGATCCTGCTCGGCGGATTCCAGATTGGCCAACCCCAGCGCCACGCCGGCCTCGGCGATCTGCGCCTCCTGACGCTTGGCCTCCGCCGTGTCCTCGCTGGCGGTGCGCGCCAGCAGCAGTTGCTCATAGCGTTTGACCTGGGCGCTGGCGAAGTCGCGCCGCGCCTGGGCATCGCGCACCTGGGCACGGGCGGCGACCACGCCGGACTCGGCGCGGCGCAGGGCGGCGTCCTGAGCGGCGAGACGCTCGTCGAGATCGACCGGGTCCATCTCGCCGAGCCGTTGCCCGGCCTCGACCCGCTCGCCGACCTGAACCGCGACATGGCTCACCCGTCCGGCGATGGTCGGGCCGATGCGGTAGGTGTAGCGCGCCTCGACCGTCCCGACCCCGAACAGGGCCGGGGCGATCGCGTGTTCCTCGACGCTGACCAGGGTCACCAGCACCGGGGCCAGCGGCCCCGAGGTCAGCGCCAGCCACAGGAAGGCACCGAGCAGTGGAATGAGCACGGCGAGCAGGGAGAGGGCACGCCGACTGGGTTTGGGTAGATTCATCGAAGACTCACAGCATCCAGCGATTGAAAAAAGGGGTGGCCCGTGCGACCCGGTCGAGCCGGCTACAGCCAGAACTCCGGATAGCGCCGGGCGGCGGGGAGATTGTTGAAGAGCAGCGCCACGGCGAGCAGCACCAGCGGTCCCAGCGTGGCCGGTAGCAGCACGAAGAGATAGCCCATGGCATGGACCTGGTCGGAGCCGATGACGGCGATGAGCGCGGTCGCGCCGCCCGGCGGGTGCAGGGTGCGGGTCAGGTGCATGAGGGCGATGGCGGTGGCGACCGCGAGCGACTGAGCGAGCCAGGGCTCGCCGCCCAGCCACTGCCAGCAGGTCACGCCCACCAGCGCCGAGAGGACATGCCCGCCGATGAGGTTGCGCGGCTGCGCCAACGGGCTGCGCACCGCGCCGAATACCAGCACCGCCGAGGCGCCGAGCGAGCCGATGGCGAGCGTCAGATCGGTCCCGGCGAAGAACCACTGATTGAGCCACGCGACGGCGGCGATCCCCAGGAAGGCGCCCGTCCAGGACCAGAGCACCTCCGGCAGACTGACCCGAGGCGGGCTGCCATGGACGCTGCCGCGCATCTTGCTCAGATAGCCCTTCAGCCTCATGGCCGGCGATCCGGGTGACAGGCGTTGAGGAAAACCTTGCGCGGGAGCAGGCCCGCCAGACGGCCATCGGTGGTGAGCACCGGCATGGCCCGTCCGGGATGGCTGGCGAAGGCGGCGAGGATCTCACGCAGACCGGCGTGCAGCGGCACGCTGACCACGGGTGCGGTCATCAGTTCACCGACCGGGCGATGGTGCTGCTCCGACTTGATGCACTTGGCGTCCGCGATGACCCGCGCCATCAGGGCGAGGAAGGTCTCCGCCCCCAGGCCGCCCAGCACATCGGTCTCGGTCAGGATGCCGATCACGCGCCGCTGCCCGTCCACCACCGGCAGCGACTTCAGCCCCTGGCGCACGAAACTGGGGATGGCCTCGGCAAGCGGGATGTCCGGCGTCAGCGGTCGGACCTCGCGGCGCATCAGCCGTCCGGCGGTGATGCCGCTGAACAGTCGATCGAGCGCGTGACGATGCGCCAGATGATAGACCGCGCGGAAATCCATGGTGGTGATGTCGAGATAGCCGGGGATCTCGCGCATCGCCTCCAGGATGTCGTCGTCGGTCAGCTCGATCTCGGCGAGGTCGTCCTCCTCTGACGTCGGCTCCGAGGGGTCGTCGTGTGGGCTCTGGGTCATCGCTGGGATCCTCCGCTGGGCTTCTCGAACCCATTGGACGAGCACGGCGCGGCTGACGCCTTGATTCGAGTCAAACGCGCGCTCGCGGCGCTCCCGCGCGGCGGGCCTCACCCCACCCGTGTGCGATTGATCCACTGGATGATGGTGGTGTGCGGTGCCTTGAGCCCGAGCGGTTTGTTCGCATAGTCGTCCATGCCGGCGTCCAGGCATTGCTCGCGGTCGCCCGGCATGGCCAGCGCGACGAGCCGCGAGGCCGGGTCTGCGCCTAGGGGTACTCCCAACCCCTCCACCCCAGGCATCTGGACATCCATGAGTAAGAGACCGGGCGATGAGCGATTTGGCCCAAGATTCGTTGGTTCTCCCGATGCCTCTTTGCGGCGTTCGATCGAAGTATTGCGCGCAAGGCCGATTCCGAACAGGATGCCTGGGGGCTCTCGTTCGGAGCCATCCTGAACATGGAGGATTGTAAATATGCTCACGAAGATGTGGTGCAAACGAGCCAAGTCGCTTTCAGCCTTCCGCCCAACCTGGCTGGAGTCATTGGCCGAGTACGAACAACGAATCCATCGCAGCAGGAGCCCCGAGCAGCGCCGACGCCATGAGACCAGCCTGACACCCAGGGATCGGACGCCCTTCCAGACATCCGGTTACTGTTATCCCTGCCAAAGCCAAGTCGAGCTAGAGGTTGATTTCAGATACGCCTATCCGGTCGATGGCCGACTGCAACCCAATTGGCGCGAGCGACTGGTCTGTCCAGGCTGTCGCCTCAACAGCCGCGTGCGCGCGACCCTGCACCTGTTCGAGGAAGTCCTGGGGGGAAACCGCCAAGACCCCATCTACCTCACCGAGCAGAACACCGCGCTCCATCGCTGGATGTCGGAACGCTACGACCAACTGACCGGAAGCGAATTCCTCGGTCCCCACCTGAGATCCGGACAGGTCAGCGAACAGGGTCTTCGTCACGAGGATCTCACCCGGCTGAGTTTCGGCGACGACAGCCTGGACCATATCCTGTCGTTCGACGTGCTTGAGCATGTACCCGACTATCTGGCCGCGGCGCGCGACTGTCTGCGCTGTCTGAAGCCGGGCGGAACACTCTTTTTCAGCGTCCCCTTCATTGTCGATACCTATTCCAGCCTCGTCCGCGCCCGGATCGACGCGGATGGGCGGATCGAACATCTGCATCCACCCGAGTACCATGGCGACCCGGTCAATGCCGAGGGCTGCCTCTGCTACTACCACTTCGGTTGGGAACTCCTCGACCAACTGCGCGAACTGGGCTACGGCGAGGTGGGGGCCTACGATTACTGGTCGGCCGAGCATGGCTATCTGGGCCGCAACACCCTGATCTTCGTAGCGCGCAAACCGGACTGAAGGCGGTCATCGTCGAACGGACCCGGCCCGCCATGACCCGGCGACGCACAGTGCAGGGTCACCGAACCCACGAGTGAGCCGGAAGCCCGAGCGCCCCTGACCGCCTGTCGAAGCGCGACGGCGGAGTCTTCACGCGCCCGCGCTCGTGGTCATACCCGCGCGCTTTCTAATCCGCCCAGAGGGCGTTCAAGGCGAAGGGAGCGGCCTCGAATGGCGGCTGGCTCACAACGCCGTCGCCCTGGAGCGTCTCCAGCAACAGCCAGTGGCGATCCTCCTGGAGCCGATAGACCTCGAGCGTTCGCGCCTTGGGGTCGACCAGCCAGAGATAGGGAACCCCTTCCCGCGCGTAGAGCGGCATCTTGATGGCGCGATCCGTGCCGGCGGTCGCGGGGGAGAGGATCTCGCAGACCCAATCCGGCGCCAGCTCGAACCAGGCGGTGTCCGGCAGGGCCGGCATCCGCTCGCGCCGCCAGCCGGCGAGATCCGGAACCAGCACGTCCGCGCCCAGATGCAGTTCAGGCTCGTCCAGGATCCACCAGCCGCCCGGACCGCCTAGACCGCCATGGAAGGGACCGCCGATCAGAAAGCCGAGCGCCGAGTAAGCCAGCGCATGCTTGGGCGCTGGGCGCGGATGGGTATGCAGGGCGCCATGCAGGATCTCCCCGACCAGGTGTTCCGGCAGGCTGAGGATGTCCTCGTAGCAGGCAGGGCGTGGGGCGGTTTGTGTCGCGGGGTTCATGGCTCCTCCGGGATGATCTTGAGCGCGGCCTTGCCGGAGAGTGTGGCACCCGCGTCCGAGGCGCGCCAGAAGGCCCGCGCGAGCGCCCTCACCCCACCCGCGTGCGATTGATCCACTGGATGATGGTGGCGTGCAGCTCCTTGAGCCCGAGCGGCTTGCTCAGATAGTCGTCCATGCCGGCGTCCAGGCACTGCTCGCGGTCGCCGGGCATGGCCAGGGCGGTGAGCGCGATGATGGGGACGAGCCGCAGGGTCGGATCGGCGCGGAGTCGGCGGGTGGTCTCTAGGCCATCCATCCCAGGCATCTGGACATCCATGAGGATGACATCCGGACGTCGTTCGCGGGCGGCGTCGATGGCCTGGCCGCCGGTGCGAACCGCGCGCACCGCGCAGCCCCGAATCCGCAGATAGGTCGAGAGCATCTCCAGGTTGCTGGCATTGTCGTCGACCAGCAGGATCTGGGGCGGATCGAGCGGATCGGCCGGTGCGACCGGCTCGCCCCGCGCGTCCAGTTCGGGCTGGAGCCGATCGGCCTGTTGGGCGTCCGGATCCCAGGGCAGCCGGATCTCGAAGCGACTGCCCTTGCCGACCTCGCTTTCGACCTGGATCCGGCCCTGGTGCAACTCCGCCATCCCGGAGGCCAGCGCCAGTCCGAGTCCGGTGCCGTCGTACTGGCGCGCGGGTCGACTGTCCAACTGGACGAAGGGACGGAAGAGCCGGTCGAACTGGTCGCTCGGGATCCCTACGCCGGTATCCCAGATGCCGAAGCGCAGCTCGCGCCGCACCGGATCGCCTGTGACATCCAGCCCGATCGACCCGCCCGAGGGGGTGAACTTGACCGCGTTGCCGAGCAGGTTGACCAGCATCTGCTTGAGCCGGCGGCTGTCGCCGCGCACCAGCCGGACCTCGGGGTCGATGGACAGTGAGACCGCGAGTTCCTTGCGCTTGGCGGCGGGTCCGACCAGCCGCAGACTGGCGTCGCAGAGCTGGCTCACCGGAACCTGGTCCCAGCGCAGTTGCATCTGGCCGGAGGCGACCCGCGTCATGTCCAGGATGTCGTTGATCAGCTCCAGCAGATGGGTTCCGTTCTCGTGGATCATGTGGACCGCCTTGTCCTGCTGCTGGCTCAAGGGGCCGAGCAGTCCGTCCCCCATGGTCTCCGAGAGACCAAGGATGGAGGTCAGAGGGGTGCGCAGTTCGTGGCTCATGGCGGCGAGGAATTCGTCCTTCGCCTGGGCAGAGCGGGCCAGCTCCGCGTTGGCGCGATCCAGATCGAGGGTGCGGCGGCGCACGCGCTCGGCCAGTTGGGAACGCTCCTCGGCCAGCGCCTGGTGAGCCGCCTTCAAGGCCGTCTCGGCCTCCTTGCGGGCCTCGATGTCGGAGAAGGTGACCACCGCGCCGACTAGGGCGCCATCCCGGTGGATGGGGTTGGCGTGATACTCGACCGGAAAGCGGCGGCCGTCGGCGCGCCAGAACACCTCGTCGTCCACGCGCGCCGGCACGCCCTCGCGATAGGTGAGACGGGCCTTGCAGTGATCGGCGGGATAGTGCGAGCCGTCCGCGCGGGAATGGTGCAGGGTCTCGTGCATGTCGCGCCCCACCAACTCGGCCGGCGCGGCATAGCCGAGCATCCGCGCGCCCGCCGGGTTGCAGAAGATGCAGCGACCCTCGGTGTCGACGCCATAGATGCCCTCCCCCGTCGACTCCAGCAGCAGTCGCGAGCGCGCCTCGCTTTGCGTGAGGCTGGCCTCGAAGGCGGCCAGGCTCTCCTGCATGGCCGCGAGCGCCGCCAGCATCTCGGCCTGCTCGCCAGCGCCCTCGACCGCGATGGGGGTGGAAAAGTCCCCCGCGCTGACGCGCCGCGCGACGGCGGTGACGGTGGCGATCGGCTGGCCGATGGCGCGATCCACCAGCCAGATGAGCAGCAGCACCGCGCCGCTCATGACACCGCTGGTGATGAGCAGGATCCAGCGCTCCAGGCTCCGCGCCGAGACATCGAGTCGCGCCAGGGTGGCCTCCTTGTGGGCGAGCGCGGCGCTGACCACCTCGTCGAGCAGGTCGGTCGGCTCGCGATCGATCCCGCGCACCCGCCGGTCGACCTCCAGTTGGGGGGCCAGATCATCGGCGCGATAGAAGACGAGCGCGGCGCGGTATTCCCGGCCGAGCCGCCCGTGCGCGTCCAGGAACCGCTCGGCGGCGGCGCGCGCGCGGTCGTTCTCGTCGAGCAGCCGCACCAGCCGCTCCATGCTCTGCCGGGTCGCGATCTCTTCACGCTCGAAACGCTGGTAGTAGTTCGCGTAGAGCGACGGCTCCTGTCCGCGCAGCAGGATGTTCTTCCATTCCTGGACCTGTTTCTTGAAATGGACCTGGGAGGTCAGGGCCGCCACGAGGATGCTGGAGGAAAGCTCGCGAACCTCGGACTCGCGGGTCGAGGACTGCGTAAGCAGATGAAACCCATGAAGGCTGGCGAGAAGATTGATCGCCAGGATGGAGACGAGTCCGACGGCAAGCTTGGTTCGAATATGCATGCGTGGCTGTTAGCGAAAGGGACGGTCAGTGGTCGGTGGTCAGGCGAGGATTCGGCGGATACCGGTGGCGCGGAAGGCATCATAGGTTCACCGAGGGCGCTTCGCCACGGCCGATGCTCAGAGCACCCCGGCGCGCTTGATCTCGAAGTAGCGATTGACCAAGGCGATCGGGAGTTGCGCGGGCAGCAGGTCGAGCACCGCGACCCCGAGATGCTGGAGCCACTCGCGGTGACGCCGTCGCGAGGCGAGCCAGTCCTGGATCGCGTGAAAACGCAGGGCGTCCTGGAGATCCTGGATGGGTTTCGCGAGGTTCGTATCCAGGGACGATTCGCGCAGGTCCGCGATCACCACCAGATGACGCCGCCGCAGCAGACTGGCCGCTCGCTCCAGTCCGGCCTGGTCCTCGTCGCGGCTGTTGGTGATGAGCACCACCAGGGCGCGGCGAGGCACGGCTTGCAGGAGTTCACGCGCGGCGGATAGCGGATCGGCGGCCTCCAGGCTTGGCTGAAGGTCGTAAACCGCCTCCAGCAGCCGATTGACCGTCGCGGGATCCTTGCGGGGGGCGAACCAGCGTCTGGGTCCGCCATAGGTCATGAGCCCCACGGCGTCGCCCTGGCGCACGGCGACATAGGCGAGCAGCAGGAGCGCATTGAGCGCCTCGTCCAGATGACCGCGCCCGGACTCGTCCAGGTGCCGCATGCGTCGCCCGCAATCGAGCAGGAAGATCAGCCGCTGATCGCGCTCGTCCTGATACTCACGCGAGATCAGCTTGCGCACGCGCGAGGTCGCCTTCCAGTCGATCTGGCGCAGACTGTCGCCGAGGCGGTACTCGCGCAACTGATGAAACTCCGCGCCCGTGCCGCGCCGTTGCAGACGCCGCACGCCGAGCCCCGCGAGACGGTCGCTGGTCGCCAACAGGGTGTAGTGGCTGATCTCGGCGAAATTGGGGAAGACGCGCAGGGTGGCCGGCAGGGGTTGGGTGCGCCGCTGGACCCAAAGCCCCAGGGGCGAGCGCAGGGCGAGATCGCATCCGCTCATCGGCTGGTCGCCGCGCCGATGCGGCCGCAGCCGATACTCGATGGTCGCGCCCTGACTCGGCCCCAGGACGAGCGCCCGAGGCAGACCACTGACCTCGAAGTCGGCCGGATGCAAGTCATGCACTTGGAGCCGCAGCCGTCGACGCGAGGGGTTCTCGATCCTGAGCCGAACCGGGCTCCAGACGCCCTGGGGCAAGGTCCGGTTCAGGCTCCGCGACAGGATCGGCGAGGGCCAGCGACGCAGGAGCAGCAGATCGACGCTGGCGACCCCGAGGATGAGGACACCGAGGATTCGCCAGGCCGGAACCGCCGAGGTCGTCCAGGCCGCCGCGATCCCGAGCGCCGACCAGACCCCGAGCGCCAGAATCAGCGGGGTGCCTGGTCTCACTCGGCCCCGGTCGCGGAGGACGCCGGCCAGCCCGGCTCGGGCAGCCCGCCCTCGGTCATGATCGGCTTGATGGCGTGGAGGATGTTGGAAAAGAGCGTGTCGTGACCGGCCTCCTCTTGCGCGAGCAGGGCCTTCATGTGCTCGCGCCGGGTCGGCATGGAGAAACAGGCCGGGCAGGAGTCGGGAATGACGGGCAGCCCGGCGCGGCGGGCGAAATCCCCCGTCTGGCGCTCGCGGCAGTACACCAGCGGGCGGATGACCCGGACATCGCCCTCCTGGTTGCGATAGTGAGCCTTCATGGTCCGCAACTGGCCGCCGTGAAAGAGCGACATCAGGAGGCTCTCGGCCAGGTCGTCCAGATGCTGGCCCAGGGCGAGGACGTTATAGCCGCGCTCCCGGCAGATGCGGTACATGATGCCGCGCTTCATACGCGAGCAATAGGCACAGAAGGAGTCGCCGTCCATGTGGACCTTGGCCTGTTCCATCAGGGGTTGCTGCTCGTAGTGCCAGGGCACGCCCAGACGCTCGTAGTAATCCTTGAGCGCTTGCGGATCGAAACCGGGAACCTCGGGATCGACGGTCAGGACCGCCAGCTCGAAGCGCACCGGGGCGTAGGTACGCAGGTGGTTGAGAATCTGGAGGAGCGAGAGCGAATCCTTGCCGCCCGAGACGCCGAGCAGGATGCGATCCCCCTCGCCGATCATTCTGAAGTCAGCGATGGCCCGCCCGACCTGGCGGAGCAGTGACTTGGGTGGCTTGACCGAGTTGATGCTTGGATTGTTCATGTGAACGAGTGTATCCCAGTCCCCGTCCCGGCATCGAAAGTGGGAATCGATGGGTCTCGACACGCCAGTCCCCGGCGGTCGCCGTGAGGACCATGCAGGAGGGTCCGCCGTGGGTGCGCGAGCGGCCCGCCGCGCCGGGATTGAGGATCCAGGGGATGGTCCCGAGGTCTTCCGCCAATTGGTGGCTGTG
The DNA here is from genome assembly GCF_016583575.1 of Thiocystis violacea. Lineage (GTDB taxonomy): Bacteria > Pseudomonadota > Gammaproteobacteria > Chromatiales > Chromatiaceae > Thiocystis > Thiocystis violacea. Next base: position 9,178 of record NZ_NRRG01000073.1, read on the forward strand.
CCCGTAGACGATGACGCGCGCGAGCGGAAAGCGCAGGCGCAGCAGGCGGTGACGATCGCGCGCCGGCACCTGATGTCCATGGATCAGCACCAGGGCACCGCCCGGCAGTGGCTGCTCCAGCCACTCGGGCAGGTGGACGAGCAGACGCCGATCCTCCTCCGGCCATTTGCGGGCGACGTCGTTGTTGCCGAACACCGCCAGCACCCGTCCCAGCCGGGGCTGGAGCTGGGCCAGGATGGAGGCGTGACCGATATCGCCGCCATGCACCGCGATGTCGCAGCCGGCCACGACCTCCTGGACGCGCGGATCAAGCGCGCCATGGGTGTCGGACAGCAGGGCGACCCGCACTTGTGTCATGGTCGGGATAGCGTTCAATTGGACCTCGGTCGATTCACGCGCTTTCAATCCATCGTCAAGGCCAGTTTACCCGTCACATGACCCTGCTCGATCAGACGATGCGCCTCGGCGGCCTGCGCCAGGGGGAAGGTTTGGGAGACATGAAGCCGCAGCTCCCCACGGTCGATCAGGTTGCCGCAGCGCCTGAGGATCTCGCCCTGATGCAGGCGTGCCCGAGGCAGATCCCTGAGCATGGGGGTCAGCATCAGCTCCAGGCTGATACGCAGATTGCGTACCCGCGCCTCCTTGAGATCCAGCTCCGGCCCCGGATCGAGGATGGTCACCAGATCGCCATAAGGCGCCATGGCCGGGATGGTGCGCCGGAAAACCTCCGGCCCGACCGTATCCAGGGCGATATCGACACCCCGCCCCTCGGTCCAGTCCATGACCGCCTCGACCAGATCCTCTTCCTGGTAGTTGATGCAGAACTCGGCCCCCAGGGCGTGGGCGAAGTCGGCCTTCTCGGCGCTGCTTACGGTGGTGCAGACCCGCGCGCCGGCCGCCCTGGCGAGTTGGATGGCGACATGGCCGACCCCGCCGGCACCGGCGTGGATCAGCACCCGCTGTCCCTCCGCGAGCCGCGCCCGATCATGCAGCGCCTCCCAGGCGGTGAGCAGCACCAGGGGGGCCGAGGCGGCCTGGATCATGTCGATGGCGCGCGGCTTGGCCTGGGCCAGATGGTTGTCCAGCACCAGGTATTCAGCGTAGTTGCCCACCGGACCGCCGATACCGCCGTGACAGAACCAGACCTCGTCGCCCGGCTTGAAGCGGGTCACATCCGCGCCGACGGCCTCGACGACTCCGGCCCCATCGCAACCCAGCACGGCCGGCAGGCCGTCCGGCAGCAAGGGGCCCTTGGCGCGGATCTTGGTATCCACCGGATTCACGCCCGCGGCAGCGAGCTTGACCAGGATATCCTCAGGTCCAGTCAGCTCGGGACGGGGACGTTCCACGAGCCTCAGAACCTCCGGCCCGCCGGTTTCTCGAATTTCGATCGCTTTCATGTCAGGAATCCCGTGTGGCGACAAAACCTAGATCCCATCGACCCGGCGCGCCTGGTCAAGACGACGGGAGGACGATATCTCTCCGTGATGTGAGGGCGAAGGCCCCCCGTGGACAAGGCCGGCGCCCCGATCCAACCACCGGAAACATCGCCCTTGACGAAGCCAGGCGGCCTTTCTGTCACAATCATTGTGCCAAAGGCACGCCGATCGCGCCGTGCCCTCATCACCGGAGTGTTCATCATGCCCAACAGGCCCCGGAGCAGCGCCACCAAACCCCAACTGCTCGTGCGCAACGCTCGTATCAAGGACATCGCGGCCATCCGCTCGCTTGTTTCAAAAGTGTACGAGCCGTCCGGGCTGGGGAGTTACTCGCCGGCCATGCTGCGGGGCCAGATCAACAACTTCTCCGAAGGCCAGTTCGTGGCCGAATACGAAGGGTCCATCGTCGGCTACTGCGCCACCTTTCTGATCGACGGCCAGAATGCCCTGAGAGCGCACACCTGGCGCGAGATCACCGGCGGCGGCTACGCCTCGCGCCACGATCCGGATGGCGACTATCTCTATGGGATGGAGGTCTGCGTCGACCCCGACTACCGGGGATTGCGCATCGGCCAACGACTCTACGACGAGCGCCGGAAGCTGGCGCGCTCCTGGGGGGCCAAGGGGATCGTCTTCGGTGGACGCCTGCCGACGCTGGCCAAGCGGCTGCGCCGTTTCGATGACCCCAAGGCGTACCTGGAAGAGGTGAAACATAGCCGCCAGCGCGATCCAGTGTTGACCTTCCAGATGCGCAATGGTTTCGAGGTGCTGGGTCTGTTGCCCGATTATCTCCCCGAGGACAAGGATTCGCTCGGCTACGCCGTGCATCTGATCTGGCGCAATCCGAATGCTCCCGACGAGCAGGAAGAAAAACGGGCGAAAACCTATGGGGCTCGATTACCAGACACGGTTCGGGTCGCCAGCGTGCAGTACATGCAGCGGCGCGTCGGCTCCTTCGACGAGTTCCTGGATCTGGTGCGTTACTTCGTCGACGTCACCTCCGAATACCGAGCGGATTTCGTCGTCTTCCCCGAACTCTTCTCGCTCCAGCTCCTCTCCATGGAGGACCAGGAACTCTCGCCCGCCAAATCCATCGAGGCCCTGACCAAGTACACCACGCCGCTCAAGGAGGCGCTGCGCGACATGGCGGTGCGCTACAACATCAACATCATCGGCGGCTCGCACCCGACCCGCATGCCCAATGGACGGGTCGAGAACATCTGCTACGTCTGTCTGCGCGGCGGCGAGATCCACGAACAGCCCAAGATCCATCCGACCCCGAACGAAGTCTACTGGTGGAATATCGAGGGCGGTCACTCGCTCAACGCCATCAACACCGACTGCGGCCCCATCGGCGTGCTCATCTGCTACGACGCCGAGTTCCCCGAGCTTGGCCGTCATCTGGCCGACCAGGGGGCCAATATCGTGTTCGTCCCCTTCTGCACCGACGAGCGCCAATCCTATCTGCGGGTGCGTTACTGCGCGCAGGCCCGCGCGGTCGAGAACCAGTGCTATGTGGTCATGTCCGGCAACGTCGGCAACCTGCCGAATGTGCACAACATGGACATCCAGTACGCCCAGAGCTGCATCCTCACCCCCTGCGACTTCCCCTTCGCCCGCGACGGCATCTCCGCCGACACCACGCCCAATGTCGAGACCGTCGCCTTCGCCGATCTGCGCCTGGAGGCGCTGAGGGCCGCGCGCAACGGCGGCACGGTGCAGAATCTCAAGGACCGTCGGCATGATCTCTACACCACGGTATGGCGGGAGAAATAGACCCGCGTGACGGCTCCGGGGGATGGCCTGGCGAGGATAGGGAGGCTGGAATAGCGACACCTGGACCGGAGCTTCCCGCCAAGCAACCATCCATCCCAGGCTATCGCAAGTCGTTTTCCGCCTTGAGGACAAGGATGACCGTATCCTGAACAATCTCCCACCGACTCAAGAATCCAACCTCCTTCAGCTCGTCGAGTGCCTTGACGATCGTCGGGGTGGCATTGGTGCCGGCGATCCCGGCGATGCTGGCCAGCGTGCCAATGGTGTGCCTTCCCGGATTCTTGTGAGAGGACAGATAGGCGTGAACCGCCCTCGCGGTGGGGTTCTTGAGCGTCCGGCGCTGCTCCATGTCGAGGGACGACCATCCGTGCTGGAACAGACGCATGAATTCGGGGTTGAGTCGCAGCACGTAATGCTTGTCCGCCTCGCAACGCGAGGCACTCTCGACCAAATGACCGACATAGGCCTGTTCCGGAGTAATGATCTCGACCATCCCCAGCGTGAGGCGGGCGATGACCGATTGCAGCCAGGCGTGAGCGGCTCCGGTGAGGCCCTTGTTCAGCGAGACGAGCAACTCGTCGGCGGCGAATTCGGAGCGCTCCGGCTGTTCCTTGATGGCATTGATGATCTCCATGAAAACATCCAGATCCGACCGATCGAACCGCTCGCCGCTGAATCGCACCCGCATATGACCGACCGTGAAAATCTCCACGTTCGTCACGCATGTCCGCTTACCGCGGCTGATCGAGGGAAAGAGCGCGCCGCGGAACGCGGCCGACGGCGCCGAACGCTTGTCGCTCGACCAAGCGGGAAGCAGCGGGCCGTCGCCGGCCTGGGCCGGACACCTCGTGGGCATGGTCTCGCCCGCCGGCTCGATGGGCGGGGTAATCGTGTTTGTCGTATCGGAATCCACTGACCGTTCCAACCCAATTCAGACGTTTCGTGGGTCGTCCGCCAACCAGGCGGGCGATCGAGAAAGCTACCGCGGCAGGCCTTCGAACAGGACGCCCGGATTGACCGGCCTGGTGATGAAATCGCTCATCCCCGCCTGGAAACAGCGGGCCTCTTATCCTCGGGCCGTTGTCGAATCCGCCGGGTCGCCTCCAGTCCGTCCATTCCAGGCATCCGCCTGTCCATCAGGATCGGATCCTACTCATTCCGACCGACCCGCGCGACGCCCGTCACCTCATCCTCGGCCAGGTCGACCAGCCGTCCGACCGCCTCCAGCATGACATGATTTCCTGGTCGATGGGCTCGCCCTCCACCAGGAAGGGTGCGATCAAAAGCGAGGCGCGCCGGCCATCCCGTACGCTCCAAGGCTCAAACGTCGCCGCCCGGCAGGACAGGGCGTCTCACGCGAAGACCGATCGCGGATGCTATTCTGAGGGCTCTTAATCGATTGGCAGAGCGTCATGACCCATCTCATCCTAGCGGAAGTTACCGCCAGCGTGTCCGAATTGAAACGGAACCCCACGGGGACCGTGGCGGCTGGCGAAGGCTTTCCGGTCGCCATCCTCAACCGCAACGAGCCGGCGTTCTATTGTGTGCCGGCGCCTGCCTACGAGGCCCTGATGGATCGGCTGGAAGACCTGGAACTGAATGCGCTGGCCGATGCCCGCCTCGCGGATGGACAGACACCGCTGAAGGTGTCGTTGGATGAGCTATGAACTGGCCTTTCATCCGGAGGCTCTGAAAGAGTGGGGCAAACTGGATGCCTCTGTGCGGGCCCAGTTCAAGAAGAAGCTCGCTGAACGCCTGCTCAACCCGCGCGTCCCGGCGGCGCAGCTTGCGGGACGCTCCGACCGCGACAAGATCGAACCACTTTCCCCTCGCACTCGAAACAGAGTGCGCCCTCTATCTTCCCTCTGAGTTGCGGCTCGACACCCGTCAGGACGAGCAGCACAATGACGTTCGCTCGCAAAATCCGTCAGGAGCCTCCGATGGCCTCAGCGCAGATCGATATTCCGCAGGATATATTGGACTCCGCCCGTTTGTCGCCGGACCAGCTCAAGCAGGAGCTTGCCATCAGCCTCTATGCTCAACGGCGGCTTTCGATCGGGAAGGCGCGCGAGCTTGCCGGGATGTCTCTGTGGCGGTTTCGGCAGTTGCTGGCGTCGCGCGAGCTACCCGCTCACTATGACGAGGCGGATCTGTTCGAGGATCTGGACACGTTATCCAACTGGGACCGCCCGGCGTCATGAGGCGGGTTGTCAGCAACACCTCGCCACTGACCAATCTCGCGGCCATCGGCCAACTCAACCTGCTGCAAGCGCTGTTCGGTCGTCTCGACATTGCCCATGCGGTCTGGGATGAGTTGAACGCCAACGGCCGATCCTGGCCCGGTCGCGATGAAGTCGCGCGGGCCTCCTGGATCGTTCGCCAAACACCCAACAACCGCGCGCTGATTCGTGCCTTGCAACGGGATCTCGACCGGGGCGAGTCCGAGAGCATCGCGCTCGCGGTCGAGTTGGAAGCGGATCTCATCCTGCTGGACGAGCAGGACGGGCGACGACTTGCACAGCAACAGGGATTGACGCCCATGGGCGTGGTCGGGGTTCTGCTGCTGGCGAAGCAACGCGGCTTGTTGCCGGCCATCCGGCCGTGCCTCGATGCGCTGAGAACCGATGCCGGCTTCTGGCTTGGCGATTCGGTGTATCGGCTCGCGCTTCAGAAGGCGCGTGAATCGTCTTGAATCACAAGGCCGATTGCGGATGCTATTCTGAGTGCTCTTGATCGACTGGAGATTGTCATGACCCATCTCATCCTGGCGGAAGTCACCGCTAGCGTGTCCGAATTGAAGCGGAACCCCATGGGAACCGTGGCGGCTGGCGAGGGCTTTCCGGTCGCCATCCTCAACCGCAATGAACCGGCGTTCTACTGCGTTCCGGCCCATGCTTACGAGGCGCTGATAGATCGGCTGGAAGACTTGGAACTGAATGCGCTGGCCGATGCCCGCCTTGACGACGGGCAGGCACTGCTCAAGGTGTCGTTGGATGAGCTATGAACTGACCTTTCATCCTGAGGCGCTGAAGGAATGGGGCAAACTGGATGCATCGGTGAGGACCCAGTTCAAGAAGAAGCTCGCTGAACGCCTGCTCAACCCGCGTGTCCCGGCCGCGCAACTGTTGGGGCGATCTGATCGCTATAAAATCAAACTGCGAACGGTGGGTTACCGACTGGTCTATGAGGTTCGGGATGCCGAACTGATCATCCTCGTTGTGGCGGTGGGAAAGCGCGAACGCAATGCGGTTTATCAGATCGCCATGAAACGGTAGGGAAATGGCGCTGAGCATGGTTGGCCGGGAATCCAGGCTCAGGCTTCAAGGCGACCAACGGAGGATGGAATTTCTCTCGAATTTCAGATGTGATCAGTGAGTTCGCGTCACGCGCAGTGGGAATCGGTGTCGTTTTCGTGGCTCCGTATTAGCGTGTGGAAATGGGTAGTGTCAGGTAGTGTCTCCGTTTCTTTAGATTCGCCATTGTTGATCGCCTTAACGATATCCCCCCAATGCGTACAGGTCAGCGATTGGCCAGACTGAAACGCGACCATGGATAAGAATGGATCCTGCTCACCCCGCTGTGGAAATCAATCACTATGGACTAGAAGTCCATAGTATGGATTGCGGCTGAAAGCCGCGTTTCGGCTGAAGCCGACTGAAAGACACTCACCTGGTTCCGTGAACTGAATGAACCGTCTTCCAAGAATTCCCGTTACATAACAAGAGGATGGAGGTAAAATACGCCCATTCTAGGGCTCACCCGGCAGGTGACAAGTTGCGACGTTTCATCATCACG
>NZ_NRRG01000074.1 GCF_016583575.1 Thiocystis violacea
CCCCAACCCGCGCCCCTGGAATCAACCGACCCGGCCTGGCGGCCCGGCGTCGTTCGAGATCTTTTCCCTTTCCGCTTGTCGGAATCAAGGACGGTCGGTATCGGCCTGAAACTGTCGCATCGAGACATGGATGTCTCGATCTTGCTACAGATCCTTTGAGCTGGACCCGATCGACGCCATATCCCCCGGTATGCCGGACATCGGACGCGCGTCGACGAGACTTGAGGTCCACTGCCCCAATGGGGGGCATGACGCCCGTCCATGCGAGGAATGGCCGTCGCTTCAGCGGTTCGAGAGCGGCCTTCCGAGCGCTCCCATTTGGACAGGTGCCGCGCGGTTCACGGTGCTTGACGCACTAATTCAGTGCGGATTAATTTGGAACCCATCAGTGGCAAGGACCGCCCGTGCCAGCCTGGTCATGGATGATGGAGTGGCGCCGGCGACCACGGACGAACTGGCGCGCGCCTTGCTGAAAATTTCGCATGCCTTGTCTTTTCCCCTCCTCGCCCCGAGCCTTTCGGGCAGGGCATCGAGCGTTTCGATCGACGCCGGGGTTGGGGGAGCATCGTCAGCTTCCGAGTGAGGTAACGTCTATGTCGATCTTCGAACGCTATCAGGCACGCTACGAATCCTCCCGCGAGGAGGTGTTGAGTCTGAACGAGTACCTCGAACTCTGTCGGGCCGACCCGACGGCCTACGCGGGACCGGCCGAGCGCCTCCTGGCGGCGATCGGCGAGGCCGAGATGGTCAACACGCGCGATGACCCTCGGATGAGCCGGATCTTCCAGAACAAGGTGCTGCGCCGCTATCCCGCCTTCGCCGAGTTCTACGGCATGGAGGAGGCGATCGAGCACCTGGTGTCCTATCTGAAGCATGCCTCCCAGGGGCTAGAAGAGAAGAAGCAGATCCTTTATCTGCTGGGTCCGGTCGGCGGCGGCAAGTCGTCCCTGGCCGAGAAGCTCAAGGAACTGATGCAAGAGCGGCCCTTCTACGCCATCCACGGCTCGCCGGTGTTCGAGTCGCCCTTGAGTCTCTTCTCCCCGGAGGAGGACGGGGCCATCCTCGCGGAAGACTACGGCATCCCGGTCCGCTATCTGCGCACCATCATGTCGCCCTGGGCGGTCAAGCGGTTGCAGGAATACAACGGCGACATCACCAAGTTCAAGGTGGTCAAGCTCTATCCCTCGATCCTTGAGCAGATCGCCATCGCCAAGACCGAGCCGGGCGACGAGAACAACCAGGACATCTCCTCGCTGGTCGGCAAGGTTGACATCCGCCAACTGGAGCGTTTCGCACAGAACGACGCCGATGCCTACAGCTACTCGGGCGCGCTTTGCCGGGCCAATCAGGGTCTGATGGAATTCGTCGAGATGTTCAAGGCGCCGATCAAGGTGCTGCATCCGCTGCTGACGGCGACCCAGGAAGGCAACTACAACGGCACCGAGGGTCTTTCGGCGCTGCCCTACCAGGGGATCATTCTGGCCCACTCCAACGAGTCGGAATGGCAGACCTTCCGCAACAACAAGAACAACGAGGCCTTCCTCGACCGTGTCTTCATCGTCAAGGTGCCCTACTGTCTGCGGGTCAACGAAGAGGTCCACATCTACGAGAAGCTGTTGCGCAACAGCTCGCTCTCGGCCTCGCCCTGCGCGCCCGGCACACTGGAGATGATGGCCCAGTTCTCGGTCCTGACCCGACTCAAGGAGCCGGAGAATTCCAGCATCTTCTCCAAGATGCGGATCTACAACGGCGAGAACCTCAAGGACACGGACCCCAAGGCCAAGTCGGTTCAGGAGTATCACGACTACGCCGGGGTCGACGAGGGCATGCACGGCATCTCGACCCGCTTCGCCTTCAAGATCCTGTCGCAGGTCTTCAACTTCGATCACGCCGAGGTGGCGGCGAATCCGGTCCATCTGCTCTATGTGCTGGAACGTCAGATCACGCGCGAACAGTTGCCGCCGGAGACCCAGGAACGCTATCTGAGCTATCTCAAGCAGTTCCTCTCGCCGAGATACGCCGAGTTCATCGGCAAGGAGCTGCAAACCGCCTATCTGGAATCCTATGCCGAGTACGGTCAGAACATCTTCGACCGCTATGTGACCTACGCGGACTACTGGATCCAGGATCAGGAATATCGCGATCCGGACACCGGCGAGATGATGAATCGCGGGGCGCTGAACGAGGAACTGGAGAAGATCGAGAAGCCGGCCGGAATCTCTAATCCAAAGGACTTCCGCAACGAGATCGTCAACTTCGTGCTGCGCGCCCGCGCCAACAACGGCGGCGCCAACCCGAAATGGACCAGCTACGAGAAGCTGCGCGCGGTCATCGAGAAGAAGATGTTCTCCAATACCGAGGATCTGCTCCCGGTGATCTCATTCAACACCAAGGCGTCGGTGGACGAGCAGAAGAAGCACGATCAGTTCGTCGATCGCATGACCGACAAGGGCTATACGCCCAAGCAGGTCCGGTTGCTGTCCGAATGGTATCTGCGGGTCAGGAAGTCGCAGTAGGATGGGCAGAGCGAAGCGATGCCCATCCCGTACGCTCCGAGGCTCAAGATACTAAGGCTGGTTAGAACACGGCGAAACCCAGCGAGCCCCGCGCCGTCACGGTTCCGGTGACGAAGCCCCGGCTTCGTCACCTGGGCGATGAAGCTCCAGCGCCATGAGTCAAAGCGAGTCCCTATGTCACACTTCATCGATCGGCGCCTGAACGGAAAGAACAAGAGCACGGTCAATCGCCAGCGCTTTCTCAAGCGTTACAAGACCCAGCTCAAGCGGGCGGTCGCCGACGCGGTCAACAAGCGCAGCATCACCGATATCGACTCCGGCGAGAAGGTCGGCATCCCCTCGCGCGATATCTCCGAGCCCCTGTTCCATCATGGAAAGGGGGGTCGCCGCGACATGGTGCACCCGGGGAACAAGGAGTTCGAGAAGGGTGACCGCATTCGCCGGCCCGAGGGCGGCGCTGGGGGTTCCGGTCAGGGCAAGGCCGGCAAGGGTGGCCCCGGCGAGGACGAATTCATGTTCGAGCTCTCGCGCGAGGAGTTCATGGACCTGCTCTTCGACGACCTGGAACTCCCCAATCTGGTGCGCAATCAGCTCATCGGCACCACCGAGTTCAAAAACGTGCGGGCCGGTTACGCGACCCAGGGCGCGCCGACCAATATCGACGTGGTGCGCTCGCTCAAGGGGGCGATCGCGCGGCGCACCGCACTCGGGGCGCCGTCGCGCGCGCGCATCCGCGAGCTGGAAGCCGAACTGGAGGGCCTGCTGGCCGATGGAATCGCGGAGACGGACGTGCGGATCCTCGCCCTGCGCGAGGAGATCGACCGGCTCAAGACCAGGATCGCCGCCCTACCCTTCATCGACACCTTCGATCTGCGCTATCAGAGCTACGTCAAGCTCCCCGAGCCGACCAGCAAGGCGGTCATGCTCTGCATCATGGACGTCTCGGGCTCCATGGATCAGATCCGCAAGAATCTCGCGAAGCGTTTCTTCATCCTGCTCTATCTCTTCCTGCAGCGTAATTACGACAAGATCGAGGTGGTCTTCATCCGCCATCACACCATCGCCCAGGAGGTCGACGAGGAAGAGTTCTTCTATTCGAGGGAAACGGGCGGAACGGTCGTTTCGAGCGCCCTGAACCTGGCCTATGAGGTTCTCAAGGCGCGCTACGATTCGAGCCTGTGGAATATCTATGCCGCGCAGGCCTCGGACGGGGACAATTGGGACTCGGACTCCAACGTTTGTCGCGACATCCTGATCGACAAACTCATGCCATTGATGCGCTATTACGCCTACGTCGAAATCACCCCGCGCCAGCATCAGAGCCTCTGGTATGCCTACCAGGAGGTCATGGCCGCCCATCCTCAATTCGCGATGCAAGAGATCGATGGCGCGGACGACATCTATCCCGTGTTCCGGGAGCTATTCAAGAGGCAGGAGGCATGACGCAACGACTCATCACCGACTCCTCGGAGTGGTCCTTCCCGCTGCTGGAACGCTTCGACAAGGAAATCAGCCATCTGGCCCATAACGTCCATGGCCTGGATACCTATGCCAATCAGATCGAGGTCATCGGCTCCGAGCAGATGATCGATGCCTATTCCTCGGTCGGGCTGCCGATCTATTACCACCACTGGTCGTTCGGCAAGCAGTTCGTCTCCACCGAGCAGACCTACCGGCGCGGTCAGATGGGCCTGGCCTACGAGATCGTGATCAACTCCGATCCCTGCATCGCCTATCTGATGGAGGAGAATTCGCTACCCATGCAGGCGCTGGTGATCGCGCACGCCTGCTACGGGCACAACAGCTTCTTCAAGGGCAACTATCTGTTTCGCACATGGACCAGCGCCGACGCCATCATCGATTACCTGGTGTTCGCACGGAAATACATCGCCGAATGCGAGGAGCGCCACGGCCAGCACGAGGTCGAGTTGCTGCTCGACTCCTGCCACGCGCTCATGAATCACGGAGTGGATCGCTACAAGCGCCCCGCCCCGCTCAGCCTGGCCGAGGAGCAGCGTCGGCAGCGCGAACGCGAGACCTATCTCCAATTCCAGATCAACGATCTCTGGCGCACGCTGCCACAGGCCGGGGGCGGCGATGAGGCGCATCGCGAAACCCGCTGGCCGGAAGAACCCCAGGAAAATCTGCTCTATTTCATCGAAAAGAACGCGCCGCTGCTTGAACCCTGGCAGCGCGAGATCGTGCGCATCGTGCGCAAGATCGGGCAGTATTTCTATCCGCAGCGTCAGACCCAGGTGATGAACGAAGGCTGGGCGACCTTCTGGCATTACACCCTCATGAACGATCTCTACGAGGGAGGACGGGTCACCGATGGTTTCATGATGGAGTTCCTGCAATCTCACACCGGAGTTGTCTTCCAGCCGCCCTTCGACGCCCCCTATTACAGCGGCATCAATCCCTACGCCCTGGGATTCGCGATGATGCGCGACCTGCGCCGGATCTGCGAGGTGCCCACCGACGAGGACCGGCACTGGTTCCCGGACATCGCCGGCAGGGATTGGCGCCAGGTGCTGGACTTCGCGATGCGCAACTTCAAGGACGAGAGTTTCATCGCCCAATTCCTGTCTCCCACCCTGATGCGCGACTTGCGCCTCTTCGAGATCAGCGACGACGATCGCGAGGAGCATCTGGAGGTCACGGCGATCCACGATGAGAAGGGTTATCGCACGCTCCGACAGGCGCTCGCGGAACAATACAATTTGGGCACGCGCGAGCCGAACATTCAGGTACACGAAGTCGATCGCCGGGGCGACCGCTCGATGACGCTGCGTCACTTCGCGCACAATCGCCAACCCCTGGGAGACACGGTCGATGAGATGTTGCGGCATATCCGCCACCTCTGGGGATTCACCGTGCGACTGGAAACGGTCGACGAGCATGGCCACGTCCAGTTGATCGGGGAAGCTTGACGCCAGGCCTTGTAGGATGGGCAAAGCCCGTGGCAATCGCGTCCAAATCTGGCGGCGAGGCCGGTCGGGCGTGCCATCCTGTACGCTCCGAGGCTCAATAAAAGAATGAAGCGTAGCGCCTCCACCGAACCCCGGCGGACAACGGCTCGGTGCGGGTGGATGCGGCGCGTCCGCGATTCGAGTCCCTCCTGAAATGACGGAGCGCGCGCCTTCATCCACCCTACGAACGACCTCCAGCCGTTGCCGGGGTTACCCCAGCCAAGCATCCGTCATGGTCGCCCCCAGCGACAAAGTGACAACCCAGGTCGTGGCATGGGCGGCTCCTCGGGTTAAACTCCGAGCGATGACCAGGAACCAGGCCGTGTCCAGCGCCCGGCCATTCTGGCGAGAGCCAACTCATGTCGATCAATCCGAACGTCCATGCCGGGAGCGGCCGATGCCTCATCGTGTCCATTTGAACGTCCTGTCCTTGCTGCTGGCCCTGATGCCCCTGTGTGGGCAGGCGAACCCCCTGCTCGCCGAAACCCTGGAATCCTGGCGTGAGGCCAAGACTCTGGCCATCGATGGCGTGCCCTTGCTGTCGGGCCGGCTGCTCGCGAACTTCTACGTCCAGCGCGGCAACGAGCCGGTCTGGTCATCGGACCCGGAACCACTCAAGACGCTTCTGGAACTGGTGGAGGAAAGCGAGGCGGACGGCTTTTTGGCGCGTGACTTTCATGTGGATCGACTGCGCGCCATGAGCGAGCCAGGGGCCTTCGAGAATCTCTCCGAGTCGCAACGGATCGGCATCGATATCCAGTTGACCGACGCCCTTCTGCGCTATGTGCATCACACCCGCTTCGGCAAACTCGATCCGGTCGCCATCGATCGCAAATGGAACGATCGCGTGCCGATTCCCGAGGAGCTTCTGATCGCCGACATGAACGGCGCCTTGAAGGCCAGGGATCCCGGCGTCTTCCTGGCGTCACGATTCCCGGCACCCTTCTGGTACGAGGATCTCAAGCGCGGATTGGGCCGCTACTCAGGTTCGCGGCATTTGCATGGACTCCCGCCACTCCCGGCCGGTGCCAATCTCGGGCCGGGAAGCCAGGGGGCGCGCGTCGCCCTGTTGCGCGAGCGTCTGCGATTGCTTGGACATCCGGGCGCGACGCCCCCCGAGGATCCGGAACTGTTCGACACCTCGCTCGCCGAGGCCGTGCGCGGATTCCAGCGTCGCCATGGACTGGCGGCCGATGGGGTGGTCGGCCCCGGAACGCTCGTGGCCATCAACGGTCCATTCGACGAAAACAAGGTCCGGCAAATCCGCGTCAATCTCGAACGGATGCGCTGGCTCTACAACGATCTCCCATCGGACTATGTCTTCGTGGACGTCGCGGACTACATGACGCATCTGGTGCGGAACGAGGAAATCACCTGGAGCACCCGCGCCATCGTGGGCTCGGAGGAGGCGCAAACACCCATGTTCCGGGATTCGCTCGATCATCTGGTGTTCAACCCGACCTGGACCGTCCCGATTTCGATTCAGAAAAAGATGGGAAGCGTCTCCGCGCGTTACACCCTGGTCGACCGGCGGACCGGGCGCAAGGCCAGCGGCGGCAACGCGGGTGACTACAAGCGTTATCGCGTGGTTCAGCAGCCCGGTCCGGGCAACGCCCTGGGTCGCGTGAAATTCATGTTTCCCAACCGCCATGCCGTCTATCTGCACGACACCCCCGGCAAGGGTCTGTTCGAACGCTCGTCGCGCGCGCTCAGTCACGGCTGCGTCCGGGTCCAGAACCCGATGAAGCTGGCCGAGTTGCTGCTCAATGAATCCGCGTGGGATCGCGCCAAGATCGATCGGATCATCGACGGCAACCGCACCAGGCATGTGAACCTCACCGAACAATTGCCGGTGCTGCTCTATTACCTCACCGCGCGCGCGGATCGGGAGGGGGTCGTGCGCTTCCGTCCCGATGTCTACAAACGCGACCAGGGCGTTCGCGAGGCCCTCGACCAACCGCTGCTCACCACCAGGATCGCCTTCTCCGAACCCACGCCACTGACTCCCGAGCCATCCCACAACGCCGATCCTGGCGAGCCTGCCTCGCCCGAGGATGGGGAGCCTGGGGAGGAACGTCCGCTGCAATCGGGCATGCGCCTGACCCAGTCGGACGACGAGGATCGATAGCCTCGAACCCGAATCCGCGTCGGCTGACTCGGCCGACTCCCTGCCGTGTTCGCTAGAGATTATTAGGTGTTGCAATAGATTGATGCGCTAAGCCATTGCAAGAATTGACCGAATTAAAACTGGCATCCTCCACGACTTGGCGGTTAGAATCCGCCCGCTAGTGATTTTTTAAGGGTCCTTGCAAGGCGCCCAAACACCAAACGACATGTGGAGAAAACGTTTTGGTCAATCGACGCATCTGGCTATCACCCTTGGCTCTAGCGATTGCGCTGTTGCCAATGACACAGGCTCAGGCCATCGTCTCCGACGGAGTCGCCTCTTACTACGGGGATGGCTTCAACGGCCGTCGCACCGCCAGTGGAGAGCGATTCGATATGCACGACCTGACGGCGGCACATCGCACCCTTGAGTTCGGCACCCGAGTCATGGTGACCAACAAAGCGAACGGTCGCTCCGTGGAGGTCACCATCAATGATCGCGGTCCCTACGCCCACGGGCGCTCGATCGATGTTTCCAAGGGCGCGGCCAAGGAGCTTGGCATGCTCGGCAGCGGCGTGGCCCGCGTCGAACTCAAGGTCGTCGACTCCGATTCGTCGGCGGCCCCGATAGCGAACGAGTTGGATGTGGCCCAGGCACAACGAGTCTTGATGGATCTGTTCTGATCCGCGCGATCACCCCTCTCATCCCCTAATCAGCGAACCGCTCGCGGGCAGGCCCCCAAATCTTCCGGGGCGTGCCCGCGAGCGGTTTTTCCTTGCGCGCGATTGACCGAGGTGATTTCCGGGAAACCTTGTACCTGCGGGTGGTACCCCAATCGAGAGGATCGGTGCGTGGAGGATGGGCATCGCCGCGCTCGCCCCATCCTTTTATCTTGAGCCTCGGAGCGTAAAGGATGGGCATCGCTCTCGCTCTGCCCATCCTATGGATTGGAGCACTACCGTTCCCGGAAACCGCCTAAGGCGGGGCAAGCTCAGGCCCCGCTTTCGCGGTCGAACTCGGAGTGATCCGGCAACTCGCCCTCGGGATCCAGATACTCGATATTGAGCAAATGCACACGGCGGCTGTCCGCCCGCATCACGCTGAAGCGGAATCGACCCAGTTCCACGGACTCGCCGCGCTTGGGCAGATGCCCGAGGGCATTGACCACCAGCCCTCCGATGGTGTCGAACTCCTCGTCGGAGAACTCGGTACCAAAATAGTCGTTGAAATCCTCGATCGTGGTACGCGCCTTGGCACTGAAGTCATTCCGGCCGCGCCGGAAGATGCCCGAACCCTCGTCGTAATCATGCTCGTCGTCGATCTCGCCGACGATCTGCTCCAGCACGTCCTCGATGGTCACCAATCCCGAGGCATTACCGTATTCGTCCACCACGATCGCCATGTGATTGCGGCTCGACCGGAATTCCTTGAGCAGCACGTTGAGTCGCTTGCTCTCCGGGACGAAGACGGCGGAACGCAGGAGATCGCGGATATTGAAGGCGCGCTGGCCTGTTTCGATGCAGAAGGACAGGAGATCCTTCGCGAGCAGGATCCCGACCACCTCGCCCTTGTCGTCGCCCGTGACCGGGAAACGCGAGTGCGCGGACTTGACCGCGATCCGCAGGATCTTTTCCAGCGGGTCGTCACGCCGCAGCGAGACCATCTCGGCGCGTGGAATCATGATGTCGCGGACACGCAGGTCGGAAACCTGTAGCACCCCCTCGATCATGCTCAGGGCATCCGTGTCCAGAAGCTCCCGTTCGCGCGCATCCTTCAGCAACTCGATGAGTTGCTCCTTGTCCTGTGGCTCGCCGCCAAGCATCTGTCCCAGTTTCTCGAGCCAGTTGCGTGATCGCGAGCCATCGCTAGATCGATCGCTCGTCATGAGGTCTCAATGATCCTCCAGGTCGTCCTGGTGTTCGTAGGGATGGGGGAATCCTAACCCGCCCAGGATGGCCGTTTCCAGCGCTTCCATCTCGGCCGCGTCGGACTCCGTCATATGATCGTAATCAAGTAGATGCAGAACACCATGGACCACCATGTGCGCCCAGTGCGCCAAGCCGTCCTTGCCCTGTTCGAGCGCTTCCAGTCGCACCACCTCGGCGCAGATCACCAGATCACCGAGCAGATCGGCGATCGGGTCATCCGGGCTCAGGCCAGGCGGAAGCTCGAATGGAAAGGACAGGACATTGGTTGGCTTGTCGAAGCCCCGGTACTGTCGATTGAGCGCCCTGGACTCGTCCGGGTCGACCACGCGGATGGTCAGCGCCGCGCGCTCCCGACGCCCCTCCAGCACCGCCATCACCCAGCGTTCGAGTCGAGGACGCGCGGGTAACCCCGCGTCTTCCGCCGCGATCTGCAAATCGAGATCCAGCTCAATGGCCATGCCTGGCTCCAGTCAGAAAAGTGGCCGGTCTCCCGGCCGAGAAAAGACGATTTTCGGAAGGACGTCGGTCAGACCAGATCGGATCGATCACGGATTTTCGAAGGACTCATAGGCATTGACGATACGCTCCACCAGGACGTGGCGCACCACGTCGCGGGAATTGAAGAAGGTGAAGCTGATCCCCTGGACATCCTTGAGGATCTCGATCGCCTGACGCAGTCCCGATGGCTGACCGCGCGGCAGATCCACCTGGGTGACGTCGCCCGTGATGACGGCCGTCGAACCGAAGCCGATACGGGTCAGGAACATCTTCATCTGCTCGGGCGTGGTGTTCTGGGCCTCGTCCAGGATGATGAAGGATTCGTTGAGGGTTCGGCCGCGCATGTAGGCCAGGGGCGCGACCTCGATGACATTGCGCTCGATCAGCTTGTTGACCTTCTCGAAGCCCAGCATCTCGAACAGGGCGTCGTAGAGTGGACGCAGATAGGGGTCGATCTTCTGGGCCAGGTCGCCGGGCAGGAAGCCGAGCCGCTCGCCCGCCTCGACGGCCGGGCGCACCAGGAGAATCCGCCGCACCCGATCCGATTCGAGCGCCTCGATGGCGCAGGCCACCGCCAGATAGGTCTTGCCGGTTCCCGCCGGTCCGACACCGAAATTGATGTCGTGCTTGAGCACGGCATGCAGATATTCCTGCTGATTCGGCCCGCGCGCGCGGATGAGACCGCGTTTGGTCTTGATGACGACGTCCGGCAGTCGCCCCTCGGCGCGCTCCAGCAGGGTGTCCACGCCCGCCTCCTGGAGGGAGAGATGAATCTTCTCCAGCGTCAAGACCTCCTCGGCGGTCTGCGCGTACAGCTCGCGCAGGAGTTGCTCGCCGGTCAGCACGGCCTCGCCAACGCCAATCAAGCGGAAGCTGAGACCCCGGTTGTTGATCTCGATGCCGAGACGCCGTTCCAGCAGGCGCAGGTGCTGATCGAACTGGCCGCAGAGATTGGCCAGTCGCACGTTGTCCTCGGGCTCAAGCTCGAGATCGAAGGTTCGGGTTTGGATGGACACGCGCGTTCAGCCGGCCGGATGCCCGCGCAGCGAGTTGGGCATGGCCTCGGTAATGGTCAGGTCCAGGAACTGGCCGATCAGGTCCGAGGCGCCGTCGAAATTGACCACCCGATTGTTCTCGGTCCGCCCCGCGAGTTGGGCGGGATTCTTACGCGATGGTCCCTCGACGAGAACGCGCTGCACGGTGCCGACCATCTGGCGCCCGATGCGCTGGGCATTGGCGTTGATGCGCTGTTGCAGTCGCTCCAGACGCTTTTTCTTGACCTCCAGCGGCACATCGTCCGGATAGTCGGCGGCGGGCGTGCCCGGCCGACGGCTATAGATGAAACTGAAGCTCTGATCGAAACCGATGCGATCGATCAGATCCAGGGTCGCCGCGAAGTCCTCCTCGGTCTCGCCCGGAAAGCCGACGATGAAGTCCGACGAGAGGCTGATGCCAGGACGGGCCTCCTGGATACGACGAATCCTGGAGCGATATTCGAGCGCCGTGTGCCCGCGCCGCATGGCCGCCAGGATGCGATCCGATCCGGACTGCACCGGCAGATGCAGACAGCTCGCGAGTTCGGGCACCTCGGCGAAGACCGCGGTCAGCTCGTCGGTGAATTCGATCGGATGGCTGGTGGTGAACCGGATACGGTCGATACCCTCCACGGCCGCCACGTAACGGATCAGAAGCGCCAGATCGGCGGTCCCCGCGTCGGGCTCGGCCATGAGACCGCGATAGGCGTTGACGTTCTGACCCAGGAGCGTGATCTCGCGCACGCCCTGCTCGGCGAGGTCCGCGACCTCCGCGATGACGTCATCGAACGGCCGGCTGATCTCCGGGCCTCGGGTGTAGGGAACCACGCAGTAAGTGCAGTACTTGGAGCAGCCCTCCATGACCGACACGAAGGCCGATGGCCCCTCCGCGCGCGGCGCGGGCAGACAGTCGAACTTCTCGATCTCGGGGAAGGAGA
Source organism: Thiocystis violacea (assembly GCF_016583575.1). GTDB lineage: Bacteria > Pseudomonadota > Gammaproteobacteria > Chromatiales > Chromatiaceae > Thiocystis > Thiocystis violacea. The sequence goes on from NZ_NRRG01000074.1 coordinate 11,991, forward strand.
CATCCACCTGGGGTCGCCGGTTAGCCTCCAGATCCTTGAGCATGCGCGGCAATCGATGCAGGGTTTGAGGTCCGAAGACCAGATCCACGAAGGGCGCACGCTCACGGATCGCCGCCCCTTCCTGACTCGCGACACAGCCTCCGACCCCGATCACCAGATCCGGACGCGCGACCTTCCAGGGACGCCAGCGGCCCAGTTGGGAGAAGACCTTCTCGTGCGCCTTCTCGCGGATCGAGCAGGTGTTGAGCAAGAGGACATCGGCCTCTTCCGGCCGATCCGTCAGTTCCAGATCCGCCGAGGCGCGCAGCACATCCGCCATGCGGGCGGAGTCGTACTCGTTCATCTGGCAGCCGTAGGTCTGAATATAGAGTTTGCGAACCATGGATGGCCTGGGGCGAGGGGCAGAAACGGGGGGCTTGGTTTAGAGGCATGGGCGCGGAAACCTAGCGAATCCAGCGACCCGACACTCCGGAGGCGAGGATCAGTCCCGCCCTATCCTGCTCAGGCGGCGCCTGAGTGTCAAGCCGCGCGGGGGTCGAGCCGCCATTTCCGCGCGCCTCGGGGCGAGCGGTTGCGTCGGACGAGGGTCGCTGTTGAAGCTCATCGGGCACGCAACTTCAGCCCCGACATCGGATGATCGACCAGGGTGATGTCGTGACCCGGCGTATCAAGGATCTTGCAATTGCTGGGCGATTTTAGGGTAGTGCCCTGATTCGCAGGATGGCTAGCCGAGAGGGTTTCTTCGGAAGCCCGGTTAGACAGGCGTTGCCGCCGGCGATCCGCCATAGCCCATCCTGCTGATTGGGGCACTACCCCCAACAGATGCAGCCATTGATGCGTGTGGCGCGGTCAGCGGCTTGGCCTGATCAACGCCGACCATCCGCGTGGGTGATGCCGGGGCGCGTGATTCTCCCAAGCGATGGCGGTTATTGGACCTGCGAGAGCTGGCGCGAGGTGTCGAGCAGCGAGCGTACCTGCTCGCGGCGCGTCAGCTCCAGCTTTCCAAGCTGCGCGGCCTTGCCCGAATCCCCCGGCGCGCCGACCTCGCTCTGCTTGAGCTGTTCGATGGCGCGCAGTTCCTTCTGGATGCGTTCCGCCTCGCTCTGGGCGTCCAGGCTCTGGCTCTTGGCCTGACGCTGCAATTGCGCCCGATCGACACTGGCCGTTCTGGCCTGTCCGCTGCCGGTCTTGGTCGGCTTCGCGGCCGTGGCGCTCTTGAGCTGCGCGCGCAGGGACGCGGCCACCCGATTGCGCACGGCGATTTCGCGCTGGAAGGCTTCCCGCTGGGCCTTGAGCGTCGACTCGAAAATCAGTCGGTCCTCGGTCAGACCCGAGGCACGGCGGTAGAGATCCAGCGCCTGGGCCTTGTCGGTCGGGACGCCCAGACCCCGCTCGTACAGGGATCCCAGGTTGGTTTGCGCCGGGGCATGGCCCTGATCGGCGGCCTGGCGATACCAGCTCGCCGCGCTCGCGTAATCGGGCGCGGACAGCCCCAGCCCCTTCTCGTGGATCTCGCCGACATAGGTCTGGGCCACCGGGTCGCCGGAGCGCGCCTTCGGCAGCAGGGTCGCGAGGGCGCTCCCATAGTCGGAGCGATCGAAGAGCACGAATTCGCCGCCCCGGATGCCACAGTCGGACTTGGTTGACTTGACCATGCGACGCGGCGCCAGATAGGTCATGCGGGTGCCGAGCTGGCGGATCTGCCCCGGCAGGAGACAATCGACCAGAACGAAGTCATCGACCCCGCGCCCCGGAGCGATCGGCTCGACACTTGCGACTTCTCCCGATTCGGGCGTGGTGGCGCAGCCAATGAGGACCAGGACGATCAGGCAGGAGCCAACCAGGGACAGGGGACGAATGGAGCGGGTCCGGACCATGTGAGCCACCTCGGAGGATTCGCGGGATTGGGCCTTCTGAGTATAGCGATCGACGCCGGATCGGGCACGCCGCGACCGGAAGACGGACTGTGATCGAATCCCGGTTCATCTCCAGGTTTTTCGAGTAAAGTTTCACCCGTTTCACTGGAGCGCCGTCACGCCGCCTTCGATCCTTGATCGATCCCTTGCTCGGCCAGCCAGGTGGCGATGCCGAAGACTCTCGAAGTCTGTCCGGTGCGCTCGATAAAACAATGGATGCCCACTGAGGAAGGTACCGACCCATGCGAACGAATCTGCCCGTCACCGATAAAGAACATTTGATGCGGGATGATCAACTGATCGTCTCCAAGACCGACCTCAAGGGACGCATCACCCACTACAACCGTGATTTCCTCGACATCAGCGGCTTTTCCGACCAGGAGCTGGTGGGCGCGCCGCACAACATCATCCGCCATCCCGACATGCCCTCAGCCGCCTTCGAGGACATGTGGGGCACCATCAAGTCGGGCCGCCCCTGGACGGGACTGGTCAAGAATCGCTGCAAGAATGGCGACTTCTACTGGGTCGAGGCCAACGTATCGCCGCTGCGCGAGAACGGCGCGGTGACCGGCTATATCTCGGTGCGCCGCAAACCGACCCGCGAGCAGGTCGCCCATGCCGAGACCGTTTACGCGCGCCTGCGCGCGGGCAAGGCGGCGAAGCCCCTGTTGGGTCGGATCGCCGAGCGGGTGAACGACATCCGCATCAGCCGCGCGCTGCCGGTGGGACTGATCCTCATCGCGCTGCTCTTCAGCCTCGCGCTCGTGTTCTCCCTGTCGAGTCTCCGTCACGCGACCCAGCAGATGCAGCGGATCGGGGAAACGACCCAGGTGCTGGAGCAAGCCTACAACGACATGTACGGCCAGGGTCTGCAGATGGTCGCCGCCATCCGTTACCTCCTGACAGAGCCCACGGATGCCCAGGCGCGCGATAATGTCGGCAAGTCGGGAAAAGCCTTCGCCGAGGCGCTTGAGCAGGCGCGGCGCGTATCCGCCAATGACGCCGACATCATCAAGGGCCTGGACGCCATCGCAGCGGAGCGTCAGCGGCATCTCGCGGCCCAGACTCGCACGCTTGGACTATTGGACGCCGGGGATCTGGCTGGCGCCAAGAAGACCTATGACAGCGAAGACAATATCTCCTGGCGCGCCTATCGGCAGATGATTCTCGATGGCCTCAAGCGGGCCAAGCAGACCTCGGAGCGCGAACGCGGCGAGTTCATGTCGGCGGCGACGCTTGCCGAACGCAATGCGATCATCTTCTCGGTCTTCGCGCTCCTGACCGCGATCCTGCTCGGCGTCTGGCTGGTGCGCAAGATCACCCGACCGCTGCGCATCACCCTGGGCCATCTGGAGGCGATCTCCAACAACGATTACAGCACCAGGATCGAGGCCACCAACAGGGACGAGCTGGGCGAGATGATGCTGGCGGTCAAATCGGTGCAGGCGCGGCTGGACTTCGACATCCAGGACACGCGACGGATTGCCGCGGAGAATCTGCGGGTCCGCGCGGGTCTCGACAACGTGACACTCCCCGTCACCATCTCCGATGACCGCAACAAACTCGTCTACCTCAACGACTCGGCACTCGCCCTTTGGCGTGACATGGCGCCCAACATCAAACGCCGGCTGCCCGAGTTCGATGTCGACAGGATGGTCGGATCCAGTCTCGCCGATTACTTCGAGGATCCGGAGGTCACCACGGCTTATCGCGGCCAACTGACGGGTATGCGTCAATTCGACATGTCGCTGGCTGGCCGTAACCTGCGTCTCACCGCCAGCCCGGTCCGGGATGTCGACGGAGGCTATCGCGGACGGGTGACCCAATGGCTCGACCGCACCGCCGAGGTGACCACCGAACAGGAGATCGCCACCCTCATCCAGGCCGCCGCGGGCGGTGACTTCGGGCAACGCATCGAGCTGGCCGGCAAGGACGGCTTCTTCCTCCAGCTCGGCGGCGGACTCAACCGGCTGATGGAGATCGTCGCCAGCGGCCTCGCCGACGTCGTGAACGTGCTCAACGCCATTGCCTCCGGTGACCTCAATCGCACCATTGAGTCCGACTACGAAGGCACCTTCGGCCAGCTCAAGGACGACACCAACACCACGGTCGCCCGCTTGCGAGAGGTGGTCGGACGCATCTTGGAGGTCTCCGACGCCATCACCACCGCCGCCGGAGAAATCGCCTCCGGCAACGCCGATCTCTCGGGACGCACCGAGGAGCAGGCCGCCAGCCTGGAAGAGACCGCCAGCTCCATGGAGCAGCTTAA
>NZ_NRRG01000075.1 GCF_016583575.1 Thiocystis violacea
TCAACTTGTGAGCGATGGTCGCCAAGTCGCCGTACTCTTGCCGCTCCAGCGCCCGACCCATCGCCTCCAACTGGCCAGGCAGCTCGGCCAAAAAGGTCGCGCGCAACTCGCGATAGCGGGCCGTATCACGCATCGGCGCCGCGACTCTCTCCGCTGGCCGATCCGCCTCGACCCTAACCGTCTTCAGATAGCGCCCGAGCGTGGCGTGGAAGCGGTCCAGTTGAATCGGCTTGGTGAGAAAGTCGTCGCAGCCGGCCGCCAGCGCGGCCTTGCGGTCCGCCTCCGTGGCATTGGCGGTCAAGGCGACGATCGGACCCTCGAACCCGGTCAGGCGCAGCAGGCGCGTGGCGTCCAATCCGTCCAGCACCGGCATCTGCATGTCCATCAGCACCAGGTCGAAGGGCTGCTGTTGCGCCAGATCCACCGCCTCCTGTCCGTTTTTCGCGGCGCTCACCCGTGCGCCCGCGCGCTCCAGGTAGAGCGAGATCAATTCCCGGTTGTCGGAGTGATCGTCCGCGAGCAACACCTGTCCGGACAGGCTGGGAACGCTGGTGGCCTCCGCCTGTTCCATGGCGATGGCCTGTCCCTCCAAATCGGGTGGAACCGGCTCCAGCAGGGTGTCCGGCAATGGACCCGTGGCCAGGGTGGCGGTGAATTGACTGCCGATACCCAGTACGCTGCGCGCCCTGAGATCACCCCCGAGCCGTCGCGCGAGTCCGCGCGCGATGGTCAGCCCCAGACCGCTGCCGCCGTGATGCCGGGCGGTCGAGGCATCCGCCTGAACGAAGGATTCGAACAGCTCCGGCAGCCGTTGTTCCTCGATGCCGATGCCGGTATCCGCCACGGCGCACACCAGCCGTTCCCGCTCTCGGTCCAGCGAGACCCGCAGGAGCACCGAACCCCGCTCGGTGAACTTGATGGCGTTGTTGACCAGATTGACGAGGATCTGCTTGGCGCGGGTGGGATCGGTCATGAGGGTGCGCGGCCAGGGCGGTTCCACGATGACCTGGAAATCCAACCCCTTGCCGCGCGCCCGCGCGCCGCCCAGCGCCGCGATCTCGCGCAGCAGCTCGGCAAGCGGCGTTTCCATCCGCTCCAGGTCGAGCCGGTCCGCCTCGATCTTGGAGAAATCCAGGATGTTGTCCACCAGTTCACGCAGATAGCGACCGTTACGGATGATGGCCTCCACCGCGCGGACTCGCTCCGGCGCGGACTGTCCCTCGTCGGTCAGGCTCTCGGCGAAGCCGACGATCGCGGTCAGCGGGGTGCGGATCTCGTGAGACATGTTGGCGACGAAACGGGTCTTGGCCTCGCTGGCCGCATCGGCGCGGTTCCGGGCCAGCTCAAGCTCCTGAGCGCGACGCCGCGCCTTGGTCAGATCGCGCGCGGAGGCGACATAATTGGTGATCTCACCGTGCCCGTCGCGGACCGTGGTGATGGTCAACTCCTCGAGATAGCTGTCTCCGTCCTTGCGCAGGTTCCATAGCTCGCCCTCCCAGGTGCCCTTGTCCAGGAGGGTGCGCCACATGGCTTGATAAAAGGCCGGACCCTGTCGACCGGACTGGCGAAAGCGCGGATTCCTGCCGAGCACCTCGTCCTGGCTCCATCCGGTCAACCGCGTGTAAGCCCGGTTGACGGCGACGATATTGGCGTCCCTGTCGGTCACGACCAGGGCGCGATCCACGCTCTCGAACACCGTGCTGGCCAGGCGCAGGCGGTGCTCGGATTCCAGACGTTTGCCGATGTCGAGGAAGGTGACCAAGGCCCCTCCCCGCGTGCCGTTTCCGGTCAGCGGATAAGCCCAGTACTCCACCGGCACGGAGGTGCCGTCGGCTCGCCAGCAGATATCGTCGTCCCGATGCACGGGGCGACCCTGGACGGCGGCGGCCAGAATCGGGCAGGCGTCGGCCTCGTGAGGCGAGCCGTCCATCTGGGTGTGATGGATCAGCGCGTGGATATCCTGGCCGACGAACGCCGAGGCGTTGGCGTAACCGAGCAGTTCCATGGCCGCGTTGTTGATATAGGTACAACGCCCGTCCCCATCCTGGGCGAACATGGCGACCGGGGTGGAATTCAGAAACCCGGACAGCAGCCGTCCCCGCTTCTGAATCTCCAGGAGGTTGCGCACACGCAGCATCACCTCGTAGGGATCGTAGGGCTTCACCAGATAATCCATCGCGCCCGACTCCAGGGCGCGCAGACGGGTGGCGCGGTCATCCGAGGCGGTCACCACCAGCACCGCCGGCCCCTCTTGCGGCGGGTAGAGCCCCCGCATCCGTTCCAGGACCTCGAAACCGTCCATGCCCGGCATGTGCAGATCCAGCACCACCAGACTTGGCTGGTGACGCTCAAGCAGCTCCGACACGGTTCGGGGATCGGTCGCGCCGAGCAGATTGGAGTAGCGCCCGCGCCTCAGGATGCGGCGCAGGGTGTCGATGGCGGAGGGATCGTCGTCGACGATCAGGATGGGTTCGTCCGCGCTCGGCGGATTGCGGTTCAGGCTTTCCATTTCAACATCCCTTGATGAGTGGCGGACCCCCGCGCGATGGTGAGCCATTCAAACAAATAGAGCCGTGCCTATCCAGCTTGACAAAGGGCTGAATCCAAGATCGGCGTCACATGTTGCATGTTAGAAGCAGTCAGTCACTTGCGTCAATCACGACATTTGCGACATACTCGCCATCCACGACAGAGTCATCGAAGCCGTTTCGGGACATCGGGAGGATCTTGGATGCTCGGATATGGAACACCCAGACAGGCGCCGGGCGCGCGACGCCAGAGGTCGGTTGAAGCCGGTGACGGAGAGACGGCATGCGCGCGCTGACCACCGGCGAGATCGCCGACTACTGCGGCGTCAACCTGCGCACCGTGATTCGCTGGATCGAGAAGAACCACCTGAAGGCCTACAAGCTGCCGGGCCGGGGCAACAACCGGGTGCGCTTGGTCGACTTTCTGAACTTCGTGGACCGTCACGGAATGCCCCTGCCCCAGGCGTTACATTGCTACGGCAATCGGGTACTGGTGGTGGACGACGACGCGCCCATGGCGAGCAGCATCGCGCGCACGCTGGGCGCGGCGGGGTTCGAGACGCGCACGGCCCTGGACGGCTTCCAGGCGGGTGACGCCCTGCGCGCCTTCCTGCCGGCGGCCATGACGCTCGATCTGCGCCTGCCGGGGTTGGATGGTTTCCAGGTTCTCAACTATGTCCGCGGCGAGCCGGACCTGGCGCGGCTCAAGATTCTGGTGATCTCCGCCCTGCCGCAGGACCGGCTGCGCGAAGCGGTGGCGGCTGGCGCCGATGACGCCCTGGCCAAGCCGTTCGAGGCGTGCGAGTTGGCGAGCCGGCTCAAGGCGCTCTTGCCGGAACCACTGATGTCGGGGCCGCGAAACGCCGGTGGAGAGAAGGTTCTGGATGTCCAGCCATGATGGACGAGTCGATGAGGCGCGACAGGCGCGCCAAGGAGTCAAACCGTGACGGATGAGCCAGAGTCGATCCGGCTGCGCGATCAGGTACGCGACATCCAGGCCCAACTGGTGCGCTCGGAGAAGATGGCGGTGCTCGGGTCGCTGACCGCCGGCGTGGCGCACGAGCTGAACAACCCCATCGGCTTCGTGAAGAACAACACGGTGATGCTGGAGGAATACCTCCAGGTACTGCTGCCGGTGCTGCGCGAGGTGCTGGTCTGGTCGCGAGAGCCCGAGGGCCTGGCCGCCACGCTGGGCGAGCGTATCGCCTCGGCCAGCGGCGGCGAGGATCTCGAACCGATCCTGGACGATCTCGCGCCCCTGCTGGCGGACACCCGCGAAGGCGCCCAGCGGTTGGAGGATATCGTCGGCGGACTGCGGAGTTTCGCCCGGGCGGATACCCCCGAGGGCGAGCCCTTCGACATCAACCAGTGCGTGAAGGATGCCCTCAAGGTCGCCTGGAACGAGCTCAAATACAAGGCGACCGTCGTCCAGTCCATGACGGAAGTCCAGGTGCTGAACGGCAAACCGGGGGAGATCAAGCAGGTCATCCTGAACCTCTTGGTCAACGCCTCCCAGGCGCTCGCCGATTATGGCGAGATACGCCTCGGCACCCGCCAACTCGACGGAGAGGTCGAGTTCTTCATCGCCGATACGGGGACCGGCATCGCGCAAGAACATCTGGAGCGGTTGTTCACGCCCTTCTTCACCACCAAGCCGGCCGGCAAGGGCACCGGCTTGGGGTTGTCCATCAGCCGTGACATCGTGACGGCCCATGGCGGTCGCATCGAGGTGACCAGCAAGCTCGGCGAAGGCAGCGAATTTCGCGTGTTTCTGCCTATTCCACAGGACGACCCATGATATGGGGGTTCCATGGTCGATGGCTCGCGTTATCTGATCTACATCCTCGACCAGCCGGACGAGGAGCATGGGGCTGTTCGCTCGGTCTAGCCCACCGTCGCCGCTCGTCGCGCAGGACTGGCGCGAGCCTCCAGCGTTTCCGACTCCATCGAATCCATTCCTGGGAGCATCCATCATGTCCAGAGGTTTTCTTTCCGTCCCGCCGCTGCTGCTCGGCGCCTTTCTCCTCCTCACCTTGACGGTCGCGCAGGCACGCGACCTCAAGGAGATCCGCGAAGCCGGCGTGCTGCGTCACCTCGGCGTCCCCTACGCGAACTTCATCACCGGGCTCGGCGATGGATTGGATGTCGAGCTGGTCAAGGGCTTCGCCGAGTATCTGGGTGTCCGCTATGAGTTCGTCGCCACCACCTGGACCACCGCCTTCGGCGATCTCACCGGGCGGAACGCCAAGCTCGGCAAGGATGGCGGCGCCGAGCGCCTGGACAAGGCACCGATCAAGGGCGATATCCTGGCCAACGGACTCACGGTCCTGCCCTGGCGCCAGGAGATCGTCGACTACTCGGATCCGACCTTTCCGAGCGGCGTCTGGCTGATCGCCCGGGCTGATTCGACGCTTCTGCCGATCAGTCCGACCGGCTCCAGGAACGACGACATCTCGGTGGTCAAGACCCTGATCAAGGGTCGCGAGGTTCTGGCCCTGGAGAACACCTGTCTCGATCCCCGCATCTACCAACTGGAGAAGACCGGCGCCAACGTTCGGCTCCCTCAAAAGGAGCTCAAGCTCAACGAAATGGCCCCGGCCATCCTCAACAACGACGCCGAAAGCACCATCCTGGACGTGCCGGACGCCCTGATCGCGCTCGACAAATGGCCGGGGGAAATCAAGGTGATCGGACCCATCTCCGACGAACAGACCATGGCCGCCGGTTTTCGCAAGGACTCGCCGGAACTGCGTGAAGCCTTCAACCGTTACCTCGGGATGATTCGCAAGGATGGTCGCTACAACCGGATGGTGAAGGCCTATTACCCGACGGTGTTCACCTATTTCCAGGACTTTTTCGCCACCGACTCCTAACCGCGGACGACGCGAGCGATGGAATTCGGCAAATCCAGGCTCTTGATTTACACGGCGGCGACCCTGCTCGTCGTGTATCTCGTCCTATTGCTGAGCACCACCTTCTATTCGCAGCGCGAGATCCATGAGGCCGCGTACAAGTCACTGCATTTCGAGCTCCAGAAGCGCGCCGCCGCCCTGAGCTATTTCAACTCCGAGCGCAAGGCGGATGTCGCCAGAATGGCTCAGGATCGGGCGCTGATGGTGTTCTTCTCCAATCGCGCGCTTGGTATGTCGATGGAATACGGGCTCAAGACCAGTCTGCTGGCGATGCGCGATCTGGTCAGGGAGATGGAGACCTCGCGAGTCATGAAAGGGGTGCCGATCTATAAGCGGATCCTGATTCAGGATATCGACGGCGAGATCCTGGTCGACGAGGGCGAGGAAGCGGGACAAGCCCGGTTTTGGAAAACACCCTCGTCCCTGTCGATGACACCCGAACTCGCGGTCAGCGAGGATCAGCCGGCCAAGGTCTATTTCATGGCCTCGGTCAGCCATCATGAAACACCGGTCGCGATCATCATCGCCTGGATCAATCAGGACGCCGTTATCGACCAACTGGTGCGACACGAGGACGAGGGGGCGGACTACGTGTTCTATCTCGCCCGGTCGGACGGCTCCCATCTCGTCCAGATGACGGGAGACAGCGGACCGGAGCGGGTACGGCGACGCGATCCGAGGCTCGTGGAGCCCATTCCCGATACCCCCTACGAGATCGGTTTCGCTGGAGACTATCGGCGCACCGGGGGACTGCTGGCCTCCCAGGGCTATTTCCTGGCGCTGGCGTTCCTGGCCGTGGCCCTGCTGCTCCTGCTCGGATGGATGGCGCAGCAGATCCAACAACGCGAGCTGGCCCTGATCGCGAGCCGCGATCAGTTGGCCGAGACCAATCGGCGTCTGCGAATGAGCCAGAAACAGTTGGTGCAATCCGAGAAAATGGCCTCGCTCGGCACCCTGGCGGCCGGCGTGGCCCACGAGATCAACAACCCGATCGGCTTCATCCAGGGCAATCTGGCCAATCTGCGCGAGTACCAGGCGGTGCTGCTGCCGCTGATCGAGGACTATCGGGAACTGGTCCAGGCTCGCGCCGCCACGGAGCCGGAGCTGCTCGGACGTTGGGAAGCCCGCCTGCACGGCGAGGATCTGGATTTCCTGCTGGAGGACATGGAGTCACTGCTGACGGACACCGCCGAGGGCAGCCAGCGGGTCGCCGCGATCGTGGCCGGATTGCGCAGCTTCGCCCACGGCGGGGATTCCAGGGACGAGCCACTCGACCTCAATGAGTGCGTGACCGCGGCCCTGAGCCTGGCCGGCAACGAGATCAAGTACAAGGCCGATGTCGAGCAACGGCTCGGCGAGCTGCCACCCATCCGGGGCAACCCCGGACAGATCACCCAGGTTCTGGTGAATCTGCTGGTGAATGCTGCCCAGGCGATCGATGGCTGGGGCTTGATCGGCGTCGAAACCCTGAGGCGCGGGGACTCCGTGGCGGTGCGGGTGAGCGACAGCGGTCGCGGCATCGCCCCCGAGCACATGGATCAGTTGTTCACGCCCTTCTTCACCACCAAGGACGTCGGCGCCGGCACCGGCCTCGGACTCTCGATTAGTCACGGCATCATCGAGAGCCACGGCGGCATCATCCATGCCGAGAGCGAACCGGGACGCGGCAGCGTATTCACCGTGACACTGCCCATCGAGCGGGCGGATGTCCCAAGCACGGCGGACGACAACGCATGAAGATACTCTTTATCGACGACGAGCCGGCCATCCTACGGACCATCCGGCGCACCCTGAGAAATCTGCCCGCCTGTCACCAGCTCGACCTCGAGCCCGACCCGCTCGCGGCCATCGCCCGACTGAGCGAGACCAGCTACGACCTGGTGGTTTCGGACATGCGCATGCCAGGGCGCAGCGGCTGCCAGGTTCTGGAGCAGGCCGCGCTTCACAACCCCGGCGGCGTGCGGGCGGTCCTTTCCGGTTACAGTGGCGAGGAGGAAACGGCCAGTGTGGCGCAACACGCCCATCTGTTCATCGGCAAGCCCTTCGATCCCAAGGCCATCACCGACCTGATCGCGCGGGCCGAGGCCCTGGGGGCCATGCCCCTGTCGGATGCGCTGCGCCGACGTCTTGGCGGACTCAAGGCCCTGCCGCCCATTCCCAAGCTATTCGTGGCCCTGACCAAGGCGCTGGCTGAAGAGCAGCGCGTGACCTCGCTGGACGATATCGCCGCCATCCTCGGCCAGGACGTCGCCTTGTCCGCGAAGATCCTGCAATTGGCCAACAGCGCCTTTTTCGGGGGCGTGACACGGGCGGTCCGCGTCGAGCAGGCGGTCAAGCTCCTGGGCACCCGACTGGTCTCCGGCCTGGTACTCCAGCACGAGATCTTCGTCAAATCGCCGGTGCCACCCGCGCTGGAAGCCTGGCGCGAACGCCTCAACCAGAAAAGCCTGGCCACCGCCGAACTGGCCGCGCGCATCGCCCGTCAGCGCGGCATGAGCGCCCTGGAGCGCGACGAGAGCAGCCTGGCGGGACTGCTGCACGACGTCGGTCGGCTGGTGCTCATCGGCGAATCCAATAGCCTCGATCCCAGCGATGAGCTGTTCGCCATGGAGCCCGGCCGCGATCTCTGCCGACACGAGGAGAGCCTTTTCGGCGCTCACCACGGCTGGGTCGGGGCCTACCTCCTGCGTCTCTGGGGCTTTTCCCCGGCGGTGGTGGACGCCCTGGCCTGGCATCACGAGCCATCGCGCTCTGGCATCGCCGGGATCTCGCCGCTGACGCTGGTGCATGCCGCCGACGCCATCGTGAACACGGGCCGGGATGGCGAGGCGGACCTCGATCGCGAGTATCTGAGCGGACTCGGCTGCCTCGACGAATACGAGTCATGGGCGGCGCTGGCCGGATCGACCACCCCGGACTCGCTCACCCGACACTGAATGGCGCTCATGGAGTTGTGCCCCGATGGAAATTGATCCGCGAATTCTCGAGGCGGAAATCCTCATCGTCGATGACGAGCGCCCCAACCTGAGGCTGCTGGAGCGGATCCTGACGACCGCCGGTTACGGGAACATCCGCGCCACCACCGACCCGGAGGATGTCCTCCCCCTGTTCCGCGAGCGGAATTTCGATCTCATCCTGCTCGATCTGCGCATGCCGCGCATGGATGGCTTCCAGGTCATGGACGCGCTGAACCAAGCCTGCGGAGCCGAGAACGACTACGCGCCGGTGCTGGTGCTGACGGCCGAGAATGACCCGAAGGCCAAGCTGCGCGCCCTGGCCTCCGGGGCCAAGGACTTCTTGATCAAGCCCTGCGACCGTGCCGAGGTCCTGAGCCGGGTCCACAACATGCTGGAGGTCCGCCTGCTGCATAAACGGATCCGCGAGCAGAACGCGGCGCTGGAGGAAAAGGTGCGCGAGCGCACCAGGGAGCTGGAAGACACCCGCCTGGAGATCATTCGCCGACTCGGTCTCGCGGCCGAATATCGGGACAATGAGACGGGCCTGCACATCATGCGCATCAGCCTGTTCGCACGGACACTCGCCATTCAACAGGGATTGGACGAGCGGCGGGCCACCCTGATCATGAATGCCGCGCCCATGCACGACATCGGCAAGATCGGTATTCCCGATTACATCCTGCTCAAGCCCGGCCGGCTGGATCCGGAGGAATGGCGGGTCATGCAAACCCACAGCGCGATCGGCGCCAGGATGCTGTCGGGCCACGACTCGGAACTGCTGCGCATGGCCTCCAGGATCGCCCTGACCCACCACGAACGCTGGGACGGCGACGGCTATCCCCAGGGCCTCGTGGGCGAGGCCATCCCGCTGGAAAGCCGGATCGTGGCGGTCGCCGATGTCTTCGACGCGCTGCTCTCGGAGCGGCCCTACAAGCAAGCCTGGCCGGAGGATCGGGCGGTGGCCGAGATCGAACGGCTCGCCGGCAGCCATTTCGATCCCGCCGTGGTCGCCGGCTTCCTGCGCGTGCTCCCGGAGCTGCGCGAGATCCGGGAGCGCTACGCGGAGCCGGAGATCCAGGAGGATCACTTGAGCGACCGGCGTTGAGCCAGCCGGTTCATCGGTGGCGCGGGGTCGAGGCGAACGTGAACAGACAACCGGCACGGCCGCATGGGCCACACCAGCGGCCGACGCATCGCGCTATCCTGTAAAATTCATCCCGTCGTCTTTCCCCCAAGCATCGTTCTTCCGAGGCCTCCGCATGCTGACCCGATTTTCCATGATGAACAAATTGTTGGTGACCCTGGTGCCCGCGGCGGTCATCGTGTTGCTCGGCATGATCCTCTTCATGCAGGCCATCCTGCGCGAGGCGGTCACCGAGGATGCCATCGAGACCTCAAGACAAATGGCCCGCGCCGAAGGACTGGCCATTCAGGACAGCCTCATGGGCGAGATGAAGGGCCTCGGCGCCCTGGCGGCGGTGGCCGGAGTCCGCGACGGCATCCCGGCGGAAGGACGCCGGGAGTACTTCAACCGTCTGCTGTCGACCTATCTGAAGGAGCATCCCAACCTGCTCGGGGTCTGGATGGCCTGGGAGCCGAACGCCTTCGACGGACTGGACGCCAGCCATGTCGGCACCGAGGGCCATGACGACAGCGGCCGTTACATTCCCTCCTGGTACCGCACCGATCAGGACATCGCCTGGGAGGCCCTCAAGAACTACGAGACGCCCGGAGACGGCGACTATTACCTCCTGGCGAGAAACAGCGGAAACCCCGTGATCCTCGATCCCTACGCCTATGAGTCGGGCGGCGTCAAGATGCTCCTGAGTTCAATCGTCATGCCGATCCGCGAGAACGGGCGCGTGGTCGGAGCGGTCGGCGTGGATCTCTCGATCGCCCACATCCAGTCGATGATCGACGCCAAGCGTCCCTTCGGCGGGATCACGTCGCTCTTCAGCCGCACGGGCAAGGTGATCGCGCATCCGGACGCCAGTCGTCTGGGCAAGCACCTGAGCGAGACCGACCAGATCACCCTGGGCGAGGATCTGGAGCGATTCACGGACGCCCTGAAGCAGGGTCTCCCCTTCACCGCCACCCGCGAGAACGACCTGGTCGGCGGTCAGGCGCTGATCCTCTCCGAGCCGCTCGCGTTGGCCGGTAACGCGGGACAGTGGTCGATCGGGATGGCCCTGCCCCTGCGCAACGTGCTGGCCGGCACCGACGCGCTCATCCGCGATCTGGTCCTGATCGGGCTCGCCGGCCTGGGGTTGCTGATCGGAGTGATCGTGGCGCTGAGTCGCGGCGTCTCGCGGCCACTGCGCGGCGTGGTCTCGGCGCTCAGGGATATCGCCAGTGGCGAGGGCGATCTGACCCGGCGCCTGCCGGTCGATGGCACGGACGAAATCGCCCTGCTGGCGACCAACTTCAACGCCTTCGTCGGCAAGATCCAGGCGCTGATCGGCCAGGTGAGCGGGGCCACCGCCCAGCTCGCCGCCGCCGCCGAGCAGTTGTCCATGACCAGCGAGGGCGCGCGCGAACAGGTCCAGCACCAGCAGGCCGAGACCGATCAGGTCGCCACCGCCATGAACGAGATGACCGCGACCGTGCAGGAGATCGCGCGCCACGCGAACGACGCCGCCAGGGCCGCGCGCGAGGCCGATCAGGAATCCCGTCAGGGAACCGGCGTGGTACGCGAGACCATCGCCGCGATCGAGGCGCTGGCGCATGAGGTGGAAAGCGCGACGGAGGTGATCCACCGGCTTGAGGTCGACAGCGACCAGATCGGCAAGGTGCTGGACGTGATCCGGGGGATCGCCGAGCAGACCAATCTGCTGGCGCTCAACGCGGCCATCGAGGCGGCGCGCGCCGGCGAGCAGGGACGCGGCTTCGCCGTGGTCGCCGCCGAGGTCCGCAACCTGGCCTCGCGCACCCAGGCGTCCACCAAGGAAATCCAGGCGATGATCGAGCGTCTTCAGGGCGGTGCCAACAGCGCCGTGACCGCCATGCGGCAAGGACGCGAGCGTTCGGGCGAGACCGTGACCAAGGCCGCCCAGGCGGAACAGTCGCTGGCCAGGATCGCGGAGGCGATCACGCGCATCAACGACATGAACACCCAGATCGCCAGTGCCGCCGAGCAGCAGGGCGCCGTGGCCGAGGAGATCGACCGCAACGTGACCAACATCGCCCAGTCGGTGGATGGCGCCTACCAGGCGTCCGGCCAGATCGCCTCCTCCAGCGAGGGTCTGTCCAGACTGGCCATCGAGCTGCAAGAGCGGATCGGACAGTTCAAGGTCTGACGAACCGAGGCCCGTTCCTGAGGCATCAGCCGGCGGTCGCGAACAGACCCTCCAGGTAGTTCGCGACCGCCTCTTGCGCGTTCGAACCTATGACTTCCAGCTCGGGCAGCGCCGCCTTCAGGCTCGCGTCGGCGTTGCCCATGAGAACGCCCTTGCCGGCATAGCGCAGCATTTCCAGGTCGTTGCGGCCGTCGCCGAAGGCGATCACATCGGCGCGATCCAGACCAAGCCGGCTCACCACCCCCGCCAGGGCCTCGCCCTTGGAAACGCCCCTGGCCATGACTTCCAGAACCATCGGCAAGGCATAGGTGGTCGTGACCCGGTCGCCGTGACGCGCCAGGATCCGTTCCTCCAGCGCCAGCAGATGATCCGGATCCTCGGCGTAATAGAAGACCTTCAGCACCGGCTCGGGCGCGAGCGTCGCGAAGTCCGCTACCCGATAGGCGAATCCGGAATCCTGGTGATAGCCCAGCAGGATCGGCTTGGGCGTCTCGACCAGCCAGTCGTCGAGGCGGTAGATATTGGTGTGAACGCGCTCGAAGAGCGGATCGCGCAGCAGGAAATCCAGACAGTCGGCGTCGATCGCGCGGCAATGCGTCAGGCGCGACCCGCCGTCATGCACCGCCGCGCCATTGCTTGAGATCAGACCGCCACGGCTTCCGAGCCGGTCGGCGAGACAGCGGATGTCCAGGTAGTGCCGTCCGGAGGCGAGCAGGATCTCGATACCCCGAGCTTGCAGTCCATCCAGGACCGCGCGGCTGTAATCGCCCAGGCGATGCTCGGCATTCAGCAGGGTGCCGTCGAGATCGCAGACAATGAGTCGGTACATCCGCCGGGTCTCGGCCATGCGTCCACCCCTATTGGAACCTGAAAAGAGCCGCCAGCCTCAGGCAGGGGCGTCGTTCGAACCCTCGCCATACCACCTCGGCGTATAGACCCACTCCCCGCCGCCTGCGCGCGCGAACCGACGGGTCAGGGAGGAGCCGACGATGACGACGGTGCGCATGTCGACCTGTTCGGGGCGGATCTCGCCCAGGCTGGTGACGGTCAGGCGCTCGTCGGGACGTCCGATGTCGCGACCGAGGACGATCGGCGTGGCGGGCCGGCGGTGCGCGCGCAGGATGTCGAGCGCGCGGGCGAGTTGCCAGGGCCGCGCCCTGGAACTGGGGTTGTAGAGGGCGATGACCAGATCGGCGAGCGCGGTCTGTTCCAGCCGATGCTCGATCGTCGCCCAGGGCTTGAGGTTGTCGGAGAGCGAGAGGACGCAGAAGTCGTGCCCCAGCGGCGCGCCGGCGCGGGCGGCGGCCGACTGGGCGGCGGAGATGCCGGGCAGGATCGCGAGATCCACGGCGCGCCAGGCCGGGTCGTCCGATTGATCGAGCGCCTCGACCACCGCCGTGGCCATGGCGAAGACGCCCGGATCGCCGGACGAGACCACCACCACATGACGGCCCTGGGCGGCCAGCTCGAAGGCCAGCCGGGCGCGGTCCATCTCCTGGCGGTTGTCGGAATCGAGGAGGCGTTGATCCGGGCGGAAGGGTCCGGCCATCTCCACATAGGTCGTATAGCCGACGATGTCCTGGGCGCGGGTCAGTTCTTCCCTGACCGCCGGGGCCATCAGCCCGGCCGCGCCTGGGCCGAGTCCGACCACGGCGAGTCGGCCCGGTCGCGGCGCGAGCGGCTCGACCGCGGGCTGGGCCAGGCCGAGCACCTCCGTGACCCGCCATGCCAGGGCCTCGACCCCCCGCGCGAAACCGAGCAGCGGGACGACCCGCGAGCCGTCGGCGGCGACCGTCACGACGGGCGTGATCGCGCCCAGGCTCCGCCCGATCAGCACGGGCGCTAGGGCGAGCAGGATGACATCCTGATCGCCGATGACGATGCAGGAGCGACCGGACTCCTGCGCCTCGCGCAGTCCGTTGGTCGCCGCATCCTCGGAATCCAGCATCCGGAGTTCGGCGTCCTGGAAGGCGGCTTGAAGCCGCGCGGAGATCCGCTGTCCGCCCGATTCCAGGATCAGCAGGCCGGGCGTGTCCTTCCCGGAGTCGCTCACTGGCCCCGCCACCGTTCGCCAGGGATGAGAATCATCGAGAAGTAGGGGACGCTCTCGGGGTCGATCCCGGCGAGATCGCGGATACGCTCGCCCTCCATGGTCGCCCGTTCCACATAGCGCGCGCGCGATTCCAGACCAAGCGCGCGGATGACCCGCCGGACCTTCTCGAAATTGCTGCCGAGCTTCATGATGGCGGCGGCCTCGACCTCCGACAGCATCCGGGTCAGGGTCTCTTCCGGAAGCGTGCCGGCGATCACCTGCAAGCGTTGATCGCGATAGACCAATGGGGTGCGCAGCACCGAGGCGCTGGCGACCACCGAGCAGACGCCGGGCACCACCTCGGTCTCGAAGCGCTCCGCCAGCCGGTCGTGCAGATACATGAAGGAGCCGTAGAAAAAGGGATCGCCCTCGCACAGCGCCGCCACGTCGCGGCCGGCGTCGAGATGAGCGGCCACCTGCTCGGCCGCCTCGTCGTAGAAGTCGCGCATGACCCCTTCGTAGTCATAGGGTGGCTCGGGCTTCTTGCCGGTGACCGGATAGACCAGCGGCAGACGAATCTGGTCGGCGCGCAGGTGGGGTTTGGCGCTGCTCAGCGCGTTGCCCCGCTTCTCCTTGCCGACATAGTAGGCGACCACCGGGGCCGCGCGCAGATAACGCAGGGCCTTGATGGTGATCAATTCCGGATCGCCAGGGCCAACGCCCAGGCCGTACAAACGCCCCTTACCCATGTCGATCAGGAATGCTCCCGTCCGAGGGCGTTCACCGCCGCGACCGCCATGGCGCTGCCGCCACGCCGACCGCGCAGGGTCACGAAGGGTACGCCCCGGCTGTCGGCGGCGAGCGCCTCCTTGGACTCGGCCGCGCCGACGAAGCCGACCGGAAAGCCGAGGATCAGCGCCGGCCTGGGCGCGCCCTCGTCGAGCATCTCCAGCAGGCGGAACAGCGCCGTCGGGGCGTTCCCGATGACCACGACCGAGCCGGCGAGATGCGCGCGCCACAGCTCCAGCGCCGCCGCCGTGCGGGTGTTGCCGAGTTGGCGGGCCAGATCGGGAACGCTCGGGTCATGCAGGGTGCAAAGGATGGGGTTATCGGCGGGCATGCGGGCGCGGGTGATGCCCTCGGACACCATGCGGCTGTCGCAGAGGATGGGCGCGCCGGCCGCCAGCGCCGCGCGGCCCGCCTCGCCCGCGCCGGGTGAGAACGCCAGATCCTCGATGACCTCCGGCATGCCGCAGGCATGGATCACCCGCACCGCGAGCGACTCCAGGTCGGCGGGAACGCGATCCAATCTGGCCTCCGCGCGGATGATGGCGAACGACTGACGGTAGATGTCATGGGCATCGCGGTTGTATTCGATCATGGCAAGTCTCTGGTCACGCGACAAACGCGGGAATGTTCGGAAGCGGGGACGAGGCCCTGGGTCGGGCCGGAAGTCAGCGGGGATGGCGAGGTTTGTTCCGGCGAACGCGCGAGTATAATACTAAGCACTCCGGTCAGCTACTCCCGAACCGCCCACGCCGGCCAACCGCCGGGGCGCGTCCAGGTTCGCCGGGAAGCGCCCAAGGCTCCAGATTTCTCCCGACAATCACCAGCCGCCGCCTGCCCTCAT
>NZ_NRRG01000076.1 GCF_016583575.1 Thiocystis violacea
CGTGATGATGAAACGTCGCAACTTGTCACCTGCCGGGTGAGCCCTAGAATGGGCGTATTTTACCTCCATCCTCTTGTTATGTAACGGGAATTCTTGGAAGACGGTTCATTCAGTTCACGGAACCAGGTTTAAGTCTTTGTTTAAAATATAAATAGCTAGGGGATACCTCAGGGACGCACCACGTTTTCCGATAAAAGTATTCAGCTCTGTTAGGGTGAAAAAAGCGAACCCCAGCATGCGTAACAAAAACCGCCGAATGATGAAGTACCCGAGCCGTGACGTCCCCTTCACATCCGATTCATTTCAATGGCGAGCGTTTTATCGGACCCTGCAATGAGCCCTAACGCCCTCGGGCGTCGGTGACGGCCTGCTCGCCGCCCTGACCGCGACTCTGGATCCTGAGTCCCACATGGTCGAAGATGGCGGGATTGGTGACTCGCCCCGGTGGCCGATCGATCGCGGTCGGACTGGAGCCCCATCCGAAGAGCCCTTGCCCCCATGACCGCTTCGAATCCGTCCAGTCAACTCCTGACGCTTTTGCGCGAGTTCGCGCGTGAGTCCCGTTTGCCCGAGCCGCGCGAGGGTATCAATCTGGATACCCGTCTGGAATCCGATCTCGGGCTGGACAGCCTGAGCCGTTCCGAGCTGATCGCCCGCATCGAGCGAGGTCTGGAGGTCCATCTCCCGGACGCGGCGCTGCTGGCCGCGACGCCGCGCGATCTGCTGGCGTTGCTGCGGGACGGGGACGCGGCTAGGCCAGCGATCGCGGTGGCGGTCGTGGCGACCCCGGCGGATCCGTCCGGGGGCGTCCCAGGGACCGCGCGGACCCTGCTGGATGTCCTGGCCTGGCATCGCGACCGGCACGGCGAGCGCGTCCATCTGATCTATTACGACAGCGACGACCAGCCGCATCCGCTGACCTATGCCGAGCTGGCGGAGGGCGCGGCGCGGGTCGCGGCGCGGCTGCGGGAGACGGGGCTCAAGCCGGGCGGGACGGTGGCGGTCATGCTGCCGACCGGGCTGGACTATTTCTTCAGCTTTCTCGGCATCCTGGTGGCCGGTGGCGTGCCGGTGCCCATCTATCCGCCCGCGCGCCCCCAACAGCTTGAGGACCATCTGCGCCGGCACGCGCGTCTGCTCGACAACGCGGGCACCAGCCTGCTGGTCACGGTGCCGGAGGCGCGCGCGGTCGCCAAGCTGCTGCGTGCTCAGGTGCCCTCGCTGCATGGTGTCCTGACGCTGGAGGGGCTGGAAGGAACGGCGCCGCTCGCCGACTGGGCGACGCCGGAGCCGGGGGATCTGGCCTTTCTGCAATACACCTCGGGGAGCACCGGCGATCCCAAGGGCGTGATGCTGACCCACGCCGATCTGCTCGCCAATATCCGTGCCATGGGCGAGGCGATCGCCATCGGCCCCGAGGATGTCTTCGTGAGCTGGCTGCCGCTCTATCACGACATGGGCCTGATCGGCGCCTGGCTCGGCAGTCTCTATTTCGGCGTTCCGCTCATTTCCATGTCGCCGCTCGCCTTTCTCGCCCGGCCACGACGCTGGCTTCAGGCCATTCACACCCATCGCGGAACACTCTCGGCCGCGCCCAATTTCGCCTATGAACTCTGTCTGACACGTCTGTCCGACAGACAGCTTGAGGGGCTGGACCTGAGTTGCTGGCGGCGCGCCTTCAATGGCGCCGAGCCGGTCAGTGCCGACACCCTGCGCCGCTTCGCCGCGCATTTCGCCCCTTGCGGTTTTCGCGCCGACGCCCTGGCGCCCGTCTATGGACTGGCGGAGGCGGCGGTCGGACTGGCCTTTCCCCCGGCGGATCGAGGACCGCGCGTCGACTGCATCGACCGCGTCCGCTTCGCCGGTTCAGGCTACGCCTTGCCGGTTCCCTGTGAGGATCCGGATGTCCTGGAGGTAGTCGCCTGCGGACGCCCCTTGCCCGGCTACCGAACGCGGGTGGTGGACGGCGAGGGGCGCGAGCTTCCGGAGCGGCACGAGGGACTGCTCCAGTTCCAGGGACCATCGGCGACCCAGGGCTACTACCGGCGCCCGGACGCCACCGCCGGCCTGATCCGCGACGGCTGGCACGAGACCGGGGACCGCGCCTATCTGGCCGGCGGGGACATCCATCTGACCGGACGGGTGAAGGATCTCATCATCCGCGGCGGACGCAATCTCTACCCCTACGAGGTCGAGCAGGCGCTCGGCGAACTGCCGGGGATCCGCAAGGGCTGCGTGGTCGCCTTCGCCGCCAAGGACCCGCGTCAGGGCAGCGAGCGTCTGGTGATCGTGGCCGAGTCCAAGGAGCGCGATCCGGCGCGCCGGGCTGCGCTGTCCCAGCGCGCGCGCGAGCTGGCCACCGACATCCTGGGTCTGCCGCCGGACGAGATCGTCCTGGCCCCGCCGCGCGCGGTGCTCAAGACCTCCAGCGGCAAGCTGCGACGCGGCGATACCCGTGAGCGCTATCTGGCCGGCAAGCTGTTCGAGGGACCGCCCGCGCCCGCCTGGCAGGTGGCGCGTCTGGGGTTCGCGGCGCTGCGCGCCCGGCTGACGCATCTGGGCTCGCGACTCCCCGCGACCCTCTTCGCGCGTTATGCCTGGCTGGTCTTCTATCTGATCGCGCCCTGGTACTGGATCGGCGCCATGCTGACCCCGCGTCTGACCTGGCGCTGGGCGCTGATCCGGCACGGCATCCGGCTGTTGCGGCGTCTGTGCCTGGTGCGTCTGACTGTCAGCGGGCGCGAACGCATTCCCGATCCTGGCCGACCCTATGTGCTGGTCGCCAACCATCAGGGCTATCTGGACGCGCTCGCCCTGATCGAGGCCATCCCGCGCCCCCTGAGTTTCGTCGCCAAGCGCGAGCTGAGCGCCAACCCGCTGGTCGGTCGCTTTCTGAGCCGGATGGGGACGCTCTTCGTCGAGCGCTTCGATCTCCAGCGTAGCCAGTCGGAGACGGCGCAACTGCACGCAGCCCTGGGGCGCGGCGAGCGTCTGGCCTTCTTTCCCGAGGGCACCTTCCGCGAGCAGCCTGGATTGCTGCCCTTCCGCATGGGTGCCTTCGCGGCGGCGGCCGAGGCGGGCGTACCCATCCTGCCGGTGGTCATCAAGGGGACGCGCGAGATTATGCCGGGCGACAGCTTCCGGCCGCGCTGGGGCGCGGTCGAGGTCGTCATTGGCCCGCCCCTGATCGCCGAGGGTTCGGGCTGGGAGGCGGCGGTCGGTCTGCGCGACGCGGCACGCGACTTCATCGCCGGCGAATTGGAAACGTAAGGATTCCGGACTGGTCCATACTTTCAGCCATGGGCATCCGTCGCGGAGAACCTGACATGAAAGAGGCACGCTTCTACGATCGGTTGGACAACAAGCGGGTCCAATGCCGACTCTGTCCGCACGACTGCATCATCCCGGACGCCGGCCGAGGCGTCTGCGCGGTACGCTACAACAGCGGCGGAACCCTCTTCACCCTGGTGGGTGACCGGGTCGTGTCGCGCAATCTCGACCCCATCGAGAAAAAACCGCTCTTCCACTTCCATCCTGGATCGACCGCCTACTCCATCGCGACCGTGGGTTGCAGTCTGCGCTGCACCTTCTGCCAGAACTGGGAGATCTCGCAATGGCCGCGCGAGCGGCTGCCGAAGCATCTGGAACCCGACGGTATCGAGCGCGATGTGCAGCCCATGTGTCCCCAACTCGCGCGACTGGGGGATCGAGTGCCCGGTGAACAGGTTACGCCGGCTCAAATCGTCCAGGCGGCCAGGAACAGCGGCGCGCGCGCGATCGCCTACACCTACACCGAGCCGACCATCTTCTACGAGCTGGCCTACGAAACCGCCTGTCTCGCCAGGAAGGCCGGGCTCGCCAATGTCTTCATCACCAACGGCTATATCAACGAGGCACCGCAACGCGAGATCGCCTCGGTCCTGGACGCCGCCAATGTGGATCTCAAATTCTTTCGTGAAGAGAGTTACCGCCATCTGAGCCGCGTCAAGCTCCAGCCCGTGCTGGACGCCATCCGCCGCTATCATGAACTGGGCGTCTGGCTAGAGGTCACGACCCTGGTGATCCCAGGCGTCAATGACTCGGACGGCGAATTGCGCGACATCGCCGCCTTCATCCACTCGGTCTCTCCGGACATCCCCTGGCACGTCTCGCGCTTCCACGCCGCCTACGAGATGCGTGACATCCAGGCGACCCCCGCCGAGACTCTGAGACGCGCGGCGGCCATCGGTCACGAAGTGGGACTGAGATACGTCTACGTCGGCAACCTGCCGGGCGATGGCGGCGAGAACACCGATTGTCATGCCTGCGGAGCGCCTCTGATCGAGCGCCATGGGTTCTATTTGACGGTGAACCGGATCCGACGCGACGCTTGTCCAGCCTGCGGAGCGCTGGTGGCGGGAGTTGGGATGAATGCCTGATGGCGCGGATCGACGAGAAAGGCCGTGCCTGGCTGCCTGAGTCAATGTCTCAAGATAGGATCGACCCAATGAGCACGCCCAAACCGGAGGATTTACCTCGCTACACCTACGCGGACTATGTTCAATGGGAAGGCCGCTGGGAACTCATCCAGGGCATCGCCCATGCGATGAGCCCCGCGCCCGGCATCCTTCATCAGTCGATCAGTCAACGCATCGCGAGCCAGTTAGAACGCGCCCTGGAAAACTGTCGGGAATGTCAGGCCCTACTCCCGGTGGATTGGAAAATCGACGAGGAAACCACGGTCCAACCCGACAATCTGGTGGTCTGTGGCGACATTGTCGACATCGCCTATCTAACCAAAGCCCCGGCATTGATTTTTGAAGTACTGTCCAAGTCCACCGCGCGCAAGGATCGCACGACTAAATTTCAACTCTATGAACAGGAAGGCGTTCGATACTATGTGATCGTCGACCCCGATGAACACATCGCCAAGATCCATCATCTGCGGGAAGGGCGCTATATCCAGTTGATGGATGCCAGCGATGAGGTCGTTGAGTTCGAGTTAGGAACATGCCGCACGCGTTTCGAATTCGCGACGATCTGGCCGGGACGATCCTGACAGCCAGGACAATCGCGGCCCCCTGGATCCGGTGCTCTGGTGATCATCGGTGCTCCCGGCCGAGAATAGCGCCCGGCCCTGGAATGGGTGCCACCTCAATGGTGCGCGATTTCCTTCTCGGTGAAGAGATAGTCCTTCAGCTCCTTGTCGAAGCTCGGATCCTTACGACGGATCCATTCCAGCACCATGGCGGCGTGTTCCTTCTCCTCGTCGCGGTTGTGGGCGAGGATCGCCTTGAGGTGCGCGTCCTTGCAGGCGTCGACGCGCTGGTTGTACCAGTCGACCGCCTCCAGTTCCTCCATGAGCGAGATGATGGCCCGGTGCATGTCGCGGGTCTCGTCGGATAGCTCGCTCACCGGCTCGTGATAGCCCTCGTTCGACATAGCGGAATCTCCTGCATTCAAGGTTGATGTCATCGCGACGCCAGACATCTGGCGTTGGCGGCTATTGTCGAGCGAGATGGGAGGACAAACAACGAAGATTCTCAAGCGGGCCGAGGAAGAACCCGCGCGACTCAGTAGCCGCGATGACGCAGGGTCTCGATCAGGATCTCGCGGTTGCGGTAGCGGATGTCCTGGCCTAGGGCGACATAGATGACCTGCTCGGCGATATTGGCCGCGTGATTGCCGATGCGCTCCAGGGCGTGGGCGCTGGTGAGGAGACAGATGGTCTGGCGGGGGATGAGGTCCGGCGGGTTCTGCTCGCCAAGTTGCTGGCGCGCCTCATGGGAGGCGGCGTAGAGGGCCGGCTCGTCCTCGAAGATGGTGAGGGATTGAGTCACGTCGAAGGTGGCGACCGCCTCGATGCCGCGCTCGAACATGCAGCAGGCCTTTTCGTCGAGCCGCCGAAAGGCCTCGCGCATCGCCTCGGTGAGGGGTTCGGCCGGCTTCTCCATCTGCCGCAGCTCCAAGGCCTGACGGGCGATCCGCGCGGTCTTGTCGCCGGCCCGCTCCACGTCGCCCGCGATCTTCGACAGGGCCAGCACGATGCGCAGATCGACGGCGGTGGGCTGGCGACGCGCGATCACCCGGAACACCTCCTCGTCGGCATCCAGCGAGAGATAGTCGATCTGAGGCTCCCGATCCAGAACCCGGAAGGCTTGGGACTCGTCGCCATCCACCAGGGCCGCGACCGCCGCCTGGGTCTGCTCGATGACGTGCTCGCCCATCCGCAGGATGATACCGCGCAGCTTGGCGAGTTCCCGATCGTAGCGGCTGACGGTGTGGCCGCTGGTGGGATCGGCGGTCGGCTTGAGAGGCGCGGTTTCGACCATGGGCGTCCTCAGCCGAAGCGTCCGGTGATGTAGTCCTCGGTCAGCTTGTGCCGCGGATTGGTGAAGATCTCGTTGGTCTCGCCGACCTCGATCAGGTCGCCCATGTGGAAATAGGCGGTGCGCTGCGAAACGCGCGCGGCCTGCTGCATCGAGTGGGTCACGATGGCGATGCTGTAGTTGGCGCGCAGCTCATCGATCAATTCCTCGACGATCGCGGTGGCGATCGGATCCAGCGCCGAGCAGGGCTCGTCCATCAGGATCACCTCGGGCGAGACGGCGATGGTGCGGGCGATGCAGAGCCGCTGCTGCTGACCGCCGGAGAGACCCGTGCCCGGCTGGTCGAGCCGATCCTTGACCTCGTTCCAGAGCCCGGCCTTGCGCAGACTGGCCTCGACTAGGGCGTCCAGCTCGGCCTTGTTGTTGGTCAGACCGTGAATGCGCGGCCCATAGGCGACGTTCTCGTAGATCGACTTGGGGAAGGGATTCGGCTTCTGGAACACCATGCCGACCTGGGCGCGCAGCGGGACGGGGTCGAGCCCCTTGTCGTAGATGTCCTGGCCGTCGAGCTGGATGGAACCCTCGACCCGACAACCGTCGATGGTGTCGTTCATCCGGTTCAGACAGCGCAGAAAGGTCGACTTGCCGCAGCCCGAGGGGCCGATCATGGAGACGACTTCGTTCTTGCCGATGTCCAGGCTCACGCCCTTGATGGCTTGCTTGGAGCCATACCAGACATCGACCTCGCGACAGACCATGCGCGGGTTGGCGACCGTGACGTCTCCGACCGTCGCGCGCGAGTCGGGCCGGGACGACAGCTCGGCCGCGCTCATGGCGCCGACGCGCTGACCCATTGCTTCGACTGTTGTACTCATGACTAACCTCGAATGTGATTTCTGTTTATGGCGCGCTTACCAGCGTCGCTCGAACCTGCGCCGCAGCAGCACCGCCGCCAGGTTCATCAGGATGAGGAAGGCGAGCAGCACCATGATGGCCGCCGAGGTGCGCTCCACGAAGGCGCGCTCGGGACTGTCGGCCCAGAGGAAGATCTGCACCGGCAGGACCGTTGCGGCGTCCGTGAATCCGCTCGGGATATCGACGATGAAGGCGATCATGCCGATCATCAGCAGCGGCGCGGTCTCGCCCAGCGCATGCGCCATCCCGATGATGGCTCCCGTCAACATGCCGGGCATGGCCAATGGCAAGACATGATGAAATTGGGTCTGCAAGGGCGAGGCTCCGACCCCGAGCGCCGCTTCGCGAATCGACGGCGGAACCGACTTCAGTGCCGCGCGACTGGCGATGATCATGATCGGCAGCGTCATCAGACTGAGAACCAGTGAGGCCACCAGCGGGGTCGAGCGCGGCACGCCGAACAGCCCGATGAACACCGCCAGACCCAGAAGCCCGAAGATGACCGAGGGCACGGCAGCCAGGTTGTTGATGTTGACCTCGATCAGATCGGTCCAACGATTCCTGGGCGCGAACTCCTCAAGATAGACGGCCGCGCCGACACCGATTGGAAAGGACAACAACAGGGTTAATACCAGAGTGTAGAAGGTTCCCATCAGCGCCCCGGCGATACCCGCCAGCTCCGGCTCGCGCGAGGTTCCGTGGGTGAAGAAAATCGTATTGAAGCGCTTCTCGATCCGCCCCTCGGCCTCCAGCCGCTCCACCCATTCGACCGTCCGGTCCTTCACGCGCCGCTCGCTTTCGGGTAGATCGCGGTCGATATATCCCTTGATCAGCATGTCGATGTCGTCGTCCGCTAGCAGCCAGACCTCCTGGGTCGTCCCGATCAGATCGGGATTGGCGAGGATCCGGTCGCGCAGTTGCGAGGGCGCGCCGACGCTGAACATCGAACCCAGTGCTCGTATATCGCGTCGCTCGGTGACATCGGGGTAGACATCCCGCAAGGCCGCGCGGATCAGCGCGTTGTAATTCGCCGACCTCAGCGTCTCGGGATCCCGCGTCCCCTTCGGATCGATGAGGCCGGCGTCGAAGGTCAGGGGCAACTGAATATAAGTCTGCTGAAAGGCGGTGTGGCCCTTGCCGATGATGTCGGCGAACAGCAGCGCCACGAACAACAGCCCCATTACCACGGCGGTCAGTCCGATCAGGCGGAAGCGCCGTTCCCTGGCGTAGCGCCGTTTCAGGCTGGCGTTGACGATATCGATGGCGCGGCGCGGCGGAGCGCCGGCCGAAGACGGCTTATTCATACTGTTCCCGGTACTTGCGCACGATATGAAGGGCGATCACGTTGAGCGTCAGGGTCACGGCGAAGAGCGTCAGACCCAGGGCGAAGGCGGCCATGGTCTTGGGGCTGTCGAACTCCTGGTCGCCGGTCAGCAGGGTGACGATCTGGACGGTGACGGTGGTGACGCTGTCGAGCGGATTGGCCGTCAGATTGGCCGCGAGACCGGCCGCCATGACGACGATCATGGTCTCTCCGATGGCCCGCGACACGGCCAGCAGGATGCCTCCGACGATACCCGGCAGGGCCGCCGGAATGATGACCCGCCAGATCGTCTCCGACTGGGTCGCGCCCAGGGCGTAGGAGCCATCGCGCATCGCTTGGGGCACGGCGTTGATCACGTCCTCCGAAAGCGAGGAGACGAAGGGGATGATCATGATGCCCATGACCAGACCCGCCGCCAGCGCGCTCTCCGAGGCCACGCTGAACCCCATGGACATCCCCAGCTCGCGGATGAGTGGGGCGACCGACAGGGCGGCGAAGAAGCCATAGACGACGGTCGGAACGCCCGCCAGGATCTCAAGCGTCGGCTTGGCCAGGGAGCGCACCCGTCTGGGGGCGTACTCGGACAGATAGATGGCGGACATGAGCCCGATCGGGACCGCGACCAGCATGGCGATCGCCGAGACCATGAGCGTGCCGGTGAAGAGCGGCACCGCGCCGAAGGCCCCGGAAGCGCCGACCTGATCGGCGCGCAGGGCGGTCTGCGGACTCCAGAGCGTGCCGAAAAAGAACTCCAGCGGCGAGATCGACTGGAAGAAGCGCAGGGACTCGAAGAGCACGGAGAGCACGATCCCGAGGGTCGTCAGGATGGCGATCGAGGAGAAGACCACCAGGATGACCATGAAGATGTTCTCGACCCGGTTGCGCGCGCGCATCCGCGGCTGCGTCCGACTCCAGGCGTAGCCCATGCCACCGACCGCGATGGCCAGGACCGCCAGCCACATGGCCCAATCGGCGAAGCGCTGAAGCTGCGCGTAGCGGTCCGCGACGGCCTGCATCTCGGGTGTGACGGAGCCGGAAACGATCGCGCCCGACGCCAGATTCTCGATGTCGTTGACCATGAGCCCTACTTGCCCGGTCGAGAGCCCATCCATCAGGGACGGAGGCAGCTCGGACTTGAGGATCGCGATCAGGATCTCATTCTGAAACCCGCTCCAGAGCGCCATCAGGAGCATGGCGGGGATGCCGGCCCATAGCGCCGCGTAGAGCCCGTAATAGGCCGGGAGCGAATGCAGCGTGTTGATGCGAGCGATGCCGCCCGCGCTCGAAATGGCGCGCTTGCGCCCGAAGTGATAGGCCAGGGCCATCAACCCTAGCAGCAGAATGAGTAACGTCGATGAATGCATGGAGGTGCGGCGCCTTGACGGGAGAGAGGCCGGCGGTCAGGCGACCGCCGGCTGGTCGGAATCGGTCCGCTGAGCCGATTCCCTTACTTCGCGGGCTTGTCCATCGGCTTGAGCGCCTGGGCGTCGGCCGCCACGCTGGCGCGCATCGCGTCCGGCAGCGGGATCAGACCCTTGTCGGCCAGATAGCCATCCGGACCCCAAGCCTTGTCGTTGGTGAACTCGGCCACGTATTCCTGGATACCGGGGATGGTGCCGACGTGGGCGTTCTTCACATAGAAATAGATCGAGCGCGAGATCGGATAGGAGCCATCGGCGATGGTGTCGAAGGTCGGCTCGACGCCGGCGATCTTGGCGCCCTGCACCTTGTCGGCGTTCTGGTCCAGGAAACTGTAGCCGAAGACGCCGAGCGCGGCCGGGTTGGCGACCAGCTTCTGGACGATCAGGTTATCGTTCTCGCCGGCCTCGACGAAGGCGCCATCCTCACGGATGCCGTGGCAGACCGCCTTGTGCTTGTCCTTGTCGGATTTCTTCAGGGCCTTGACGGAATCGAAGCTGTCGCAGCCGCCTTCCATCGCCAGTTCCACGAAGGCATCGCGGGTGCCGGAGGTGGGCGGCGGACCCAGAACCTCGATCGCGGCGTCCGGCAGATCCTTGTTGATCTCGCTCCACTTCTTGTAGGGATTCGGGACCAGCTCGCCGGCCTCGTTCGGAACGTCCTTGGCCAGGCCCAACCAGAGCTCGCCGAGAGTCAGGTCGATCGAAGGACCGGACTTGGAGTTGGCGATGGCGATGCCGTCGAAGCCGATCTTGACCTCGGTGATCTCGGTCACGCCGTTGGCCTGGCACTGTTCGTACTCGGACAGCTTGATGGCACGCGAGGCGTTACTCATGTCCGACTTGTCCACGCCGACGCCGGAGCAGAAAAGCTTGAAGCCCCCGCCGGTGCCGAGGGACTCGACCTTGGGCGTGGGGAAGGAGGATTCGCGCCCGAAGGTCTCGGCGACCGCCGTGGAGAAGGGGAACACGGTGGAGGATCCGGCGATCCAGATCGAATCGCGGGCCATGGCCTGGCTCGACAGCGTGGTTACGGCAAGGGTCACGGCCGCGGCGATCAGCGTCTTCTTCATGTCGGAGGGTCTCCAAATGGGGGTGGAAAAGCGAGGCTGTATTGTCGTCACCGCCCATTCCCATTGTATGAAGAATAGATGACCGTTCCGTGACAAGACGGCCCGGATCCATTTACCCGGAACCCACCTTGTGGCGTCGGCTCATCCCGGCGCCAGCCATGACCGAATCCCGACCGCCGGGGCCGAGGCGTCAGTCCGCCTTCAATTGTCCCAATGACCGCACCAGACGCAGACTGGCGTTGAAGAAATCATCCTCCGGATTGTCCTTGCAGATGGCCGCGATGCGCGACATGGCGGCATCCAGCTCGGCGCCCTTGAGGACGTCGCGCCCGACCGCGAGATTCAGGCCGCTGACCAGGCCAGCCAGCCATTGCCGATAGCGATGGAAATCCTCGCTGGCCAATTCGGTCGGCGCCTCCGTCGGAGGTACGGTCGCGAGATAGGCCGAGCAGGTCTTGACGCCATGCCCCCAAAGCGCGGGCGCCGTCCGCGCGCCCTCGGCCCGGACGGCGGGACTTGTCGACAGAATCAGGATCAGACCCGCCAAGCCGGCGCGCCGGACGGATTTCAAGGGATCACCCATGGCATCGTTCCTTTCATTGGAGATACGAATTAGAAGCCGCTAAGGGTATCATCGCCCGATTTTTCGATTGTCGCCAAACGTCTCCACATGCGCGTCTTGATGATCTCGGATGTCTATTTCCCCCGCGTGACCGGCGTCTCGACGTCGATCCAGACCTTCGCGCGCGAGTTCGTCGGCAAGGGCCACGAGGTCGTGCTGATCGCGCCCGACTACGGGACGAGCCTCGCCGATGTCTTCGAGGTCATCCGTATTCCCTCGCGCTATCTGCCGATCGATCCGGAGGATCGGATCCTGCGCTCGCGCCGGATCCGCCGCCATGACCTCGCGCTGGCGCGACGCGGATTCGATCTGGTGCACATCCAGACGCCGTTCATCGCGCACTATTCCGGACTCGGCCTGGCCAAACGGCTCGGCGTCCCCGTGGTCGAGAGCTACCACACTTTTTTCGAGCAGTATCTGCATCACTACGTCCCCTTCGTTCCAGCGAGCTGGATGCGCCGCGCCGCGCGCTACTTCTCGGTGGCCCAGTGCAAGGACGTGGATGGGCTCGCGGTTCCGTCGCAAGCCATGCTGGATGTCCTCAAGGGTTATGGGGTCGTGACGCCGGCCCACGTCATCCCGACCGGGATCGATCTCAAGCAATTCAGTCAGGGCGACGGCAACCGCTTCCGGGCGCGCTACGGCATCTCACCCGAACGCCCCCTGCTGGTCCTGGTGAGTCGGCTCGCCTTCGAGAAGAACATCGACTTCATCCTGCGCGCGCTGGTTCGGATCAAGGCCCAGGCGCCGGAGGTGTTGCTGGTCATCGCCGGAGAAGGTCCGGCCAGAAAGAATCTCGAACACCAGGTCCAGTCGCTCGGACTGGTCGGGAACACCCTCTTCACGGGGTACCTGGATCGGGATGGAAGCCTGGAGGATTGCTACCGCGCGGGGTCGGCCTTCGTCTTCGCCTCCCGCACCGAGACCCAGGGGCTGGTGTTGCTGGAGGCCATGGCGCTCGGGGTTCCGGTCGTCTCGACCGCCGTGATGGGAACCAAGGAGGTGTTGGGCGATGGACGCGGCTCGCTCATCGCCGACGAGGACGAGCAGGATTTCGCCGACAAGGCCGTGCGTCTACTCAAGGAGCCGCTCCTGCGCGAGCGTCTCGCGCGCGAGGCCGTCCAGCACGCGCATGAGTGGTCGGCCCCCGTGCTGGCCGAGCGCATGCTGCGACTCTACGAGCAGGTCACCGAGAAGGCCCTGGATCGACCGCGTGAAAAAGCCGGTCGATCGGCGCGAGCCGCGCCTTGAACGGGTT
This sequence comes from Thiocystis violacea, assembly GCF_016583575.1. Lineage (GTDB taxonomy): Bacteria > Pseudomonadota > Gammaproteobacteria > Chromatiales > Chromatiaceae > Thiocystis > Thiocystis violacea. Next base: position 12,919 of record NZ_NRRG01000076.1, read on the forward strand.
AGCGCAGGGCCATGGCCCTGAATCAGGCCATGATGTCGATCAGACGACCAATCGTCTCGTCGGAAGACTTGAGCACCTTGGCCGACGCCTCGACCTGACGCAGATTTTCCGTCTGCTCCACCAGGGGCTTGCTGACATCGCGCGCCGCGCTGCCGTCCATCTGTCTGGCGCTCGCGATCTCGTTCGCGTTACCGCGCAGTCCCTCGATGCCGCGTTGAATGCCGGTCAGACCGACTTGACTCACACCTGAAATCATGACAAACCACCTCGAAACTCACCGCCTTATCTGAATTCTAGTGGAAACCGACCCAAGCGGCCGATCGGGCTTCCAATCCGAGACTCAGTTCACGGACGGGATGTGGCCGCCGGCCGCGCGCTCACGCAAGGCCCGAGAGACTTCCTCGCCCAGATAGCGGTTGATCAGATCGCGCCCCAGATAGATCGCCGGGGTCAAGGCGATGGCGACCACGAACTTATAGAGATAATTGACCGTCCCGACCGCCAGAAACAGTTCCATGGACCATTGCTGCGGCCCCAGCACGAAGGCGATGTAGAGCACCACGAAGCTGTCGATCAGCTGCGAAACCAGCGTCGAGCCCGTGGCCCGCGCCCAGATGAAGCGGTCTCCGGTCAGACGACGGATACGATGAAAGATGGCCACGTCCACGAGCTGACCGATCAGAAAGGCGATCACCGATCCGGCGATGATCCACATCCCCTGGCCGAAGATCACGGCATAGGCGGCCTGCATGTCCGGTACGCCTTGGTCGGCCTGCACCCCGACCCACCAGCCGGCCGGCGCCAGCAGGATCGCCAGATAGGCGAAGACGAAGGAATAGACAATCAGCCCGACCGTCAGATAGGAGAGAAAGCGCACCCCGCGCCGGCCGTAATACTCGTTGATGATGTCCGTCATGAGGAACACCACCGGCCACAGCAGCACACCCGCCGTGAAGCTCAGCGAACCGGATTGCCCGAACAGCCGCCAGTCGAACGGAGCAAGGCCGAAGGTTTCCTCCAGGGCGAAGATCTTCACCCCCAGGAACTCGGCGATCAGCGCGTTGCAGATGAAGAAACCGCCGAGGACGACGAACAGCTTGGTTGGGCGGTCGAAGGTCATGGCGGTCTACCCGTGAGTTCCATCCCTGTCGCCTCTGGGTTCGTCTCGTCAGGACTTCGGCAGGGTCACCCCGCGCTGGCCCTGATACTTGCCGCCGCGATCCTTATAGGAGGTCTCGCAAACCTCGTCGGACTCCAGGAAGAGGATCTGAGCCACGCCTTCGTTCGCGTAGACCTTGGCGGGCAAGGGGGTGGTGTTGGAGAACTCCAGCGTGACATGCCCCTCCCATTCCGGCTCCAATGGGGTCACGTTGACGATGATTCCGCAGCGCGCATAGGTGCTCTTTCCAAGACAGATCGTCAATACATTCCGTGGGATACGAAAATATTCGACCGTTCTGGCGAGCACGAAAGAGTTCGGCGGAATGATACAGACATCGGACTTGAGGTCGACGAAGCTGTTGGAGTCGAAGTTCTTGGGATCGACGATCGCCGAGTTGATGTTGGTGAAGATCTTGAACTCATCGGCGCAACGCACATCGTAGCCGTAGCTCGAGGTTCCGTAGGAAATGACGCGCCCGGCGTCGCCCTCGCGCACCTGGACGGGCTCGAAGGGTTCGATCATCCCCTGTTCGGCCATGCGGCGGATCCAGCGGTCGGATTTGATGGCCATCGGGTGCTCTCGCGGAAAAATAACGCGCGAGGATACAACGGCGAGGGGTGGGTAGCAAAACCCCGACCCGAGGACGCCTCAGATCAGCTTCGCGACCTTCATCAGCACGCCGATGATGACCGTGGTTTGCAGGACGCCCGCGCCGATCACCCACTGCGGCTCGGACTCGCGCAGGCGGGCGTCCAGGCGCAGCTCCATCTCGCGCGGATCGGGTTTGGTAACGGGCTCGGACTCTGAGGTATCCCCACGAACTCACCCCCGCCAACGCCATCGGCTAGCAGTGCGTCATGGTCATTCGCTACCCATTGACCAGGCAGGTCGACGGTTGGAATCAACTCATCCAGGACGGGACGACAACTC
>NZ_NRRG01000077.1 GCF_016583575.1 Thiocystis violacea
TGTGGGACGGGCGGGGAGGGCATCCGAGCAAAGCTAACCGGGCTTCGCGATGAACCGTTTGATCCAGATCAAGCGAACGCCAATCCCGGTCGGCGTTCGGGCCGGCCTCCCGTCGTCCTTTGATCTGTGTCGGCGAGTCGATGACCTGGTCCGCCAAGGTGGAAGCAGGGTGCGCAGGGCCAGACTGGCTTTCGGAATTTCGAGCAGGTACAAGGTTTCCTGGAAATCACCTTAAGCCGTAGTGACGGCCTCACGAGTCGATGCGGAACCGGGAACGGATGAAAGGCAAGCGGGGAGACATCCGAGGGGACGGGGGGCGATCGCGATCCGCTTCGCGGCTCCCCTGGCTGTTCGGGCTGCTCGGGCTATTTTGGGTGGCGGTCAGTCCGACCGCGCCTCTGGTCCCGGAGCCGCGCCTGTCGCTGAGCGAGGAAGAGCGGCTCTATCTGGAACGACTCGGGCCGATCCGCGTTTGCCCCGATCCGGATTGGGAGCCGTTCGAAGCCCTGGATGAACAGGGGAATTTCACGGGGATCGCGATCGATCTGCTCGATCTGATCGCCGGACGGCTTGGGATCGAGTTCCGCTATGTGGTCGCCAGGGATTGGGACGAGGCCGTGGCCCTGTCCAGGGCCGGAGAGGTTCTCATCCTGCCTTTCCTGAATCGGACGGCCGCGCGCGATGAGTGGCTGCTGTTCACCGAGCCGCTGCTGGTGGATCCCAGCGTCTTCATCACCCGCGAGGAGCACCCCTTCATCCCGGACGCGACCCGGTTGACCGACCGATCGATCGTGCTGCCGACGGGAACCTCGGTCGAGGAGCACGTCAGGCGCGATTTTCCCAATCTGAGCATCCTTGGCGTTCCGACCGAAAAGGACGTGTTCCAGGCGGTTTCCAGCCGTCGGGCGGACCTGACGCTCCGCTCCCTGACCGTCGCGGCCTACACCATCCGCAAGGAAGGTCTGTTCAACCTCAAGATCGCCGGGCAGGCGCCGGAACCCTATGTCAACCGACTGCGCATGGGCGTGCTCAAGAGCGAGCCCAGGCTGCGTGACATCCTCGACAGGGCAATCGCCACCATCACGCCGGGCGAGCGCGATCGGATCGTCAACCGTCATGTGAACGTCACCATCGTCAAGCCGATGGACTACGGCTTCATTCTGCGTATCGCCGGGGGCTTGGCCGCGCTGATCGCCCTGTCCTTCTATTGGAATCTGAGACTCAAGAACACCAATGCCGCCTTGCGCGAAAGCGAGCGCAGCAAATCGGTGCTGATCGCCAACCTTCCCGGTGTCGCCTATCGCTGCCGGCATGACCGCGCCTGGACGATGGAATTCATATCCGAGGGATGTCTGGAGCTGACCGGCTACGCAAGCGAGGATTTGCGGCTTAACAAGGCCCTGTCCTATAACGATTTGATCGTTCCGGAGGATCGCGAGCGGATCTGGAGGATCTGGGAGCAAGCCAGATCCCAGGGGCGAGCGGCGCAACTGGAGTACCGGATCATCACGGCGGACGGTCAGGAGAAATGGGTTTTCGAGCGTGGTGTTTTCGTCAATCGCGAAGGGGATGGCCAGGTGCTGGCGATCGAGGGATTGATCATCGACATCACGGCCCGCAAGCGGGCGGAGGAGGAGCTTTACAGGATCTCCACCCAGGACGAACTGACCGGGATCCAGAATAGACGCTCGATCATGCGGCGGCTCGATACGCTGATCGAGGAGCAGGCGCGCGAGCATGACGATTTTTCCGTTGCCCTGATCGACCTGGATTTCTTCAAGAAGATCAACGATACCCACGGTCACTTGGCGGGGGATTTCATCCTGAGTGAATTCGCGGCCATTCTCGTGGCGAATTTTCGGCCCTACGATCTCGTCGGACGCTATGGCGGGGAGGAGTTCATGGTCGTCACTCCGCATAGCGACGGAGGCCAGGCCGAAAGGATGCTGTCAAGGTTGCGGGCCATCATTCATAACCATGTCTTCGATTTCAATGGCGTCGCCTTGAGGATCACCTTCAGCGCGGGCGTGGCTAGCAGCCGTGACCTGGGTGCCGGGGTGACGGTCGCGAACCTGATCGACAGGGCGGACCAGCGTCTCTATCTCGCCAAGGAGCAGGGTCGGGACCGGATCGTCGGTCAAGGTCCGGCATTCGCGACCGGCGGGGCTTGATCAGGCGCCGAACCGGGTTGTCGCGCGCATAGGGTCGCGGTCCCACCGACCTGGGTTCGCGGGCGCTTTTCGAAGGACTGGCCTGGATCGGGGCCGAGCGCCCATTTGACCTGGCTCAAGGCATCGCCCTGGCGCCTGGCCAAGATTGCCGTCGAGTCCGGTCGCCGCCCGGCCAGGCTTCATCCAAACCCCGAGGAGCCCCCATGTCATCCGGCCGTCGCATCACCCGCGAAAAAAAGACCATCGCCGCCATGATGGCGATCTATTGTAGCGATCATCACGGCGCGCGATCGGGACTCTGCGACGGATGCGCGAGTCTGCTCGACCATGCCGAGCGCCGGCTGGATACCTGCCCGTTCCAGGAGGAGAAGCCCGTCTGTAAGGCCTGCGAGGTTCATTGCTACGCGCCGACCAGGCGCGAACGCGTCCGCGAGGTCATGCGTTACGCCGGCCCGCGCATGCTTTGGCCACATCCTATCCTGAGTCTCGGCCACATCCTCGACAAATGGCGCCCCGTGCCCAAGTTGAAGACCCGCAAGCGCGCGGTGGATTAACGCCCGCCATGGACATCGACCAGATCAAGACCTTTCTCGCGGTCGCGGCTCACGGCAGTTTTCTTGAAGCCGCCGCCAGGGTTCATGTGACCCAGTCGACCGTGAGTGCGCGGATCCAGAATCTTGAGCAGGCGCTCGGCGCCCGGTTGTTCGTGCGTAATCGTCTCGGCGCCACGCTTACCCCGGCCGGTCAGCGCTTTCTGAGGCACGCCAAGACCCTGCTGCTGACCTTCGAGCAGGCGCGCCACGACGTGGGTCTGCCAAGCCGATCCCCGCCAGTCTGACGATCGGTGCGCGCATTGCCTTGTGGGATGAGTTTCTCCCGCGCTGGGCTGGGCGCATGCGCGCGGTCGCGCCCGAGGTTTCGCTCAATACCGAGATCGGCTTCGAGGAGGATCTGATGCGCCGCATCATCGCCGGGACCATGGATCTGGCGTTGATGTACAGCCCTCGGCAGGGCGCGGGTATTCAGGTGGAGCATCTGTTCGACGAAACCCTGATCCTGGTCGGTCGCGATCCAGATCAACTGGCCCCGGACGATGACTATGTCTATGTCGATTGGGGGCCAACCTTCTATGCCCAGCATCGCAAGGTCTATCCGGATCTCGAACGACCCGCCCAAACGGCCAACATCGGCTGGCTGGGGTTGCAGCTGATCCTGGCGAGCGGAGGCACCTGTTTCGTCCCCGAACGGGTCGCGGCGGCCTATCTGCGCGGAGGTTGTCTGCATTCGGTTCCGGGGAGTCCGACGCTGTGCCTGCCGGCCTATGTCGTTTATCCGACGCAGAGCGAGTCGAACGTCCTGGAGAGCGCGCTGAGGGTGCTGCGGGCGCTGGTCAGCGAACGGGCGATGGTGCCTGACGCCGGCCGAGGGGCGTTGGATCCCGGAATGCCATCGGGTGGAAGTGGCGGTTAAGGCAGAGACCCGAGGCGAGCTTCGCGGTTCTGGCCTGGCGGGGATGAAAACCAGGGTCGGCGACATGTCCTCTTCGCGTCGGCACTAATTCCGCATCAGGCTGTCAGATGGCGGCTGGTAAGCGGCTCGCCTTTTTGAACCGCCTGTAGCAAAATGGTGGACGGCTTCCGGTGATAGGCCGGGAGTGTCGGAATCACCACACTGTGTCTCATTATGTAGGAGTGACATTCATGTCCGATAAGCCAATCAGCAAGAGCCGTCGCGACGCCGTCAAAGTCATGCTAGGGACCGCGGCCGCTATCCCGATGATCAACATGGTCGGTTTCGGCACCGCCCGCGCCGCGGCCCCCGCCAACGCGGTCACCCCGGACGACGCGACCGCTGTCGCCCTCAAGTACAATCAGGATGCCGCCAAGTCCGAGCGCGCCGCCGCCGCTCGTCCAGGTCTGCCAGCGGATCAGCAGCATTGCGCCAACTGCCAGTTCATGCAGGCCGAGATCGGCGAGGGTGACTGGAAGGGTTGCCAGCTTTTCCCCGGCAAGCTGATCAACATCAACGGCTGGTGCGCGTCCTGGACGCTGAAGGCCGGCTGATCGAAGCAAGATCGACTTTCCAGTCGACTAACGGGGCCTCTGGCCCCGTTTTGCGTTAGCTGTGAAGCCCTTCTCTCCTTCGGGATCGAGCGCGGGCTAGTATTGAAACGTCCGACCCTTGTCCAGCTCCGATCCGTCCCGCGCCGACCGCGAAAGGTCGTATCGCCAGCGGATTCGTGATCCGGGACATCGGGTAAAAGGGCCTCTCGGGCCTCCTTGCCTTTCTATCGTTGCTGTATTCGCGGTACCCCGGTCATGTCTCCTGAAAGTTCCACCGATTTTGCCAATGCCACTCCCTACACGGGCCTGATCCGGACGGATCGCACCACCAGTTCGCGGGTTCGCCTCGCCTTCCTGAGAGGCATCGTCTGGAGCCTGATCGGGATGATCTACGCCCCGCTCTTTACCGGATTGCTCAAACTCATGCAGGGAGCCGGGATCGGGCCTTTCTCCTACATCCTGGCCGCGGGACTGGCCGGAGGCGCGGGCGCGGTGCTCTATGGCGCGCGCGAGCTGGCCATCATGAGCACGGGTATCGGTGCCGCCGCCGGCGTGGCCATCCTGATCCTCTGGCCTGGCGAGGCGACCCTGACCAATACCGTGGTGGTCGCTTCGGTACTGGCCGCTACCGTTGGCTTGACCGTCTCCTTTCCGCGTCGCTGCTCGCGCCATGTTCCCGGCAAACTCCTGGCCGGTGTGATGACGGGCGCCTTTGGCGGGACCGTCCTGGCCATCGCGGAGCCCCTGCATCCCGCCCCGTTCTCCATTTTCGCCGTGCTGGCCTTCCTGGTGAGCGTGAACGGGATTCTCTATGTGGCGAGCGTGAGCTGGTGGGTGGATTTGTCGCGCCGCCTGCGGCTCGAATCCCGCCCCTGTTATCTGATCGAGTCGGCGATCATGGCGATCCTGGCCAGCGTGGCGGCGGGCAGCGTCTGGATGGTGAGCGCACCGCTCCTGAGCGTCGACCAAGGGGCGGCCTGGCAGTTGGCCAGCTTCTCGATGCATCGCGAGATCCAGCTTGCGATCCTGGGCGGCCTGATCGGCGGCGGGACGGCCGGCATTCTGCTTGAGTTCTTCGGTTTTTCCTGGGTGCACGACATCTGAGCCCTTCTGAATTCAAGATGCCCCGGACGGCTTGTGATAGGCTTGCCGGGTCGGCCGTCCACGTTTGGGCGGCCCTAGCTCACACCGAGACCGCGATCCAACCGCTTCATGGCACGCAGCAAATCCAGTCGACGCTGGCTCGACCGGCACCTCAGCGACCCCTACGTCAAGCGCACCCAAGTGGACGGCTATCGTTCGCGCGCGGCCTATAAACTTCTGGAAATCCAGGAAAAAGACCGCATTCTACAGCCTGGGATGCGAGTCGTTGACCTGGGTGCGGCGCCTGGGAGCTGGTCGCAGATCGCGCGCCGTCTCGTGGGTTCGGCGGGGCGGGTGGTCGCGCTGGACATCCTGCCGATGGAGCCACTGGAGGATGTCGTCGTCCTGCAAGGCGATTTTCGCGAAGAGACGATCCTGGCGGGGCTTCGCGAGGCACTGGGCGAGGGGCCGCTGGATCTGGTGCTGTCCGACATGGCCCCCAATATCACGGGAACCTCGGTGGTCGATCAGCCGCGCGCCATGTACCTCGTCGAGCTGGCCCTGGATCTGGCCCGCGAGCAATTGAAACCGGGGGGTGCCCTGGTGGTCAAAATGTTCCATGGCGCAGGCTTCGATGACTACGTGCGCGATCTGCGCGGGAGCTTCCGCCAGGTGACCACGCGCAAGCCCAAGTCGTCCCGTTCGGAGAGCCGGGAGGTGTTCATGGTCGCCAAAGGCTTTCATCCATGAGTCGTCGGTGCTAGCTTTCGTCGTTTGCGTCTAGCAGCCTTTTCACGAGATTCCACAGCAGGGGCCACAAGCCGTGAGTGACATGGCGAAAAATCTGATTCTTTGGGTGGTCATCGCCATCGTGCTGATGTCCGTGTTCAACAATTTCACCACCACCCAATCGACCCCCAAAAGCCTGGACTACTCGGATTTCATCGAGCAGATCAAGCAGGGTAGCGTCAAGGAGGTCACGATTCAGGGCCGCTTGGTCGAGGGTCTCACCGAGACTGGGCAGCGGTTCACCACCTACAGCCCCGGCGACGATGGACTGGTCGGTGATTTGCTCAACAACAACGTCATCATCAAGGCCGCGCCGCCGGAGAAGCCGTCGCTGCTGATGCAGATCCTGATCAACTGGTTCCCGCTGTTGATCCTGATCGGCATCTGGATCCTTTTCATGCGTCAGATGCAGGGCGGAGCCGGTGGCCGAGGGGCCATGTCGTTCGGCAAGAGCAAGGCGCGCATGCTGTCCGAGGATCAGGTGAAGGTGACCTTCCAGGACGTGGCCGGCGCCGAGGAGGCCAAGGAGGAGGTTTCCGAGATGGTCGACTTCCTGCGTGACCCGACCAAGTTCCAGAAGCTCGGTGGCAAGATCCCCAAGGGCGTGCTCATGGTTGGTCCGCCCGGGACCGGCAAGACCCTGCTGGCGCGCGCCATCGCCGGCGAGGCCAAGGTGCCCTTCTTCACCATCTCGGGTTCGGATTTCGTCGAGATGTTCGTCGGCGTCGGCGCCTCGCGGGTGCGTGACATGTTCGAGCAGGCCAAGAAGCACGCCCCCTGCATCATCTTCATCGATGAGATCGACGCGGTTGGCCGTCACCGCGGCGCCGGTCTCGGCGGCGGGCACGACGAGCGCGAGCAGACCCTCAATCAGCTCCTGGTGGAAATGGACGGTTTCGAGGGCAACGAGGGCGTGATCGTGATCGCCGCGACCAACCGGCCGGACGTCCTGGATCCGGCGCTGCTGCGTCCGGGGCGCTTCGATCGTCAGGTCGTGGTGCCGCTGCCGGACGTGCGCGGTCGCGAACAGATCCTCAAGGTCCATATGCGCAAGATTCCGGCCGCCGAGGACGTCAAGGCCTCGATCCTGGCGCGCGGCACGCCCGGCTTCTCGGGCGCCGATCTCGCGAACCTGGTCAACGAGGCGGCGCTCTTCGCGGCTAGGTCCGACAAGAAGATGGTCGATATGCGCGACATGGAGAAGGCCAAGGACAAGATCATGATGGGCGCCGAGCGTCGCTCAATGGTGATGTCCGAGGACGAGAAGCGCCTGACCGCCTATCACGAGTCCGGTCACGCCATCGTGGGTCGTCTGGTGCCGGATCACGATCCGGTGCACAAGGTCAGCATCATCCCGCGCGGGCGGGCGCTCGGCGTGACCCTTTTCCTGCCCGAGGACGATCGTTTCAGTTACAGCAAGCAGCGTCTGGAGAGCAGCATTTCCAGTCTCTTCGGCGGACGGGTCGCCGAGGAACTCATCTTCGGGGTGGAGAGCGTGACCACGGGGGCGCAGAACGACATCCATCGCGCCACCGAGATCGCCCGCAACATGGTGACCAAGTGGGGTCTCTCGGACAAACTGGGTCCGCTCACCTACAGCGAGGAGGAGCAGGAGGTCTTCCTGGGTCATTCGGTCACCCAGCACAAGAGCGTCTCCGACGAGACCTCGCACCTGATCGACGAGGAGATTCGCTGCTTCATCGATCGTAACTACGCCCGCGCGCGGGAGCTTCTGGTCGAGAACATCGACAAGCTCCACGCCATGGCGGCGGCGCTCATCAAGTACGAGACCATCGACGCCTCCCAGATCGACGACATCATGAACGGGCGCGAGCCCCGACCGCCGAGGGATTGGGAGGACGACGAACCCCGTCGACCGGTTGGCACGAAGGGCTCGCTGGACGCCGCCGACCTTCCGGATGATGCCGGCCACGTCGGTCGGCCTGCCGGAGAGCACTGATCCCATGCGACATTATTTCGGGACCGACGGGATCCGCGGGCGGGTCGGTACGGGGATCATCACGCCGGATTTCGTTCTGAAACTGGGTTGGGCCGCCGGACGGGTACTGGGCAACGGTCGCGGCAAGATCCTGATCGGTAAGGACACGCGCATCTCGGGCTATATGTTCGAGTCGGCCCTGGAGGCCGGACTGGTCGCGGCCGGGGTCGATATCCGCCTGCTCGGACCCATGACCACGCCGGGGGTCGCCTATCTCACCCGAACCTTCCGGGCGAGCGCCGGCATCGTCATCACGGCCTCCCATAATCCCTTCGAGGACAACGGGATCAAGTTCTTCTCGGCCGATGGCGACAAACTGCCCGACGAGGTGGAACTGGCGATCGAGGCGGAACTGGAGAAACCCATCCGCACGGTCGAGTCGAGCGCGCTCGGCAAGGTCAAGCGGGTCGATGACGCCAACGGTCGTTACATCGAGTTCTGCAAGAGCACCATCCCCTCGACCATGAACTTTCGTGGCCTCAAGGTGGTGGTCGATTGCGCCAATGGGGCCACCTACAACACCGCACCCTTCGTGCTTGAGGAACTCGGCGCCACCGTGACGCGCCTCGGCACCGAGCCGGACGGTTTCAACATCAACCACGAGGTCGGGTCCACCAAGCCGAACGCCCTGTGCGAGACGGTGGTGCGCGAGGGCGCCCATCTTGGGATCGCCTTCGATGGCGATGGGGACCGTGTCCTCATGTCCGATTCGCGGGGCCGGCTGATCGATGGCGACCAGCTTCTCTACGTCATCGCCAAGTCGCGCCTGCTCGCCGGAGCCATGCGTGGCGAGGTGGTCGGAACCCTGATGAGCAATCTGGGTTTCGAGCACGCCCTCAAGCGGCTCGGGATCGGCTTCGCGCGCACCCAGGTGGGCGACCGCTACATCATGGAGCGGCTCAAGAGCGGCGATGGCATCCTCGGCGGCGAACCCTCCGGGCATATCATCTGTCGGGATCGCACCACGACCGGCGACGGCATCGTCTCCGCGCTTCAGGTGCTGGCGGCGCTCGCGCGTCTCGACACACGGCTCGACGATCTCGGTTCCGAGGTCGAGCTCTATCCCCAGATCCTGCTCAACGTGCGGCTGGACGCGCCGCGCGACATCGTGGGTCTGCCGGCCGTGCGCGACGCGGTGCTCACCGCCGAGCAGGAGCTGGCCGGACGCGGGCGGGTGCTGTTGCGGCCTTCCGGGACCGAGCCACTGGTGCGGGTCATGGTCGAGGGCGTCGACCGCTCGCAGGTCACCCGCCTCGCCGAGAAACTCGCCGATGTCGTGCGCGAGCAGATCACCCTCTAGCACTCGGATGTATCGTGGCTATCGTTAGAAAAAGTGCCTTGGTGTCCCGTTCCGCGTCCCAGATGTTCAACCTCGTCTACGACGTCGGCTCTTATCCCCAATTCCTGCCCTGGTGCCATAGCGCCGAGGTGATCTCCGAGACCGACGAGAAGATCTGCGGGCGGATCGAGGTGCATCGGATGGGGATTCGACAGACCTTCAGTACCTGCAATCGCTTCGAGCGTGACCGGCTGATGCATATCGATCTGCTCGACGGTCCGTTCCGCAAGCTGGTGGGCGCCTGGCGCTTCACGCCGCTGCGCGAGGATGCCTCCAAGGTCGAACTGGAACTGGAATTCGAGTTTTCCGGCCGTCTGATCGACAAGGCCTTCGGCGGGGTCTTCAACCAGATCGCCAACACGCTGGTGGACGCCTTCTGCAAGCGCGCGGAAGAGGTCTACGGTGACTGACTACCTGCGCGTTTCGGTGGCCTATGTTGGCGCTGAGGATGTGCTGCATCGCGTCCTGGAAGCCCGTGCCGGCACTCGCGTCAAGGAGGCGATCGAGCAGAGCGGAATGCTCTCCCGGTTTCCCGAGATCGATCTCGACCTCAATAAGGTGGGCATCTTCGGCAAATTGGTCAAACTCGACCAACCACTGGCGGAAGGGGACAGGATCGAGATCTATCGTCCCTTGATCGCCGATCCGAAAGCGTCGCGCCAGCGGCGCGCCGACGCGATCCAATCGCCGGCGAACTGAGCCAAGGCTAGGTCGCCTGGCCGCGCGACGGTCCCGGCCCGAGCTAGTCCTTGGGTTCCGCGCCGACGGCCTTGAGACCCTTCGTGATCAAGCCCTCGCGCGGCTCGTAATCGGGCACCCGTACCTCCTTCACCCCCGGATCGGGCGACGCGACGCCTTGCGTAGCGGGTCGGACATCGCCGGCGATCCGCGTCAGTAGGTCGTCCTGGAAATAGAGTGTCAGATTGCGCTGGTCCATCGGCTGGTGGCCGCGTTTGATGGTGTAGGTGTAATCCCAGCGATCGGCATGGAAGAAGTCGACCAGCATGGGGGTGCCGAGCACGAAATTGACCTGGCGTTTGGTCATGCCGAGTTGAAGGCTCTTCACCATGTCCTCGGTGAGGATGTTCCCCTGTTGCACGGTCATCCTGTAGACGAAGGGCAGGCCCTCGAGGACCGAGGTTTGGGTCTCGTCTGGTTTTTTATCGCGCGCGCAGCCCACGGCGGCGAACACCACCAGACCACTGATCATCGGTATACTGAAAATCTTTCGCATCTTGCCCTGACAACGACTTTGCGATACACCAAGGCATGATACAGCAGCGTCGGTCCCGGATCACAGGGGGGCGCAAGTCAAAGACGCTGAGGTCGATCCCGAGTGGTCGGATCAGCCCGCGACGTGGAGATTCCATTGGAAAACCAGCAGATCAAACAGGCCGGGCTCAAGGTCACGGCGCCTCGGGTCAAGATCCTGGAAATTCTCGAACAGAGTGGCAAGCGCCACATGAGCGCGGAGGATGTATATAAGGCCCTGCTGAGCCACGACGAAGAGATCGGGCTCGCCACCGTGTATCGTGTGTTGACGCAGTTCGAGGGCGCCGGTCTCGTGTGCCGGCGCCATTTCGAGGGCGGTCAATCCGTCTTCGAACTCAATAGCGGCGAACATCATGACCATCTGGTCTGCGTCAAGTGCGGCAAGATCGTGGAGTTCCTCGACACGACGATCGAAAAACGCCAAGCCAGGATCGCCGCCGAGGAGGGCTTCAAGATCGAGGACCATTCACTCGTGGTCTACGGGGTGTGCCCGGATTGCCAGAAGAAGCGCGGATGATCTTCCGGGAGCACCGCCATGGCCTGATCCTTCGGAGGTGGTGCCCCAATCGAGAGGGTCGGCGCGTGGAGCACCACCACCCCCCGGTATGAGGCGCGAAGGATCCGAGTTGGCGTTCTCGGATGGGCCGCCACCATGTCAGGGCTTGCGCGCCGCGATGCGAAACCGGTCCTCGGATCCATACCGCCGGATCCCGCGCTCCCTTACTTCCTGACGTCCAGGTACTCGCGCTCGATGGCGGTTTCCAGTGCCTGCATGCCCTTGACCAACTCCTCGTAGACGTGCCGCAAGTTTCCAAGACGCTCGATATCGGCGTCGCTCGGATGCCCATCCGGCGCGCTGACACCAATATCGTAGAGCGTTTTCAGGTAATTGGCCCGCGCCTTGGCCACCATCCGGATCACGGGGGTCAGGTCCGACATGCTGAGTTCATGAAGCGTCGGGTTGATGGTCTGGCGATTGATCTCCCGGATTTCGGCATCGATCGCGATCAGCAAACGTCTGTTCTGAGTGGTCATCTCGATTCCCTGGTGGTTGGGTGTTTTCATCAAGGATAGCCTGACTCCGATTGCGCGGGCCACTTGCCCGGTCAGGAGGCCAAGGTCGGCGTAGGGCTTGATGGGCCGAAGCAGGGAAACGTGACAAACCCTACACTTCCAGGTGTCTTCCTTCGAGTACTCTCACTCGCCGTGTCCAGTCTTTGCCTATTGCAAGAAAATATCTGGTCCGGGGGCTGGCTGGAGTCGAGCCAGGCGTCGCTAAATCCTGTTGGGACAAGTCATGAACAGAGACCGCCGCACAATGACCCTCGGGTTATCGTCAAAGCTCTTCATCGTCATGATGACGCTGAATCTCCTCGCCTCGGCGGCCTTCACCCTCTACGCCTATACGGGAGAAAAACGCGCCATCCTGAGCGGGATCGACGACAGGCTGCAAGCCAGCGCCGAGGCTGTGCGTCTGATCGGCGATGCCTTCCACGACCGCCTGGCCAATGCCGAAACGATCGCGCCAGCGGACTACTCCGCCTTCATTGATCGCCTGTCGGTCTTCGCTTCGAAGGCGAAGGTCGAATACCTCTATACGATCATTCGGAAAGAGGATCGGATCCTCTTCACCTCCTCGAGCTACACGGAGGAGGAAAAGGTGAACGAGGATTTCACGAACTTTCTCGATCCCTACGAGGATGCAAGCGATGGTCTCAAGGCGACGTTCGACGATGGCCAGGCGCGCTACGATGAGTACAGCGACCAATGGGGGACTTTCCGCTCGATCTTCGTGCCCGCCAGATCCGCCGCTGGCGTCGACTATGTGATCGGTGTCGACATATCCCTGGCCGGCATCGACGCGATCCTGCGGGCCTCTTTGTTCAATTGCCTGCTGATCGCGCTCCTGGTGTTCGGCCTGGGTCTGCTCCTGCTCTGGGTGATGACACGGCGCCTGATCACCAGACCCTTGCGACAAGTGGTCGGCATCTTCGAGAAAATTGGCGCCGGCGATTACGAAAACCAGTTCGACACCTCGCGCGGTGACGAGATCGGGATGTTGCTGCGGGATCTGTCCGTCATGCAGGACGCGCTCGCCGAGCGTACCGCCGCCGAGCGACAGGTCGCGGACGCCATGCGGCGCGTTACCAGCGCGCTCGACAAGACCTCCACCAGCCTGATGGTGACCGACCACGCGGATCGCGTCATCTATCTGAATCAGAGCTTCATTGGGATGATGCGCGAGGCCGAGACGGATCTACGGCGCGATTGGCCGGATTTCCGAGCGGATGCCTTGATCGGGAGCGGTGTCGCGGAATTCCTGGCGCACTCGGCGGATGCGCCGGATCTCACCGGGCTGGACGATGTTCAGACCAGCCTGATGACATGGGGTGGGCGTACCTTCAGGCTGATCGCCAGTCCGGTCATGGACGAGCAGGGTGGACGGCTCGGTAAGGTCATGGAGTGGCTCGATCGGACCGCCGAGGTGGCCGCCGAGGCGGAGTTGGACGGTCTGCTCAAGGCGGTCGCGGGTGGTGATTTCAGCCGGCGTCTCGGTCTGGATGACAAAGAGGGTTTCTTCCGTGATCTGGCCGCCGGCATGAACGATCTCACGGGGATCGTCGCCAGTGTGCTGGAGGAACTCGCCACGGTTCTGAACGCGCTGGCGCGCGGTGACCTCGGTCAGCGCGTCGAATCCCACTACGAGGGTCGATTCGCCGATCTGAAGCAGGACACCAACGCGACCGTCGAGCATTTGACGCATCTGGTCGGGCGGATCCAGGAGGCCACGGATCGGATCCATGCCGCTGTTAGGGAAATGGCGGTTGGGAACGCGGATTTGTCCGCGCGTACCGAGGAGCAGGCACACAGCCTGACCGAGACGGCCAGTGCCATCGCGGATTTCAATGCCGCGATCGAGCACAACGCCCGGAATGCGCGGAGGGCCGGCGATCTGACCCATCGCGCCCATGAACAGGCCGCCGCCGGTGGTCGTCTCGTCGGGCAGGTGGTCGCGACCATGGATGGGATCCAGGCGTCCAGCCGGAGCATGGCCGACATCATCGGGGTGATCGACAGTATCGCCTTCCAGACCAACATCCTCGCCCTCAACGCGGCGGTGGAGGCCGCCAGGGCCGGCGAGCAGGGACGCGGCTTCGCCGTGGTCGCCTCGGAGGTCAGGGGGCTGGCCCAGCGCAGTGCCCAGGCCGCGAAGGAGATCCGGGATCTGATCGGCGATTCGGTGGCGAGGGTCGGCGACGGGGTCCGGTTGGTGGAGGAGGTGGGTTCGGCGATGGACGCGATCCTGTCCTCGTTCGAGCAGGTGGTGGGTCTGGTGACCGAGATCGCCACCGTCGGTGGTGAGCAGGATGCCGGAATCCGTCAAGTCGGCCAGTCGATCGTTCAGTTGGACGAAATGACCCAGCGTAACGCGGCCCTGGTCGAGGAGGCCGCCGCGGGGGCGGAGAGTCTGGAGACTCAGGCCAGGGACCTCAGCCAGGCGGTGGCCATGTTCAGGATCGGCCAGTGAACCGGCCAATCAAACCGGCGTTCGTCCCGACCGCGAGCCTCTGGGGTTCGGCGATTCATCGAAATCTCCAGGTTGAAACCTCCCCCTTCAGGGGGATCATGCCGCACGCACGGGAGAGCAACTGTGTTTCAGGTCAAGCGGTTTTCCCATGAGCAGGATCCCAGTGCGCCTGATCGCGCAGCATGGCGTTGACGATGGTGAGGAGCTTGCGCATGCACGCCACGAGGGCCACCTTGGCGACCT
>NZ_NRRG01000078.1 GCF_016583575.1 Thiocystis violacea
AAGGTTGACTTCGAGACGTCTACACCAACCCAACAGGTTTCAGAATGCATGCTCATCCCTCCCTATACCCCGCCTTGCAGAATCGGGCTTTACGCCCTGGCAACTGTTCGGGTTGTTGAGGAAAACCCCGCATCGACCCAAGCTCTCCCACGATCTCGAAATCAGAGGGGTTACGGTCTGAGACGGGTAAAACAAACCTACAACCGGACAAAACTAACTTACAAGGTGTAATCTCTTGAGTGCTGTATCGCCCGGCTTGGCTGGGCGTGAATTGAAACATCAGGTTCCACAGAAAGTCTCTCGCACGATCTCATGGGGTTCGGGCGGGCGCGTATAGGGGTCCATGTCCGGGCGATCGTCCCAGGGATTGGCGAGCACCCGTTCCAGCGCGTCGAAGCCTCGGAAGTCGCCCGCGACCGCCGCCTCGAGTGCCGCTTCGACCCGATGGTTGCGGGGGATCACCGCCGGATTGGCGCGGCGCATCCGGGCGGCTCGCTCGCTGGGGGTCGCCGCTTCCTGGGCCAGGCGGGCGCGCCAGCGTCTGATCCAGTCCGTGAAGGCCCCGTCTTCGCCCAGCGGCGCCGACCGGGCCTCGTCCGTCCCGGCGGCGAGCGCGCACAGGGCGCGGAAGCCGTTGGTGAAGTCGGCGCGCGTTTCGGCCATCCGCTCCAGCAGGGCGTCGATCAGATCTGCATCGTCCGCGCGCGGCTCCAGCAGGCCCAGCTTGGCTCGAAAGATCCCGAGGTACGCCTGCTCGAAGCGTTGGGGGAAGGCGTCGATCGCGGCCTGGGCGTCCTGGATGGCCTTGTCCTGGTCTTCATCGAGGAGCGGCAGCAGCGACTGGGCGAGACGGGCCAGATTCCACTGGGCGACGCGGGGCTGGTTGCCATAGGCGTAACGTCCCCGGTGGTCGATCGAGCTGAAGACCGTGCCGGGGTCATAGGCATCCATGAAGGCGCAGGGGCCATAGTCGATGGTCTCGCCCGCGATCGACATGTTGTCGGTATTCATCACGCCATGGATGAAGCCGACGCCGAGCCAGCGGGCGACTAGATCCGCCTGGCGCGCGACCACCGTATCCAGCAGCGCCCGATAGGGACGCTCGGCCGCGCGTGCCTCGGGGTCGTGGCGCGCGATCACATAGTCGGCAAGCTCACGCACGGCCTCCCGGTCCCCGCGCGCTGAGAAATACTCGAAGGTTCCGATGCGTACATGGCCGCGCGCCACGCGGGTCAGGATCGCCCCTGGCCGGCTGGTCTCGCGATAGACCGGCTCGCCGGTGGTCACCGCCGCGAGCACCCGCGTCGTCGGGATGCCGAGCGCCCGCATGGCCTCGCTGACGAGATATTCCCGCAACACCGGCCCGAGCCAGGCCCGCCCATCCCCGGCGCGGGAGAAGGGCGTGCGGCCCGAGCCCTTGAGCTGGATGTCGAAGCGCTCGCCGGACGGATCCAGGATCTCGCCCAGGAGGATCGCCCGACCGTCGCCCAGTCGCGCGACGAAATTCCCGAACTGATGCCCGGCATAGGCCATGGCCAGGGGCTCCGCGCCATGGGGCACGGCGTTGCCCGCGAGTACGGCCAGCCCTTCCGGCGAACTCAGTGCCTCTGGATCGAGTCCGAGCCGCCGGGCCAGGGGTCGGTTGAGCCTGACCAGCGTCGGCCGGGCGACCGGGACTGGCGACAGGCGCGCGTGGAAGCGCTCGGGCAGTCGGGCGTAGCTGTTGTCGAAGGCGAAGGTCATGCGCGCATCCCCGTGATTCGGAACCCTGAACCTGGGGGTCGTTTCGGTGCGAGCCAACGGAGAGGGGCATGGGTCGGCCCGAGACTCGGGCCGACGGGGCGGTGGGGATCAGGCGTCCGTCCGTTTCTCGCGGCGTTTCAGCCAGACCTCGAGCCCCTGGGCATTGAGCTCGGTATCGACGCTCAAAAGCTCCAGGATCCGCGCGTCGTCGAGATCGACCCCGTGAGCGCGCGCGCTGGCCAAAAGATGCGCCGTGACGCCCGCCTTGATCCGGTTCTGCCGTTGATCGTCGGCCTGTCCTTCCTCCGCCAGCGCGATCGCGGCCAGATCCCGGATGCTCCGTCGAAGCGCATCGACCAGGCTGGCGGGGCGATCGACACGACCATAGTGGGTCAGGTACATGGCTTGCGGGTCATGGGCCATGAGTTTGTCGAGGCTGGCCAGCCAGGACTCGGGGTCGAAGGCGACCGGGGTGGTCGGGGCGTACAGCCAGGGACCAGCGGTGGTGTTGAACTCGCGATAGGCGATGCCGAAGGTGTCGCCGGTGAAGAAGGCGCACGTTCGGGCATCGAGGAGGCATCCGTGGTGGTTGGCATGGCCGGGTGTATCGATGAAGGTCAGGGCGCGCCCGTTCAGGTCGAAGATCTGTCCGTCCTCGGCGCGGATGAGCCGCGCCTCGGGAACGGGCAGAAGCGTGCCGAAATCTCTCGCGAAACCTTCCTCGCCGTACACGAGCATGGCCCCGGCGATGAGCTTGCTGGGATCCAGGATGTGTGGCGCGCCCTTGGGATGAATCACCAGACGGGCCTGGGGACAGGCCGCCATCAGGTGGCCGGAGCCTCCGGCGTGGTCGAGATGGACGTGGGTCGGCATCACATAGTCGACATGGCCGGGCGACAGGCCGAGCGCGTCGATCACGCCGAGCAGTCCAGGGACCGCGTTGGAGGTTCCGGTGTCGACGAAGGCCAGGCGATCACCCGAGCGGACCAGGTAACAGGCGGCAAGCCCATGACGATACAGGCCGGTCTCGATGCAGTAGACGCCGTCGGCGATTTCGTTGAAAGGGGCGGGGTTCATAGGGATCAGTGGCTCCAGTGCTGACCGGGGCGATACCGTTGGAGCGCCCTCGGTGGCGTCAATTGCGATCCGTCAGTCTAATGGATAGCCGGCGTTCTTGCGCGGTGCCTGGGACGACTGGACGACTGGCCCGGCCGGATCGATGAATGCCGACATAAGAAATTCGAATTCTCAGGATTGGGAAATCGCTAGGTTTTGCTTGCCTTCCAGTGGAAACTCGTGGATCGTTGAATTCCGATTTCATGGCCTAGGGGGAGCGTAGGGCTTCGCGGCATGGATTGGCCATGTCGTTCAATACCGGCAAGATCCCGGCGATCCAGATCGATGTCTTGCGATCGGGATCCCCAGTGCCTCGACCAATAACACATAAGATTTCGTTTTGGAGGAATTCGCGATGCAACAGGTCGTCATGGCCGGCCAGATGAGCCGGCAGGAGAGTTTGCGCGTAAGGGTCATCGATTTCGGGCATCCCTGGGAATGGCTGCGCAAGGGTTGGAAGGATATTCAGGCCGCGCCGGGCTATAGCCTGACGTATGGGACCGGAATCGTCCTGCTGAGTGGGCTGATGACCCTGCTGATCATCCTGGGTCAACTGACCTTTCTGGTGCCCTTTCTCGTGGCGGGCTTCTTTCTGATGGCGCCGTTGCTGGCCATCGGTCTCTATCAGATGAGCGCGCACCTGGAGCGGGGCGAGTCACTCAAGACCTGCCAGGCGCTGGAGGCGTTCAAACGTAATCAGGGCCAGCTCGGCCTGGTCACGGGGTTTCTCTTCGTGGCGCTCCAGGCCTGGTTGCTGACGTCCGTCGTGCTGGTCGTCATGCTCTTCAGCGACCCCTTTCCGACGTTCGAGAATTTCATCCCGGTGGTGTTTCTCTCCGGTGAGCACAATCTGGTTTTGCTCGCCGTCACCCTGGTCGGGGCCGTTTTCGCGTTCGGCGTCTTTTGCGTCATGGCCATCACCGTGCCCCTGCTGATGGATCGGCATGTCGACGCCCTGACCGCCATGCGCACCAGCGCGCGCGCGGTGATGATGAATCCCGGACCCATGCTGCTCTGGGCCGGCTTGATCGTGCTCATCGTCGGAGTCGGTCTGGTGACCTTCTATCTGGGGCTCTTCCTAGCTATCCCGCTCGTCGGCCATGCGACCTGGCACGCCTATCGGGACTTGGTTCCCCGCGCCTGAGAAGGCTCGGGATCGCGAGGTCGCGCGGGTTTATCGCCGGCCTCGCGAGATCTCGGCCGGTGCTTAATCCTCCACCGCTTCCCCATCGAATCGATAGTCGAGCATCCGGATGTCCCGGGCGAAATGGGTCGCGACCAACTCGGCTGTCGCGTTCGTGTAATAGGACCGATAGTCCTGTCGCCGATCCCGGGCCTGTCGGGCGTGGGGTAGAGCGATGGGCTGGAGACCAATCCGCGTGCAAACGGTGGCAAAGTCCGTGTGCAGTCGCTCGTATCGCCCGATGAAGTCGACCACCACCTGTCCGCCAAGATCGATCAGATAGTCCGTCTGCGGCGTGATCGAGGTGTCGATGTGGTACTGATAAGGACGCTCGGGATCGAGCTTCCAGCGCAGAAAACTCTCGAAGGTCTCGTGCCCGCCCAGATAATGCGGTCGCTCCCGCCGAATGTGGTGGAACGAGCTCACTTGCAGATCCCAGGGGTTGCGCACGAAGGCGAATTTGAAGAGCGAATCGAAATAGTCCCTGGGCAGCAACTCCTTGGCCGCGACCACCTTCGCGTGACGCGGCAGTTTGGTGGCGAGGCGGTGTCCGCTCAGGTGACTGAGACGGCTGCACAGAAACATGGGGTAGTACCAGGGATCGCGCCAGCGCAACCCCTCCAGCGCGGCGCGCACGCTGGTCCCGCCGGTCTTGGCGATGTGGACGAACAGGAAGCGGTATTTTGGGGACAGCAGCATGGCGGGATCCTTGGGGGATCGATGACCCGATGGGTGTTGGCGCGAGGTCGTGGTGCCGAGGCGATTCGGATTAAGGCGATTTCCGGGAAAGTCCATACCCTAAAGCTCCGGAAATGGACAGGATTTACAGGATTAAAATCCTCTCCGATCCTGTCAATCCGGCGGATCCTGTTCCATTCCCTCCGCCGATGAATCGGTCTTCTTCCTCGCCCGCGGATGCGCTTGGTCATAGACCTGCGCCAGGTGCTGGAAGTCCAGATGGGTGTAGATCTGGGTGGTTCCGATGTCCGCGTGGCCGAGCAATTCCTGAACGGCTCTCAGATCCCCGGACGACTCTAGCAGATGGGTCGCGAAACTGTGTCTGAGCAGATGGGGATGCAGACCGCGTGTCGCGCCTTGCTGTCGCGCCCAGCGCGCGAGACGCTGCTCGACGGTCCGTGGATGAATACGGGTGCCGCGTTGGCTGACGAACAGCGCCGGCTCCTCGCGCGAGGCCAGGGCCGGCCGCGCTCCGAGCCAGCGCTGAATGGCCTCGCGGGCCTTTTGCCCCACGGGCACGCGACGTGTCTTGGCCCCCTTGCCGAGGACGCTCAACTCCCCATCCACCATGTCGATGTCGCCCAGATTGACCGAGACCAGCTCGGCCAGCCGCAGACCCGAGGAATAGAAGAGTTCGATCATGGCCGCGTCGCGGATCGACAGGCTGTCCTCGTCCACCCGATCCAGCAGCCCGCAGAGCTGATCCGCGTCCAGCGTGCTCGGCAGCTTGCGGGGGCTCTTGGGCGCGCGGATCCCGATGGCCGGATTGACCTTGGCGCGACCTTCGCGCAACAGCCAGCGATAGAGGCTGCGCAGACTGGACAATTCGCGCTGCAAGGTCTTGCCCGAGGCGCCCTGACGGTGTCGCCAGGAGACATAGAGCCTGACGGTGGTCTCGTCGAGCCGTTCGATCGATCCGTCGTCATCCCGCTCTTTCAGCCAGGCGGCGATTCCCTCCAGGTCGCGGCGGTAATTGGTGAGGGTGTGGGCGGCGAGACGTCGCTCATGGGCCAGGTGGGCGAGAAAGGGCTCGATCGGACTCGCCGCGCTGGTGTCGTTCATGGGTCGTGGCGTCAGGAATGGCGGCAATGCGCGAGTCTAACGGTTCTGAGCTTCTGGCTGATGAGCTCGCCCAACCGGTCCAGGAAATCCGTCCCCATGTCGGGGTGGAAGCGTTCGATGTCCTCGCTCCCGATGGCGAGCACGCCGGATTGGCCATCGACGCGGATCGGAACCAGCGCGGCCGTCTTGATGTTCCCGCCCATGTCTCCGAACAGCATGACGGCCCGCTCCGCGCTCAGTGGACCGCACAGGGCATGTTCGCGGTCGATGAAGTCATGAAAGGCGGCGGTCAATGGATCCTCGGACCCCGCGTCCGAGGTGCCGAGCGCGAACAGCTTGAAGGCCAACGCCTCGGCATGGAACTCCCGGAGCATGGCTTCGCGTAACAGATGGCAGAGCGTGTCCGCGTCATCGACGGCCATGAGTTGCAGAACCAGACCATGCAGCCGCGTCGAGAGGGCCTCGTATTCGCGCGCGCGAGAGATGAGATGGGTGAGACGATGGCGCTCGGCCTCAAGCTGCCGGCGCAGAATCCGAACCTGATGCTCGATCAGCGAGACGGCGCCGCCGACCAGATGCGGTACCTGGATGGCGGCCAGCAGGTCGGTGTTGCGGGACAGGAAGTCCGGGTGTTGGAGGAGATAATCGGCGACGAGGCGTTCCAGGTCGGGATCCTCGCCGCCGTTTTGTTCGGCCTGCTGACGGCTCAAGGTCGTCTCCTCATCGCTCGATTTCTCCCTCGAATACGGTAACGGCCGGGCCTGTCATCCAGACGCCATGCGTCGGCCCGAGCCACTCGATCATCAGATCCCCTCCCGGAAGGCTGACCCGCACACGGGCCTCCAGGCGCTCGCGCATCCGGCCGCTCACCACGGCGGCGCAGGCGCCGGTGCCGCAGGCGAGCGTCTCGCCCGCGCCGCGCTCATGGACCCTCAGCCGGATGTGCGTCGGCGAGAGGATTTGCATGAAGCCCGCGTTCACCCGCCGGGGAAATCGCGGGTGCGATTCGAGGCGCGGTCCAAGTACGCCCACCGGAGCGACATCCAGGTCATCCACGATCAGCACGGCATGCGGATTCCCCATGGAGAGGGCACCGATGACGAGGGTCTGGCCGTCCACCACGAGGTCGTAAGTCAGGCTGGCGTGTTCCGCCTGGAAGGGGATCCGGGCCGGTTCGAACTCGGGTTCGCCCATGTCGACCCGGACCTGTTCGTCCGACTCCAGATAGAGCCGAATCGGCCCGGCGGCGGTGCCGACCGGGATTTCGTCCTTGTCGGTCAGTCCCTGGTCGCGGACGAAGCGGGCAAAGCAACGGGCGCCATTGCCGCATTGCTCGACCTCCGAGCCATCGGCATTGAAGATGCGGTAGTGAAAGTCGGTTCCGGCCAGACGTGGCGGCTCGACCAGGAGGATCTGATCGCAGCCGATGCCGAAGCGGCGATCGGCGAGCCGGCGGATGCGCTCCGCGTCCAGGTCGACCCGCTGGCGCACGGCATCGAAGACCACGAAGTCGTTGCCGAGGCCCTGCATCTTGGTGAAACGCCGTTTCATGGCGAGACTGGATTCGGCTGGTTGAAGGCGGGATGAGCGGCCTGGCTCATGTCGGCAGGCGTCCCATGACGGCCAGATGCCGATCGCTGACGACTCCGACCTCCAGCCTGTCGAGACCGGCCTCGGCGAGTTGCGCCACGACCTCTCGTGGCTCGAACGCGGCGTACAGCGAGTTGCGGAAATCGGCCCGCAGAACCTCCGGCTCGCCCTCGGCATAGGTCTCCACCAGGGCCTCGGCCCAGCCCGCCGAGGCCGGACGCATGAGATCCATGATCAGTACCAGCGCGCCCGGCTTGGCCGTGTCCTGGATGGTCCGCCAGAGCACGCCGGGATCGTGCAGATGATGCAGCAGGCTGTTGGACAGGATGAGATCGTAATGGCCGCGCGCCAGTTGGTCCGAGGGAATGACGTCATGAATCAGGCGGCAGCGCTGGCCGATGTCGGGCTGGACGTCGAGCGCGGCTTGGGCGTGATCGAGCATGGGCCGCGAACCGTCGAGCGCGTCGCAGCTCGCCTTGGGGTAGGCATGCAGGAAACGGATGACGATATCCGCGGGTCCACAGCCCAGATCGAGCGCCTGGGCGCCGACGAGTGGTCCGGGCTTGAGTCGACCCAGCAGCTCGATGAAGAGCCTGTTGGATTCGTTGAAGTCCGCCCTGGCGTAGGCGAGCGCCTGGTCCTCGGACTCCATCAGCTCGGGTTCGGGTCGACGCTTCATGGCAACGGATGCTCGCCCGCGTAAAGATCCGCGATCGTCTCGCGCTCGCGCACCAGATAGGCCTGGTCGCCGTCGACCATGACCTCGGCCACGCGCGGACGGCTGTTGTAATTCGAGCTCATGGAGAAGCCGTAGGCGCCGCTTCCGCGCACCGCGAGCAGGTCGCCTTCGTTGAGTGCCAGGATGCGCTCCTTGCCCAGGAAATCGGCGGTTTCGCACACTGGGCCGACGATATCGTAACGCAGCGGCTCGGCTTCGCTCTCCCGGACCACCGGGACGATCTCCTGATCGGCCTGATAGAGGGCGGGGCGGAGCAGATCGTTCATGGCGGCGTCGACGACCGCGAAGCGGCGGTGGTTGTGCTTGAGATATTCCACGCGGGTCAGGAGGATGCCGGCATTACCCGCGATGGCACGCCCAGGCTCCAGGATCACCTCGTAGGGACGCTTGGCCAACTGGTAGCTCACGGCGGCGGCATAGGCCGCGGGCTCCGGTGGGTGTTCCTCGCGATAACGGATACCGAGACCGCCGCCCAGATCGAGATGTTCGATGGCGATTCCCGAGGCGCGGAGTCGGTCGGCCAGGGTCAAGACCCGACCGAGGGCGTCGATGAAGGGCGCGAGATCGGTCAATTGCGAGCCGATGTGGCAGTCGATCCCGATCACCTTGAGGTTCGGCATGGCTGCGGCCAGGGCATAGACCGACTCGGCGACCTGGATGTCGATGCCGAATTTGTTCTCCTTGAGGCCTGTGGCGATGTAGGGATGCGTCAGGGCATCCACGTCCGGATTGACGCGCAGGGACACCGGAGCCTTGACGCCAAGCTCGCCGGCGAGACGATCGAGGCGGATGAGTTCGGATTCCGATTCGACGTTGAAGCAGCGGATGCCGACTTCCAGCGCGCGTCGGATCTCGTCCGCGCGCTTGCCGACTCCCGAGAAGACGATCTTGCCGGGGTCGCCGCCCGCCGCCAGCACGCGCTCCAACTCGCCCAGGGAGACGATGTCGAAACCCGAACCCAGGCGCGCCAGCACGTTCAGGACCGCGAGATTGGCATTCGCCTTGACGGCGAAGCAGATCAGGTGCGGATGATCGCGGAAGGCCCGGTCGAAGGCGCGCCAATGACGTTCCAGCGTGGCGCGCGAGTAGACGTAGGTGGGCGTGCCGAAGCGTTCGGCGATCTCGGTGAGTGGCACCTCCTCGGCGTGGAGGATACCGTCGCGGTCGTTGAAGTGATCCATGCGGCTTGGTGAGGAACCTGGCTTAGTGTTGATCGATGCGTTGGTCGATGCCCGTCGTCCCTGGGTTCGTTGGATACCCCGGCACCAGCGGGACATCGGCGCCGGGTGGCGTCGGCTCCTCGGGTTCGGGTTCGGGCAGATAAAGGTCCCCCTTCTGACCACAGGCACCGAGCATCCCGAGGGTGCCCAGGGAGACGACAACCAGAATGAAAAGGTTACGCGCCCAGCAGTGCATGTGACGATCCGGTCCGAAAGGGTGGCCTGGGCGGTCGAGTATACATGGTCGCCTTCGGCTTGGGTGCGGCCGAGACTCTGGCCCGGCTCCGGCCTTCATTGAGCCGCCGCGACGCCCTCAATGCTCGCTTCGGCCTGGAAGTGGGCGGCGGTTCCGCCATCCGCGTCGAGCAAGGTCAATTGATCGCCCTCGATCCGGAAGGCGGTCACCCGGCCCAGGGCCGAGGCGTAGGATCTGGCCTGCTCGGCGCGTCCGTCACTCGCCTGGCAAGCCATGCGGGTCGTGGCGATCGGGCCAATGGACAGGGTATCGCCATCGCGCCTGAAGCCGCTCATGTAGCGATTGCAGCCATCCGATCCGCCGATCCGGCCCTGCGTGTCGAACGTCAGGCTGATCTCGCTGCCCTTGACGGGCGTGACCAGGGCCTTTTGGCCATTGTCGTAGCGATCGAGCTTCCAGACCCGGCCCTCGAGATCGGCCGGCTTGTTCGAGGCGAAGCGCAGCAGGGGTTTCCCTCCGGCATCGAGCAACTCCAGGCGGCCTTCCTCGTGCCGGTAGGTCGCGACGGCCTTGATGGCTTGGATGATCGCCTTCTCCTGCGCCATCAGCGGCGGCGGACAGCCCATCTGGGTGGCGGCGAGTCCATTTTCAAAGGTGATGATCGCGCCATCGAGTCTATAGGAGCCCTGGATCTGGTTGCAGCCCGTGCTACCCGACATCCGTCCCGCCTCGAAGCGAAAGCGGGTTGGTCGCGAGTTGGGCACGACCTCCACCAGCCCCGGCGAGGACTGGTAAGCCGAGAGCCGCCAGACGGATCCCTCGAAGGTGGCGGGCGGACGGGCTTCCTGGGTCGGTTCCACGTCCACGTCCAAGTCTGCGGCCTGGATGGGGCCGGACAGCAGGAGCGCCAGGCCGGCGCTGGCGAGACGGATCAAGGGTTGGCGCATGGAATCATTCCTCGTTCGCTGAAAGGTGCCGGCTCTGGAACCCGCCACTGCATGGATCGAAGTCACCCGAAACGGCGATGACGACTCTATATCCGAAGCCGAGCCAAGCCGTCGGCGCGCGCCTGGTCGACCTCTGGTTGCTAATTCGCGAGCAGTCTCTAGAATCGCGCCATTCTCCCGAGCGCGATTTACCGATGCAAGAAGCCGGGAATGCCTTGAGTGTCTTGCCGCTGGTCTCGATCCTCATTCCTATCAAGGATAGGCGCCAGAGGCGGCGTCGCGCACGAGTTTTCCCGGCCTTCGTCGGGGTGGCGAAGTTCCAGCGGTGGTTTGGGTCGCTCGGGTTGCCGAGAGCCCTGTCGATCGGGTGATCTGGGCTGTTCTGCTCCGGTGGCATCCATGGTATATCCGTCCAACCGAACGTCTCGATCGCGGTCGACCTCCGAGTCAGGATCGGTTTGATTCAATTCATGGCAGCCTGAACCCCTCGATGACCCGGATCCCTATGTTTCCGCTCCACTCCGAGGCGATGCCGATAACGGTCGCGCTGATATTCCTTATATGTCTAACCTTCGTCGCTTCCCCGCGGGCCGCGCCGGAGGCGCTCGACCTCGGCCGGGCCTTGAGCGAACTTGACGCCCATCCTCGCCTGACCGCTTCTCCCGAGATCGTCGCGCGCTTTCCGAGACGGGCATCGCTCTATCTGGGCTGTCATCGTCTGGCCTTCACCGACAGCCAGACGCCGGATCCCGACCTCGATCGACCGAACCAGGCCCTGTTGACGCCCTTGGCGGCGCAGCGGCTTGATGTCATGGAGCGTTTTTTCGACGTGCTCTTGGCGGACTTGAGTTTTGCCACCGAAAGCGAGGCCATGGCGGTCGCCTATATTCAATTCGATCGGGCCAGGGTGCGCCAGGAACTGGGTCAGGTCTCCGAGTTGCGGGTGCTTGAGCTCGAAGCCGTCTATCAGAACACCCTGCATCGCCGGGCCGCGAGCGAGACCGGGCAGCAGTTGACCCGTTTCCTGCTGGCCCAGGCACTTGGTCGGCCGGAGGATCCGGTGCGGGATCTTCGGGAGCCCGTCTTGCCCGCGCCGCCGGAGGTGCCGCCCGATCTCGACTCGGTGCTCGCCCTGGCGCTCGCGGGCGAGGCGTCGCGCGCGCTGGCCGAGGGCCATGGTCCGGCCGATCGGGCGCTGATCGAGCTGGAGCTGAAGCAGCGGATCACGGAGCTCTTGCTGCGGCTGCGGCTGTTGACTTCGGTACAAGGGAGCGCGCGGACCGAGTCCTTGTGGCGCGACATCAAGCTGGATGAGAGCCGAACCCTGTACGACCTGGAGGCGGCGGCGGATTTAGGCTATTCCATGAGCCAGCAGACGGGCTCCAGAATGCAAGAGCAGCGGATTGCCTATTGTCAGGCCTTGACCTGGGCCGAGCTGAACGCGCTGAGCGATCGGCCTTTGTGGACGGCGGACGAGCAGGAGCCCTGATTCATGCCTTTCTGGTTGTTAGCCCCCTTGTTACTGTTGATCTCCGTTCAGGCCCCGGCCGCCACCGAACTCAAGGGGTGGCTCGAATGGGTGCATGAAATCGAGATGCGGGTTCTGGAAAACGGCGTCGTGGAGGAGGTCACCGTCAGCGCCGGGCAGCGCGTCAAGCAAGGCGAGCTTCTCCTGCGCATGGATCAGCGCGAGGCCCGCGCCAAGCTTCTGGAAGCGCGTGCTCGGGTGGCTCGCGCCCAGGTGGCGGGCGAGCAGGCTCAGCGCGAGCGCGCCCGTGCCCAGGAATTGTTCGACCGTGGGCTGATCGCGACCGAGGAGCTCAAGGACGCCGAGCTGAAGCAGGTGGCGGCGGTCGCCGAACTGGAGGCGGCGAAGGCCGTCGAGGCATCGAATCTGGTCGCTCTCGAGCGTACCGAGCTGCGCGCCCCCTTCGATGGCATCGTGGTCGCTCGTCATGCCTGGAAGGGCGAGGTGATCTACAAGACACTCCAGCAGAACCCACCGATCATCCTCGCCCCGGACGGCCGGATGCTGGCCAGGGCCTTGGTCACGGCCAATGTGCTCAGGCGCTTCAGGCCGGGGCAGAGCGCTCGGGTCAACCTGAGCGGAGTCGTTCGCGAGGGGAGTATTTACAGCCTGGGGGTGCAATCCGTGCGGGTCGAACTGGAGGGCGCGGTTTACTACCTGGATGTCATTTTCGACGTCACACCAGACGACGGGCTGCGTCCGTCCGAGACCGTGCGGATTCTCGTTCCCTGAGCGTTCCCTGGAGTGCGCGACCAGCCGCGGGCCGTCCGAGGCTTGGGTCGATGGGTCCGATCCCGGTAGTCATCGACGGCCGGGCGTGGTGTTTTCCGGCGGCAGCGGCCTGTCGCTCCCGACTCAATCACAGGATGGCGACGCGGTCGCCAAGGCAATCCGAATGCAATTTATCGATTTGAAGACACAATATGGCCGGATCGACCGGGAAGTGAAGGCCAGGATCGAGGCCGTCCTCGAGCATGGCCAATTCATCATGGGGCCGGAGATCCAGGAGTTGGAGGAACGGCTCGCCGATTTCGTCGGGGTTCGACATTGCGTTGGGCTGTCGAGTGGAACCGACGCCCTGCTGGCGGCCATGATGGCGCTTGAGATCGGCCGAGGCGACGAGGTCATCACCACGCCCTTCACCTTCATCGCCACCGGGGAGATGATCGCCCTGCTTGGCGCGCGCCCAGTGTTCGTCGATATCGATCCGGTGACCTACAACATGGATCCCGACAAGCTGGAAGACGCCATCACGGGCCGAACTCGCGCCATCATGCCGGTCGCGCTCTATGGACAGTGCGCGGACATGGACGCGATCAACGCGGTCGCCGAGCGGCATCGCTTGCCTGTGATCGAGGACGCCGCGCAGAGTTTCGGGGCCAGCTATCGTGGGCGGCGTTCCTGCGGGCTCTCCAGGATCGGCTGTACCTCGTTCTTCCCCGCCAAACCCTTGGGGGCCTATGGTGACGCCGGCGCCTGCTTCACCGACGACGACGCCATCGCTCAGGCGCTTCGGGAGATCCGCAATCACGGCCAGGACCGTCGCTACCATCATCCGCGCCTGGGTCTGAACGCGCGCCTGGATACCATTCAGGCCGCCATACTCCTGGTCAAGATGGGCATCTTCCCCGAGGAGGTCGAGGCGCGGTCGCGCTTGGGCGCCCGCTACACCGAACTTCTGAACGCACGCGGGGCCGTTTCGACGGATGTCGGTGGAGGCTCCGTGCTGACACCCTTCGTCCATCCCGACAACCTGTCCGTCCATGCTCAATATACGCTGCAAGTTCCGAGCCGGGACGAGGTCGCCGAGAAACTCGGTCAGCAGGGGATTCCAACCGCGGTTCATTATCCGATTCCCTTGAATGATCAGCCGGTCTTCCACGTCGGCCTGCCGGGCGCGGAGTGGCCGGTTAGCGCCTCCGTCGCCAGCCGAGTCATCAGTTTGCCGATGCATCCCTATCTGACCGAGGAGATGCAGCAGCGTGTTGTCGAGGCCGTCGTCGAGGCCACCGGGTTGTAATCGACCAATCCCCGTCTTCCGCCCGGGTCTTGCCCGGACGCGAAGCCGGGCAGATCGGAGTTGGAAGCTGTTTCTTTCGGTCTTGACGGGCATTTGTAATTTGTTAGACTGCGCGGCCGTTCGAGGAGGAGGGCGGGAGGCTTGGATGCCGGGCCGGGGATCGGGTTCCTGGTTTAGGAGTGAGGGTGTCAAGATTTGGGTTAAG
>NZ_NRRG01000079.1 GCF_016583575.1 Thiocystis violacea
CTTCTGAGCAAAAGCAAAACGGTCGCTTGATGTGCGAAGCGAGTCACACTGAGGAGCCCGGTGCGGGAATTCCGCACGCCGGGATCTGTACGGGGGCGGTCAGGTAACTGGCCGTCCTACCGTAATGAGAATAGAACGCGCAAGGAACAACTCCCCCAGACGCCACTTCCAGCGCCTCATCCGTCAACTCGGTCGGCCGGGCCGGAATCACCAGCGTCAACGCCTGGGCGCTGTTCTCCACCACCCGAACCGTAACCCCCTCGGGCACCGCCATCCCCTCCGCCGCCAGCGTCCCGGCCGGATCGGCCAGCAGCCGCTGCTTGAAGGCGTCATCCGCCCAGCACTTGGCGATGAGTTGCTGATACTGTTTCGCTTGGTCGTTCATGGCGTGATCCTGTGGTTGAAGGCGCCTCGTGAGGTCACGCGACGGCGGGCGAGGAGCCGAACCCGCGCCGCAGTCCGCGCCGGGAGTTTACGCCAATGGGAACGTGATCGTTGCAACGATCCATCCATCGACCGACGCATCGCCCGTGCTCGCCGGCTTCATGAGCTGGGAGCCGATCATGACCGGCTCCGGCTGTCCGTGTGGCGTTGGTCTCGATGGCGGCACGGCGGGCTGCGCGGCTGGGTCAGTCACAATGGACGTTCAAGCACATTCAGGCATGGTCCAGCCGAATTCATCCAGTATCGAGCACATGGCGTCGTCGCCCGGATACATGTCCTGCTGGAAGGCGTTATGCAGCGCAATGGTGTTGTAAGTCGCCTGGGCGATGACGGCGCGATCAGCAGGCGGCAAGGTGGCGATGAACCTGATGGATTCGGCCACATGCTCGGTTTCGGGACCAATGTCGCTATGTACACGAAGGCAGCGGGTCGCCTTGATGCCGGCGGGGATTCGCGCCTCAAGGGCGGCGATGGATTCGGCGGTGTTCAGCAGCGCCATCCGTTCAAGTGCATACGCATAACCTAGCGTGGCAACGGGGCGGTCAGAATCGGCGAGGCGGGTAAAAAATTCACCAGTTCCAAGGAGGTTTGCGGTCGAAGCCGTTCAACAAATACGTCGGCGGGCAAACCCAACGCGGTCAAATCCATGAGCGCCAAGATATCGTGCCCTGATTCTTCCTTGGCGACTTGCGCGCAATGCGCCGCCGCGGCAGGTTGGCCGGTTGCGGCCAGCCGTTCGGAGACCCGGCGCATGGTGGGGGGGGTGGCGTGGGTGGTCTGGTAGGATGCTGCTAGTGAATGAATATGGCGCAGTACGGATGGCTCCATGGCCTTTTCCGCACTATTGGTAGGCGCTGTACGTGGCTGGAATCCTGCGTAAAGTGCCCCGGCCATGAGCTGGCGTGTGACAGCCTCATCGCCTTTTTCCAACAGTGTTTCGGTCAACGAAGGGGTTTCCCAGGGTGCCACTCGATGCAGCCGAAACTTGTTTGGAGCGGCCTGGAGATAGACGCCAGGAGCTAGCTGTAAAGCTTCGACAAAGGATTCTGATTGCATGTCTGCGATTCTCCGGTTGGGGTGTCGATCCGATTAAATTCATTATTTGAATGCGCGGCCCTGTCGCCGCTGCTGGGCGCCCAGCGCCAGCTTTCACGCCAGACTGAGACGGATGATCCAGAAGTTCAACGCCAGGTTTTTCAGCCGGGTCATGTGGGCGACTCAGTGTTCGCGCGTGTCGGCATGCAGAACCTTGTCGATATCGAGCTTGTTGACGCGCTGCGCGAGAAACAGATTGACGACATCGAGCAGCACCGGATCGTCCACGCCGACGGCGATGCTCAGCGTATCCTCAAGGTCCGTCAGCGTCACGGTACGCAGGGTCAGCGAGGCGGTGGGATCGCTTTTCAGCAGACGTTTGATTTCGAATTCATCGCGATAGACGCCGACGACGTCACCCGTCCGCACCGCCTGGACGGCCTCCCGCCAGTCGGGATAGGTCCGGATGTCAGCCTGGGGGAAATGGTGCGCGGCGAAGTCGGCGAAGGAGGAGTTGGCGATCACGCCGAGGGTGCCGTCAAAGTCGCGCACGACGCTTTGAACCGGCTTGTCCATGGCGAGTCGCGCGAGCGCGAGTCGGTTGAACGCCAGGGCATGGTTGAGCCTTAGATAGGGCTCGGAAAAGCGCACCCGTTGCGCCCTGGCCAGGGTGCGCGACAGCTTGCTGATGCCGACATCCGCCTCCTGCCGGGCCACCAGATCGATCACCTCGTTGAAGCTTTGGGCCTGACGGTTGAAGCGCACCGCGACCTGAAGCTCGCGCGCCAGATCGCGGGCCATCTCCACCTCCAGACCGACCAGCCGGCCGTCGCGAAGGTAGAAAAAAGGCGGGTTATCCATGCCGGCCATGGCCACCACCAGCTCGCCACGCGCGACGATGCGGGCCATGTCGGGGGCGAGCTGTCGGCCATCGGCGACCGAGACCAGGGGATCGGGTCGCGTCTCGACCGCCCGAGTGGACTCGGCCTGAATGGCCGTGGTCAGTACCAGGAACCCGATGAACAGGACGATGGTCCAGCGCCAGCGCGGGTTAAGCGCGAGGGCGCGGGTCAGGGCGCTCGGAAAGACGCTCATGGCCTGACTCGGACGGGAGGCGTTCATCGGTGCTCGGGTTCGGGATCAGGCGTCTCGCGCCATTCGGCTTCCATCCGACGACTGAACTCGGAGCGGGGAATGCCCCATTGCTCCTCCAGTCGACCCAGCAGGCCGCTCCGGTGCCAGTGGATGATGGCCTCCGAGATCGCGGATTCCAGACGACCGCCGCGCGCGTCGCGAGGCAGGGCCACGGCCCAGCCGGTCGGATAGAGGGCGGGCAGGGTCATCTCGTAGCGCTTGGCCAGATCGCGATTCCGCAACATGACCGCGAACACGGCGGTGTCGCCGAGAAAGCCGTCGCAACGTCCGTCGCGCAGCGCCGCCAGCGCGATCTCGGCACTGTACAAGGCCACGATATCCGCCCCGTACTCGACCGCGATCGGGCGATTATAGAAAGAGCCCCGGCGCGAACAGATCCGCCGGTTGCGCAGCTCGGACCAGTGTTTGAAGCCCTCGGAACGGCGCGCGAGCAGACCGGCGCCCGATTCATAGTAATAGGGCGACACCAGGGTCAACTGGGTGAGACGCTCCGGCGTGACGTTCAGGGTGGCGATCACGACGTCCACCTGCCGCGTTTCCAGCGCGGAAACCCGTTCGGCCGACAGAACCGGAACCAGCTTGAGATCCACGCCCAGTCGCTCGGCCAGATTCCGGGCGAGATCCGGCTCCAGACCGACGATCTCGCCGCTGGTCTTGTCCAACTCGCCCCAGGACGGTACATCCGCCTTGACCCCGACCCGGAGCGTCCCGCGCGCTTGAATCTCGGCGAGTAAGTCGTCAGTAGCCGCGGCGGCGTTGAACCAGAGCGCCAGCATGGCTGTCAGTATCCAGCACGAACTCCGCATCCAGGTGACAAGACTCATGGCGCGGCCTCCACGGTTTCCGCCTGCGTGTCGGGCGCGGGATCGACCCCGTGATAGCGCAAGGCGACACAGGTGATGTCGTCGAACTGTTCGACCCCGTTGGCGAATCGATCCACCGCCGCCAGCACCCGTTCCACCGCCGCGCGTGGATCCGGCGGCGGCTGGTCGACGAAGAGCGCGGACAAGCGTTTGGTCCCAAATTCCTCGTAGGCGTCGTTCATGGCCTCGGTGACGCCATCGCTGAACATCAACAGCGTATCGCCGGGGCGCAACTGAACCGACGAAGCGGCATAGTCGAGCCCGTCCATCGCACCCAGGGCCATTCCCCAGGTGAGCGCCA
Source organism: Thiocystis violacea (assembly GCF_016583575.1). Classification (GTDB taxonomy): domain Bacteria; phylum Pseudomonadota; class Gammaproteobacteria; order Chromatiales; family Chromatiaceae; genus Thiocystis; species Thiocystis violacea. The sequence goes on from NZ_NRRG01000079.1 coordinate 3,799, forward strand.
GTTCAGCCACCTGGCCATCGGCATGAATCAGCAGGGGCGATGGATGTCCCGCGTTGACGAAGTCCAGACCTCCCGTCTCCGGGTCGAACCGTGCATAGAAGAGGGTCACGAACATGCAGCTCTCGTTATCCTCGGCGAGACTGTCGTTGACCTTGGCGATCATCTCGCCGATCGCCAGATCCCCCGAGGTGGCCGCCGAGCGCAGCAGGGTCTTGGAGACCATGCCGAAGAGTCCGGCCGAAATCCCCTTGCCGCTCACATCGGCCACCACCAGGCCGCGCAGGCGGTCCGCCACCTCGAAATGGTCGTAAAAATCGCCGCCGACCTCCCTGGCCGAACGCATGGTTCCCCAGAGGACGTAGCCTGGATGCTCGGGCCAGCGCCGGGGCAGGATGGACTGCTGCATGTTCGCCGCGATATCCAGTTCCTGGCGCAGGGCGACCAGTTGCATCGACTCGCGAAAGGCGCGCGTGATGGTCTCGAACCAGGGTCGCCAGCCGCTGGGCACGATCGGGATGGTGGCGGGCTGGAAATTGGACTCGGCGGCGATATGCGCGACCAGCTTGGCGGCCGGGCCGACGAATTCTCGCGAGGTCAGGACATAGGTCAAGGCCATCAACAGGGCCAGTCCCAGCAGGACGCCGACCATGGGCGCGCCCATGTCGGAGGCGAGTTCCAGCCAGAGGTCGGACAGTGGCGCCACATAGAACAACGACCAGGGGGCGCTGATCAGGGCATGGCGGATCACCAGATAGCCATTGATGGTCGTGGGTTGTCCCGAGGGCAGTTGGCGCAAGCGGTCGATCTCGCCGAGCAGCGCCAGCGGCAGGGCGCTCGCCAGGGCCGGGGTCGCATTGACCTCCAGCGGTTTGGCGTACAGGTCCGGGTGGGTCAGCACCTGTTGTCGCTGATCGACCAGCAGGGTGAAACCCAGTGGATAATTGAAGTCCGCGTTGAGACGGTTGAGGTAATCGATACTGGTGTCGATCGAGAGCACGCCGACGAAACGCCGACCGCTATACAGGGGCGCGGCGACGGGGGCGACGAGTCCGCGATCCAGGCCGGCGAAGTAGACCGGCGCCCAGTATTTTTCGTGGTCGGGGTTGTTCTCCGGCAGGCCCAGGGTCCAGACGGGGCTGTCGTAAACCGCGGGGTCGAAGGGAAGATCTGCGGACCGTTCCCAAGGCAGCACCGCATGAAAGCGGTGGATGGACACGAACCGGGCCTGGACGGCATTCGGCAGGTTGAACACCAGCGAACTCCACTCGCTGTTGAGGCGCAGCGCCGTGCCCAGATCGGCATAGAACTCCGGGGAGCGCGCTTGCAGACGGCCCTCGCCCACCAGATTGCCGCCCGCGTCGCGATCCGGGAGCGCGTCGAGATGAAACAGGCCGAGGTCGGCGTCCTCGCGCAACCAGGCGCCGGGGGGTTGCGCGAACAGCGTCGAGCCAGACGCTGGTGTCTGTTCTTGTGGAGAGGAGCCCGTCGACATCCGGAAGGTTTCGAGCTGGTCGGCCGAGGAGCGCAGCACGAATTCGAAGAATTGGCCATGCCGGACCACATGGCCTCGGATCAGATCAATCTCCTCGTGCAGCTTGCGGTCCAGCAGATACCCGAAGAACAGCGTCAAGGCGAGGATGAGCAGGCTGTAGGCAACGCCGATCAGACGGTTATAGTTTTTGAAGAGATTGGCCGATTGGCCACGGCTCGGCGCGCTTGTCATGACGGGATTCCGGGGCGGGAGAGGCTGGAGGCGAGCGTACAGGAGCGACAGCGCATCCAGAGTGATCGGCGTCGGATTCTCGTCGCTTATTCCAGGAATACGACATCGAGCCGGTTGAGGCCGTCATGTCGCGCATAGCGCAGCGAGGCCGTCAGCGATCGCACCAGATGCAGACCAAGACCGCCGATCGGGCGATCCTCGACGGCGGCGTCCAGTACCGGCGCCGGTGCCCGCGCGGTCGGATCGAAGGGGTGACCGTCATCCTCGATCCGCAGGGTCGCCGGCGGACCGAGCCCGAAGTCGACGCGCAGAGGATGCGCGTCGCTGTCGTCATAGCCGTACTTGAGGGTATTGGTGAGCAGTTCCTCAAGCACCAGGCGCGCGGCATGAGTCAGTTTCGGGCCGGCGTGCTCGGACTCCATGAAGCTCTCAAGCCGGTCGAGCGCCGCGTCGAGGTCATCCGAACGGTTGACGAAGTCGAGCCGCAGGCGAGGCGAGGACATCAGGCGCGCAGGGCTCGAAGCCCCTCGTCGAGACTGGCATAAGAGGCGATGATGGTCGCGAAGCCGCTGATCTGAAGAACCTCGCGGATCTGCTCGCTGGCGTTGCACAAGCCGAAGGCGCCGCCCATCTGTTTGAGCTGCTTGGTCGCCTTCAGCAACACCCGCAACCCGGCGCTGGAGATGTAATCGGTCTTGGCGAAATCCACCAGGACGCGCGTCTCGCCCCGGGCGATCGCCTCGACGATCATCCGATCGGCCTCGGGCGAGGTCTGGCTATCCAGCCGGGTGCCCGGCGTCACGACCAGTACACCGGAGTCTTTGCTCGACAAAATGCTCATGCGTCGTCATTCCTGGTATCAATGATTGAAGCGTTGGCGAAACCATCGAGCCACCGCTCGATCCCATTCGGCCGTGATGACTCGGCTGGCCCCGTGCCTCGAAACCGGGGGATCGCAGGGCGCGGAGGACGGCTAAAATCATACCGTTTTAGATCATCCGCCGCTCGGCCAAAGGCGCGGACAGGGCATTGGTTTAGAACCCAGTCGCCGTAGCATCAGGGTCGAGTCACCGAACCCGAGATGTCACCAGTGGCTCAGTCCACCGGCTCGGTCAACGGATCGCTCCAGGCCAGGACGCCGCCGGCCATGCTGACCACGTCGTAGCCGTCCTGGCTCAATTGGAAGGCGGCCACCGAGCTGCGCCGACCGCTGCGGCAATAAGCGACATAGCGTCTGGCCGGGTCGAGTTCGCCGGCTCGCTTGCGCAGTTGCGAAAGTGGGATGAGCACGGCGCCGGGGATGTGCCCCTCATCGAATTCCTCTTCCAGGCGCACGTCGAGGGCCACATAGTGGTTCTCGATCATGGCCTTGGCCACCGGCGCATCCACCTCGCGCACCAGCGGCCGGGCTAGGAGCCGCGAGAAGTCGTCGCGGGCCAACCGGAGCAGGACGCCATCCTCCAGCATGCGCACCGTCACCGAGCTGATCTTGCCCGTGAGCAGGCTCTCCTCGCCGAAGGCCGCGCCACGCTCCAGTTCGGCGGCCTTCATCGGGATCCCCTCCTCGTCGTCGATCCGCCACAACTCGGCGCGCCCGGCCACGACGACGAAGAAGGCGTCCGTCTCCTGGCCCATCCGGACGACCTCTTCTCCCGCCCGGACCGGACGTTCACTCAGGCAGGCCAGGGCACGTTCGGCATTCTCCAGGGGGATACGCTGGAAGGGGTCGCTGTCACGCACCAGCCGGAGGTAGTCACCGTGCTTGGAACCGGGCTCGACAAGACTCTCCGCCACCTCCTCGAAGGTGAGCAGGTAATCGGCCAGCGCGATGTCGAGATGGCAGAGATGGGAGTCCTCCAGGGCCTCCAGGGTGACCGCCGTGGGAAGGGGCGGCAACACGAAGTAGCCCCGTTCAATCGCCGCCACTTCCTGACGATGTCCGGCGGCATCGGTGATCGCCACCCGACCAACGGCCACGTAGAGCCGATCGGGAAGCTCGCCACCGGTGAGTCGCAGGCTCTCCCCCTCGCGCAGTTCGAAGAGGCGGAAGATCTGCAGCGATTCCAGTAGGGCGCGCTCGGAAATGCCTGGAAAGGCGTGGAAGCGCTCGCGCAAAATCCTGAGGACATGTGAGGTTTTGATGCTCATGGGGTTCTCGGGTGAGGGAGACGGAAGGCGTTACCTTAGATAATTTCCGGGAAACCTTGTACCTGCGACCCGCCTGGTCATAGACAGGATCAACAGGATTTCGCAGGATTGACAGGATTTATAAAGCTTTGTTTTTAATTCTGTAAATCTTGAAAAATCCTGTTAATCCTGTCCCATTCCGGAGTTTTCGTTCGGGTACGGAGGTTCCCGGAAATCGCCTTAGGACTCGCGCCCCAAGGGTCGACCGGCATGAAAGGGGATGCCTCGGGCGGCGCTGGCCGCTACCCCCGCCGGGTTACCAGGAAACAGGGAACGATGCTGGCGCCCTGGGAGACATTGGTGATGGGTGTCGTGGCCAAACGTGTCAGGTAACCGACCAGCTCTCCATCGGCGATGTAAATATTCTGATCGGCGTACAGCTCGGCGCTGGGCAGGCCCTCCGCCAGGCTGGGATAGGTTCGCGGAACCAGTGTGACGCGTTGTTGCAAGAGCGAGCCGCCGCGCCGCGCGGCTTTCTCCAGATGCTCGCGCCAGGCCGTCTCTTCCAGGGTCCAGCCCAGTACGACGTCCGAGCCGCCATAACCGGAGACCGGCTTGCACACCAGTTGCTGGCGCTGGGCGATGGCCCAGGGCAACAGATCGATCGGCTGGCCGGCGGGATCGCGGCTTGATCCGTCGATGAGCAGACGAGTCCAGGGAACATGCGCGCGGACCAGTTCAGCGACCTCCTCGGGCAATCCCAGATCGATCTCGGGATCGCTGATCAGGGCGAAGAGCGCCTTGTGGCCAAGCAGGGTATTGCGGAAGGCGGTGACCAGGCAGACCGCCCCGGCGCGCACCGCCGCGTAGATCCCTTGCAGGCGTTCGCCCAGTCCGGGAATCATCTGGATCATTTTCGGCAGGAAGACCCGGACCAGCACCCCCACCGGCTCGCCCCGATGACGCAGCGCGCCATCGGTGAATTCCAACTCGCCGGGATCGGCGATCCGCGCGCTCAACCCGCTTTGCGCCAGGGCGTCGATGGTGGCCTGGATCGGGTCGACGAGATCCTTCAATTCACGCGGCACGGCGAACACCAGCAAGGGATCGCCCTGGCCACCCCAGGCGCGATAGGTGTTGACCAGACTCTCGCGCACCGGCGGAAACACCAGCAGCGGACGGATGCGCCACTCCCGGTCGAAACCGATCTGGTCGGCGAGTCGCTGGAACAGCTCGGTCAATTGATCTCCCTGCAGGATGCCGCCGGGAGTGGGATTGAATTCGATGACCTTCGGCCCGTCCTGGGTCGGCAACACATCCAGTCGGGCGAGCACGGCGCGCTGGGGATAGCCTGGGTCCAGGGTGAGCAGATCGCCGAACTGGTCCACCCAGTCGCCGAGATAGCGCCGGGCCAGGACCGGATCGCGCTCCAGGTACTGGCTGGCGTGCACCAGCGCGGTCACCACGGCCCGCGCCATCGCCTGGTCGCGCTCCAGTTGCTCCGGTTCCAACAGGAGCGGACGCAGGGTGCGGGCACAGGGTTGCTCGCCGAACACCAGCCCGGCCTCGCGCTGCCATTGCTCCAGCGCGGCGATGTCCTCGCCGTTGAGATGACGGGCTTCCAGCAGACGATCCCAGCATTCCTGGGCCGATGACGCATTGATCGCTGACATTCCGGGATCTTCCTTTCGTGTGGCGTGATGGGATGAGGGTATGGATTGATGACCTTTTGGAATGATCGCGAGGAGGCGTCAGGCCCCGCTCAGGACCAGCACCGCTCGACCAGCGTCTCGTAAGTGATGGCGCCCTGCTCCAGCCGATCCGCCGTGTGGCGATAGGACCGCTCGGCGAGCCGGTCGAGCGCCTTCCAGTCGAACAGACCCACATCGTCGGCCGGGGGCTCGATCAGCAAATCCGCGAGTCCGCGGCAATACTGGGTCTGCTGAAGGCTGCTGATGGTGGCGGTGCGGCTCATGATGCTGAAGATGTTCACCGGTTGGCCGCGCGAGCGCCGGAAGCGGCTCCAGGCGCCGAGCGCGGTGATGTCATCGAGCGTGGACAGAAACTTGTTGTCCGCCTTGATGTTCGCGCCGATCACCAGGCCACGCCCGCGACGACGCATGATGTCCACCGGGAAGTTGTTGAGAATGGCGCCGTCCACCAGCACCGAGCCATCGATCACCACCGGCGGCAGGATGCCGGGAAGCGCGGAGGTGGCGCGCAGGGCGCGCCAGGCCGGGCCGTCCTCATGAATGAAGGGACGGCCCTGGCTGAGGTTGGTCGAGACGCACCAGTAGGGTCGCCACACCTGCTCCAGACGCAGATCGCCGAAGGTTTGGCGCAGCCGCTGGCTGACCCGATGCCCGCGCACCAGCGAGATGACCGGAAGCGTGTAGTCGCCCACCGGACTGTTGCGGGAGAACACCCCGGCAAGCGCCTCGGCGATGGCCTCGTGTGGCCAGCCGTAGGCGACCGTGGCCCCGATGATGCCGCCCATGCTGGTACCGGCGACCATGTCGATCGGGATGCCGGCCTCGCGCAGGGCACGCACCACGCCGAGGTGGATATAGCCGCGCGCGCCGCCACCGGCGAGCACCAGGCCGACCGCGCGCCCGACCAGCATGCGCGCGAGAAACTCCAGATCGGCGCGATCGCCCTGGCGGATATTCATCCGCTCCTCGAGATCCTGGCGACCCTTCCAGCGCTCGCTCAGGCCCGGATAGGCCGCGTCCGCGGCCTGGATGGTCACCAGATCGATCGAGGGATGTCCGGCGGAGCCGCGAATGCTGGCGAAATTCGGCTCGGCTCGCGACGGCTGACCGGCCGCGTCGACCAGCAGGACGCGGTCGGCGTTGGCGATCGCCCGGTTCGTCCACTCGGGATCCTCGGGCGCGGTCGTCATGATGACGACATCGTTCACGGCCTCGATCGCGCACACGACCTCCGCGCTGGCGGGGGCCGTGGACGGGGTGATGAGTTCGACCGCCAGGGGTTGGGTCGCCAGATACTCGGCCAGTCCCCGTCCCAGCGCGTCCAGGTCGATCCCCTCGGCGACGGCGACCAGCGCGATGTTCTGACCGGTGCGCGGACGACGGGGTGGACGCATGCTGCGCATCAGCCAGCGGCTGATATAGCGCATGACCTGCAAGGCCCCCTGATGGGACGCGGACATGAAGCGCAGGAACACCGCCTCGTCGATGCGCAGCACCAGGGTTTCGCGCGTCGCCTGCACGTCGAGCGCGAAGGGCATGCGCGTGAGCGCCGCGAGTCCGCCGACGATGTCGCCCGGCTCCAGCGGCATCATGTCGAGGGTCTCGCCGTGCGCGCCGGCGACGCTGGTGAGCGCCGCGCCGGAACGCAGCAGAAAGACGCCGCTCTGGATCCCGCCCTCCATCAGAAACTGCCCGCGATTGAGCCGCCACTCGCTGATGTCCTCAAGCAGGATTTCGAGATCCGCGCGCGGTACGCCCTCGAAGATCTCCAGAAATTCCAGCCAGGTCAGGGTAGCGGCGCGCTCCGGGTCGGTGAGCGGGCGGGTCTCGATCGGTTTGTCTGAGGTTGGATCAGGCTTCATGAGGCGGCCAGCTCCAGCGACGCATCCCTCGACGGGGTCCGGGGTTGCCCGGCGCGCCCCAGGAAGTCATCGATCTCGCGCCAGACCGTCTGGCGCAGGCCATCGGATTCGAGCAGCAGTTCATGACGCGCGTCGGGGATGATCGCCAGCCGGCCCTTGGGCAGACGCTCGACCAGCCGGGCCATCGCCCGGTTGTCGACGATCCGCTCCGCTCCGGCGGCGATCACCAGTATCGGCACCTCGATACGTTCGGCGAAGGCGACCTCGGCGGTGATCGCCGTGGTCGCCAGGGCCGCCCGCACCCAGCTCCAGGTGGTTCCCCCGACCCAGAGCGAGGGATCATGGTTGAGCCAATTCAGCGTGCGCTGGAAACGGATCGGGCAGGAGGTCAGACGATTGCCCTCGAAGCCGCGCGCCTGGGGTCCGGCGGGATCCTGTCCGAGCGCGTACTGCTCGGCGCGGCCCAGAACCCGACAGGCGGCCCAGGGCAAGACCCGCAGCAGGGTGCGCGAGGGAACGCGGGTTCGCAGCCCGATCATGGGCGCGACCAGGACCGCCCGCTCGAAGAGCGACTGACGCCCGCGCAGGAAACGCAGCCCGATATTGCCACCCATGGAGTGCGCGAACAGGAGCAGACGACGCTCGCCGATCTCCGGCCGGATAAAGTGATCGACGAAGCGTTCGAGATCCTCCACGAAGATCCCGAAGTCGAGCGCGTGACCTCGGAGCGGATCGGCCAGCAGGCGCGCCGAGCGCCCCTGGCCGCGCCAATCCAACGTCCAGACCGCATGCCCCCGGCGACGCAGCTCGGCCAGGCCCTCCAGGTTCTTTTCGATAAAGTCGGCACGCCCATTGAGAAAGAGCACCGGGGCGGCCTCCCGGTCATCCCCGACCAGGGCCGGGAAGCGCGCCGCGCGCAGCCGCAGCCCATCCGAGGTGGTGAGCCAGATCGGACGTCCGCCATGGGCGCGAATGGCCGCCTCCGAGGCGGCCGGCTCGCCGTCCGCCGGCCTCCCGCCGGGAGGCCCGAAGGGATCGGCCCCGGCATTCATGCCGCCGCGCCCTCAAGGGTGTCGATGCAATAGACGACCCGCTCCCCGCAAGGCACCTCCTGTCCCAGGATCGATGGCTTGAACTGGGTATCGCGCATGCCGGCCCCGACCTGCGTGTCCACGATCTCGTTGAGCCATCCCGACGGCATCAGCGAAAGCGCCGTGGGCTTGAGCATGTCCAGGTCGAGATAGCGCTTGAAGACATGATTGGTGTGGCACAGATGCGCGTTGAAACTGGCGAGCAGACGACGCATGACCGCCTGGCCCGGATCCGCGCCGACCGGCTCGATGTAGAGGTGATAGCGCGAGGTCGCGGCCTCGCCCACCACCATGAAATGCATCGGCGTCACGCCGGTCTCGCCACAGGCCGCCTGCACCGAGTTCAGGATCTGGTTGGCGCTGACCTTCTCGCCCTGAAGGTTCATGACATCGCGACCCTTGCGCAGGAAGCTGACCAGCGGCGCGCCGGCATGGAAGCCCGTCACCTCGACCACGTCATTGATCGAATAGCGGTAGAGCCCGCCCGGCGTGGTCAGTAGGATCTGGTAGGGCACACCCGGCTCCAGCTCGTGGGCCATGAGCACGCGCGCGTCCGGACGCCCGAATTCCTCCTCGGGGATGAACTCGAAGAAGTTGGTGTGGATGGTCAGCAAACCGCTGTTGCCGTCGTCGCTGATCGGAATGGTGATGTGCGCCTCGCTCGCCATGTAGCCGGTGTCGCGCAGCGCCAGTTCCGGCGAGCACCAGTCGTAGAGGTGATTGGCGAACTGACCGACGGTGCCGCCCTTCCAGCAGCCGATGAGCTTGAGGTTGGGCCAATACTCGCGCGGGCTCAGACGGCCGCTCTGCCCGGCCAGACGCTCCAGGTCGGTCGCGCGCCGAGGATCGGGCTTGAAGCGACGGGTTAGAGCGGCGCGGATGGACGCCGGGATCTCGTAGTTCTCCGACAGGGTGCCGTCGTGGATGTCGCGAAAGAGGTCGGCCTTGAAGGCATCCGCGCTCTCGAAGAGCTTGAGCAGCGCATTGGGATTGGATCCCGGAATAAAGGAAACCGGCTGGGGCACGGCGCAGCGCATCAGGGCATAGCGGCGCGCGCTGAAGTCCTCGATCTCGACGACGTCGTAGGGATAGGCGTAGCGCGAGCGCGCCAGCGGGTGCGCGTCGCGGACCATCAGCCCGGAGACCGCGCCATAGGGAATGTTGGTGCCTGGCGTGCGTCCCTCGACCGCCTTGTTGACCACCGGAAACACCTTGCCCGACAGAAAGCCCGGATGACGTGTCAGGGCGGCGAAGCCCCAGATTTTCTGGGTCAGCGCATTGCCCTGGTTCGACTCCGGCGTCACGGGAATGAGCTTCGGCTTGCCGGTGGTGCCGCTGGTCTTGTTGAACATGCGCGGCAGCGAACCGGCGGTCAGCACATTGGTCTCGCCCGCGATGATCCGGTCGATGTAGGGGTCGACCGTCTCCCAGCTCGAAACGGGCACCGCGCGCGCGTAGTCGGCGGCTGACTGGATCCGCTCGAAGCCATGCTCCTTGCCGAAGGCCGTGGCGGCATGGCGCGCGAGCCGTTCGGCCAGCAGGCTCCGCTGGGCCTGCTCCAGGCGGCGACAACGCCCCATGAAGCCATGCCAGCGGGCGCGGGTAACGGTATGCATCAAGGTATTCAGAATTCCGGACACGCGATCCCCCATTTCAACCATGACTAATCCATCGAGGCGCCTACCCTAGCCCAGCCGCCACCCGACTTTCCGTGTCACGAATCCCAAAACGCGACTTGGTCCAAGGTTTTCGACTTAATTTGTCGTGCGACGGGGGTTAGGGGCATCAGATTACACACATCTCCGTAAGTAGCTGAAATATAAACAACACGAACTGATTCGTGTTCTATACAAATCAGCAAGTTACAGACTTAATGGAATGGTCCGCCCCGCTCCTCCCACGCGCCCAAGGTGGGCACAATGAGCGATGTCGTGAAACACATCGTCAACCGAGGTAGCGGA
>NZ_NRRG01000080.1 GCF_016583575.1 Thiocystis violacea
TTCGGCGCCATGGGGGTCGAATACGCTGGTTCGAAGGCCAGCGGGTCCAAGATCAGGTCCGCATCATCGTCGATCTCCGGCGGGTTCGCGGATTCCAGATCGGCGCGGGAGAGGTCGATCGGCGTCGGCGCGGTCGCGGCGGCCGGCTGGATCCAGGGCGGCGGACCCGGCGGGCTGTCCATCGACCGCGTCAAGAGTTGCCAAGCTTCGGCGCGCCGACGCCGCCATTCGTCGGTCTCCGGCGCGACGCCGCTGGCGGACAGATGCCGGAGCAGGCGCTGATCCAAGGCCGCCGTCAGGGTCTGGGCGCGCGCCTCGGACAGTTCGCCCGCGGCGCGCAGTCGCTCGAACTCCTGGCGTAACAGCAGCAGTCCGTCCAGATCGACCGGGGCGAAACGCTCGCCCGAGCCGCCGGACGAGACAAAGGGGCCGGGTCCAGCCGGGTTGGATTGGCCCGGTCGCCAGGCGGCGAGTCGCTGACGGGCCTGGGCGAGCTGGCTCCGGGCGCCGAGCAGGGCGATCAGGAGGATGACCGGAGAGATCAGCCAGGCCCCTCCAAGCGTCAACAGCAGGGTCCATTCCATCCTTAAGTTTCCTCTGTAACGCCACGACGGCTGGAATCGAAACGGGCGGTATCACTGGGGTCCTGGTTTCACCCGGCGATCCCAGCGCGACTCACTCCGGTGACCCGATCAACCCTTATCGAGACTCCGCTTGAGACTCGCCAGCTCGGATTCGACCTCGGAGTTGACCTCCATCTTGAGGAATTCGCGCTCAAGCTCGCTGTACTCGCCATAGACCTCGTCGCGCGCCTCCATCCGCGCCTCCAGCTCGTCGACCTTGCCGGACATGCGGTCGAACGAATGGTTGAGATCCAGACCCGTCTGGAAGCGGTCGGTCACCTGTCCCATCCGATCGCGTGCCTGGGCGGCCCGCTGCCGCGCTACCAGACTGCCCTTCTTCAGCCGCGCCTCCTCCAGCTTCATCTCCAGCGCCCGCAACTGGGACTTGAGACGTTCGCCGGTGCGCCGTGCCGACTCGCAGGAGGATTGCAGATTGGTGGCGATGCCGTCGTGCTCCTTCTTGCGCATCAGCGCCTCGCGCGCCAGCGCCTCGTTACCCGACTCCAGTGCCAGGCGGGCGCGCTCGTGCCACTCCTGGGCCTGACGCTGCTGATGACCCAGCTCCTTCGAGAGTTGCTTCTCGCTGGCGAGGGCGTCGATCACGCCCTCGCGGGCGCTGTTGACGTTCTCCTCCATCTCCCGGATGAGCTGCTTGATCAGTCGCTCCGGATCCTCGACCCGGTCCACCAGATCGTTGAGGTTGGCGGCGATGACGTCACTGATGCGTTGGAACAGACTGGCCATGAGACACCTCGATGCGTGTGTGATGGGGCTTTGGACGAGACTGAAGTATAGATGGGCCGGATTAATCTGAGCAGTGTTCAATAAACTAAAAACCGTGAGCCGGTTGGAAAAATGTCTCTGCGTCTCGCCAAGCGGGTTGGGTGGTGGCGGGTTCCGCGTTAGCCGGCCTCAAGCCCAGTGGCGGCGGCGGCCACGGAGCATGCTGCTAATCGCGATCCAATGAAGGAATCACGGACCCGATCGCCTTCCGATCGTCCGGCTATCCCGACCTCGGTATCCAAGGCCGCGAGTTACCGGCTATCATCCAGCCCCAATGTCCGCCGGAACGCCGGGCGGATCCGGAAATATCCCGGCCGAAAACTGATTCCTAAGGAGATAAATGGACGCCATGAGTCGGCTTCTCGCGCTTTTCGTGACTCTTCCCCTATTGGCCTCGCTCGCGGGCTGCGGCGCCGAGGATCGTAAACAGGCTTACTTCGATCGCGGCATGGAGCTACTCGCGCAGGGCGACCAGGCCAGGGCCAGGCTTGAGTTCAAGAACGTGTTGCAGATCGATCCGAAGGACGCGCCGGCCTGGTTCCAGTTGGCCGAGATCGATGCCGCCAAGCAGGAATGGTCCGCCGCCTATGGCGGCTACGCCAAGACGATCGAGCTCGATCCGGGCCATACGCAGGCCAGGCTCAAGCGCGGACAGCTTCTGTTCGACGCGAACCAGTCCGACGAGGCGCTGGCCGACGCGGAGGCGGTCCTGGCGATCCTTTCCGACAACCCGGATGCCCTGGCGTTGCGTGGGGCCGTCCGGGCGCGGAAGGATGACCTCGATGGCGCGACCAAGGATGCCACGAGCGCCTTGGCCAAGGATCCGAATCATCGCAACGCCCTTCTGTTGCTCGCCGAGATTCGGCGCGCGCAAAAAAACGGGGCGGAATCCATGCGGCTGTTGCAACAAGCGATCGCGGCGCATCCGGACGATCTCCAACTGCGTCTGTCGCTCGCCGCTCTGCATCAGGAGGCGGGCGATCCGGCCGCGGCGCGGGAGCAGCTCCAGCGGATGATCGAGATCGAGCCCGGTCAACTGGTTCACGTCGCGCGTCTCGTCGCCTTTCTCAAGCAGACCGGCGACACGGCGGCGGCGGAGTCCGTGCTACGCAAGGCCGTCGCGGACAATCCCGACAAGGTCCAGGCCAAGCTGTTGCTGGTCGAGTGGACGGGTCAGCAGCGTGGCGTCGAGGCCGCCGTCGCGCTCCTGGAAACCTATGTCGCCGAAACCCCGGACGAGTACGCGCTGCGGTTCGCGCTGGCGGAGGTCTTGCGGGTGGCGAATCGGGCGAGCGACTCCGAGGCGGCCTACCGCGAGATCATGACCCGCGATGAGCTTGGTCCTCAGGGCCTCAGGGCGCGCAATCAATTGGCGGCGCTCTATTTCGCCGATCAGCGTAAGGACGAAACCGCGATCCTGGTGGCGGAGGTTCTGGACAAGGATCCGCGTAACGCCGACGCCCTGACGCTGCGCGCCGCGCTTGCCCTGGAACGCAAGGACGCGGCTCAGGCGATCGCGGATCTGCGCGACGTGATTCAGAGCGAACCCGATTCGACCCGCGCGCTGCGTCTCCTGGCCAAGGCGCACGAAATGCGCGAGGAAACGCCGCTCGCTCAGGATGCCCTGGAGAAGGCGATCGAGTCGGCGCCGACCGATCCGGCGGCTTTTCTGGAACTGGCGCAGCTCAAGGTGAACAGCGGCGACATGATCGGGGCCACGGCGATCCTGGATCGCTTTCTCGAACAGTCACCGGACAACGCGCTCGTGCAGAGCGCGATCGCCCGTATTCAGCTCAGTCAGCAAGACTGGGGCGCGATGGAAAAGACGGCGGCGGCCATCCTGGAGGCGCGTCCCGAGCATCCGCTGGGCTATTACCTGCGTGGGTTACTGCGGCAGCGGCAGGGCAAGACGGAAGAGGGTATCGCGGACTTCGAGACCGCCCTGGAGAAGCGCGCGGATGCGGTGGAGCCCTTGCTGGCGCTGGCGCGCAGCCACATGACGCTCAATCAGCCCGACAAGGCCGAGATCCGCGTCAGGCAACTCCTCGACAAGCAACCGGCGAATGCCGTGGCGCTCAATCTCATGGGCGAGATCCATGCGGCCGCGGGGCGCTTCGACAAGGCGCGCGAGCAGTTCCAGCAGGTGATCACGCTCTATCCCAAGTCGCCGAGCGCCTATTCGCGCCTGGCCGATCTCCAGATTCAAACGGGCGATTCGCCCGAGGCTATCTCCAGCCTCCTCGCCGGCCTGACGGCCACCGACAGGAATCCCTATCTGGTGTTCCGACTTGGAATCGTCTTGCAGGACTCGGGGCGAGTGGACGAGGCGATCGACGCCTATGAAGAGGTGCTCAAGACCAATCCAACCGCGGAGGCGGTCATCAACAATCTGGCGATGCTGCTCGTGAATCACCGGCGGCAGGATCCCGCCAGTCTGGCGCGGGCGCTTGAGTTGACCCAGGGGTTCGCGGGATCCGATCAATGGGTTCTGCTCGATACACTGGCCTGGGTGCGATTCAGGAATGGCGATCTGGCGAACGCGCTCGCGACCATCGAGAAGGCCGCCGCCATGGTCGAACCGATCCCCCCGGAGATGCGCTATCACCTCGGCATGATCCACGCCGGCATGGGGCGGCTGGACGAGGCGCGGACGGCACTGCGCAAGGCGCTGGAGCCGAATGTCGCCTTTCCAGGCCAGGAAGAGGCGAGGGAAACCCTCGGTCGGCTCTGAGCGACAAGGGTGCGTATCGCTTGCCTTGTACGCTTAGGTGATTTCCGGGGAAGTCTGTACCCGACCGAAGGCTCCGGAATTGGACAGGATTCACAGGATTATTCAAGATTTACAATTTTAAAAACAGAGCTTTATCAATTCTGTCCATCCTGCGAAATCCTGCCGGTTCTGTCCATGACGGGGCGGATCGAGGGACAAGGTTTCCTGGAAATCACTCCGGCTTCCCCATGGCTGGGCGCGCCGAAACGGTCAAGGCCGCCTGACGGATCAAGGAATCAGCAGCGATACGCCTGAAATGCAAGCCGTTTATGTACTATTGCTGTCGCTCTTCATTTCCATGGTCCTGGTGCCACCACTGGCGAGGTTCGCGAGTTTACTGGGCCTGACGGATAAGCCTGGCGGTCGCAAGATCCATCTGCATCCGATTCCGAGGGTCGGTGGGATCGCCATCGTCATTGGCGCCATCGTGCCGATCCTTTTCCTGGTTCCATGGCGTCAGGATCTGTTGGCCTTTGTGTCGGCGTCCCTTTTATTGTTCGTTTTCGGTGTCCTTGACGATCGCTTCGATCTGGATTATCGACTCAAATTTCTGGGTCAGATCTCCGCGGCCCTGATCGTCACGCTCGGTGGCGGAATCGTCATCGAGGTGCTTCCGTTCCTCGACGGCCAAAGGCTCTCGCCATTCCTCGCCGTGCCGCTCACGGCCTTCCTGCTCGTCGCGATCACCAACGCGGTGAATCTTTCCGATGGACTCGACGGGCTCGCCGGCGGGATCAGCCTCCTGGCCATTGGCTGTTTAGCCCTGCTGGCCTACCAGGGCGGAGATCCGACCGCGCTGGCCATTGCATTGGCCATGATCGGCGCGACCTTCGGGTTCTTGCGCTTCAATAGCAATCCGGCGTTAATCTTCATGGGGGACACGGGCAGCCAGTTCCTCGGCTTCGGCACGGCCGTGCTCACGGTGATCGTGACGCAGCGCCTGGATTCGGCCGTGGGCAAGCTGATACCGTTGCTCATTCTGGGAATGCCGATACTGGATACGACCCTGGTGATCATTCGGCGCATTGCCGCGGGCCGATCGCCCTTCTCGCCGGATCGTTTACATCTGCATCATCAACTGCTGGACATCGGTTGGACGCAATATCAAGCCGTTATTTTCATCTATCTGGTGCAGGCCCTGATGGTCTTCACCGCCTATATGATGCGCTTCAGCGCGGACTACGCGGTCTTGACGGCCTACATTCTGATTTCCGGCCTGCTCTTGTGGACGGTTCGGAGGCTGTCCTCGCGTGATTCCCTTTCCTCGCCGGACAATGGGCGTCACTGGATGAACGATCGGCCAGCGCTTGAGGGGAAGGGCGCCTATCCAGCGCGAACCATGCGGGAGTCCATCGCACTTGGGCTTCCGAATTCCGCGAGAGCGGAACGGATCATCCACGAGGGGGCCGACGCCATCGCCAGGGCGATTGGCTGGCTGCCTTATCTCGTCCTGCGCGTGGCCGTGCCCACGATCCTGGTTCTGGGCGCCATCCTCTCCACCGGGGTCGGCTTGGATATCGGCTGGCTGGCGATCGGACTGCTAGCGATTCAGGCCATGGCCATCGCGATGCGCTCGAATCTTGCCTATTGGATGGAGCGCCTGGCGACCTACATGGCGGTTGTCGCCGTGCTGCTCTTGTCGAGATCCGGCCTTGAGGCCATCGTCGACTCAACCGCCGTCTTTTTCCTCTTCGTCGTCATCGGGATCATCACCGGCGTTTGGATGAGATACGCAACGGGGAGGTTCAAGACCAGCACGCTTGACGTCTTGATTCTCATCATGGCGATGTTCCTGCCGGCGCTGTCCGGTTATTTGTCGAGCCACTTGGTCATGCTGGTATTGCAGTGCGTCATCATGTTCTACGCGATCGAGGTGTTGCTCGCGGAACGCACGGCGCTACTGGATCCCTTGCGGATTTCCGTGGCGGCTTCCCTGGTGATTCTGTCCGCGAAGGGCCTTTTGTAGTCGTCCAAGAGTGCCGTCAGCCGATCGTGCGTAACCGGATGTTCGAGGATTCCCGCGCGAGTCGACGCCGGCACGGCATCGACGCGGCCCTTGGACGGATCATCCAGAGCCAGGATCCCGTAACCCTGGGTCATCGGATCCTTGATCCTGTGCGAGCCGATGTATCCAGTCCCACCCGCGATCCATATTTGCTCACGCATGGGATTCAACTCTCCGCGCCTTGCGCCCGATGCCCTACCGCCTTGGCGCGAACCATGGCGCGCAACTGAATCCAGGCACGCACCGGATTCAGCGCCACCACGCCCGCCACATGCAGCGGATAGGAGATCAGGCTGGTCAGGGTCGAGAGTCCGTCCTGGTCGCCGCCGTGCTCAAGCGGGTAGTTGAAGCGCTGCATCAAGAGCTGATTGATCCGCTCGCACAGCCGGATCTCGCCGCGCGACAGATGCTCGCGCCACTGGCCCACGGCCTCCGGGGCGACCCCCTTGTGGCCGCTGTCGTGGGTCAGGTTCGAGGATCCCCAGCGCGGAATCTCAAGCATCCCGCTCTCGTATTTCAGTCCGAGGAAACGGCACAGATGACGCGCGCCCTCCTCGGCATTCGCGGCCAGATCCTCGAAGCGCAGGATCGTGAAGCGGGGATGGCCGTCCAGCCGCAGCGCCTCCTCCGTGGCCCTGGCCCAGAGCTTGCCCATGGTCAGCGGATGGTAATTCACCCGATTGCGCAGCATCTCGGACATCGGCAGGTGATGCGCGCCCAGTTGTCTGAGCCGCCAGCGGTTCTTCTGCGAGGCCAGCACGGCGCGCGGATCGCGGACGATGTGGACGATCCTGGCGTTGGGATAGAGCTCCAGCAGCCGTCTCGCGTAGAAGATGTTGCGCGGCGTTTGCTCGCACGCATAGGTTCGACTGGCATCCTCGGCGAGTCGTCGCAGGGTCGCGGCGAACAGGGCGGCGGGCGTGCAGTCCCGGTCTGGAAGCTGGCTGACGAGGCGTCGTCCCCAGGCACGCTCGACATCGGTGGGACTCCCTCCCCACAGCCCGTTGGTCTGGCGGGCCAGCAGGATGGCGGCGAGTTCGGCCAGGTCGCGCGCGGATAGCTTCCGGCTGTCGTCGTGCGGATCCCAGAGCGAGCCGAAGAAATGCAGTTCGTTGAAGGTCAGGATCTGGCTGTGCGCCCCCAACATCCGGGCCAGCATGGTCGTACCCGAGCGCGAGGCTCCCGTCACGAAGACCAGCGGCGCCGACAGGGTGGAAGTGGCCTCGGTGGTCCGTGGATTGGGCTCGCGCTGATTGAGGTGGTACACCGTCGCTGAGGCGCCATGGCGTTGATTGGTCTGCATGGAACGAATACCTATGCCGAGGGAGTAAACGATCTGGTTTCCGAAGCTCCAGCGCGCCCTCTGCCACGCCGAGTCTCGCGCCTTCCCTTGCTGATCTCTTCGGTCGCCGATGCGACATGTCGTAAAAATGAACCGCAAGAACCGGACCAGCGGACCCTGTCTTGGGTCATGGCCTGTCGGGAGGCGTTGGGGTCGGGATCATCCGCGCGGCGCGAACTCCGGTTTCCCCCACTCCGTCTGTCAAGCTGTCACGCCCGGCTAACAGATTAGGCCGCCGCTCAGCGCCATTTCCGCTTTGACGATTGGACGATTCCGGCCGCGGCGGTTTGCGTCGCCTGACGGCCAGGACGCGGCAGCAACCGGAAATATTCCGCCGCGACATCCTCGGCGATGAGCGAATACAGCCGTTTCGAGCGCACGTACTCCCGGCCCCGGCGTCCCATCGCCTCGGCGGCCTCGGGGTCCGCGAACAGTCGCGCGATGGCCTGGGCGAAGTCCTCGGCGGACCAGGGCACGCAGAGTCCCGCGCCGCTCTCGGCGATGATGATGGACTGCTCGGGATGCTCGTTGGCCACCACCGGTCGTTGCAGGGCCATGTATTCGATCAGCTTGGTGGGCGAGGTGGAGAGCAGGATCGGGGTGGGATAGAAGGGTGAGACGCACACGGCGGCACGCCGGACCCGCTCATGGGCCTCGGCCGCCGGCCGCCATCCGGTGATCTCCACCGCCTCGCCGAGACCGAACGCTTGGATGGCCTCCTCCAGACGCCTGCGATCCTCCGGCACGTCACCGTCGCCGACGAAGATGAGCCGGGCGTCCGGGAAGTCGCGTCGCACGATCGCCAGCGCCTCGACCAGGGTGTCGAGCCGTCGGACCAGATTCAAGGTTCCGAGGTAGAGCACCGTGCGCGGGGTAACGGGAAGGCTCGGATATTCCAGCAGATGTTCGCCGATCCCCATGGGTACGGGCGTCATGGCGCTCTCGGGGATCCCCTGGGAACGGAAATCCTCGAGCATCCGCTGGCTCTGCACGAAGATCCGGTCGGCGTTGGGCAGGATGATCCGATACAGCAGCCAGCTCGCGAGCCGACCCCCGATCAGACTCAGGATGGGGAAGCGCGCGCGCCCCTCGCGCGCGTCCAGGATGCGACATTCCGCGAAGGGGTAGGATGCCCAGTAGGTGAAGCGGATGCCGCGTATCCGCGCCGCGATCAGGGCCAGTACCGCGACCAGGAATTTATCCCGGACCTGGACCAGGTCGTAGTCGCCCCGCAGCACCAGCCAGAAGGTTTGGAGATCGGCGCCCAGATCGCGAAGCTTGTTCGCGATCCGGCCGGGCAGCCCGCCGCGCCTGGCGCGCCCGATCAGATAGGCATCGGCGTTCATCCAGCGGCCTTTCCGCCAGGCCGGGCCGGGGCTCGGGTCGTCCATCACCCAGTCGATCTCCAGACCCTTGGCGGCCAGCCGGCGCGCGAAGAGGTCGGAGATGTCGACCCGGTCGGCGATACCGGGACCGCCGCCCACGACATAGAGCAGACGCATCCTGGCCTCCGTCGGCTGATCGCCGGCCGCCTCTGGGTGCCTCGGCGCCGGCGCGTTCTGGTCGACTCGGACGCGGGTCAGCGCGGTGATCGAAGGCTGAGCGCCTTGATAGGACATGGCGATATCTCCCAATAGGGGCAGGAACCTGGGCTTTCCGCCGAGGGTAAGCAACAGTCCTGCCACGCCCTGTCTGACGGCTTTTTCCATCCTCGGCCGATCTGGCTCTGTAAGCCTGTAAGGCATCGATTACATTCCCGGATCGGCGCGGGGCTGGGGTTTCCGGGGAGATCGCCGAGGACCGCGACTGGAACGCGGGTCGGGATCGCTCGGCCTGGAAGTTGCTTTGGTGCCCCATGACGTCCTCGAATCACTCAGAGAGCATCGATCATGGTGGCAATCGGAATCGCGGACCGCGCCAAGACGCTATTTCTCGGTTTTGGCATTTTTGGCGGTCTGTTTCTTTCCTCGGTGATGATCGGCTGGCTGGCGACCTCGGGAAATCCATTGTTCGTTGTGATTCCCACCGCCATCCTGATCGGCCTGTTCGTCGCCTCGCGGTTCTCCTGGCTCTTCTGGGCCGCCGTCTACGGTGGTCTGGTGGTCTCCGGCGTGACCCGTCTCTATGTGCCCGCGTTGGAGCAGGTGCGCTGGCTTCTGGCGCCAGTCGCCATCCTATTGCTCGCGCATGTGCTGGTTCGCAACCTGGGATCCCGGCCGACCGCCGCGATGACAGGCATCCCCTCCGTCCTTTGGTGGGCGTTCGCGTTCATCCTGGCGGCCCTGGTGTCGAGTATCGTCAATGGGTTCCAGCTCGACCGTTTCGTGATCGGCTTCAAGGGCTATTTCCAAGTCTGGCCGTTGCTGTTCGCCATGGCGTTGATCGCCTGGCCGGCCGGCATGATTGAGCGTCTGCCGAAGGCGCTCTTCATCATCGCCCTGGTTCAGATCCCCTTCGTTCTCCATCAACTGCTGGTGCTCGTGCCGGCGAGGGTCGGCATGGGGAACGACATCGTTCCGATCGACGTGGTCGCCGGAACCTTTGGCGCCAGTTTCGAGGGTGGCGGGGCGAACGCCATCATGAATGCGTTCCTGATGATCGTGATCGCGGGTCTGGTGGCCGGTCGACAGTTGGGTCTGGTCTCGCGGCTTCAGACCTGGGGATTCGGGGCGATCCTGCTGGTGCCCGTGTTGGTGAACGAGGCCAAGGTCTCGGTCTTCTATCTGCTGGCGCTGTTCCTGGTTCTTTTCGGGAGCGATCTCGTCAAGCGTCCTCTAAGGTTTCTGGCCGCGGGACTCGCGGCATTCCTGCTACTCGGAGCGCTGATCGTCGCCTACACCCTGAATGCGCCCGACCACGAGCGTATCGAGGGTTGGCGGGATCTGGTCAGGTACACCTACGAGCACAACATCGAGAAAGACGAGATCGGCGGGAAGATGTCACGTTTCGGAGCGCTCCGGTTCTGGGCCGAAAGACATGAATCAAGCGAGTGGCGAACGATCGTTTTTGGTCACGGGATCGGCTATACGCGGGTTCCGGACGCCAGGGCCTTCCCGGAAGGGACCGTGAAGCAGGAACAGGGGGGCGTCACGATCGAGATCGACCTGAAGAACGACATCGGTAATACGGCCGTGGCGGCCCTGCTCTGGGAGACCGGGCTGCTCGGTTTGTTCTGCGTGTTCGCCCTGCTGGGCAGCACTTTCCGAACGGCCGAGAGGCTGGAGAGGCGATGCGCGGACCGTCCGGAGCGGGTCATGGCGCTGCGGGCGGCCAGGGTCGGGATGCTCATCATCTTCGTGACCCTCTGGCACAAGAACGTCTTGGTACTGGATGTGGTGTACCAGACCCTGGTGATGCTGTTGATTGGCTATGTCGCTTACCTGGACAGGCGGACCATGGGGGCCGCCGTCCAGGTGGGCGCGCGGCCTCGCGCGAGCGCGCGCCCCGCGACCAGACCCGGTGTCGGCGGTTGAAACCGCGAGGAGATCCGCCGTGAATGCCAATTATCAAAAGCACTACGGCATGGACGCCGTGCGCCGCAGTCTGGGGCACTTCGTTCTGGGCAAGACGTTTCGCATGGTCGCCTCGCTCACGATCCTGCTGGTCCTGGTTCGCCTTCTGCCTCTGGACCAATACGCGGTCTACATCGCGTTCCAGGCGCTGATCGCGGCGCTGGAAGTGCTCACCTCCATCGGCGTGCAGAAGGTGTTGTTTCGGTTTCTGCCCGAGCTGCGGGCGACCGGCAACCACCTGTCGGCGTACCGACTCCTGTTCTACGGCATGCTGTTTCGCCTGCTCGTGGTATCGCTCCTGTTCCTGGCGGTGCTGCCCTTCCTGCCGCTGATCACGGAGGTCTTCAACGTCCAGCACTGGGCCTGGCTCCTGCCTTGGTACCTGGTGGTGGGTTACCTGCGTGTGACCGCCTTCTGGCTTTCGCAGTGCCTGGAGTCCTTTCTGTGGCAGAAGGAAAGCCAATACAGCATGGCGATTGGTGGTGGGGTAACGGCCCTGGGGCTGATCATCCTGGCGCTGTCGGACTCTCTGACCTTGGATCGCGTGGTACTCGCGGAGGCGTTGGGCGAAGGGTCGGCCCTGCTCATGCTGCTCGTCGGTTGGTTTAGGAAATGGAGGGCGGATGGCCAGCGGGGCGTGGGCGAGCCCGGTTGGTGGCGGGAAAACCGCGCGCGCGCGATCCGCTACGGCTTGTGGAGCTACTTGCTGAGCCAGAGTTCTCTGTTGTACGGGACCGCGCCGAATCGTCTGCTTGCCGCGCACGCCTTGTCGACCGCCGAACTGGCCGTGCTCGGCGTGGCCGATAGTCTGATGAATCTGGCGCGCAAGTGGGTGCCGACACGGATGCTCATGAGTATGGTGCGTCCAGTCGCCATGGCGCGTTTCGCCACCACGGGCGATTTTCAGTCGGTGACCCGGATCTCCGATTTCGTCTTCCGCGTCAACCTGATCCTGCTGGCCCTGCCGATCGTGGTGCTGGGGGTTCTGGGGCCGCCATTGCTGGACTGGATCACGGCGGGCCGCTATCCCGACGCCGGTTATCTGCTGATGGGTTTTCTTATCGTTCTGCTGACACAGGGGCTGCGCGACCTGTTGGAACTCATGATTCAGGCGATCGAGAAGAATTCCATCCTGTTCTGGACGAACCTCTTTCAGTCCGCCTCCCTGTTCATCGCCTTGCCGCTGTTTCCCCTGATCGGGGTTTGGGGATTGGTGGTGGCCAACTTCGTAGGCACCTTCGTGGCCAATGCCATCGTCATGGTCCGTCTCGCGAGGCAGGGATACAAGGTCTCGGCGCGTTTGGATCTGATGGCTTGGGTGCTGCTGCATGCCGTGATAGCTGGCGGGGCGGGATGGGTCTGCTGGGACATGACCGAGTCCCTGGTCCTGACGGTCGGCCTGATCGTCGCCATCTATGGCGCATTGCTGTTACTGAAGCCGCCGCTGAGCGATGCCGAGACGCAGGTCATCATGACCCTTCTGCGTAAACGGCTTGGCCATCCAGGCCCGTCTCGGAGCAAAACCGGAGCCTCCGTTGGCGTCGAGCCGGAGCTGCCGGATTGAACCCCCGGCGTGGAGCCGGGGGTGTTGGTGGCTTACTTCGAGGTAGTGGTTCCGATATCGCACCACCAGCCCGAGGCTTCCTTGGTGCAGCTTGAGGAGTTTTGGGCCAGTTTGACCGGGAAGCTGGACCCGAAGGTGGAATCCTCGATCAGGCCAACCGAGACACGGTATTCCCCGGCGGGCAGCGCGCCAGAACCGGTGAAGGTGACCGCTGGCTCTCCGGGCAGGATGCTACGCAGATCCCCTGGGAAGGAAACGATGACCTCTTTTCCGGAGCCGACCGGGCTGAAGCGGAGCTGGAGTTCATAGAAGTTCCGGTAGAAGGGGGCGTTACCCAGGTTGGCGAGATCCAACTCGACATTGAAGGACTGATTGGCCACCGCGGTTTTCGGGATCATAGCCTCTGGCACATTGAGTCGGTAGCCGGCATCCATGAGCCATTCGTCGACCTCGGCGGTATAGGCCGCGTCCTTCGGATAGGTGGATGCGTATTTGTTGTTCCAGCCGCTCGCCTGCCAGTTGGTCAGGCGGGTGAGACCCTCGGTCAGATTGGCGGCGGGAAGACCGCTGCCGCTCATGGCCTCGGCATAAACCGGACCCGTCTTCCAGCAATTCTTGGCGGCCTCGGACCAACTCCAGACCTGGTTGATCTCCCACAAGGTCACCTCGATGCCATCCGTGCGCCAGCCGATCGTCTGACCGCCGAGCTGTGCTTCGCGGCAGGCGTAGTCCCAGGGATGGGTGCCGTCGGTCTCGCGGTATTTGTCGTCGTTGTCGAAATTGACGATCTGCGGAATGTGCTCATAGTCCAGATGGGCGTCGATGATGGCCTTCATGTTGGTCCACTTGGGCATCGGCCAGCGGCTGCTCGTGCCGGCGATCGTGATGCCGGTCGCATGGTTCTCGCTCCAGGAGCCGATCGAGCGGACATCCATGTAGGCGATCTTTTCAGCCCACTGCGCATTGTCGTAACGGGCGCGTATCGCATCGATCAACTCGACCTGATTCTTGATGAAAATCGGGTCATCGTGGTTGAAGGCCCAGCGATTGCTACAGTTCTGGGATGAGGTGAGCGCGCAGTCGATGCTGGAGTTGACCAGGTAATAGGTGCATCCCGCCGGCTTGTCCACACTCGTGCATTTGACATGGCGCGAGCTGGTCCTGTACCAGGCCGGAACGGCGTCCTGGTAGTTGTTGTTGTCCAGCACCGGTCGCCAACTGATGACCGAGATGGCCGCCTGCTTGCCGCGCGAGACCGAGTTTTCGATCGCCGCGTCGAGGGCGGTCCAATTCCATTGATTGTCGCCGTTCGGCTCCAGAACCGCCCATGGGAGCCGGATGTAGGTGATGTCCGAATCCGCTTCAACCGCCGAGTTGTAGTTGAAGGTGCCGTTATTCATGATCTTGCCGGCCTGCTCGATCCCTCGGCCGGGGTTGCGCAGCTCGGCGTAGGCGTCGAGGGCTTGCGGGGTCACGACCTGATAAGTCGTCTTGGACACTGGGGGCGGCGGCGGGG
>NZ_NRRG01000081.1 GCF_016583575.1 Thiocystis violacea
TTCCTATTTAAAAAATCAGCAGCCGTCGCGCCGCAGGCACTCGCGGCCCGCCGCGGACTCAGCGCGGCGCCGTGTGGGCAACGGGTGAATGAGTGTGGGCAAGGTGGGGGCAACCCGCCGGGGCAGCAGGTTGTCCCCGGCTTGTCCACACGCCCGCTTGCGGCATTCACGTGTTGTCCACACGGAGCCCGCCCGCGCCAAACCCGCAGCCAAGCCCCCTCCATCATCGAAGCTGATGCCGAGGGGGTTGGCCGATGCTCAACGACCGTCCCACTGAGGCAACGATGCCGATAGAAAAAAATGATAGATCGGAGGCAAATCGGACTTGCGTCAGAACAGAGTATCTACGAGGATGCCGCGCGACATCCGCTCGCGCACGTCGCGTGGCCGGAGGGACGATCCCACTACGAGGATGGACTGATAGAGCACCTTCCAGATGGGGATCAGGCACGGATCGAACCGGTTGCGCCGCTGGCGATCGCCGCCGGAAGCGGTGCGTCGCGTGGGAGGTGGCCCCTTCGTTCCCCTGACCTTTGCCCCCGGGGAAGCGTTCCAGTTCGACTGGAGCGAGGACGGGGTGGTGATTGGCGGTGGGCGCACCCAGTTGCAGGTCGCCCACTTCAAACTCGCCGACAGTCGCGCCTTCTTCCTGCGCGCCTATCTGCTGCAAACCCACGAGAGGCTGTTTGATGCCCACGCCCATGCCTTTCGCGTGCTGGGAGGCATTCCGCGGCGCGGCATCTACGACAACATGAAGACCGCCGTCGAGCGGGTCGGCAAAGGGAAAGCCCGGGACGTCAACCCGCGCTTTCAGGCGATAGCCAGCCACTACCTGTTCGAACCCGAGTTCTGTAACCCGGCGGCTGGTTGGGAGAAAGGCCAGATCGAGAAGTCCGGGCAGGACTCCCGTCCGTGTTTCTGGCAACAGGCCCCCGCGTTCCAGGATCTGGCCGGCGTGAATACCTGGTTGGAACAGCGCTGTCTGGAACTCTGGGCGGAGCTCCGGCATCCCGACCTGGCGGTCAGCGTGGCCGAAGTCTGGGCGGAGGAACGCCCGTCGCTGATGGCGGTGCCGGCGCCCTTCGACGGGTTTGTCGAACACCCCAAGCGGGTCTCCCCGACCTGCCTCATTCACTTCGAGTGCCATCGCTACCGTGTCCCCGCCGTCTTCGCCAATCGCCCGGTCAGTCTGCGTGTCTATGCCGAGCGGTTGGTCGTGGTGGCCGAAGGACAGGTCATCGCCGCGCACCCGCGCCTCATCGAGCGCCGTCACAAGAATGGCCGGACGTTCTACGACTGGCGGCATTACCTGGGCCTCCTGCAGCGCAAACCGGGCGCTTTACGCAACGGCGCCCCGTTTGCCGAACTCCCCGAGGCCTTCAAGCGCCTGCAGAGCGTGCGGCTCAAACGCCAGGGCGGGGACCGGGAGATGGTCGAGATCCTGTCCCTGGTGCGGCATCACGAGGAGTCCCTGGTCCTGAAGGCCGTGGAGATGGCCCTGGCCGCAGGCGCACCGTCCAAGCCGCACCTCCTCAATCTGCTGGGGCGCCTGGTGGAGTCACCCCCGCCAGGTCCGGTCAATCCTCCGGCGGCGTTGACGTTGACACTCACCCCCGAGTGCCTATTCCGCGCCCATTCGGCCACCCATTCCACGGGCATTCGGCCACTGATTCCACGCTGATTCGGCCACCCGTTCCACGGCGATCCGGCCACTGATTCCACGGCCATTCGGCCACCCCCGGGCAGGGGGCGACGCAGGACCACGATCCACTCGGATCGACCCTTTTTTCGAAGCAAGGGGTCGAGATGGAGCGTTTGTCCATGCGTAAGATTCGCGAGTATTTGCGCCTGCGGTTCGAGGCCGGTTTGTCGCACCGGCAGATCGCGGCGAGCCTGCAGGTGTCGCGCAGCAGCCTCGGGGAGTACGAGCGGCGGTTTGCCGCCTCTGGGCTGAGTTGGCCCTTGCCCGAGGCATTGAGCGATCGGGAGCTGGAGCGGCGGCTGTTTCCGCCGCCACCGGCGGTGGCGGCCGACACCCGCGTGGTGCCGGACTGGGCGGTGGTGCATCAAGAGCTGCGCCGCCCCGGTGTCACGCTGATGCTGCTGTGGGAGGAGTACCGGGCCGCCCATCCCGAGGGCTTCGGCTACAGCTGGTTCTGCAAGCGCTACGAGGGCTGGAGCGGGGCGCTCGACGTGGTGATGCGCCAGACCCACCGTGCCAGGGAGAAGCTGTTCGTCGACTACGCCGGGCACACGGTGGAGGTCGTCGATCCGGCCAGCGGGGAGATCCGCACCGCACAGATCTTCGTGGCGGTGCTCGGGGCTTCCAACTACACCTATGCCGAGGCGACCTGGTCGCAAGGTCTGTCCGACTGGATCGGCTCGCATGTGCGGGCCTTCGGCTACTTCGATGGGGTTCCAGCCATTCTGGTTCCGGACAATCTGCGCAGCGGCGTCAGCAAGGCACACCGCTACGAACCCGATTTCAATCCCACTTATCTGGAGCTGGCCAACCACGACGGTGTGGCCGTGGTGCCGGCACGGGTGCGCAAGCCGCGGGACAAGGCCAAGGCGGAGACCGGGGTGCAGATCGTCGAGCGCTGGATCCTGGCGGCCCTGCGCCACCAGACCTTCTTCAGCCTAAGCGCACTGAACACGGCGATCGCCGCCCTGCTGGAACGGCTCAATCAGCGACCCTTCAAGAAACTGCCCGGTTCGCGCCGCACGGCCTTCGAGACGATCGAGCATCCGGCGCTGCGCCCGCTGCCCCTGACCCCTTACGTCTACGCCACCTGGAAACGGGTACGGGTGAACATCGATTATCACGTCGAGGTCGACGGGCACTACTACTCGGTGCCCTACACCCTGGTGAAGCAGGCCCTGGACGTGCGCCTCACCGAGCACACGGTCGAGTGCTTCCACCAGCGCCAGCGCGTGGCCAGTCATGTGCGCTCCGCCCTGAAGGGCCGCCACACCACCGTGGCCGAGCACATGCCCAAGGCGCATCGGGAGTTCGCCGAGTGGACCCCGGAACGCCTCGTGCGCTGGGCCGAGAAGCGCGGACCGGCCACCGCCGGGGTCATCGCCCAGATCCTCGCCAACCGTGCGCATCCCCAGCAGGGCTTCCGCTCCTGTCTGGGGATCCTGCGTCTGGGCGAACGTTATGGTCACGACCGCCTGGAGGCCGCCTGTGCACGGGCGCTGCGTCTGAACGCCTGCCGCTACAAGAGCATCGAGTCGATCCTGCAACGCGGCCTCGACCGCCAAGCCCTCCCTGAACAGCAGCGCCTGGATCTGCCCGCCGCCCACGACCACCGGCGTGGTCCGGGCTATTTCCACTGACCGTCACACCTCAACAAAGGAACTACACCACCCCGCGCGGTCTGGATCGCGGCCTCATCACCCAACTGGCCACCGGCCAATGGATCCGCGAGGGCCTCAACGGCCTGATCCTCGGCCCGGCCGGCGTGGGGAAAACCTGGTTGGCGTGCGCCCTGGCGCAGCAGGCCTGCCGCCAGGGGTTCACCACCCGCTATCGGCGCGCCCCGCGCCTGTTCGAGGAGCTGCGCCTCGCCCATACCGACGGCGGCTTCCCCAAGCTCATGCGCCGCTTCGCCAACACCGATTTGCTGCTGCTGGACGACTGGGGACTGATGGGGCTCGAGGCCGAGGCCCGGCGCGATCTGCTCGAACGGCTCGACGACCGCCACAGCCGGCGCGCCACGCTCATCACCAGCCAACTACCGGTCGAGCATTGGCACGACTTGATCGGCGAACCAAACATCGCAGGATGCCCCACTCCTTGATCGAGTGATCTCCCACGTCACGATCAACGATCCCACTCACCCATTGTTCGGACAGATCCTACCCGTCGTCCCGAAACCCTCTTCCAAAGGACCTGCTTTCCTGCTCGTGAGGCTACCCGACGGAGAGCATCGCTCTGTACTCCGATCCGCGACGGATCCCAATCGGCAAGCGTCTGCCGATGCCGTATCGAATCCGCTCTTGCCCGTCTCCGTCCGGACGCTCTTACCTCTAGCACACCACGTTGGCCGCTTCCTGCAGGCCGCAGAGGAGAGCTCGGATGAGACGCGATCAGACTTCACTCCTGCCCCGCACGATTCCCCCAAGTCCGCCAGCGGCTCGGCCCGCGACGGGATCCCCCAGTCTCTGGAACCGATTGGATCCGACACGCCGCCAGCAACTGGCGCAACTCTTGGCCACGCTGATCCGGCGTCTGCCGCCGATCAGCGCTCGCCCACCCGCGGAGACACCCGATGAATTCATTTGATGCACCGTCCAAAGTCACGACCACTCATCAGGCTAAGCCGGCCTATGTCTATATCCGGCAATCCTCACCGGGCCAGGTCACTCGCCATGCCGAGAGTACCGAACTGCAATATCGATTGGTCGAACGGGCGGTGGCCTTGGGTTGGCCCAGGGATCGGATTCAGGTCGTCGATGAGGATCTGGGCAAGAGCGGAACGTCCGCCGAGCAACGGAGCGGCTTTCAACACCTGATCGCCGAGATCGGGCTGGGCCAGGTGGGGCTGGTCCTCAGCCTCGACGCCTCGCGGTTGGCACGCAACAATAGCGACTGGTGCCGCTTGGTCGAATTGTGCTCTTTGTTCGGCACGCTGCTCGCCGATGGCGAGCAACTCTATGATCCGCGCCAGTATCACGACCGACTGCTCTTGGGGTTGTCGGGAATCATGAGCGAAGCCGAACTGCATCAACTGAAAATCCGGCTGCAGGCCGGGGAATACCAAAAGGCGGAACGCGGCGAGTTGCACCTGAGCTTGCCGGTCGGCCTGGAGCGCCTGCGCGAGGGGACCATCGTGTTGAATCCGGACGAAGAGGTTCAAGCCCGCTTGCGGCTGGTCTTTCAGAAGTTCGAGGAATTGGGCAGTGCCCGCGCGGTTCTGCGCGACTTGCACCGGACGAATCTGCCCCTGCCCACCCGTCCTCTGCGCGGCCCGGCCCCGCACGAGATTCTTTGGCAACCGGCCAGCGCTAGCCGTGTGCTGGCCATCTTGCATAATCCGGCCTATGCCGGCGCCTACGTCTATGGGCAGACAACCCGGGATCCGACGCGCCGTCAGCCGGGGCATCCCCAGAGTGGTCTGGTTCGCCGTCCCCTGGCGCACTGGCCGGTCTGCTTACCCGACGTCTATCCGGCTTACATCAGTTGGGAACGCTTTCTCGCGACCCAGCAGCAGTTGCAGGACAATCAGAACCGCTATCAAGCCGACCGGCATGGTGTCCCCCGCCAAGGTCAGGCCTTGTTGCAAGGCCTCATCCGCTGTGGCCGATGCGGTGCCCTCATGCAAGTGCGCTACTCTGGCCCGGACGGGCAATATCCGGTCTATCGCTGTGCGGTTGCCCGCCATGAGTACAACCGACCCCGCTGTCAGGAGGTCCGGGCTCTGGCCTTGGATGCGGAGATCGAACGGCATCTGCTCAAAGCGCTTGAGCCCGATCAATTGGCGCTGGCCCTGGCAACGCTCGAACAGTTCGAACAGGAAAACGCCGCCCTGCAACACCAGTGGCAACTGCGCTTGGAACATGCCCGCTACGACAGCGAACGGGCCTGGCGTCAATACAATGGGGTCGAGCCCGAGCATCGTCTGGTCGCGCGCACGCTGGAGCGCCAGTGGGAAGACAAGCTGCGGGTGCTGGAGGAGCTGGAGCACGCTCACCAGCGTTGGGCCTCCCAGCATGCAATCAACGTGACCGAGGCGGACCGCCAGGCCATTCTCGCGTTAGCCGAGGATGTGCCGCACCTCTGGCACGCCCCGACCACCACGCCAGCCGATCGGAAGCGACTGCTTCGGCTCGTGGTGCAAAGCGTGGTGGTCGATGCCAAGGCCGAGCCCGGCTGCATCCGCTACCGGATCGTTTGGCAAACCGGCGCCGCCAGCAACGATGTGGTCCGGCGTAATGTGCAAAGCTATCGGGAGTATCCGCGACGCGAGGAGCTTCAGTCCCGCGTGCAGATGCTCAGCGCCGTCCAGAAGACCGATGCCGACATCGCTGTGGCCCTCAATGCCGAAGGGTTCCAGACCGCGCGCGGACGCCTCTTCAGCGGCAAGTTGGTGTGGCTGTTGCGTCGCCAATGGCAGATACCGGCCATCGAAGAGAACGGTAACGAGCCCAATCCCCCACGCTGGACGGACGGGACGTATTCAGTGGAAGGCGTCGCCGAGGCGGTGGGCGTCACGGTGGGCACGGTGTACCACTGGGTGCGCCGGGGCCAGGTGGACGGACACCAGATGGCCAGGGGAATGCCTTGGAAAATTTTGCTCACACCCAACAAGATCGACGAATTGAAGTGCTACGTCCAGCGGGTACGGCGTACCAACCGATCCCAGAAGGAGGCAGTATGAAGACTTTGGCGATCCCACCCTGGCCGATGCCATCCTGGATCGCCTCGTGCCTAACGCCTATCGCCTCACCCTCAAGGGCGAGTCATTGCGCAAACGCCGACAGAAACCCTTGACGCCCGCCGGGGAGAACTTGTAACAACAGTAGACCTGCGTCGCTTCGCTCCGACGGCCCCGGCCGGATACCCGTGGAACGGGTGGCCGGATCGCCGTGGAATCCCCGGCCGGATGATTGGGGAAGCGGTGGCCGAATGGCGTGGAATAGGCAAGCAGCCCCGTTGATGATGAGCGCTCGTCCTTTCACAGGCTTCGATTTTCTGGCGGAACAGCGGGGCAGCGGGACAGGTGGTAGTGTTCACTCCGATGACTGTCCCGCCGTCCCAGTGGCTAAGCGGCGTCTCCCACCCACCGAACAGCAGCGGTTCTTGGAGTGGTCCCAAGGGTGGGGGCGATTCGTTATTGTCGCCTGCGCGGCGGCAAGAAGGCCGCGTGCTTGCTGGCCGTCGCCCGCGTACATCAAGCCGCGTGGCGGCTCGTCAAGGTGATCGGCTGGCAGATACAATCACCCAGCGTTGAGATCACTCAGCGATAAGTTTCTTGAATCAGTAAACATGTTGACATGTTTGTATGGCATCAAGAACACAGGCCAGCTTATCAAGGGGATGGTCCGCTTCCTGAGCGATCCCGATGGAAACGCCATCACCGTTCCTGCGACTGGAGAATGCCCCATGACCCGCACCACGCTCCTGGTCATCGCCTCATTGGTCCTCCTCGCGCTCCTGGTTCTCTCGGGTGTGCAGCCCTATGACCGTGCCACCTGGGTGCTGGAAGTCTTGCCGATTCTGATCGCCCTCCCGCTGCTGTGGGCGACCTACCAGGGATTCCCGCTGACCACCCTGGTCTATACCGGCATTTTTCTACACGCCCTGGTGTTGATGCTCGGTGGCGCTTACACCTACGCCCGTGTTCCCCTGGGTTTCCAGATCGCCGATCTCCTGGACCTCAGCCGCAACCCTTACGACAAAATCGGCCATTTCTTTCAGGGCTTCGTGCCCGCCCTCGTCACACGCGAAATTCTCCTGCGCGGGGCCTTTGTGCAAGGGAAGCTCATGCTCGCCTTCCTCGTGATCTGCGTCGTCTTGGCCATCAGTGCCAGCTATGAGCTAATTGAATGGGCTGTGGCCATCTGGCTCGGACAAGGCGCGGATGACTTCCTCGGCACGCAAGGTGATCCCTGGGACACGCAATCCGACATGTTTTTCGCCCTAATCGGTGCGGTCAGCGCGTTGGTACTGTTTTCACGCCTTCAGGATAGGCAACTCCAGTGAGGTTCCCCCGAAATTTAGTCTTCCAAGGGTGACGTAGACTGTCTGTCACACTGGAGACGATGAGGCAGAAGATCCCGAAGCAAGAGTACACCGCCGAGTTCAAGGAACAGGCGGTCAAGCGGGTCAAGGACGGCAAGAGCGTGAGCGCGGTGGCCAAGGAGATGGGTCTGGTCGAGCCGACCCTGCGCCACTGGGTGAAGGCGTTCGACGTCGGCACGCTCAACGGCGCGGGCGCCGTGAAAGTGACGCCGGAGGCGATGGAGCTGTCGCGTCTGCGCGCGGAGAACGCGCGGCTCAAACGCGAGGTCGAGATCTTAAAAAAAGCGACGGCGTACTTCGCGCGGGAGGCGCTGTGAAGTACGCCTGGATCGCTGCGCACCGCGACGGCTTCGCCCTGAACGAGCTGTGTGATGTCCTCGATGTGAGTGTCGGGGGCTACCGGGCCTGGCAGGGTGGCGGCACACCGGATCGCCAGGGGCTGACGGACGCACAGTGGCTGGCCCTGATCCGATCCATCCATGCCGAGCTCAAGGGCGCCTATGGCCGCCCGCAGATGATACGTGAGCGGCGCGCACGAGGCTTCTCTGCGAGCAAGGCACGGGTGGAGCGCCTGATGCGCGAGCACGGCATCCGGGGGCGCCACAAGCGCCGCTACAAGGCTACGACCGACTCCAAACACCGCCTGCCGGTGGCCGACAACCGGCTCGCGCGCGACTTCGCCCCGAGCGGCCCGAATCAGGTCTGGAGTGCCGACATCACCTACCTGTGGACGGATGAAGGCTGGCTGTACTTGGCCATCGTGCTGGACCTGTTCAACCGCGAGGTCGTGGGCTGGTCGCTGAAGCCGCGCCTGACGGCCGACCGCGTCGCCGACGCGCTGACCATGGGTTGGTTTCGACGCCAGCCGGCCCCGGGGCTGATCCACCATTCCGATCGGGGGAGCCAGTACGCGAGCCATGCGTTCCAGGAAAAGCTGGCGCAGTACGGCATGGTCTGCTCGATGAGCCGCAAGGGGAACTGCTGTGGACAACGCCCCGACCGAGAGCTGGTTCAACAGCTTCAAGAACGAGCGGGTCTTCGGGGAGCGCTTCGCCACCCGCGACGCCATGAAGGCCACCGCCTTCGAGTACATCGAGGTGTTCTACAATCGCAAGCGTCAGCAAGTCCCCGCGGTGCGCGTCGATCAGTGGGCCGTTGCCCAACCGCCTGAGGCCTGGAAACGGCTGTGCCTGAGCGGCGGTGAGAAAGGCCCGTTGGTTGCTGAATATCTGCATACCCGCGTGTGGATCTGGGACGACTCCCAAACCCACGCCCGATGCTGGCACTTATTGGTGCGCCGCGAGATCGGCGCCACAGAGATCTCTCACTATGGCCTGTCCAATGCCCCCGAGCGCACGCCCTGGGCGGAACTGGCGCGTGTCCAGGCTCAACGTTTCTTCATCGAGCACAGCTTTCGCGAGGCCAAGAGCGAATGCGGTCTCGCCGACTACCAGGTCCGCCGCTGGGATGCCGGGCACCACCACATGGCCTTGGTGATGCTGGCGACGCTGTTCCTGGCCAAGCAGAAGATTCACGGCCGTACCCAGTGGCCCATGCTCTCGTTCAACGACTTGGTCACGGCGCTTGCCCATCTCTTGCCCCGCCGCCAGCTCACCGCCGAAGACCTCGCGGCCATCATCGCCAAGCGCCATCAACGCCGTCAGCAGACCAAGGACTCACACGCTCGACGCACGGCCGTGGCGCTGGAATGAATCTGACAAAGTAGAACTAAAGGCGGTGGTTTTAACCTTGCTTCGGACAATAAAGTTTATGAACAGACTCTTAGCCATTAGCCATCCCGGTCTTGGAATCCAGCGACTTTCCAACCCTCGACGCCATGGATCAATTGGTAGGTACGAACAGCGCCTGCGTCTTTGGGGCCAAGGATTACCGTGGCAGCACGGCCGTTGTTGTTCTGCTCCACAACGACGAGGGTTTCGGCCTTTCCGTTGACGGTTATTTGGACTTCGACGCGGGATGGAGTCGAGGTGGGAGAGCCGACATGGAGTTTGCCACCCAGCCGGCGATGGGTTTCATCGAGAAAATGGATGTAGGCGACTTCGACGGGTGGGGCCGTATTTTCGTGGGAGGAGCCAACGGGTGAGCGGGGGATGGGGAGGCTCACGGCAATGGGCGGCCCGCTCCAGGGTGCCGTGCCGAGTTGTTTCCAGAGCATCAGACCACCGCCGCCAAGGGCCGTGATCAGGCTCAAGGACACGGCAAGAAGTCCGGCGCGGAAGCGCCGTGTCCCTGGAACGGGGTCGCTTGCCGGGGGAACACCTGGCGCGGCACCAGGCATGTCGGCAGGCGGCGCAATGCGCTCACCGCATTGGTCGCAAAACATACTGCCCGCCGTGAGCGTGGCTCCGCAGTTGGAACAGAAGACGGGTGAGGGAATTGACATGATCAGGAAACAGGTCTGCGCCAGTAAGTGAAGATTGAGGGCCGCATTGAGGATTGGACCCGCGTCGTTAAGCCAATGACCCACCGCAGTGACGGCAGAATCGGGCCGTCGCGGCCACGGGCTGCCGACAGGCGGGACAAAGCCGCTCCGGGGACAAGGGCGTGCCGCACTGACGGCAGAACTTCGCTTCGCGGGAATTCGTGGCACCACAACTCGCGCAGTGGCGGCCGGCGTCCGAGGTGAGCGGCGGTTCGCCGGGAGGCGGCGGGGTCACGGCGGGCCGTTCGACCACGGGGATTGCCAGCCCGGCGCGCTCGGCCGACATCCAGTCCGCCAGCGTTTCGTTCCAGACCAGCGTCTGGGCTGTAATCGCGCCCCTCTGGCCAAGCGCATGCATGGTCTCGTCATCGACGGGACCCTTCCGTTCGATCCCGCTGAGGTAGTACCAACGAGTGGACCTGCGGTCCGCAGGAGGCGCGGCAGGCGGCGGAGGAGGAGCGCTGGCGGAGGAACCAGTCGATGGCGCAATCCGTTCAAGTTCCTGAACGACCCGCCCGATGGCGGTACCCCCTTGAGCGAACAGCCGAAGCTGATCCGGTGGATCAGTCCAGGTCAGACCATCGACACCGGCGAGTTCGACCGCAAGCTCCCGCTCTCCATCGACCAGGCGCAGTTTCCAGCCCCCCTGGCTGCGTGCGAGATAAAACCGCCCGGCCGCCGCCTGGGGAGACCGCATCTCCCACTCGCCCTCGAAGGCGACCCGCTGGTCATTGCATCGCAGCGTAAAGCTTTGCCCGCCATCCGCGTCTTCCACCATCAGCAAGCGAACACCGCCTGGCAGCGATTGCAGGGCGCCATGCCACGTGCCATCGATCGGGATATCTTGCACGGGCGGCGTTCCCGCCAGGGCGATCAAGGCGGTGACGCCGTTTCCCAGGGCGCCGGCATGATTCGCGGCGGGAGCCTCGCCGGTACAGACTCGCTGCAGGGCCTGTCCCAGGGCCGCCATGCGCGCGCCTTGCTGCCCGGCGAGGATAAAGGTCGTGCCTGGCGGGAGCGGGTCCGGGGAAGAGGAGGAGGAGGATGGTCTCATGATGGCACTCACCAGGGTTCGACGGCTTCCACCGGCGGCAGTCCGCCGGCCGGCGACGAGCAGCAGACTTCGCGCTGAGTCTTCAGCCAGTCATTTCGATACTTATGGTAGCCGATGAGGTCGTCGTCCTCGAAGAAGGCGAGTTCCGCCCACAACGTCGGCCAGAAATAGGCCGTGCCGATCGCTCCAAGGGCGCCAAACACGCCCACCGTATGCGTGGGATTGAACGGGATATTCTTGATCTTCGAATAGATATAACTGCGGAACAGAGCCAGCACCGACGGCGCGTACTGGGCGCACGTCGCCGCCAGCCCCTGTCCCACGAAGAGCAGGACGAGCGCCCCCGCCGAGATCAGGAAGGTGATTGAGCCGACGAGCTTCACGCGTTCCTCGGTCAGGGAGAGCACGACCTGATCGTCAAATGCCTGGTTCCACCAGGGATCGATGAACTTGGCCTCGGCCCAGGGGTCGTTCCCGCTGAGGTTGAAGCCGAAGAAGTCATGCAGATGGTTGAATGTGTATTCCCCAAGCTCGATGCCATTCATCTTCAGGGAGGTCTCGATCCCATAGCCTCCATAGCCATAGCGACGCTCCATCGCCCAGTGCAGAAGACGGCGCGCCAGCTCGCCGCAGACATAGGCATTCCATTCGGGCGGCGCCGGGTAGCCCAGCTTCTCGGCCAGCATGGAGCGAAAGTTGTAGAGAAGGCCGAGCGTCGAGTCCGGCCAGAGGTAATCGGCCGCGCGGCCGAGGGCCGAGCGATGCTGGAACTCGGGATTGGTCAGACGTAACGAAGGGGCCTTGTCCTCCAGGTCGCGCAGGAAGCTAAGCACATTGCTACCGACGCTGACCGTGAAGACCGTAGCCTCGGCGCACGACGCGATCCGGCACTTCACGCGAAACTCTGCGCTCCCGATGTTGGCGAAGGTCAGGCCCGAATACTCCAGTACCCAGGCGCTCTCGCCATCCGCGTTCACCGTCTGGGTCGGGGCGGCCTGAATCGACAGGGCCGGAGTCCCGCCGGCGGAGGAAACCGCGAGCT
This sequence comes from Thiocystis violacea, assembly GCF_016583575.1. Taxonomy (GTDB): domain Bacteria; phylum Pseudomonadota; class Gammaproteobacteria; order Chromatiales; family Chromatiaceae; genus Thiocystis; species Thiocystis violacea. Next base: position 12,290 of record NZ_NRRG01000081.1, read on the forward strand.
CCAGATCCAGTCCTTCCAGCGCCGCCAACCAGGGCGCACGCGCCAGGCGCACCCCGGTGATCGCGCCAGCCTCCGAGGTGCCGCGTTTCCTGCCCGGCACCACCCAGAGTCTCAGATACAGGGGACAGGGCCTGACGCGGATGGCAATGGGATCCCCCAGCGAGGATTTGTGCTGGCTGCCTGTCTTGGCGTACTCCCCCTGCGCCTGGAGCATGAGCGGCAGCTTCACTTCCCTGGTGTGCAGGATCGGCCGGCGGGACCGGATCCTATAACGGAGCTTGCCGGGCTCCCTGAAATCGGGGTCGGGCTTCAGCTCATACAGGTGTCGGGCATCCGCCGCCAGATCGATCTTCACCGACTTGAGATCATAGCCATCGGCCACGCGGTCCGGATCCTCGCAGAGGCGCGAGCGCACGAAGAAGAGGATGCCGATGGTGTCCTCCCCATCCGCCGCGAATTCGCCTTCGTGAAGCTCGATGCCCCTGTATTCGCGCACCTCGTCCGCCACCACGTCGAAGAGATGCGCCAATTCCAGGAGCGGAGCCAGCCGCAGCCCCAGCTTCGCGCTGTACTCCTTCGCCGCAGATGCGCCAGCCGCCGGCGGCTCCCGGCACTTGAAGGTCAGGGTGATGATTCCGTCGCTCGCCAGCCAGTCCTCGGGAACCCTGGCGCCTGGCTTCATCCTGGCGTTGCACCGCCACGTCAGTTGATCCGCATCCGTGACGAGCGGCGACAGTTCGATGAAATCAGGTACGAACGCCGGTGTCTCCCACTGAGGCGTGAACCCAGGCCGGATCGGCTCGCTGCTCTCCGGGGCGTGAAAAAAGACCACCAGTTCATGGAAGGTCCAGGAGTCGCCTGCGGCGTTCGGCCGGGCCTCGAAGACCGGATAGTCGCGTCTCGCGCCGGGCGCCTGGGTCGCGTGGATCATCTCGGCCGAGAGTGAGAGTCCAAGCTCGACCTGGAGCGTCACCGGGATGGCGAACTGCCCCTGGCCCGCCGTCACCGTGACGGTGACCGAGGCCGGCATGCCGCTCTGGACCGGGGAGGGCATCGAGACGCGGGCGCAGCGCTGCTGATGCAGGGTGCCCAGATCCTCGATCGTCAGGCCCGGCACGCCGAGACTCGCGGGAAAGAGGACCGTCGCATCGCCTGGCGGGAAGGGTGCGCCGTCCTTGGTGCAGTAAGCGTAGATGTAGACGACCCCGGCATCGCCCTCGCGCACCCGGGTGCCTGGTCTGCCCTGCGCATCGAGCGTATGCACATGTACGCTGAAGTTGCGCTGCTCGGGCGTCTCGTCCTCTTCCACCGGCGTCGGACTCTGGAAGATCGTGCGCGAGATCTCCACCCCGTTCACCAGAATCGACACCACCGCCGTCGCCGCACCGGCGATCACCTGGGCAAAGCCGTCGGTACGCAGGCAATCGTTCAGGTTGAAGATGTCGCGCAGGCAGTCGTCAGCCAGCACATCCGGCGCGAAGGTCCCAGCCAGTACCGCCGCCGAGAGCGCCCCCAGCCAGGCCAGGGACGAGAGGGTGCCTGACCCCTGACTGCCCCCCGGTCTGCCGGGCCGTGCCGGGTTGCGCAGCAGCGCATAGGACAGGAGCGTGCCCAGAATCAGGTTGGTATGCATCAACTCGTACTGTCTGTAGTTCAGCGCATAGAGCACGAAGGCCGAGGCGAAGGGCGCTACGACAGCCATGCCCACCAGCACGAGCTTCGGGATCCTCCGCCGGAAGCCTTGGACCGGCGCGAGCAGCTTGTCCAGGTATGGACGGAGGAGGGTGATGGCCACTGGAAGCGCCGGCATCAGCATGAGGGTGGTCAAGTCCACCCCTTCCCGGACCCCGCGGATGCTCGAATAAAGAAACCACAGACAGCCGGAAAGGATGCCGCCCCCGATGGCGAGCAGATCCCACCAACCCTGGGTGCGCTCGGCGATGGGACGTTTGCTCTCCCGCAGGAAGCCGGCCGGCGTGATGAATCGATCCAGGAAGCGCCGGCCGGCGCCGGCGCCTTGCTCGCCGGCAGAAGCGGCGCCGGTGTCCGGGGCGCGGCGACCGCCAGAAGCATCTGCCGCCGCCTCAGGCCGCGGGGCGGGCGGTGCCGGTTCGGCGCGCCCAGCCGACGGCGGCTGGCCCGACTCCCAGGCCGTCCCGTTCCACACCAGCCAAGTGCCCTGCCAGGAATCGATCTGCCACCAGCGGCCTTGCCCATCCTGGACACGCAGGGCATTGACGGCTTCGACAAAGGCTTCCTGCCCGATCCGCCCGGCAGTCCGCTGCGCCGCCAGTTCGCGAAACCGCGCTTCGACTTCGAAGAAATTCATTATCTTTCCCCTAAACTGCGTCCAAGCGAGACCGGGTTGAGCGGCCAAGGTGGCTATCCGGTCAAATGCCGCGTTTCACCCTGAGTTCGGTTTCATTCCGGAATAGCCCTCGATACGTGTGATGCCATGGGTCGTGCCCAGCCAAAAGGTGTCGGATGGGTACTCCAGCACCGACTTGACCTCCGGTCCCGAGAGGCCCGAAGCGGTGTCCAGGATCACCACCCCCTGCGCGTCGCGGACCCCCACGCCGTCGTATTCCGAGCCGAACCACAGGCGCCCACGACTATCCTCGTAGACCGAGCGCACCTTGTCGCCTGCCAGCCCCTCACGCCGCCCCACGATCCGCCAGCCGTCAGGTTCGATGGCCAGAGCCGCGCCCTGGCCGGCAAAGCCGGTGCCCACCCAGAGCGTACCCTGGCGATCCTCAAGGATCGCGTTCACCGATTGATGGGGGAGTCCGTCCGCCAGCCTGTAGCGATGCCAGCCGTCCTTGCCCACCGCCACCAGCCCGGCACTGCGCGGGGAGGAGTCGCCCAGCCACAGTGTGCCCGTCCGGTCCATCCAGATGGCGTCCACTGGGCCGAGGCTGAATCCGGCCGGCGGCGTTACGGACTCGAAGTGGCCATCGATCCAGCGCACCAGACCCCGCTCGTGCCCCACCCACAGGGTACCGGATCGGTCACGGTGCAGCGACAGCACCCGGCCAGGCACACGGCCATCAGGGATGTCGAAGTTCTCCAGCGTCCCGGGGCGCCAGCGGCTGACGCCGACTTCGTGGGCAATCCAGACGCTGCCATCGGGCTCCGCTCGCAATGCCGAGACGAAGCGCAGGGACGTGAGCTCGGCGGGCAGCGGTTGCGCCTCGCCGCCAACGGAGAACAGCGCCAGTCCTTCTGCGCCGCCGGCCCAGATCCGATCGCCGACCCGCGCCAGACTGGCGACGTCGGCCGGTGCCTGGATGATCGACCAGCCTGCCGGCAAGTGCGCGAGACGGTCCATGGCCAAGGCCTGGAGCACGCCATAGGTGACTCCCATCAAGAGTCCCGCGCCAAGCAGCAGTTGCAGCGCCCCCGCCAGCACTGGCCGCAGACGAATCAGCATGGCGGCCCGCCCGAGAGATCATCCAGGCGGCCATTGCGCAGCCACACCAGCCGATCCGCCAGTTTGACCGCCTCCTCGCGCTGATGGGTCACCAGCACCAGGGTGGTGCCACGGGCGCGGCGCTCGGCGGCGATCAGATCGAGCATGGCCGCCGCCAGTTCCGGATTCAGATTCACCGTCGGCTCATCGAGCAGCAGGATCGGACGCCGGGGCGCCAGCGCCCGTGCCAGGGCCACGCGCCTGGCCTCACCGCCGGAAAGCTCTGGGGGGTAGCGATGTTCCAGCGCCTCCAGACCGATCGCCGCCAGCAGTGCGTTCAGGCGCGCCCGCCGCTCGACCCTGGGCAGATGCCCGATGCCGAAGGTGATGTTGTCCCCCACGGTCAGATGAGGCCACAGGTTCGCGCTCTGGAAGACGAAGCCGGCTCCGCGGGCGTGCGGCGGAACAGACCCGACATCCTGGCCGTTGAGAGAAACGCGCCCCGCCATCGGCTCCGCCAGGCCCACGATCGCGCGCAGCAGGGTGGTTTTGCCGCTGCCGGAGGCGCCAAGCAAGGCCACTGACTCGCCGCGTGCGACGCGTAGATCCAGCCGATCCAATACTGTCGCTGTCCCGTAGCTTAGGGTGAGACCCTCGACCCGGATCATGATGGAATGGCCTTCCGCCAGCGCCAGGCCGGCATGGCGGCCAGAAACATGCCGAGCAAAGCCAGCGCGAACTGGGCCAGGCAGAGCCCCGCTGCCGCCGGCGTTCCGCCGTAGTGCAGATAGTTGTAGGTCTTGACGGTCAGGGTGTTGTGGCCGGGCGGCATCACCAGCACAGCGGCACCCAACTCGCCCAGGGCCAGAGCAAAGGACGCCCCGGCCACCAGAAGCATTCCCGGCCGGGCCAGGGGCAGTAGGGCGCGACGCCAAATGGCTCTCCAACCGTTGCCTGAAACCAGGGCCGCGTCGACCAGTCCGCTGTCGATGCGGCGAAACGCCACGGCCAGCAATCCGGCCGCCACGGGCGCGTAGCGCGCCACTTCGGCCGCCACGGTCATCCAGGGTGTGCCATAGACGGGCAAACGGTCGATGGACGCCCAGAAGACGATCAGCCCGACCCCGCTCAGGGCAGGCGGCACCGAGACTGGGACGAGGACCAACAGCCACAGCCACAGGGCGCGGCGGTTGGCCAGTTCCAGTGCCGGGATCAGGGCCAGCAGCAGGGCGAGCAGCGCAGCGGCAGCGCTGGTAGCGAAGCTGTACCCGATCTCGGGGCCGGCACCGTGAAGCGTTTGCAGGAGATAGTCCGGATCGGTCAGACCCGGCATCAGCCCCACCGCCGGGGCCGCGATGGCCAGCATTAGACTGGCCGCCGCCAGAGCCAGGATGCCCTGACCGAGGTTGGGAAGCTCACGCAGCAGTCGAGGCAATTCGTTGCCCACGGTCCGTTGACCCACTTGTCGCAAACTGGAAACGGCGATCGTCGCCGCAGCGCCGGCCAGCACAATCAGCGGCGCCGCGAGCAGCACGGCGTCGGCGCTGCGATAGCTCGCACTGAAGCCGACGAAGATTTCCAGGGCGTAAACATTGACGCCGAAGATGGACGGAATCGTGTAGTCCAGCAGCGAGAGCAGGAAAATCAGGGCCGCTGCACCCGCCAGTGCGGGTCGGGCCAGCGGTAGGACAATACGGGCCAGGACGCTGGTTGCCGAGCGATAGAGGCGGCCGGCTTGCAGCAGCTCGCCGTCGGCGGCCTGCAGGGCCGCCAGGGCAAAGCCCGTGGCGGCGGGGAGATAAGAGAGGGTTTCCGCCGCGCCGGCGATGAGCCACGGACCGCTGGACAGTCCTCCGACACCGAGCCAAGCAAAGGCGTGGCTCCACGCCAGTGCGTACACCGTGGGCGGGATGGCCAGCGTGGCGAGGAGTGGTCCAGTGCCGGCTCGGATCAGCGGTTCGCCGTGGCGCGCCAACCACAGGGCAGCGGCCGTTCCCAGCGCCATGGCGAGCACCGCCACACTGGCCGAGAAGAGGAGACTGGCTCCCAGGAGATCGGCGCGACGAGCGGACAGGAGATCGACACTCGCACCGGTACACGCGTCGAACAGCGCCGCCGCCAGCGGGCCGTAGACGAGAAACGCAAACGCCGCCCAACCGAGTGGGCGAAGCGGACCCATGTGGTGCAGTAGCGCGTCCATGTAAGAATCAGCGCAGGAAGATCGTTTCCAGGTCTCGCCGCGCCGCTTCCATCCGCCCCATGACGGCGTCCATGCCCACGGCCATGCCTTTCACTCGCACCGCACCAAAGCAGGTGGCAACGGGGCTTCCTGAGCGCAGCGGAATCTGACTCCAACCCGAGGCGATCATCTGCCGCTCGGCATCCGCGCCCACCAGAAAGTCGATCAGGCGCTGTCCCTCTTTCACATGGGGCGCACCGGCTACCAGGGCCACGGTGCCCGGAATGAGGAGCGTGCCTTGTCCATCCTGATCCGGGAACACGGCCGTCACGGGCGCACCGCGTTGGATGGCTTCGCAGGCATCGTCCGTATCCGTCAGGCCAGCGGTGAGCTGACCCGCAACCACTAGGTCGCGCACCACGGCGTTGCCGTCCACCACCCGCACGCCCTTGCGTTTGAGGCTCTCGAAGTACCCCCGCGCCCGCTCGGCGCCCCAGGCTTCGTAAAGCGCCGCCGCGTGGGTGGCCGAGGTGCCGAACAGCGGGTATGCGAGACCAATACGGGCGCCGGGTAAAGACCCGGTCGCCAGTTCCGCCAGCGACCTGGGCGGCGGCTGCCCGGCCAAGGCCGGCCGATTGATCAGAATCACCCGCGCCCGGCTGGCCAGACCGATCCAGTAACCATCTGGATCCAGGAATGGGGGCGGCAAGTCCTGAGCCGCCGGTGAACGGTAGGGCGCCAGCACGGCTTCGCGCTTCAGCGCCAGGGTCTGGGCGAACTCACCGTTCCAGAAAACATCCGCCTGTGGTCGTTCCCGCTCCGCTACGAGGCGATTCACCAACCCAGTGGTCTTGGCGGCCTCCACGTCGTAGACGGCCTTGACCTTGATGCCCGAGCGTTGCTCGAAAGAGCGCAGGATGGGCTCGGAGTGAATCTGGTCGACGGAGGTGTAGACGACCACACGGCGCTCCTCCCCGCCGCCTGAGCAGGCGGCCAAGGCGCACAAAACAAGCGAGGCGGCATGGCGCGCAATATTCATCGGGTGAGGCCGGAGCCCAGATCGAAGAGGAAAAAGGTCAGGTGCCGCGCCAGCATGACCATGGCCAGCGCAACGATGATCAGGGTGATCCCCGCCGTTACCGGACCGAGCCACGATTTGCGCGGGTAACCCGTACCGTAGCGGTGCTTGACGCACTCGATCTGCGCCCGAGCGCTGCTGATGAACCAAGCCAGCAGCAAACCCAGTCCGAGCCAGCCGAAAAAGGGTGGTACTGGCAACCACAGCACGAACCCATCCGTCACGCTGAGGGGAAATAATCTTGTCAGGAACGCCAGATCGAGGCCCAGCAGACCATACAGGAATGGCGGCATGATCAAGGAAAGGACGAATAGCGTCGCCATCGCGTAAACCCAGCGCATGGCCGCAACCGCCTTATCCGGCGCGCCCAGCGCTTGCCAGTTACGGGCCTGCAGGTACGCGCCGAAGGCCACGGAGAACAGCAGCGACAGGAGACCCGCCACCCTGGGACTCCAGAGGGCCGGCACGACGGCAGGCGGCTCAAAAGTCGCGACGGGGGGCGGCGGGGCGCGAGATGGGGCTGTTTCTGCGCGACCTAAGCTG
>NZ_NRRG01000082.1:2500-17351 GCF_016583575.1 Thiocystis violacea
GGTTTCGGCCAGGTATCGCACACTGAATCCATAGGTGTGCGAGGCGAACCTGGGGAACTGAAACATCTCAGTACCCGGAGGAACAGAAATCAACCGAGATTCCCTCAGTAGCGGCGAGCGAACGGGGAACAGCCCTTAAGCGTTGAATGTGTTAGTGGAAGCGTCTGGAAAGTCGCGCGAGACAGGGTGAAAGCCCCGTACACGAAAACTAACTCAGCGTGAAAACGAGTAGGGCGGGACACGAGATATCCTGTCTGAAGATGGGGGGACCATCCTCCAAGGCTAAATACTCCCGACCGACCGATAGTGAACCAGTACCGTGAGGGAAAGGCGAAAAGAACCCCGATAAGGGGAGTGAAATAGAACCTGAAACCGTGTGCGTACAAGCAGTCGGAGCCCTGGAAGGGGTGACGGCGTACCTTTTGTATAATGGGTCAGCGACTTACTTCTCAGTGGCAAGCTTAACCGAATAGGGGAGGCGTAGCGAAAGCGAGTCTTAAATGGGCGTGGTTCTTCGGAACCGATAGTCGCTGGGAGTAGACCCGAAACCGGGCGATCTACCCATGGCCAGGGTGAAGGTGGGGTAACACTCACTGGAGGCCCGAACCGGGATCTGTTGAAAAAGATTCGGATGAGCTGTGGGTCGGAGTGAAAGGCTAATCAAGCTCGGAGATAGCTGGTTCTCCCCGAAAGCTATTTAGGTAGCGCCTCGTGGGTTCACTGCTGGGGGTAGAGCACTGTTTCGGCTAGGGGGCCATCCCGGCTTACCAAACCGATGCAAACTCCGAATACCGGCAAGTGCGACCACGGGAGACAGACGGCGGGTGCTAACGTCCGTCGTCAAAAGGGCAACAACCCAGACCGCCAGCTAAGGTCCCTAAATCATGGCTCAGTGGGAAACGATGTGGGAAGGCCCAGACAGCCAGGAGGTTGGCTTAGAAGCAGCCATCCTTTAAAGAAAGCGTAATAGCTCACTGGTCGAGTCGGCCTGCGCGGAAGATGTAACGGGGCTCAAGCCATGTACCGAAGCTGCGGATGCGAGTAATCGCATGGTAGGGGAGCGTTCCGTAGGCCGTTGAAGGTGTGCTGTAAGGCATGCTGGAGGTATCGGAAGTGCGAATGCTGACATAAGTAACGACAAAGGGGGTGAGAGTCCCCCTCGCCGAAAGCCCAAGGTTTCCTGCGCAACGTTCATCGGCGCAGGGTGAGTCGGCCCCTAAGGCGAGGCCGAAAGGCGTAGTCGATGGGAAGCCGGTTAAGATTCCGGCACCAGGTTACACTGCGATGGGGGGACGGAGAAGGCTAGGTTAGCCGGGCGTTGGTTGTCCCGGTTCAAGGGTGTAGGGAGATCCTCCAGGCAAATCCGGAGGGTCAATTCCGAGACCTGATGACGAGTGTCCACGGACATGAAGTAATTGATGCCAAGCTTCCAAGAAAAGCCTCTAAGCTTCAGGTGTAACGTGACCGTACCCCAAACCGACACAGGTGGGCAGGGTGAGAATCCCAAGGCGCTTGAGAGAACTCGGGTGAAGGAACTAGGCAAAATGGCACCGTAACTTCGGGAGAAGGTGCGCCCTCGGTAGGTGAAGTGGCTAGCCCATGGAGCCGAGGAGGGTTGCAGTGACCAGGCCGCTGCGACTGTTTATTAAAAACACAGCACTCTGCAAACGCGCAAGCGGACGTATAGGGTGTGACGCCTGCCCGGTGCCGGAAGGTTAATTGATGGGGTTATCTTCGGAGAAGCTCTTGATCGAAGCCCCGGTAAACGGCGGCCGTAACTATAACGGTCCTAAGGTAGCGAAATTCCTTGTCGGGTAAGTTCCGACCTGCACGAATGGCGTAACGATGGCGGCACTGTCTCCACCCGAGACTCAGTGAAATTGAAATCTCGGTTAAGATGCCGAGTACCCGCGGCTAGACGGAAAGACCCCGTGAACCTTTACTATAGCTTTGCACTGGACGTTGAACCGACTTGTGTAGGATAGGTGGGAGGCTGTGAACCCTGGACGCCAGTTCGGGTGGAGCCAACCTTGAAATACCACCCTGGTCTGTTTGACGTTCTAACCTCGCCCCGTGATCCGGGGTAGGGACAGTGCATGGTGGGTAGTTTGACTGGGGCGGTCTCCTCCCAAAGAGTAACGGAGGAGCACGAAGGTACCCTCAGCGCGGTCGGAAATCGCGCGATGAGTGCAAAGGCATAAGGGTGCTTGACTGCGAGACGGACAGGTCGAGCAGGTACGAAAGTAGGTCTTAGTGATCCGGTGGTTCTGTATGGAAGGGCCATCGCTCAACGGATAAAAGGTACTCCGGGGATAACAGGCTGATACCGCCCAAGAGTTCATATCGACGGCGGTGTTTGGCACCTCGATGTCGGCTCATCACATCCTGGGGCTGAAGTCGGTCCCAAGGGTATGGCTGTTCGCCATTTAAAGTGGTACGCGAGCTGGGTTTAGAACGTCGTGAGACAGTTCGGTCCCTATCTGCCGTGGGCGTTGGAGACTTGAGGGAAGCTGCTCCTAGTACGAGAGGACCGGAGTGGACGAACCCCTGGTGTTCCGGTTGTGTCGCCAGACGCATTGCCGGGTAGCTATGTTCGGACGGGATAACCGCTGAAAGCATCTAAGCGGGAAGCCCCTCCCAAGATGAGGTCTCCCCAGGAACTTGATTCCTCTGAAGGTCCGTTGAAGACTACGACGTGGATAGGCGGGGTGTGGAAGTCCAGTAATGGATGAAGCTAACCCGTACTAATTGACCGTGCGGCTTGACCATATAACACCCAAGTACGTTGGAGCCCAACGATCTCACCGAATTGCAGCGATCGGATACCCCGATCGCCCACCCGTTCCCTGGCGGCCATGGAACACTGGAACCACCTGATCCCATCCCGAACTCAGACGTGAAACGGTGTCTCGCCGATGCTAGTGTGGGGCCTCCCCATGCGAAAGTAGGTCACCGCCAGGGCCTTATCCCCCAAAACCCCTATGTCCGAAAGGAGATGGGGGTTTTACTTGTCTGCTTAATTTATCCACGTCAGACCAATGCGTGGCCTATACCGAGAGCCGTCGCGTTCACTCCCGACGCAATATGTGTATTGTGATTTCCGGTAAGCAGTTGAGACGGGCGTTGACGACGGAGGTGCCGGCCCCGACCGAGGTATAGCCGATCATATTCTGATAGCGCCAGGAACCAGCGGCCATCCGTCGGGGGCAGCGGGCATCCCAGGTGAGCGGGATGCCGCCTGGAAGACAGATCTGTCCGCCGTGGGTGTGTCCGCACAGCATGAGATCGAACCCGCAATGGGCCGCGTGCCGATAGATTTCCGGGGTGTGCGAGAGCAGGATCGAGACCGCGTTTTCGGGGATGTTGGCGGCGGCCTTGGCGATGTTGTGGACTTGGTAGTAGTGGGCATCGTCGATGCCGGCGAGATGCAGTCGCTGACCGTTCCGTTCGATCGGCTCGGACTCGTTCAATAGACATTTGATCCCCATGGCCTCGAACTCGGGCACGAACGCCAGGCTGTCGTGATTACCGAGCACGGCATGAATGCTGGTCTTGAGATGGCTTCGCACCTCGCGCATGGCTGTCAGCATGGCCGCGTAAGGGCCGAAGGTCTTGGCGCGATAGTCGCCTGTCAGCACACAAATGTCGTAGTCGAGTGTCCGCGCAAGCTCGCATAGGGCCTGGGTGTTGCGCGGTGCCATGTCGAGATGCAGATCGCTCAGATGCAAAATCCGAAACCCGTCGAAGGCGGGGGGTAGGCCGCGCAAAGCGATTCGATTGTGGCGAACCTGGAGGTGGCTGGCGTTGCGTTGGGCGCGCGCGTAGAGGCCGCCGAGGCGCAGGGCGTGCCGGATGAAGCCGTGAACCGAATACCAGTTCTCCGGATAGAAAAAGTGCGCGCCCGGACGATTCAGCACGAAGACCTCGTGATCTTTCTCCAGTCCCAGGCGTTGGCGCAGATGGGCGCGCCCGATGCGGGCGGTCAAACTCTCGATGTCTTCAGGGCTCATCGCGTCGCTTCCAAAGAGGTGGCTGGCCGAACCTGCCGCGTTTGATGATACTTGCCGTCTCGCGAAACCGGATCCGCGCTCGTCGCGCGGGGCGGTACAGGGGTTCAGGGTTCGTTCAGGGTTCTGGATGTAATCTGGCCCCGTGTTTGAAGCAAAATGTTAACAGGAGACAGCAGGATGAAACGTCGAACCAGTGTGTTGATCTTGGTTGTGGCGGGGCTGATGGTGGCCTTGCCCGTGCATGCTCAACGCGGTGGCCCCAATATCGAGGATAGGCTGGATCGCCAGCAAACGGCCATCCAGCGCGGGATCGATTCCGGAGAGTTGACGCGCGGAGAGGCCAAGAGCCTCAAGCGTGACCAGCGCGAACTGCGCCGGTTCATTGACGATTTGCGTCACGAGGGCTACCCGCCGCATGAGGCTCGCCGGATGATCGATAAGCGGCTGGATCGGGCGGGGCGGCGTATCCAGGAACTGTCCAATAATCATGAAGTAGCCTATCGTCGGGATGATCGGCGCGGCCCGCCGCCCCAGGAGAGACCGGGCTACGACGATGATTCGAGATACGATCGCCGATAGTCGCTCGCCAGGGGCGCGATCGGGATTGCCGGGGCCTCGCCATCGGCGGTCTCGATCCCGTCCGGCTTGAGGCGCCAGCCAACGGAGCCTCAGAACGGGTTGATGTGCGCCCGTTCCGTGAAATCCATGTAGCCGGCACTGATGCCCTGCCGCCAGCCCGCGCCGACGCGGATGGGGGCCACCACGACATCACCCGATTGCAGATAATTGACGCCAACGCCGCCAATGAAATAAAGGCTCCCCTCGACCCCCGGATACCGCTGGAAGAGTGCTTCTTCGTTCGGTAGACGGTAAATGAGGATGAAGACCTTGGAGACATTCACCCCGAGATCCAATCCGATCGAGGGGCCCTGCCAGAACAGCGATCGGTCCTGACTGTCCTTGGTGCTGAGCACACCCCGACCGTAGCGCAGTCCGAGGGCGAGCGTCGCGGCGACTTCCTCCCCGGCGATGTAGCCGTTAGGTTCGCCATGATCCCTGAACGCCTTTTGAACAACCAGGCCCAGGTTTTCCGCGCCCTTGCCGAAGAAGGTCGAGACCTTCTCGAGTATCTCCTCTTGCCGATAGGCTTCGAGCGCCTGAACTGGAAGTGAGATGGCGAACAGAAGTAGGAACGCCGTGGTCAGGTTCTTCATGGTGTCGTGCCTCTGGTTGCGACAATTGGTGCGATTTCCGATCATCCGTCGTCGTTTACCGCCGGGATCCTGTCATCGTTCTTGGTTTTGCCGGCCAGTTCGGGATCTCGTCGGTCCTCATCGGTCCGCGCGCGCTTGAGCCCCGCTTGCTGCTGAAAATAGAAGCCCAGGACGAGAGCGGCGATCACGACGACTTCGATGACCTTGGCGGTTCCGGTATCCATATTTTTGTTCCTCATGGCTGGGTTCGGTGCGAGGTGTGCTCCACATTGTCCCTGTCCGAGTCAGTGAAACGACCTTTCTCTTCGGTTTTCAATGAAGCGTCGTGGCGACCTGTCCCGATCTCAGCAAGGGTTCGATCTGGCTGGCCGGAAGCGGGTGGCAGAATAGGAAGCCCTGCGCGACGTGACAGCCGTGCTCGATCAGGAAACCGCGTTGATGCGCGGTCTCGACGCCTTCCGCGATGATGTGAAGCCCCAGATTCGATCCCAGGCCGATGATCGCCTTGATGATCGCGGCCCCCTGCGGCTCGCCGTCGAGTCGGCTGTCAACCTTCTCCAAAAAGGAGCGATCGATTTTGATCGTTTGCATGGGGAGACGGTTGAGATAGCTCAGCGAGGCATAGCCAGTGCCGAAATCGTCGATCGAGAGCGCGAAGCCCTGGTCGCGCAGGGTGGAGAGGATGACGATGGCTTGGTCGATCGAGTGCAGGGTGGCGCTTTCGGTGATCTCGAACTCGAGTTGAGACGGCACCACACCCGCCTTTTCCAGGATTTCTCGAATACGCTCGGACAACTCGTCCTGATAAAGCTCCCTGGCCGACAGATTGACGGCGATCGGCACCAGGGGAACCCCGGCGGCACTCCATTCCTGGATCTGACGACAGGCCTCGCGTAGCACGATTGGCCCCAGTTCCAGAATCAGCCCGGTCGCTTCCGCGAGCGGGATGAAGCGGTCTGGCTCCACCAGGCCCCACTGCGGATGTTCCCAGCGGATCAGGGCTTCCAGGCTGAGGATCGCGCCCGTTCGAATATCCACCCTCGGTTGATAATGGAGCCGCAATTGGTCGTGGTCCAGCCCATGTCGCAGCGCCTGTTCGAGCTGAAACTGTTCCAGAAGCTGCTTGTTGAGGGCCGGGGTATAGAAGCGATACAGGCGCCGTCCATCGGCTTGCGCCTTGTGGAGTGCCGCGTCCGCATGGCTGATCAGTTCCTCTCCGACCTGGGCATCCTCCGGATAGAGCGCGATGCCCGCGCAGGCGGTGATGCGCGCGGTGTCCTTGCCGAGGACAACGGGCTGGTCAAGCAGGGCGCGGATCCGTTCGGCCAGTTCGACCGAGTCCTGGACCTGATCCAGATGCCCGACCAACAGCACGAAGTTGTCGCCGCCAAAGCGCGCGAGCGTGTCTTCCTTGGCCAGCAGGGTTTGCAGCCGTCGCGCGACCTCCCGCAGGAGCTGATCGCCCGCCGCGTGACCCAACGAATCGTTGATGAACTTGAGTTTGTCGATGTCGATCGATAGCAGCGCCAAGCCGTGACCGCCGCGCCTCGCGCTGGCCAGCGCACGGTCGATACGCTCGCGCATCAAGGCGCGGTTGGGCAGGCCGGTGAGCGGATCGTAGTGGATGAGGTGGGTCAGCCGCTCGGAGAGCGCCTTTTTGTCGCTCACATCCTCGCCCAACTCGACGAAGTGCGAGATGTCCCCCTGCGTGTTACGCAAGGGCGTGATCAGGGCCTGCTCCCAATAGATTTCGCCGGACTTCTTGCGGTGCTGGAATTCACCGCGCCAAGCCTGCCCCCGCATGAGGGTGCGCCGGACGTCCCGCCAGGTGTGCATGGGCGTGGCTTCGGTCTTGAGGATCTCGACCGACTGTCCGCGCACCTCCTCGATGTCATATCCCGTGACCTCGCGGAAACGCTGGTTGACGTATTCGATTCGGCCAGTCGGATCGCTCACCAGGACGATACTCGGGCTTTGCTCGACCACCAGGGCCAGTCGCTGCAACTCCGCGCCCCGCGCCTTCTGCTCGGTGATATCGACCAATCCGCCGTAGAGACACTTGCGCCCGGAGTTCGCGGCGTCCAGCAGGCACTCCGTCGTGGAGCGGATCCAGCGCAGCGAGCCATCCTTGTGGCGGATCCTCAACTCGCAAGTCGATGTCTTGCCGGGCGTCAGTGCCATGACTTGCGCGCTCAAGGTCTCCTGATCCTCGGGAATGACCAGGAAGCGCCAGCCGCGTTGCGCGAGCACATCCTGGAGCCGGTGACCGGTCAAGACCTCGATGGAGTCGGTGATCCAGTCGATCTCGTAGTCGCCCTCGGTGGATTCGAGACAGCAATAGGCCACATCACTCATGATCGACGCGACACGGCGATAGCGCCTTTCGCTCGCCTGAAGCTCGCGCTCGGCGCGTTGACGGACGAGCACGCTGGCCATGGCCTCCCCGAGCACGCGCAGCAAGCGGATCTCCTCGGTGTCCCAATGGCGCGCTTTGAGCCGAGTGTCGAACCCGAAAACCCCGAGCCGCTGCCCTTCGCTGCTGAGTGGCAGAAGCAGACGAGCGCGGAAGGCTGGACGCCCCGGCTCGGTTGGCGTGAAGCGGTTCTCCCGTGGCGACACCAGGACATCCGGGATCTGGAGCAGGCCGTCCGCGTCGAGCCGCTCCCACAAGGCCGCGAGATCGGACGTGGTGGCGAGGGGCCAGCCGTCGTGACCGGCGGGGCGGCTGTCCGCGTGCCAGTCATGGGTTGGCGCGAGTTCCTGATCGTTGGTGCGATACTGATGGAGATAGGCACGGTCGACACCGAGGAATTGGCCGATCCGCGCGAGCGCCCGATCGAGCATCCGATCAAGATCCTCGCGCTGGCTATTCACGAACAGTGACGAGATCTCGGCGGCCAGCTCCTGAAAACGGAGCTGTTGCCGCAGCGCCGCTTGCGCTTGCTCACGCTCGGTCACGTCCGTGATCAAGCCCTGGTAGCAGGCATCGGCGCCATCGGCGCGTGCCTGGATACTAGTGTCCAGCTCCACCCAGTGGACGGAGCCATCCGCCCAGCGGATACGAAAGGTCAGAGTAAAATGGTTGTGCCGGTTGGCGATTTCACGGGCGAAGGATGCCTCCAGATCGGTCCGGTCGTCGGGGTGCACCAGGTCGACCAGATGCATGTAGCCGGCGAGAAAAGTCTGGGGCGGATACCCCCAGCGGCGCACGTTTTCCGAGGCATACACCAAGGGCAGGCCCGGTTTGGCTTGCCAGCGCACGGCGACCGTCGTGCTGGCGTCCACGACCTCGGCCGTCGAGCGCAGGGCGTCGCGTTGCGCGATGCGGTCGGTTTGGTCGACGAGGGTGCAGACGAACTCCGATTCTTCCCGCTCTCCGCCAGGCAGCAGGATGAGCACCAGATCCACGATCAGGGTGTCGTAACGGACGCTTCTCAGCGCGACTTCGCGGCATTCGGCCCGCCCTCTGGAACGCGCCGTCTCCAGCGCCTGCTCCAGCACCCTGGACTGTAGGGGGTTGGCCAGATGGGTGAACAGCTTGCAATCCATCGCTAGCGTCTCGCCCGCCGCGCGATTGTGCTCCTTGAGGACGCCCTGCCAGGAAATCAACAAGGCCGGAAGGGGCAGGTCGCGATAGAGCCGTGCGAAGCGCGCCAGCGCCAGCTCGTTCATGGCCTGACTGTCGCGCAGCGCCTCTTGCTGGAACTGGAGCGCGGCATGGTAAAGGTGCAGTTCCTCAAGCAATTCGGCGAGTCCGATGTCGCCGCGTTGGATCTCGCCAATGATGTTCTCGAACGTCCGTTCCCGGAGGATGCGCCGGGCTTTTTCGCGAACAGCCTGATTCGATGCTGGATCATTGGGTGGCTTCATGTCATGCCTGGTCTTCATTGAGATCGAAACCTTGAAAGCCCGGTGCCGAGTATACTCGTGGATTCGTCCGGTTCGTTCGGGTTAGCGGCGCGCCGATGGCACGGGATCGCGTCCGGAGCATCCATCGACGCCAGGCGACGGCAAGGATTCGCTCCTGCCGGCTCGCGTTCATGCATTTCCCCAAGTTTTTCGGCGGTGCTTTGGGTAGACTCCCGGTCTTTCCACGCCAGCCCGTTCCGGAGGTCTTCATTCATGCACCGCACCAGCGGCATCCTGCTTCATCCGACCTCCTTGCCGGGTCCATTCGGCATTGGAGACCTCGGCCCCAGCGCGCGTCGTTTCGTCGATTTCCTCGCGTCCGCGGGGCAGGGGCTGTGGCAGATGCTGCCGCTGGGTCCGACCGGCTATCGGGAGTCGCCCTATCAGTGCACCTCGTCCTTCGCGGCGAATCCGCTCCTGATCAGCCCCGAGCGGCTGTTGGAGGCCGGGTGGTTGCGCGAGAGCGATCTGGAGCCGCCGCCCTTCTCGGCGGATCGGGTCGATTTCGGTGCCGTCGAGCCCTGGAAGACCGCGCTCCTGGCGCGCGCCATGGCCGGCTTCGAGGCCCATGCCGATGACGCCGACCGTGCCCATTACGCGCATTACTGCGAGACGCATCGGTTCTGGCTGGACGATTATGCCCTCTACCACGCGCTCAAGACGCATCACGATCTGCGTCCCTGGACCGACTGGGAGCCGGAACTGGCCCAACGCGACCCAGGCGCCCTGGCGGAATGGTCCGAGCGCTATCGCTCCGAGATCGATTTGCAGCGCTTCATCCAATACCTCTTCTACCGTCAGTGGTTCGATCTGCGCGCCTACGCGGGTAGTCGCGGGGTGCGTCTGATTGGGGACATGCCGATCTTCGTGGCCCATGATTCGAGCGAGGTCTGGACCCACCCCGAGTGGTTCGATCTCGACGAGCATGGCCATCCCAGGGTGATCGCGGGTGTGCCACCGGATTATTTCAGCGACACCGGCCAGCGCTGGGGCAATCCGCTCTACCGTTGGTCGGCCCTCGCGGATGATGGTTACAGCTTCTGGGTGGAACGGCTGCGCCGCGTGCTGGAGATGGTGGATCTGGTGCGGATCGACCATTTCCGAGGCTTCGCGGCCTATTGGGAGATCCCGGCCAGCGAGGCAACGGCGATCAACGGACACTGGGTTCCAGGTCCCGGCATGGATCTGTTCCGCGCCTTGCGCGCGGCCCTCGGCGAGGATCTTCCCCTGATCGCCGAGGATCTGGGTGTCATCACCGAGGACGTCGAGGCGTTGCGGGACGCGCTGGAACTGCCCGGCATGGCGGTCCTGCAATTCGGCTTCGAGGATCTGGCGGACGGATTCGGACGCTCCGCCTTTCTGCCGCACAACCACCGCGAGCGCCTGGCGGTCTACACCGGAACCCATGACAACAACACCCTGCTCGGCTGGTGGGAGGGGCGTGACGAGGCCATGCGCCGCCACGCCCTGACCTATCTCAACAGTGATGGCCGGGAGGTGAATTGGGACTTCATCCGGGCCGCGCTCGCCTCGGTCGCGTCGCTGGCGGTCTTCCCGATGCAGGACGTGCTCGGTCTGGGGGCGGAGGCTTGCATGAACCGCCCCGGCACGGCCGAGGGCAACTGGTTATGGCGGTATCGCGAAGAGATGCTGGACGAGGGCGCCGCGTCCCGTTTGCGCGAGCTGACCCGGCTCCATGGTCGCCTTCCCTATGCCCACGGATGAAGGCCGGCCCCAGAGGTGTTCGGGTTTCCCCTGGATCTCGGGTGGCGGGCGTTATTTTTCCGCCGTCAGATAGGCAATCCAGCCCGCGTCCGGTTCGCCGCTCTCGACCGGGACGAAATGCCCGTCCGGCTGATCGTTCTCGTCCCAACCCTGCCAGTAGACCAGAATCCTGGAGAAACCGGCCTCCCGCAACAGCTCGCGGATCTCGGGCAGGGTCCAGAGTCGCCAGTCGTAGCTGAAGGCGCGCTCAAGGCTGGATCCGTCGTCGAAGCGGAAATGGATGTGACAGACCAGGCGACCCGTGATCGGGTCGTACAGAGCCTGATCCCAGACATAGGTGAAGTCGCCGGCCTCGGGGTCGCTGATCCGCCGCTCCTCGGTCATGACGCGAAAGGCGTCATAGCCGCCGTAGGCGTCCAGGAAGAAGACCCCGTCATCGGGCAGGAGCGCATGAACCCTCTGGAAATACCGGAGCATCGCGCCGCGGGTACGCAACAGCCAGTAACTGAAGTTCATCGCCAGCACGATCTCGGGCGCGGGTGTCGCGGCGGCCAGCACGTCGGTCTGGATCAGTTCCACCCGCGCCCGCTGAGCCTCGGTCAAGGTCTGGATGTTGTGGCGACGTCCCCAGTCCAGTACCTCGGCGTCCAGATCCAGTCCCCAGGCGCGGTTCGTCTTGCGTCGCCGCACCCATTCGCCACAGACCGCGCCCGTGCCGCAAAAGTCCTCTCTCAACAGCCGAGCGCCGCGGCAACGCAACATGCGGAAGGTGCGATCGACGAAATCGACCTCCGCGGATGGGTTCTGAACCGCAAGCTCGTAAAGCCGAAATCGATCGGCTCGACTGGCGCGATCGGACGGGGGCGCTGGAGTCGGGCGTGGCGTGATGAAGGACACGAGCGGCGGGATCCCCGTCATGACATCTGGCTGGTCATTCATTATGACCCGAAGTCAAAGCCGGCCGCCGATCGCTCCGCGACTTTGGTCCGGCGCTTGGGCATGGGTGGCCCGAGGGCGCTCGATAAACCATGATCTGACTCATACTTTATACTGATTCACGCCTTAGCCGCGTCACTTGCCCGCGGGATGAAGGGACCGCGGCCGCGTTTCCGATTCGAGGCAACCGCGAAAGGCGCTCCATGGTCTCGGCCATTTCGAACCAAATCAACGGATGCATCATGACGGATACCTTCCTCGGCGTTCAGCCGATCTTCGATCGCGAGCGGCAGGTCGTGGCCTACGAGCTTCTGTTTCGCGGTGCATCCGGTGGGTTCGAGGCTAGCGGGCTCGACGGCGACGCGGCGACCTCGCAGGTCATCATCAACGCCTTCTCGGACATCGGCGTCGAGCGCCTGGGCCGGGACAAGCAACTCTTCCTGAACCTCACGGAGGGTCTGCTTTCCAGCGACCTCATCCAGACCCTGCCGCCGGATCGGGTGGTGCTGGAGGTGCTGGAGCATGTCCGGGTCACGCCGGCGCTGGTCGTGGCGATCGAGCGTCTGGTCGCCAAGGGGTTCAAGCTGGCCCTGGACGATTTCATCTACGGGTCCGAGTGGGATCCCCTGCTCAAGCTCTGTCACATCGTCAAGTTCGATGTCCTGGGCGACGACGAGAGCGCGATCGAGGCCAAGCTCGCCTCGCTGCCTTCGCGCTATCGTCCGAAGCTCCTGGCTGAAAAGATCGAGAACCGGATCCAGTTCGTCCAGTGTCTCAATCTGGGATTCGATCTCTTCCAGGGCTATTACCTGGCGAAACCGCGCGTGATCGCCGGCAAGCGCCCCCCGGCGAATCGGCTTCAGGTGCTCAGGTTGCTGGCCCAGTTGCAGGATGACTCCATCGGTCTCAAGGACGTCGAGCGGCTCATCAGCCAAGACGTGACCCTGAGCTATCGTCTGCTGCGTTTCCTCGGCAGCGCCGCGATCTCCCAGGGGCGCTCCATTCACACCCTGATGCAGGCAATCTCGCTGGTCGGGCTGCGGACCATCCGGCAGTGGGCCGCGCTGATCGCCTTGGGGAATCTGGACTCGCAACATCCGTACAGCTTCACCCGTTCGCTGACCTTCGCCCGCTTCTGTCAGATCGTCGGCGAGCGGAATCTTCCGAGGGAAAAGGACGCGCTCTTCACGGTGGGGCTCTTCTCCAACCTCGACGAACTCCTGGGCGTTCCCCTGCCGGAAGCGCTCCAGTATTTGCCGCTCGACGAGACCGTCAAGCACGCGATCCTCAAGCACGAGGGCGTGCTCGGTCGGGTGCTGGCGAACGCGATACGGTTCGAGTCGAGCGAAAACACATCGGTATCGCCTCCGCCGGGACTGGATACCGAGACCCTGTCGACCTATTTCCTGGAGGCCTTCGCCTGGTCACAGGAGATCCAGTCCGAGATCCAGGGCGCCTGAGCGCCTCGGACCTCGGCCTGCTCCGGCCGATTCCCCGCCTGAATCCCATCGCCCGTGATCGCGGGAGCTTGCCGCCGCCGGAGCGATCGATTCGCTCGCTAATTCGAGATACTGAGCGCCAGTCGAGGGCTTGTGATGATCTTCTGCAATCCCAGGCACTTCGCGACGTTGATCAGGATGGGGCCGTCGATGTTCGCATGCAGACCGGGCTTGGCCTCCGGCTCCGGATCCTCGTTCTTCCACAGCATCAGGAGCACGATGATCTCCTCCGGACCCTCCGCCTGGAGTAGCGACTGCTCCTCGTCGCTCAGTTCCAGCACGTAATTCAATGCGTAGAACCTCGGATCCACCAGGGTGAACGCAATGCCTGGTTCATCCTCGGAATGCATGCGGTAGACACGCCCGGACTCGGTGTCCGAGTGTTCCAGCCGATAGCGCTTCAGATCCTCGAAACCGGGAATGCCGTTGGGAAAGACGATATCCGTGGATGGCACGGATTCGGAGCTATTGGAGTTGTCTTGGGTCATGGTCCTGGCCTCATGAGGTGTTTGAGGAAAATCGCTCCGAATCCCGGAGGGTGATGCGATCTCATCGACAATATTCGAAGAGCAGGGCATTGACTTGATCGATATCGAAGCTGTCCGGGTCGAAGTCGCCGCCGATCCATTCCAGATAATTCTCATGCTCCGGATGATTCTTGTCGGCGAGCGCCTCAAGAAATCCGTAATAGCCCCAGATCCCACCCACGTCCTCGGGTGGACAGGCGCCCTTGCCCTTGAGACAGCGCGGCAGGACGGCGTCAGGATCCAAGGGCAGAACCTTTTCGAGCGTGATCTTGTGCCGCCAGCCATCCCCGAAATCGTATTCGTAGATCATGGAATCCTTTTCGGCCCGCAGAAGCTGGGCGAGCTGGTAGCGATTTTCGTCCAGGATCTCCTCGAAGCCGAATTCCGGGTCGGGGATACCGAAGTACTCCCCGCCCATCATGAACTGATGCAGGTGTGAATCCGTCCAACCCATCGCGACCTGGATCGCTCGATGAACAACCGGCAAGGGCGTCGCGTCGAGGATGAGCAGTCGTCGCCAAATCGGAGGTTTCGCCCCAACCAGGCCGATCTTCAACTGGTAGATCTTTTTCGATTTTTTTGCCAAGGTCATCCACCTCGGGGGTTGACTGGGACTCTCATGGACCGACCGCCGGATCCTACCCGAGATCCGGGCGCCATGCGATCGCTCGGGAACAATTCGAGCACACTTGGCCGAAGTCAGACGAGCGCTGGAAACCGCGTGCATGTTTCAATCCACGTCCGGCCAAGCCGGGCGATACGGCACGGAAGAGGTTAGGTGATTTCCGGGAAACGTTTTACCCGCGATCCGACCATTCATAGACAGGATTAACAGGATTTCGCAGGATTGACAGGATTTTTAAAGCTCTGTTTTTAACCTGAATCCGTGATCTGAATGACGCGGCAACGTCCTCTTGGCAAATAGCGATGCCGGAATTCATTTCAGCGACGCGAATAGCGCCCGGGCGGGGACGAATCGGTCCACGGAAGGGCGGTTGGGCGAGAAGCTGCGGGCGACAGACAAAAGGATA
>NZ_NRRG01000083.1 GCF_016583575.1 Thiocystis violacea
CGCGAATTCCATCAGGGCACGAGGGTCGGCGACGACACCTCAAGATGCCGGATATATGGCTGCAACGTCCCTTCTGTCAGAAACAGCGGTTTTCCTCTTGCATCGCGGGGCGGACCATATATGGGCAAGGCCACTGGGATGATTGGGGATGCCGGGTTGGTCGGGCGTGCCCATCTTCCAGGCGGAGCGTACAGGATGGGCAGGCTTCGCTTGGCCCATCCCGCAGGGGGAGAAAGCCGACGCTCAAGGCACGATCTGAATCGGCGTTCCGTCGCGCACCAGACGCCAGATCTCGTCCATCTCATGGTTCTGCACGGCGATGCATCCCTGC
Source organism: Thiocystis violacea (assembly GCF_016583575.1). Classification (GTDB taxonomy): domain Bacteria; phylum Pseudomonadota; class Gammaproteobacteria; order Chromatiales; family Chromatiaceae; genus Thiocystis; species Thiocystis violacea. Next base: position 332 of record NZ_NRRG01000083.1, read on the forward strand.
GTCCAGTCGCGGTTTGCGTATTGGCGACGCATGCCTTCGGACTGGATGTAGTTGGGTAGACCGTGAATCATGATCATGCCGCCGGGGTTGTATCCAAGCTGGCGGCTGGTCGCGCGATCCTTCTGGCTGGGGTAGGAGACGTGGATGGCCTTGTAGTAATTGCTGTTCGGATTGCGCCAGTTGAGCTGATAGCTTCCCTCGGGGGTGCGCTGGTCGCCTTCGCGATATTTGTGGCCGACCGGCGAGCCGCCGAGCGCCACGCGATACTGGCGCACCACGTTGCCGCCGCTGACGAGTTCAAGCTGACGCTGTGATTTCTTCACCACGACCCTGTCGACCGGACCGATCCGCTTGGCGGTGGTCGGCGGCGGGGAGGTGGCGCAACCGGCCAGACCGAGGATCCCGGCCAGGCTGAGCGCGAGACAAGCGCCCGTCACGGACAGGCGATTGGTCCTGGCCGAGCCAGGAGTGGTTTGGAGGGTGCCGGGGGTTCGCGGCCTGTCGGAGTGCATGGTACTTAAATCCTGAATACGGGGGTTTTACGCGCTGAACAAAGCTCATCGTCGATCCCGGAAAGTTTATGTAACCGCATGAGCAAAATCCATCTTCAACATCAGAGTCCAGGCAGCACGCGCAGGAACAGCGTCTTGAGATAAGCGGTCTCCGGGATCGCGGGCTGGACGGGATGATCCGGACCCTGCTGGCCCGTTTCGAGCAGTTGGAGTCCGCGCCCGGCGCGCTGTCCCGCCAGTTGCACCGCGCGCAGAAAGGCGTCCCGGCTCATGTGGAAGGAGCAGGAGGAGGTCACCAGCAGCCCGCCCGGCTCCAGCACCTCCATCCCGAGACGGTTGAGCCGCTGATAGGCCTGGGCGCCGTCCTTCTCGTCCTTGCGGCGTTTGATGAAGGCCGGCGGATCCAGGATGACGGTGTCGAAGCGGCGGCCCTGGTCGCGCAGTTCGCGCAGCACCTCGAAGGCATCGCCGCGCAGATGATTCACGCGCGTGTCCAGTTTGTTGCGGGCGGCGTTGTCCGCGACCCGCTCCAGGGCGGTGGGCGAGGAGTCGACGCAGGTCACCTCCGTGGCGCCCAGCGCGGCCGCGCGCAGTCCCCAGGCACCGATGTAGCTACAGACGTCCAGCACGCGCTCGCCCACGCCATAGCGCGCCAGACGGGCACGGTTCTCGGCCTGGTCGAAGAACCAGCCGGTCTTCTGTCCGGTCAGCGGTGAGATGGTGAATTCGAGTCCCTGTTCGGTCAGGGTCAACTCATCGGTTGGATCCCCCAGGACCGACTCCACGCCCTGCTCCAGTCCTTCCAGCTCGCGCACGGACATGTCGTTGCGCAGCACGATCGCCTTCGGGCGGATGACCTGCTCCAGGGCGGCCAGGATCTCGCCGCGCGCGCGCTCCATGCCGGCGGTCGTGATCTGAACGGCCAGCAGATCACCGTAACGGTCGACGATCAGCCCCGGAAGGCCATCGCTCTCGCCAAAGACGAGACGGTAGAAGGGTTGGGAATAGAGCCGCTCGCGCAGACTCAGGGCGTCGTGGATGCGTTGAAGCCAGAGGGCTGGGCTGAGCGGATGGTTGCGGTCGCGGCTCACGATGCGGGCGCAGATGAGCGAGTGCGGATTGACGTAGCCGTGCCCGATCCAGCGTTCCTGACGACTCAGGATCTCGACTGGCTGGCCTGGTTCCAGATTTTTCAATGGGGTCGCCTGGGTGTCGACCTCGTTGCTGTAGATCCAGCAGTGGCCGGCGACCAGGCGCCGTTCCTGGTCCTTGCGCAGGAGGAGTGGTTGAGTCTTCATGGTGGATTCTCGATCAGGGTGAATGCGGTCGTCGTGAGCCTGCGAAGACTATCAGAAGCGGATCCGGATGACGTCGCCATGGAAACCGCCCGCGCGGGAACCCACCATCCAAACCTATCGACCAGGATAGACCGCCGCGCCGCGGTTGAGTGTCCTTGAAGCCTCGAAAAATTCGCGAGCCCCCCGCGTTTGCAACCCCTGGCTCGCCACATCCGGTCAAGACAGCGAGGTACCCGCCATGTCCACGCCTTCCCCGATCACGCGGACCAATCGACTGGCCGCGACCACCAGTCCCTACCTCCAGCAACACGCCCACAACCCGGTCGATTGGTGGCCCTGGTGCGAGGAGGCGTTGGCGCTGGCCAGCGCGCTGGACCGGCCGATCCTGCTCTCGATCGGCTATTCGGCCTGTCACTGGTGCCATGTCATGGCCCACGAGTCCTTCGAGGATCCCGCGACCGCCGAGCTGATGAACCGGCTCTTCATCAATATCAAGGTGGATCGGGAAGAGCGGCCGGATCTGGACCGGGTCTACCAGACCGCGCACCAGTTGTTGAGCCAGCACGCCGGCGGTTGGCCGCTGACGGTCTTTCTGATGCCGGACGATCACAAGCCATTTTTCGCCGGCACCTATTTCCCACGCGAGTCACGCCATGGGCTGCCGTCCTTCGCCCAGTTGCTGGTCAGCGTGGAGCGCGCCTATCGCGAGCAGGGCGACGCCATCCGGGCTCAAAACCAGGGATTCATGGAGGCGCTGGCGGAGCTGGAGCCCAAGGCTGGCCAGCACCCGCCCGAGGCCGCGTGGCTGGACGCGGCCTTTCAGGCGTTGGTCAGCGATTTCGACGCCGAGCATGGCGGTTTCGGAGGCGCCCCCAAGTTTCCGCACACGACCGATCTGGAGTTTCTATTGAGGCGTCACGCCGCCCTCGCGAGCGCCGGGACGGCGGATCCGCGACCGCTCGGGATGGCGTCCCGAACCTTGGAACGCATGATTCGGGGAGGCTTGACCGACCAGCTCGGCGGTGGCTTCTGTCGCTACTCGGTGGACGATCAATGGATGATCCCGCACTTCGAGAAGATGCTTTATGACAATGGACCCTTGCTGGCGCTCTGTTGCGACGCCCATGCCGCGACCGGAGAGGCTCTGTTCCGCGACGCGGCCGAGGCCACCGCGGACTGGGTGATCCGCGAGATGCAGTCCCCCGAGGGCGGCTATTACTCGACCCTGGATGCCGACAGCGAAGGCCATGAGGGTACGTTCTACGTCTGGGACCGGGAGGAGATCCGCTCGCTCCTGAGCGCGGCGGAGTACGCGGTCCTCGCGGCGGTTCTGGGTCTGGACCGACCGCCGAATTTCGAGGGACGCTGGCATCTGCATGGTTACCGAACGCCCGAGCAGATCGCGGAGGATCAGGGCCTGGATCTCGCCCAGGTCCAGTCCTTGCTGGAGACCGCCCGAGCGGCCCTCTTCACCCATCGCGAGCATCGGATCCATCCGGGTCGGGACGAGAAGATCCTGACCGCCTGGAATGCCCTCATGATCAAAGGGATGGCACGCGCCGCGCGGGTGCTCGATCGCCCCGACTATCTGGAATCGGCCGAGCAGGCGTCGCGCTTCATCCGCTCGACCCTGTGGCGCGATGGCCGATTGCTCGCCACCTACAAGGATGGCGTCGCCCATCTCAATGCCTATCTGGACGATTACGCGAATCTTCTGGACGCCTTGCTGGAACTGCTCCAAACCCGTTGGTCGGGATCGGATCTGGCGTTCGCCATCGCGCTGGCCGAGGTTCTGCTGGATGAATTCCACGATAGCGAGCAGGGCGGATTCTGGTTCACGGGTCGCTCGCACGAGCCACTCATCCATCGCGCCAAACCCCTCGGCGACGACTCCATGCCGTCGGGCAACGGCGTGGCCGCGCACGCCTTGCAGCGTCTGGGTCACCTCATCGGCGAGCCGCGCTATCTCGACGCCGCCGCCGGCACCCTCAAGCTCGCGGCCGACGCCATCCGGCGGATGCCCCATGCCCACGCCAGCCTCCTGTTCGCGCTCGACGAGTATCTGGATCCGCCCGAGACCCTGGTCATCCGCGCCGCCGACGACCGACTGGAGACCTGGGCGCGACAGACCCAGCAGGGATACCGGCCACGGCGACTCGTCCTCGCCATTCCCGCCTCGGCCGAGAGCTTGCCGGGATCGCTGGCGGCCATGGTCGCCGGGGAGCGGCCCCGGATCTATCGCTGTCGGGGCACCCATTGCGAGCCCCCGGTGGAATCGCCGGGAGACCTCTAGCGGCGCGACCTTGACTCGGTCGATCCCGACCAGGGATCAATAGATCCAGGGAACAAACTTGCGTACCTGGAGGGCATAGTCCGCGTATTCCGGGTGGCGCTCGGTCAGCCAGCCTTCTTCCTTGCCGGCCTTGTAATCGAAGAAGAAAAAAGCGATCACGAGGATCAGGAGATGGGGGAGACTCAGGGTGAAGAGCGTCCATCCGAGGGCGGCGAAAAGCTGGCTGGCGTAGAGCGGATGGCGCACCCAGGCGTAGACGCCATGCCGGACCAGTTGGTTGTGGTCGACGGGATAGGGCAGGGGGGTGAGATAGTCGCGGATGTGAATCGAGCCCAGGGCACCGAGCAGGAGCGCGATGGTCCCGAGGCCGATGAGCAAGATCCAGCGCGGAACCGCCAGGGCGTCCAGGAGTCCGGCGGTCGCGAGCGGATTCCAGGAGGGGGTCAGAATGAAGGCGAAGAAGAGGACGAATTGCAGCACGACGAGATATTCGCCGCGTTTGCCCTTTAGGAAGGAGGCGCTTGACATGAATGGTTCCTCGCTGCGGCTGTCGGCGCGCCGGCTGGCGCTGGGGTTGGTTATGGGATCGAGGCGATTGGCCGGCTCAGTTTAAATCAAGCGGCCAAGGAAACAGACGCCAGTCCTGTTCGAGCCGCGCGCTCCCGGCTAGAAACCCGGATGACTTTCATCCTGGCGGGGTATAGCGTAGATGCGCCGAGGCGCCGGGCCTCCATCGGCTGTTTATCGTGGGATGCCGAGCGGACTCGATGGCGCGTTCCATAGCCGAGGATCGCCCGCATGTCCATCCAACTCCTGGACGATTTCCAAGAACCGACCGGCTGGTCCGCCATGGCGTGCGGACAGGGACGATTGCGGATCCGCCCGGACAACGGCCCGAGCGCCTCGGCCATGCGACTGGATTTCGCTCTCGGTGACGCGGGTGGACGCTTGGTCGCGCGCAGGCCGCTGCGTCGATCCTTGCCCGCCAGCTTCGCCCTGATGATGGAAATCAGGGCCGAGGCTTCCGCCAGCGGCTTCGAGTTCAGACTGCTGGGGGCGGGCGGGGAGAATCTCTGGTGGTTTCGCGATGAGTCCTTCGACTTCGACTCGGGTTGGCGCCTGTTGCGCATCGACAGCCGGGACATCCGGTTTGGCGAGGGTCCGGCCGGCGGCGGCGTCCCCGTCGAGATCGAGGCGGTCGAGATCGCGATCACCGCCCGCCCCGGCGGTCACGGCTGTCTGTGGGTCGCGGATCTGCGGCTGGAGGACCGCACCCTCGCCGCGCCCTTGGCGCGGGCCTCGGGCGCCTGCCCTGGCGAGGAGGCCGGGCGTGTCCTGGACGCCAATCCAACGACCTCCTGGCGCGCCGACCGGTTGCCGGCCTGGGTGGAGCTGGATTTTCAGGAGATCGGTGACCACGGTGGATTGATCCTGCATTGGGATCGAGACGCGCCGCGCGCCTTCCGGGTTCTGACGAGCGGGGACGGAAGCGACTGGTCGTGCGTCTATTCCGCGCCACGCTCCGTCGGCTTCAGGAGCTACGTCTATCTGCCGAATGGCCTGGCGCGTTTTCTGCGCCTGGCGCTCGATGGACCGGCGGACGCGCCGGTTCCTGGGCTGGTGGACCTGGAGGTTCTGCACGAGTCCGCTGCCCGTTCGATCGACGAGTTCTTTCATCGCCAGGCGGAAGACTGGCCCATCGGACGTTTCCCGCGCTGGCTCTATCGCGAGCAGAGCTACTGGACCGTGGTCGGTATGCCGGGCGGGTGCGCGCCAGCCCTCTTCAACGAGGAAGGTCTGGTCGAGGTGGAGCGCGCCGGATACGCGATCGAGCCGCTCCTGATGGTCGACGGCGCCTTGGTGACCTGGGCCGATTGCACCATTCGACAGGGGTTGGCGAATCCTCCCCTGCCGATTCCCGAATCCTTCTGGATCTGGGGCAGCCTAGCCCTTTCGGTGACCGCCTTTTCCGTGGGGCCATCGGGGCGTGCCGCCCTCTATCTGCGCTATCGGCTGGAGAATCACGGCTCGCTGGCCCGCTCGGTCGCTCTTTACGTCGCGGTTCGGCCCTTCCAGGTGTCGCCGCCCTGGCAGGGCGCGCGCGATGTCGGCGGCGCGCGGCGCATCCGGCGGATCGGCTATCGCAACGGCTCGGTGCGGGTCAATGGCCGCTTGGCGCTCAGGCCGCTATCCGCGCCATCCGGCTTCGGCGCGGCCACCTTCGACGAGGGATCCATCACCGAATTCATCGCCGCAGGCGGCTTGCCCCCGGCGCGCGAGGTCATGGACCCCTTTGGTCATGCCTCGGCCGCGCTCTGTTTCGATCGGTCCATCGAACCTGGGGGTGTCGAGGAGATCTATTGCGCCGTGCCCCTTGGCGAACGCACCGAGGCCGATCTCCAGGAGGAGCAGGAGAGCGGCGTCCCTGGCGCGGCTCGGCTCGCGAGCGCGCTCGTGCAATGGTCGCGCGTGCTGGACGCCGTCGATTTCAAGCTGCCGGCGATCGCGCGCGATTACGCCGACGCCTGCCATGGGGCGCTGGCGCATATCCTGATCAACCGCGACGGTCCGGCGCTCCAGCCGGGTCCGCGTCATGAGGCGCGTTCCTGGATCCGGAGCGGCGCCGTCATGGCCGCGGCCCTGTCGCGGTTCGGGCGTGTCCCTGAGGTCGGCGACTACATTCGCTGGTACGCGCGCTTCCAGTCGCCCGATGGCCATGTCCCCGGTTGCGTGGACAGCCAGGGCGCGGACTGGCGGCCGGAGTACGACAGCCAGGGCCAGTTCGTTTTCATCGTCGCGGATTATCTGAGGTTCTCGGGGGATCTCGCCCTGGCGCGCGAACTCTGGCCGGCCGTGCTCAAGGCCGTCGGCTATCTGGAGCAACTGCGGGCCGATCGCTTGACGCCCTATTTCCGAACGCCGGAGCGTCGCGCCTGCTTCGGGCTGCTGCCGGAATCCGTCCGCCGGGATGGCGAGGCGCCGCGTGTCGCGCATCTCTACCGGGACGACTTCTGGGCCTTGCGCGGGTTCAAGGATGCCGTCGAACTGGCCGAGGCGCTCGGTGATCTTCCGCAAGCCGCTCGGCTCGCGGTGCTGCTGGAGGAATTCCGCGTCTGTCTTCATGTCTCGATCACGCGCACCATGGACGCGCAGGGGATCGATTACCTGCCGGCCTCGGTCGAGGGGGCGGAACTCGACCCGACGGCCACGGCCAGCGCCCTGACCCTGATCGACGAGGCGCATCGACTCCCCGTCCCGGCGCTGCATCGCACCTTCGACCGCTTCATGGAGGCGTTCCGGGAGCGCCATGGCGCCAACCCGACGCCCTGGACACATTACAGCGCCCTGGACATGCGCGTCATCGGCGCCCTGGTGCGGTTGGGACGGCGCGACGAGGCGCACGAGCTGGCCTGTTTCTTCCTCGACGAGCGGCGTCCGGTCGCCTGGAATCAGTGGCCCGGCCTCACCTGGCGCGACCCCAGGGCGCCGGCTGACCAGGGCGATCTGCCCCACGCGGGGATCGGCGCCGAGTATTGTCTCGCCTTCCGCGATTGTCTGGCCTATGAGCGCGAATCCGATCGTTCGCTGGTGGTGGCGGCCGGGATCCCCTCGGAATGGCTCGATGCCGGCGAGGTCGTGATCACCGGTCTGCCGACCCATTACGGCACGCTGGATCTGACGCTGAGGGCGCTGGGTGAGGACAGGATCCTGATCCGACTCGGCGGCGAGCTCCGGATCCCGCCCGGAGGGATCCAGATCGCCCCCCCGATGGCCGAGCCACTGATGGAGGTCCGGGTGAACGGCGCCCCCTCCAGGGATTTCAACGCCACCGAGGCGCGTGTGCGGGTGCTGCCGGCCGAGGTCGAGGTTTGCTGGTGAGCCGGCCGGACGGACGGCCGTTCGTCGGGGCGATCGATCAGTCGACGGCGGCCAGGGCCGCCGCTGGGGAGGCCAGTCTGGCGACCGATGCCTGGCAGTGACTGAGCACCAGCGAGGGTGGATCCACCGAGAAGATGAAGGGGGCGGCCTTGCGCAGGGCGCTCAGGCCCAGGATCTGGCGCGCGTCGCCGGGGAACACGGCGGCCTGCACGTTCTGGAGCAGACAGTGGCCGCCGATATTCAGCCCATCGATGGCATAGACCGGAACCACCAGCTCGCTGCCGTTGGCCAGTACGCCCTGGAGTTGCTTGACGAAGCGGGCGCGGCCCTCGCGCTTGAGCACCTTGAGGGTGTTCTCGTTGATGGTGACGTAGCCCGATCCGGTATCCACCATGAGTTCCGTGTCGCCAAAGCCCTGGATGTGGGCGGGAACATAAAAGGTCGCCGCTGACTTCTCCCGCATGGCGACGCGGGTGCCGAATTCCTCGGCCCAGGCCGGGTTCTGGGACAGCGTGAGTACGGCCAGGAGCGCGATCAAGAGTTTCGGTCGCATGGGACGGATGCCCTCGTGGTGGGCCGGGAAGGGGTTTCGCGGCGCGATGGAACGGAACTCCTCGGCTCACCGCGCCGCGGATCGGTTTCTAACTTACCCGAGCCTGTGCGATCGAAACTGCGTGTCGCGTCACATCCGCGACGGGGGTAGTGCCCTTCTCTATATGATTTCACAGATGGTAACTATTCAGGTCGCCAGACGCCGTTATGCCAACCGTGGCATCGGGGGCTGTCCCTGAAACGTCATCACCAGGGCCTGATAGAGGTCGACCGACGGCTTGCGCAGCGTCGAAAGATAGGAGCGAACCGTGGCGAACGCCTCGGCGCCCTCGGCGGAACGGAAACAGCCTGAGAGACTGTAAAGGAATCTACTCTTAGAAAATCAGTAGGTTGTCGTGAGGAGAGCCCCGGGAAAGGCCGGGAAGGCGAAGTTTCATCATGGAAATTCTTCCAAAATCAATCTGTTAGTTTCTATACAGTCTTTGAGACCTTTTGTTTGAGCTTGGGCATGCGCAGATCGCGCTCGGCGAGGTTGTTATCGAAGGGAACGCGCAGGTCGGTAACGAAGCGCCGCACGCCCTCGCGCTGCGTGCGCAGTCGCGCGATGAGATTGAAGGCGGGCGTCTGCTTGACCTGCCGTCGGCGGCCCGGCGGCGGTCGGCGGCGGGGATGGAAACAGGCGGCGTCGGCGAGGATGCCATCGTAACGGGCGAAGAGATCCTCGATCATGAGGCTGGACAGGGCCGCGAAACCGGCCGCCCGTGCCGCGAGGGTGGTGTCATTGGCCTCGCACAGCAGCGCGATCAGGCGCTTCGGCCAAGAGAGGACGGGGTCGGCCTCGGCGATGGCGATCAACTCGCGCAGATGGTGCGCGTTGCAGAAGGCATGCTCGGCGGCGCTACTCAGATAGGCCCGCCAGTGGTCATGGACCAGGATCCCGCGAAAGTTGGCCAGCAGCCCGATCGCCGTCAGCGCCTCGGCGCCGCGCTTGGCGTGGATGGCGTAGAAGGTCAAGGCGGTGGTGCACAGCACATGCCGCCAGTGCAGGGCACCAGCCACGCGCATCCCGGTTTCGTCGGCATGGGCGACGGCGCTTCGTACCACAGCCTGGCCGATGGCGGCCACCGGCGCGGACAGACGGGCGGCCGCGTCCCGTCCCATGGCGTAGAGCGTCGCGGGGGAGCGCGCGATGCCGGCCAAGCTCCCGAGCAACTCGGCGGTGCGCGCGTCAGGCAGTTGCTGATAATGGGTTAAGTAGACCGCCAAGGCCGACAGCCCCGGTCCATCCTGCACCGGCGCCGTCACCTCCTCGGGGAAGACGCTGCGATGGACCTGACCGCAGACACACAGGCCCGTCACCGTCCGATATTCGGTGACCTCGCGGCGCACCACGAGGTCGATCACCTGGCGCCGTTCGGGCGAAACGTCGACGGCGATCGCGCGCGCGTCACGCCCGCAGGCGCAACGCCCGCTCAAGGGCATCACCACGGTCTGCTCCGGAGCATCGACCAGCGCACGGGTGGCGCCCGGATGGTCCTTCTGACCGCCCGGCTTCTTGCCGCTGCGCGTGCGTCGGGAGCGCGGGGGTGGTTTCTTGAACGGCGGATCCGAGGACGGGGGTTTGCTGGAGTTGTGGCTGTCTTTGGCCAGACGGGTTTCGAGGGCTTGGAGGCGTTCGAGCAGTTGGACAATCTGCGCGGCCTGCGCTGCAACTTGGGCACGTAACGCCGCGTTCTCCGCCCGCAAACGCCCCAATTCGGCGTCTTTGCTTTCCGGACCAGCGGTGGCGGGAAGTGACTCCGGCATGAGAGAAATTTACCGGTCGAGCCGATTGGTTGGCAAGTGGTCCTGAATAGTTACCACAGATGAGCCTGAGCTGAGAGAGCGCTATTATAAGGCCAACAATATATCCAGAATCACGATCCTTTGCTATCCAAACCCATTGCTTTTATTTCTTTTTCAGTGCAAATGACCAAAGTTCATCGCACTCGACGATTAGCCGAGGTAGTCCTCTACTTTATTGTATCAATTCGTTAGTAAAAACTATGCACTTTAGTGCAAGACTTTTAGTATACTCTCATTTATGAGGTCTTACAGAAAGGCATCGCACGCTGTTCATGACTTGAAAGTCCACCTGATTTGGATTACGAAATACCGATACAAAGTATTGACGAAAGATATTGGTTTGCGTATTCGGGATCTGATTCGTCAAGTCTGCGACCAAAACGATATTCAAATTATCAAATGCCGAGTCAATAAAGATCATGTTCACTTATACATATCCTATCCTCCAAAACTGTCGGTAAGCGATATTGTTCGATTATGTAAGGGTCGATCATCAAGGAAAATACAAGAAGAATTTTCGCAGCTTGGGAAAATCTATTGGGGTAAACATTTCTGGGGGATTGGGTATGCCTCTTTTAGTTCGGGTCATGTGACGGATGAGATGATACAGGAGTATTTGGAAAATCATGGTCAACACCCGAATCACAATGACGACGAGTTCGTGGTGGAATGACTTTCAGTCATCGGCTTTAAGAGGATGTCTAAAAACTAAACCCTTGATTTCAAAGAGCCTGGCACCATAAAATCCGCCAAATCTATACAAAATACGGATTCTAATTCGCGGATTATGATGACTTCAGACCTGGAAAAATGGCCTTTGAGATATCCGAGCGACCTTTCCGATGAAGAATGGGAAGTCCTTCGGCCAATCTTTGACGAACTTGAACCTTATAAGACT
>NZ_NRRG01000084.1 GCF_016583575.1 Thiocystis violacea
AAGGTTGACTTCGAGACGTCTACACCAACCCAACAGGTTTCAGAATGCATGCTCATCCCTCCCTATACCCCGCCTTGCAGAATCGGGCTTTACGCCCTGGCAACTGTTCGGGTTGTTGAGGAAAACCCCGCATCGACCCAAGCTCTCCCACGATCTCGAAATCAGAGGGGTTACGGTCTGAGACGGGTAAAACAAACCTACAACCGGACAAAACTAACTTACAAGGGGTTGATGTCGCTGAGACAGAAGTAGCCAGTCCAGTCTGAAGGGGCGGGAAAACAAGCCGTAAGTCGCGCACGAGGGGATGAAGAACAAGATCATGGCAGCCAAAGAGGCGAAGGCCCGAATCAAGATCAACAAGCTCCTGGAAGATTCCGGCTGGCGTTTCTTCGACGAAAAGGGCAAGAAGGCTAACGTGGTCCTTGAGCCAAACGTCAAACTGACCAAGCAGCGGATCGACGCTCTGGGCGAGAACTTCGAGAGCATCAGCAACGGCTTCGTCGACTTCCTGCTGCTCGATGAAAAGGGCTATCCGCTACTGGTGCTGGAGGCCAAGGCGGAAGACAAGAACCCGCTGATCGGCAAGGAGCAAGCCCGCAAGTACGCGAAATCGCAGAACTGCCGCTTCGTCATCCTCTCCAACGGTAACCTGCACTATTTCTGGGATCTGGAGCAGGGCAACCCGCATATCATCACCCGGTTCCCCACACCGGAATCGATCAAGGGCTACCACCGCTTTCAGCCCAATCCCGACCGGCTCATCAAGGAGATGGTGGCGAAGGACTACATCGTCCTGACCCAGCTCCCCGGCTACGCCGACGAGGCCGGCTGGAAGAATAGCGAGGAGCGCCAAGCCTTCATCGAGAAGAACCGCCTGCGCTTTCTGCGCGACTACCAGAAACGCGCCGTCCAGGCGATTCAGGACGCCGTGGCCGAGGGGCTGAGCCGTTTTCTCTTTGAAATGGCGACCGGTACCGGCAAGACCCTCACCGCTGCCGCTGTCATCAAGCTATTCCTGCGCACCGGCAACGCTCAGCGGGTACTCTTCCTCGTCGACCGGCTGGAGCTGGAGGACCAAGCCAACAAGGCTTTCATCTTCCTGCTGAAAAACGATTTCACCTCGGTTATTTACAAGGAGCGTCGCGACGCCTGGCGCAATGCGGAGATTGTCGTTACCACGGTGCAGTCGCTCTTGTTCAACGACAAATACAAGCGCCTCTTTTCGCCCACCGATTTCGACCTGGTGATCTCGGACGAAGCCCACCGCTCGATCGGCGGCAATGCCCGCGCCGTCTTCGAGTATTTCGTCGGCTACAAACTGGGCCTGACCGCCACGCCCAAGGACTACCTCAAGAAGTTCGATAGCGCCACCACCCGCGACCCGCGCGAGCTGGAGCGGCGCTTACTGCTGGATACCTACCGTACCTTCGGCTGCGAATCAGGCGAGCCCACCTTCCGCTATTCGTTGCTGGATGGCGTGCGCGATGGCTGCCTGATCAACCCCGTGGTGGTGGATGCCCGGACCGACATCACCACCCAACTGCTGTCCGACGAAGGCTATGCCGTGCTCGCGGTCGGCAAGGACGACGAGGGCGCCGAGCAGACCTTCTACCAGAAGCACTTCGAGAAAAAGTTCTTTTCAGAGGCTACCAATCGCCTCTTCTGCGAAACCGTGCTCGGGCATGCCCTGCGCGACCCTATCAGCGGCGAGCTTGGCAAGACTCTCGTTTTTGCCGTCAGCCAGAACCACGCCGCCAAGCTGACCCAGATCCTCAATGAGTTGGCCGACCGGATGTTCCACGGCAAGTACCAATCCGACTTCGCCGTGCAAGTCACCTCGCTGATCCCCGAAGCACAGCAGTACACCATCAACTTCACCAACAACAACCTGCTGGGCTCCGCCAACTTCATGGAGAGCTACCGCACCAGCAAGGCGCGGGTCTGCGTGACCGTCGGCATGATGACCACCGGCTACGATTGCCCGGACATCCTGAATCTGGCCCTCATGCGCCCGATCTTCTGGCCCCAGGACTTCGTCCAGATCAAGGGGCGCGGCACGCGCAAGCACAACTTCATCGAGCAGCTCTTCGACCCTGAACTGAAGGAGCAGATTGGCCGCAAGGAGAAGACCCAATACAAGCTCTTCGACTTTTTTGCCGTCTGCGAATACTTCGAGGAGACATTCAACTACGACGAGGTCCTGCATCTACCGCGCCCCCGACCGGGCGAAGAAGGAGGAGAAGGACCGGAGCCACCGCCGCCGCCACCACCGCCGGGAGGAATGTACGAGCACAGCGGCACCGATCTGATCGCCTCCTTCGGCGAGACCCAGATCGGCGAGGAAGGCATGAAGGTCGACCGTATGTTCTTCAGCCGGTTCGAGGAGACGGCCAAGGAAGACGAAACCCTCAAGTCGCTGATCGAATCCGAACGTTGGGATCAGGCTGCGGAGTACGTGCATGCCCACCTGTTCGACAAGCCCAAGGACTACTTCAACCTCGACAAGCTGCGCCGTGCCGCTGGCGTGGATCGCCGCCTGACGCTGCGCGAGATCCTGGAAAAGGTCTTCGGCCTCATTTCCGCCTTTAAGTCCAAGGACGAGATGCTGGAAGACGAATTCGACAAGCTCCTGCTCGACCTCTCCCCCGAGGAGTTGGAGCGGCACACCGACGCCATCGTCGCGCTCAAGAACTATTTCAAGGCTTACGCCACCGACGGCCGCCTGCGCGACATCATCGAGCACAAGCGTTTCACCGACCTGAACGTCAACCCCAGCTTCAGCATGGCCGACTTCAAGGCGGTACCCCAAGAGTGGCGCGGCCGCATCCCCGAGTACATCAAGGACTACCTGTCCCTGAACCAATTCATGTGATGGGGATGAACCACGAACAACATGAAAGGCACGAAAAGCACGAAAAAATTATTTAATCGAATTGAATTTCGTGTGTTTTCGTGTTTTTCGTGGTTAAAGAGAATGAAGAATGCTAGATACAGATACCAAACGCCGCATCGACACCTGTCGTGACATCCTGGTCGGCAAGGTGCCCGACCCCAAGTCCCAGGTCGAGCAGATCACCATCGCCCTGATCTACAAGTTCATGGACGATATGGACGCCGAGGCCGAGGAGTTGGGCGGTCGCCGCAGCTTCTTCACCGGCGAGTTCGCCAAATACGGCTGGTCCAGGCTGATGGCGCCCGGCCTGGGTGGCTTCGAGGTGCTGACGCTCTACGCCGAGGCGATCCAGCGGATGAACGAGAACCCCGGTATTCCGGCACTGTTCCGCGACATCTTCCGCAACGCCTTTCTGCCCTACCGCGATCCCGAGACCCTGCGGATCTTCCTGAAGGAGATCAACACCTTCACCTATGACCACTCCGAGCGTCTGGGCGACGCCTTCGAGTACCTACTCTCGGTGCTGGGCAGCCAGGGCGATGCCGGTCAGTTCCGCACCCCGCGCCATATCATCGACTTCATGGTCGAGATCATCGATCCGAAGAAGGACGAGACCATTCTCGACCTCGCCTGCGGCACGGCGGGCTTCCTCATCTCCTCCTACAAGCACATCCTCAAGCACAACAGCCAGGGCTACCGAGAGCAGCAGGACCGTAAGGCCTACGACGAGAAAGGGATCCCCATGACGGAGATCCCACTCGACAATCCCTTGCGCTACAGCGGCGACCGGCTCACCCCGGACGATCGCAGGCGACTCGCCGCCAACATCTCCGGCTACGACATCTCGCCAGACATGGTTCGCCTCTCGCTGGTCAATCTGTATTTACACGGCTTCACCGACCCGCACATCGAGGAGTACGACACCCTCACGTCGGAAGAGAAGTGGACTGAGTTGGCCGACGTCATCCTCGCCAATCCGCCGTTTATGTCGCCGAAGGGCGGCATCAAGCCGCACACGCGTTTCTCGGTGCAGTCCAAGCGCTCCGAGGTGCTCTTCGTCGACTACATCGCCGAGCACCTGACTCCGAACGGCCGCGCCGCCGTGGTCGTGCCAGAGGGCATCATCTTCCAGAGCCAGACCGCCTACAGGGATCTGCGCAAGATGCTGGTGAAGAGCTACCTGGTGGCAGTCATCTCCCTGCCCGCCGGGGTCTTCAATCCCTACAGCGGCGTCAAGACCTCCATCCTGGTCATGGACAAACGGCTCGCCAAGCAGCGCGACGAGGTGCTGTTCGTCAAGATCGAGAACGATGGCTTCAACCTGGGAGCACAGCGACGGCCCATCGACAAGAATGACCTGCCCGAAGCGGTGCGGATCGTGAAGGCGTTTCTGCAACGGGGAGAGGTGGCCGAGCGAGGGAATGTGCTGGCGGTAAGTCGGGAGCGGATTGGAGAGAGTGGCGAATGGAATTTGAGTGGAGACAGATATGGAAGGCAGGAAGTCGTTTCATCTGCTTGGCCGATGATTCCTTTGGGTCAACTTGTTAAATTCCTCAGCGGGGGCACACCATCCAAGGAAAATCAGGACTATTGGTCTGGTTCGATTCCATGGGCATCTCCAAAAGACATGAAGTCTGATTTTCTGGTCGACACCGAGGACCATGTGACGGAAGCGGCAATCGAGAGCAGCGCTACCTCGTTAGTAGATGCTGGAACCTTGTTGTGTGTCGTCAGATCCGGGATCTTGAAGCATTCGCTGCCAATAGCAATCACGATGAAGCCGATGTGCTTTAATCAAGACATCAAGGCATTTGTTTCAATTTCAAATCGGTTAATAACTGAATACCTATTCTGGATGCTGAAAGGGAATGCTAGCGAAATTTTAGAAAAAGGAATCAAGCCGGGCGTAACGGTCCAGAGCTTTCATTCGAATTTCTTTAATGACTACCGAGTCCCGCTTCCACCGTTGGAAGTTCAGAAGGAGATCGTGGCGGAGATCGAGGGGTATCAGAAGATCATCGACGGTGCCCGTCAGGTGGTCGAGAACTACCAGCCTCGCATCCCAATTCGCCCCGACTGGCCGATCGTCGACCTCGAGACTGTGATTGATGGGAAGCCCAAGAACGGCTATTCGGGAAAGCCTGTTGACCGCGTTACGGATCTAAAGGTCTTGTCCCTGAGCGCAACGACTTCGGGTAGCTTGAACTTGTCAAAGATCAAATACCTGGATGAGGCCATCCCAGAGGATGCGCCTTGCCGATGCCGTCAAGGAGACATCTATCTTCAAAGAGGTAACACGGCGGAATTGGTGGGAACGGCAGCGCTTTTCGATGTGGACGAGCCGAATTACATCTATCCGGATCTGATGATTCGTGTCCGGGCAGATGAATCAAAGATATTGACCCGCTACCTGTTGACAGTTCTACAAAGTGCCCCTGTTCGTGACTACATGAAGAGAAGCGCATCAGGCGCGGCGGGGAGCATGCCGAAAATCAATCAAGGCATCGTCGAGCGCACTCCTGTACCGCTCCCTTCTCTTGAAACTCAACACGCAATCGTGACTGAGCTTGAAGCCGAGCAACGCCTGGTCGACGCCAACAAAGATCTCATCCGCCGCTTCGAGGAAAAAATCAAACAGACCATCGACCGCGTTTGGGGAGAATCCGCATGATCCCCACCCCAATAACCCCCTTTTCCTGCCTTTCGTGTTTTTCGTGGTTAACAAAAAAGGCGCCAGAATGAAGCTCCGCGCTATCCACACCCACGAGGCCGGCCCTCTCCGCTCTCAGGCGTTCGACTTCAAGGACGACTGGAGCGGCGAGATCACGCCCAACATCCTCTTCAGCGGCCCCAACGGCTGCGGCAAGTCGTCGGTTCTGCGGGCCGTGGCGATGCTCTGGAGCGCCTTCGGTCACTGGCTGCATCACCGCAAGACGTTGCCGAAGGCGAGCCAGGAACGGGAGTGGCTGCAACGCTGGGGCGGCATGGCGCTGGTGCTGGAGGATCTGCCCTTTTCCGCTCCGCCGGCCGTGCTGCTCTTTGGCATCAAGGAGTTTGCCGACCAGTTGGGGCAAACCTATCCCGATCATGCCTTGGTCGGCGAGTGCGTGGTGCGCACCGGCAAGCCCGGCGCGCCAGCACGCAAGCTGCTCTGGCCCGTTGGCGATGCCCAATGGCTCGACCGCTGGACCGAGGCGCGCCAAAAGATGCTGGTCTCCGCCGACAAGAGCGAATCGCCCAATATGCTCTTTCTCGATGCCGAGGAGCGCCGCTGGATCAGCCCCAGGCGCGGTCTCGGCGAGATTCGCCCCGAGAGTCCGCAACAGCGCTGGCTCACCAGCTACCGCGTCTCCGAGCAGTGGGACGGCCAGTTGGAGGCGTCGCTGCTGGCGATGAAGTCGGCGGCCCCGCGTCGCTTCTATGACCTGATCCGGGACATGAACGCCTTTCTCAGCGGCAAAGAGATCCTGACCGACGTGAGGCTCGGAGAGAACCGCCTTCGGATCAGACTCAAGGACGGCAGCGGCACCATCCACGGCATCGACGAGCTGAGCGCCGGCGAGCATCAGGTCCTGATCCAGCTCTATCTCATCAACCGCTGGCTGGAGCCTGGCGGCATCGCCCTGATCGACGAGCCCGACCTCTATCTGCATCCGTCGCTGATCGCGGGCTTCCTGGCCCAGTTGGAGAAGATGGTCGCCGACCGTGACGGCCAGCTCATCATCACCTCCCACGTCCCGGAAGTGTGGAGCCGTTACGAGGCGCTCGGGCGGCGCATTCTGCTGGAGAGTCGCTGATGGCTAAGGGATACAGCCGGAAAGAGATCAAAGAGCAACTCATCGGCGTGCAGGAAAAGAGAGCCGTCTTGATCGAGGGGACAACCGATCAACAGGCGTTTGAGATCTTGCTGCGTCGCTTTGTCGCGGACTGGGATCGGCGATGGGTCTTGGCGCAAGTCGGCGGAAAGAAAAGCGTGGTTGAAATCCTTCGGCAAGAATCGGGCTGGCTCGGGTTAGTTGATCGCGATGAATGGGACGAGGCTGTCATCATGCAGTGGCAGGCGGAATTGCCGAACCTGATGGTTCTGCCTCGTTTCTGCCTGGAGAACTATCTGATCGATCCGGCCGAGCTGTGGCAGGCGATACCGCTAGCCCGCCAAGCGTCCCTGGTCGGCGGCGAGGCGACCTTTCGCGCGACGATCGAGAACCAGCTTCCCGACTATCGGCGACATGGCGCACTCTGGAAGGTGGTGACGCCACTCTGGTCAGGCCTGCGCGCCCTGGGCTTCAAGGAGGCGCTTGCCTCGGCGAAGAGCGTCACCACCGCTCAGGACGATAGCGAGATCAGGCGCATTCTGGGGGAGTGGGATGCCTTGCTCGATCCCGATCGGATCTTCGTCGATTTCCAGACGCGGTTGGCCGCCGCCGAGGCCGCGCCGCCAGACGCGCAATTCGCCCACTGGTTGCATGGCAAGGTGTTCTGGAAGAATGTCGTCAATCCGACCCTGAACGCGACGTTGGGCCAAATGGAAGAAGGAGAGAGGCGGAAGAAGATCCTGCGCAAATTGCCCCAACCAGCCGACTTGCAACCCGTCTTCGACCGTTTGATCTAGGGAGATTGCCATGGACGAGGCACTGCGGATTCACGACTATCTGCCTATCTCCTACGCCAACCACGAAGAGGAAGCCTATATCCGCTTCCTCTGGGACGCCTTCGAGACCAACTACAGCGCCGAGAAGTACGAGTTCGCCAATCTCGCCTTCCACCTGCTCTACATGAGCTTCGTCTGCTTCTCCGTCTGGCAGATCCGTGCTGCCCGCAGCGCGGATTTCGATCGGGCGATGGTGGGCTATGCGAACGAGGTGGAGAACAAGTTGATGAAGGCGGACAGCCCATTCCGGTTCACTGAGATTCTCAAGGGGGATTCCGGCGTCTTTCGTTTCCTCAAGCTGCTTGGATGCACCAATGAGCAGATCGGCGAATACGCCCGCTTTCTCAAGAAGCGCAACAAGATTGCCCACCCTTGCGCCACCGTCAGCTTCGCCAGCCAGCAGGACATCGACGACCATATCGGAGAGGTGCTCACCGAGGTCGAAAGCATCCAAAGCCGCATGACCCCGGTGCTGCACGACTGCCTGCGCACCTTCCTGGAGCAGAACGCCGACCCCGAAGGATGGGAGTACTCACTCCCCAAGGACCAGATCGACGCCGTCCTGATCCACGCGCATTACTTCTCCCGCAAGGACATCGACGCCTGCCTCGCCTTCGATGTCAGCGCATTCGACACTCACGCCGAAGCCGTCCCAATCCGTGAGCTGTTCGACAATTTCCAGGATATCTACCGCTCAGAGGCGGAGGACTAGCGCGATGGCTTATTCCAAGCCATGGAAAAGCCACAATGAGCAACTGGACCTATTGATCTCCCGTGGCTTGATTGTCACGGATCGCCCCAAAGCATTGGAGTGTTTACAGCGCATCGGCTACTACCGCTTGAGCGGCTACTGGTTTCCCTTTCGGGAGCGGTCGGGACCGCTGACGCTGCTGGGAGAGCATGGTGGCAAACCCGCCAGGCCCAACAAGGTCGAGACCATCGCCCTCGATGCGTTTCGAGCCGGCGCAACCTTCGAAAGCGCCGTCAAGCTCTACGTGTTCGACAAGAAGCTGCGACTGCTGGCGCTGGACGCGCTAGAACGCATCGAGATCGCGCTGAGGGTCGATATTTCCCATACCCTAGGCAAGATCGACCGCTTCGCTTACCTTGACCCCGCGCTCTTCCATCCGGATTTCAGCCAACAGCTCCACAACAGCAAGGGCGTCACACGGCATCACGAATGGCTGGGCAAGCACGCCCGGCTGATCAACGAATCGAAGGAAGAGTTCGTCCGCCACAACAAGACCAAGTACGGCCTGCCCCTCGCGATCTGGGTGGCCTGCGAGGTGTGGGACTTCGGCACCATGTCCCGACTCTACGACGGCATGCGCGAGCAAGAGCAGGATGCCATCTCGGCCAGATACGGCATCCGCAACGGCCGGATCTTCGCCACCTGGCTGCGCGGCCTGAACTATCTGCGCAACGTCTGCGCCCACCACAGCCGCCTGTGGAACCGCAACATCGTCGACCAGCCCCGGCTCCCGTCAGCCGCCGAGGTACCTTGGGTTGCTTACTTCGAGCAGGATTCCCACGCCCGAGCCCGTTGCTATCTCCTGCTCTGCATCGCCCGGCATCTGCTGACTGTCGTGCATCCGAGTTCGACTTGGCCGACTCGGCTGCGAGATCATCTCGGGGACTTTCCCGATCTAACGCATCTTGATCTGAATCTCGCTGGCATGGGCGCACCGACGGATTGGGAACGACACTGGACGAGCATGACGGCAAGGCAATAAAAAACCCCTTCGCGATCTCCCCGCCGAAGCGGTTTGACCTGAAGGGGCCGTGTTGCGAGAAAAGATAGTCCCTCGCGCAATCTGGTTCAAGCGGTTTTGGCGAACCGGCCGATGATGACGTTCTCCTGTTCGTCAGCCGCCAACAGCAGCGCGAGCCGGTCCCCAAGCCGCCGCCAGGCATCCCGCTGCTCGGTCTTCAACTCATGGCGCTGATAGATCCGCTTGAGCTTATTCTGCTCGACATGGTTTAGACAGCGCTCGATGACTTCGCCGATCACGCCCAACTCGCCCATCATGGTCGCGCCGGTGCGGCGCAGATCGTGAGGCGTCCAGGCCCCACCAGATAGCAGCAACGCCCCCGTGGCCTTGGTCCGGTTGGAGAGCGGCTCATCGCGCACGCGGTCTTTGATTTGCTTGGAGATGGATTTCAGACAGATATGGTCCATGCCGTCTCGGGACGGAAGACACCAATCCGAATCGCCGGTCAGGGTCTTCAGCGCCTGGAACTGCGTCTTGGCAAAGTCGGAAAGATAGACGGTGTGCTCCTTGGCGTTCTTGCTGTTGCCGGCCGGGATGGACCACTCGCCTTTATCGATGTCCAGATCCGCCCATCTAGCTTGCGATAGCTCGCCCACCCGGCAGCAGGTCGAGAGCATGATCCAGATGGACAACTCCGTCGTGTGCAGCAGATTCGCCGACGGAAGGCGCTGCTTCAGATCAATGATCTCCTCCTCGGACAGATAGCGCTCCCGCTCCTTCTGCCGCCCGCCGATCTTCTCCTTGGTCAACCCCGCCAGCGGGTGTGCGTCGACCCATTCCCGCGCCAGCGCGAAGTTGAAAAACTGACGCAGATCGCCGAACAGATGATTAGCCATCACCCGCGCGCCGCGATCGACCACGCCGTCGAGCACATCCACCAACATGGATCGCTTGAGGTCAACCAGCGCCACCTCGCCCAGGACTGGAAGAATGTCCTTCTCGATCGCGCGCATGGATTCCTTGCCGCCATCCTTACGCCGCGACAGTTCCGCCCTTTCCCACTGGCTCATCGCATCCTTGAAGGTCCGTCGCGCCGCGTTTTCAGCCGCCATGCGGGCCAACTCCGCCTGATGGCGCTCGACCGCCTGTGCCTCCTCGACCTGCTTGCGTAGCTTCTCCACCCGGCCTTGCTCGACCGGATCGCTACCGGCATCCACCAATGCCTGCTTCTCGTCGCGCGTCTTGCGGATGCCCTTCAGCGATTCATTCGGCCACTTACCGCAAGCCGCGGTCCGCGTCCGGCCCTGCTGTTTGAACCGATATTCGAACGTGACCACGACCCCGGTCTTCTGCGCCCGGACCCGACCATACAGCCCCTCGCCATCGAACAGCTTCCGCCCAACGTCATCAGCCGTGAGGGACTCCAGTTGCTTGACCGTCAGCTTGCCCATCGCGGCGCCTCTTCTTGGTCCCGTGGTTCCGAGCGGGGGTAAATTTTTACCCCCGCTTTTACCCCCACCTTAAAGGTGGCTCTGACGGAATTATAGTGGACTTTAGTGGACGGCGCGAGGCAAAAAGAATGTAGTATCTATTTGTTTTTTATTGCTTATATGGTTTTTAATGAATTTTACTGGACTTAGCGTTACCTAACTACGAACCAGGTGGTAGGGAGTTCGAATCTCTCCGGGCGCGCAAAATTTTAGAGAATAATCAAGCGGTTATCGGTCTTCCGATGCCGCTTTTTTATTTTCGCCAACGTCTGTGTGCCGGAAAATGTGCGGAATGGTTATTGCGTCAGATTTTCTGGTGGTTAAGGTCGGTCACCTTCAGCCCGACCTCAATCCGGCTGGCATGTTCCGCTAGGTGCTCTGGCGCCAGATGCGCGTACCGCTGAACCATGGCAAACGTACTCCATCCCTGAGGTATCCCCACGAACTCACCCCCGCCAACGCCATCGGCTAGCAGTGCGTCATGGTCATTCGCTACCCATTGACCAGGCAGGTCGACGGTTGGAATCAACTCATCCAGGACGGGACGACAAC
>NZ_NRRG01000085.1 GCF_016583575.1 Thiocystis violacea
AGGTCGCCAAGGTGGCCCTCGTGGCGTGCATGCGCAAGCTCCTCACCATCGTCAACGCCATGCTGCGCGATCAGGCGCACTGGGATCCTGCTCATGGGAAAACCGCTTGACCTGAAACACAGTTGCTCTGCCGGCAATAGGTCGAGACAGGACCTCGGCCATGCTCGCGATCGGGAATGCTCCCGATGGACGGCTGTGTGCGGAGCGTCTTTGCGCGCTAGCTCGATCCGAAGGTCAGGGTGGCGATCTGGTACCGACCGTCCGTCTCACCTACGCCACTAGACCAAATAAACCCAGGTAAACCTAGGTAAACGCTGCAAAGTACAGGAAAAACCGCTAACGTCCAACAAAAGCCATTGATACACGCGACGGAGGTTCGGATGGCGCGCAATTACTCGATCAAGAGCCTTTTCCGGCAGATGCCCAACGCCTTGCTGGCTCGATATTTTCAGGAGCGGGGACTCTTCGCCGATCTGGATTTCGCCAGCATGAAGGAGGGATCGCCCGAAGCACTCTTCGCCGTCTGGCAGGCGTTGCAAGACACGCAACGCAACCCCCTGGAGGTTGATCTGCGGCAAATCTTCGACATGAGCTGCGAGAAGGGGTGGCTGGCGATCCTCGACGAGGCCCGTTGGCGGTTCGTCTCAGAGACCGAAGAATACGCGACTTTTTGCGACCAGCTTTCCAGCCTTTCGAGCCACTATGCGCGTGCGATGACCACCTTCCTCGACTACAGGGCTTGCTGGAAGGGCGCGACGCGCTTCTACCACGCGGACACGCTGTCCTATTGGATCAAGCGGAGGAGCCTGCCTCGGCAGCGGACGGCGGTCGATGCCGCGAGCCTGCGGGAACTGGCCAACCTGATCAGCCACCACTTTCGCCACGCCGAAGGCCGTGGCCAGCATTGTGTGGTCGAGTCCTATCGACGCAACGATCTCGATTACTTCTTCGCCTTCCCGGAGGATCACGCGCAACAGGCCGCCGAATGGGTGAACGGGGAATTCCATCCACGCCCACACAATCCGGCCTTCGAGATTGTCTATGTTTACTCGCAACAGGATGGCACGCTGGATCTGAACTATCGCGGCGGACGTCAGGCGGTCGAGCCGCTTCAAGGCATCTTCGTCCGGGCGATCCTCAAACTCGACGAACTGCCGTCCGATCCGAAGGACGAACGGGTCTATGACCTCAACCCGCTGCGCACACCAGGCTTTCCCTTCGTCTGCGATCCCTGGAGCGGAATACAGAGTGTCGCCGTGAAGCGACTGCGTTTGTCATCGACGGTGAAATCCGGGGACCGCATCATCCTCGAAGCCGATCCCACCCGCGACCCGGCGGCGGTCTATCGGTTGATGGACAAGGCGCTGAAGAATGCCCCAGGACATTTGTACAACGTCACCCAGGTGGAGCTGTCGGCAGTGGTGGATGTTGACGAGGACAAGCCGGCCAGGAAGGTGACGATCCGGATCACGCACCCCAATTCCTGCTCGCTGAAATATGACGAGTTGGGCTTGCGGCTGCGTGCCATGCTGGCGGCGTCGAAGATCGAGCCCAAGGAACCGACCGAGGCGCTGGAGCCAGCGCCGGAACCGGCTGAGGCATGAGATCCCAGGATGTTCTGCGCGTCCTGCTGGACCGTTTGGGGGCAACCGATGGTGCAGCAATCCTGATCAGCGAGCAGGAGCTGGCCCAATGGCCAGCGGGAGCTATCGCCGCCCTGCGATCCCTGGGACTGCTGGTCAAGGCAAGCCCGGCGTCGAGTGTGGTCTGTCCGGGCTGCGAGGACGAGTGTTCGATGCCGGTGCATCTTGTGCAGTATCCGACCGGCCGCGCGGCCTTCATCGTCTGCGACCGGCGGAGTGATATCAGCCGGGTACCAGTGCCGACCGATCAGCTCGAACAGTGGCAGACCTCGGCCGCCTTGTTCGCCGAGCGACTCACTCGGTTGCTCGGACTCTGTCCACCAGGCGTACCGGATACCCTCGCGACCACGCGCTGGGAGATCGGTCTATTCAAAGGCCGTCAGCATTCCAGTCATCTGGTGCTCACGTCGGCCGAGGGGTCGCTCAAGCTCACCCTCGCCGGTCATTCAGTCGCATTGGGCGATGTGCTGTTCCTGGAGGATGGCGGATTCGAAGTGGACCGACGGGCTTTGACTCGCTTGGTGGATCAGCCGATCGCCGGGGGTGGGGACCAGGAGTCGGCCGCGCAGCGACGGGAGCGACTCCAGAGGCGCGTGGATGCCGAAAGAGCCAAGGGCACCAGAGTATTTCTCAAGACCGTGGCGGAGGAAGAAGGCATCAACCTGTCACGTCTGAAGCAGATCCTCGCAGCCAAACCAGAACCAGTCAAAGCTCGGTCGAAATGGTAAACGCGCCTTCAGACCTAGCTCGCACCATCCTAAAACTCCATCACCAACAGATGGTTGGATTGCATTTCACGAGCTAGCTTGCCAGCTAGTGCCCTAGCTCGTGCGCAATGGCGTCATGTTCAACAACACCCCATGAGGTGCCAACATGACCCGCACGATCCTCCGCCTCCCCGCCGTCCTGCGTGAGCGTGGCCGCTCGCGCAGCGCCCATTATCTCGACATCCAGGAAGGTCTCTTCACGCACCCCGTCTCCATCGGGGCGCGAGCCGTCGGCTGGCCCTCGGACGAGGTCGCGGCGCTGAACGCGGCCCGCATCGCCGGCAAGACCGACGCGCAGATCCGCGCCCTGGTCATCGCGCTCGAAGCCGCGCGCAAGATGGCGGCTTGACGGGGATGCATATGAACACATCCAACTGGCAGGCGATCGACGCCTTCGCCGAGGCCATAGCCGCCGCCGGTCTCGGGCAACCCGAGATCATCGCGGACGGCAAACTGCACCGCTTCCGCACTCCCGACGATAAGGCCAGCAAGCAATCGGGCTGGTTCTGTCTTCATCTCGACCGGCTGCCCGCCGGGGCCTTTGGCTCCTGGAAGACGGGCGAGTCGCAGACCTGGTGCGCCAAATCCAGGGAGGAACAGACCCCAGCCGAGCGCGCCGACATCCGTGCCCTGATGGCTGAGGCCCGGCGCCAGCATCAGGTCGAGCGGGAGCAGCAGCAGCGCATCGCCGCGATCCGGGCGGCTGGCATCTGGAACCGCTGCGGACCAGCTCCGGCCGATCATCCGTATCTGCTCGCCAAGGCGATCAGCGCGCACGGCGCCCGGTTGGACCGTCACGGCAATCTGGTGATCCCCGCGACCGACGGCGAGATCCTGACCACGCTGCAATTCATCGCGCCGGACGGGAGCAAGCGCTTCCTCTCGGGCGGGCGGATCGCGGGGTGCTGGTTCGGCATTCAGAGCCGGAAGCCGGCGCCGATCCTGATCGGCGAGGGCTTCGCGACCCTGGCGACGCTGCATCAGGAGACCGGCGCCCCGGCGGTGATCGCCTTCAACGCGACCAATCTCCTCCCCGTGGCCAAGGCGATTCGCCGTTTGAACCCGAGCGACGAGATCCTGATCTGCGGCGACGACGACCAGTGGACCGAGGGCAATCCGGGTCGGAGCAAGGCGCGGGCGGCGGCGTTGGCGATCGGCGCCAAGGTGCTGATGCCGGACTTCAGTGGACTGGATCTTGGCAGCCGTCCAACGGATTGGAACGACTGGTTTCGGCTACAACAGGCGGCCGGGAGGGGGGCGGCATGAGCCAGAACCGCAAACTCAAGCCGCGCCGGGGCATCCGCGTCAAAGCGCTTCCGGAGACCATCCAGGCCGATCTGGTCCCAATGGTCGAATCAGAAACACCAGAATCAGACGCTACCCCAGTCAATGACGCTACCCCGCTGAATCAAGAGCCGAAAACCGGTAGCGTTGGCGAGGGAGCCGACACGTTACCGACGCGACCGGCCGATATCCTCGATGGGGCGATCAATCCGGCGACGGATCCGCCGGGTGAGGATGAGACCCTGGTCGAGCGACCACCGGACGCGAGCCAATGCCCCTGCTGGCGCGTCTATCTCGACTGGTGGACGGCGGGACAGGACAAGCGGCGACCCGGTGTCTACTACCACGGGCGCGACAAGGACGACCAAGGTGGCGATGTTCGAACTGACGAATGGCTGTGTGGACCGCTGATCCTGGAGGCCACCACCTTCGATCGTCGCAACGAATCCTTCGGGCGTCTGCTGCGGTTTCGGGATGTGCGTGGGAACTGGCACGAATGGAACATGCCGATGCACCTGCTGCGCGGTTCCTGCGAGGAACTGCGCGGCGAGCTGCTGGACCTGGGGCTGGAGATCAACCCGAACTCACGCGGCAAGCTGGCCAACTATCTGCTGCACAAGGCGCCCAAGCGCGAAGTGACGGCGGCGCTCTCGCTGGGCTGGCACGATGACACCTTCGTGCTGCCGGATGTCTCGATCGGGACCGAGGCGATCCGCTTCCAATCCGAGACCGCCACGGTAGCGGACTTCGACCAGCGCGGCACCCTCGCGGACTGGCAGACCCAGGTCTGCACACTCGCGCGTGGCAACACCAGTCTGACGCTGGCGATCTCGGCAGCCCTGGCCGGACCCCTGCTGGCGCGGGTCCACGTCGAATCCTGCGGGCTCCATCTCTATGGTGAGTCATCGGGTGGCAAGACGACCGCCTTGCAAGCCGCCGTCTCGGTCTGGGGCTCGCGCGACCTGCTGCGCACCTGGCGCGGGACGGGCAATGGGCTGGAAGCCGCGGCGGCGGAATCGACCGACACCCTGCTGGCGCTCGACGAGATCAACGAGGCCGATGGCAAGGAGATCGGCAGCATCGTCTATGCCCTGGCGAACGGGCGCGGTAAGTCGCGCGCTAACCGCTCGGGCGGTGCCCGACGGATCGCCCGCTGGCGCACGGTGGTCCTCTCCAGTGGCGAGAAGACCCTGGAGGCGCGGATGCTCGAATCCGGCGCCCGTCATCATGCCGGTCAGGATGTGCGTCTGCTGAATCTGCCCGCCGATGGACGCCGCTACGGCACCTTCGACGAGATCCACGGGCGCGACTCGGCCCGTGCCTTCGCCGACGAGATCAAGACCGCCAGCGCGCGCTATTACGGGACGGCAGGGCGAGCCTTCGTGCAGTTCCTCGTCGCGCATCTGAGCGAGGACTACGGCGCCATGGTCAAGGCCCTGACCGATCGCATGCCGACCCTGGAGGGCCAGGAGGCACGCGCGGCCCGTCAGTTCGCCTTGATCGGCACGGCGGGTGAGCTGGCGACCCAGGCCGGGATCACCGGCTGGGAGCCGGGCGCGGCGACCAAGGCGGCGACCGACGCCTTCCTGGTGTGGCGGGACGCGCGCGGCAGCGGCAACGCCGAGGCGTCGAAGATCCTGGAGGCCATTCGCGACTTCATCGAGCGGCATGGCGATACCCGCTTCACCGCTGTCGACGACCGCGACGGTCGGCTGCTGCGTGGTGAGCGCGCGGGGTACACCAAGGTGATCGACGGCCGGTTGGCGTTCCTGCTGACACCCGGTGGACTCGGCGAGGCGATCAATGGCTTCGACCTCAAGCGTGCGCTCGCTGTGCTGGCGTCCGCCGGCTGGTTGCTGGGCAAGCCGGGGTCGAAGGGCGAACGGCGTCTCCAATGCAAGATCGGTGGTCGCAACGTCGGTCTGTACGCCATTGGCCTGCCGGATGACGAGCAGGACGGCGACGACGCCACCGACAAACACCGGGAGGCCGCTTGAGATGAGCCTGCTGGAACAGTTCACAGCAACCGTCGAGGCCACACTCGGCGCTCAGGTCGCGTCGGTCGCGTCCGCGAGTCATCCGGACGCTACCGCTAATCCGCTTGCGGAACAAGACGGTCGCGTCGGTCGCACGAGTAGCGTCGAGCAAGGCGCATCCCGAGGTGCCTGTCATCTTCCACCCATGACCGCCGATCAACAGGCGGATATCCGTGAGGTCATCGACGAGCGCGCGGCGATTCTGGAGTACGAAGCCGGGACACTGCGACCCGAGGCGGAAGCGCGGGCGGTGGGTGCGATGCGGGTCTACCGCTATCGACTGACCGACCGACCAGCGGACTGGCTGGTGATGATTGCGCCGGGCTGCGATTTGGACGCGGCGCGGCGCACCTTGATCGCCCGCTTCGGGAACGAGCGCTTGCTTGAGGTCCAGATCCATCGTCCGGAGGTAATGCCATGAGCCCGACTCAACAACAGACGATCCATGACTCCAGCCGTTCGCTCGCGGATCAAGCGTCCGGGTCAGTCGCTGGGCTCCGCGACACGACAGACACGAACCACGGCGGTCAAGCCATGCCAACCACGGAAGCGGAATCGATGAACGAGAAGGCGGTGATACCGCTTCCGGTGACGCAGGATGTGGCTCTTGCCGCAACGACAGGCCGTTATGACGCGGTACGCTTCAATGCCCTGAAACACGGCATTCTGTCCAAGCTGACGGTCCTGGCGCATGAAGATCAGGCCGAGTTTGCCGAGCTGCTGGCGGCGCTGATCGAGGAGCATCGACCGACGGGCATGACCGAGCGACATCTGGTCGAGGAATTGGCGGCGATCATCTGGCGCAAGCGGCGGGTCTTGTTGGCCGAGGGCGCGGCGATCAATCGCGGGTTACGCAGCGTCACCCAAAGTCAGAATGACAGCCCGCTTCTGGCGGCGGCGCCTTTCGAGCGTGGACTGTCGAAAGACGGCTGCGACCTGCCCGACCTGCTGACCGCAAGCTCGGAGGAAATCGCCGAGCGCCAACGCCATGCGGAACTAGACTTGGCCGCGACTCGCAAGGCGACGGCAATCCTGCGCAAGGGCGGACCTCAAGCCTACGAGAAAGCGCGGCGGGCGCTGATTCAGGAGTCCCGCGACTGGTGGGATGAGCAGATCGAGGAAGAGGAATACCCAGCGACCGCCGAGGGGTTGGCGCAATTCATCCGCAAGACGCTGGAGCCCATCGGCATTCGGATGGAGCAGGAAGCCCGCTTGATCCCCGCGATCCAGGTTCAAACCCTCGGCGAAGGGCTGCAAGTGCATCGTCTGGAGAAGCTCAACCGCTACGAAACGCACCTGGACCGCAAGTTCGAGCGCACCCTGGCCATGATTCTGAAGCTGAAACAGCTTCGAGGCGGGTGAAATACCGTCACTGGACATTGGGCGTCAACCCAGTCAGGACAAGGCTTCCGCCGGTTTCGGCGTCAACCAGACGCCAAAACTGACTGATGATTTCGGCAAAATCCAGGAGAAAAAAGCATGGGCGGGATCGGCAGCGGACGACGCCATCAAGGCGGCCGGGGCACCACGAGCGATTACCGATCACTGGACGTGCGGCGGCTGCATCGCGACGGGTTGCTGGCACCGGGGCAAGTCTTCGGTTGGAACTGGACGCGAGACGGTGACACCCTGGGATCGATCGTCATTCGAACCGACGTTGACAAGCTGATCCTGATTTATCGGCACCAGCGCAACGGTGGTGATTGGACGCCGATGGGGTACGCCGTCCCGTTGGACTGGACCGATTGCACCTATGGCGGGGCGCGTCCCTGGTTCCGCTGTCCGGCGACTGGCTGCGGGCGACGGGTGGCCAAACTCTACCTCGGCGGATCGGGCCTCTTCGCCTGCCGGCACTGCTACCGGTTGGCCTATGACTGTCAGCGCGAAACCGACGACGACCGCGCGACGCGGCGGGCAGAGACCATTCGGCAACGGCTGGGCTGGGAGGCGGGCATCCTCAACCTTTCCGGAAGGCGGCCGAAGGGGATGCACCATCGCACCGTCGAACGGCTGAAGGTTCAGCATGATGCCTTCGTCAGCGAATCGATTGCTGGGATGGCAAGAAGGTTACGGCTGGTGGAGAAAGGGCTGGGTGGGCTGTTGGATGATCTGGATGTCGAGTGGTGAATCTGTTTCGCAAAATGGGCATGGGCGCCAGAGCGAAAACATACCCATCAACCTGAAGGTGGCGAGCTAGCGTTCCTGGGGGTGGGGGTAAAAGTGGGGGTAATTTCTGCGTTTTTGCCAAAAATGAAAAAGGCTTAGCGCTTGTTCAACGCTAAGCCTTTGTCTTGTATGGCGCGCCCGGAGAGATTCGAACTCCCGACCACCTGGTTCGTAGCCAGGTACTCTATCCAGCTGAGCTACGGGCGCTTAATTTTTACGGTGCGGAAAGTCAAATTGG
Source organism: Thiocystis violacea (assembly GCF_016583575.1). Lineage (GTDB taxonomy): Bacteria > Pseudomonadota > Gammaproteobacteria > Chromatiales > Chromatiaceae > Thiocystis > Thiocystis violacea. Next base: position 8,135 of record NZ_NRRG01000085.1, read on the forward strand.
ACTCCCTCGCGGAGCAGTGCATTCTCCAGACAGGGGAGATTCCTGTCAATCCCCTGGGGTAAGATTTTTCGAGAGGCCGGGTACGTCGCGGCGGTTGGTTGGCTCTGTGGCGGCATTGGCTGGGGTGGACTTGGATGACCGGCCCGTCGTAGACCATGAATGCCTGGATCCGCTAACATGATCCCGTTGGCGAGCGAACGACTGAGCAACGGCTAGGCTCCTGCGGAATTCGGTTCATGCGCCTTGTCATCATCCTGATCGTGATCTTCTGGGGTGTCGGTGTCGTCTGGGTCTTGGCCTGGAGTTCCGGCAAATCGCGTGAGGCCAGGCTGACGGCGGCCTATCTCCTGGGTTGGCCGGCGCTCGCGGTGATCCTCTTGCTTAATGAGCCCGTGCCGCCCTGGCTGGCGGCGCCGGTCTTGCTGGGGTTTCTGCCCTGGCTGATGGCGGGGCCGCATCTGTCGGCCGTTATCAAGGATCCGACGGCTTCCCGCTCCGATGAAATCGCCGGGATCCCACGCGCCTTTTGGATCTGGGGTGGGATCGGTTCGGTTCTGCTCGGTCTTCTCTTCGGCGCTCTGGTCTGAACGGACGCCGATCTACCCTGGATTCATCCATGACGCACCCGGCTTCGATCGATGATCTGATCGCCATCATGGCGCGCCTGCGCGGTCCGGATGGTGGTTGCCCCTGGGATCTGGAGCAGACCTTTCGCTCCATTCTCCCCTATACGCTGGAAGAGGCTTACGAGGTCGCGGAGGCGATCGAGCAAGATGACATGCCGGGGTTGCGCGATGAGCTGGGCGATCTGCTGTTGCAGGTCGTCTTTCATGCGCGCATGGCGGAGGAGCAGGGCTGTTTCGACTTTCAGGCGGTGGTCGGCGCGATCTGCGACAAGATGATCCGCCGCCATCCGCATGTCTTCGCCGATACGGATCTCGAGGATTCCGGCGCTGTCCTGGCGAACTGGGAGCGGATCAAGGCGGACGAGCGTATCGGAAAGGACCAGGGGGCGCCGACCGGCGCCTTGGCGGGGGTGGCCCAGGCGTTACCTGCGCTGGTGCGCGCCGAGAAGCTCCAGCGCCGCGCCGCGCGGGTCGGTTTCGACTGGCCGGACATCGATGGGGTCTTCGCGAAGGTCGAGGAAGAGCTGGCCGAGTGCCGGGAGACCCTAGCCGAGGCGGTGGATCCGACCGAACAGGTCCATGAGATCGGCGATCTGCTGTTCTCCTGCGTCAATCTGGCGCGGCACATGGGCGTTGACGCCGAGCAGGCGCTGCGGGCGGCCAATCATCGCTTCGAGCGTCGCTTCGGTCAGGTCGAGGCTGGACTGCGGGAGCGCGGTCTTCAGCCTGGTCCGGACAGGCGCGAGGCGATGGAGGCCGAATGGAACCTGGCCAAGAGGACGGACCGCTGATGCCGTTCCCATCGATCAACAGCCGATATCCCGGGTGGCGCTCTAGACATGGCGCCTACACGGAGCGCCCAAAATCATATCGATTGATAAACAATCCGATGACAATATCGTGCCTCGTTTCGAGCGTAGAGAAACAAATAGTCTTCCGTGCCAGTCGTTTAATCCGCGTCCGCAGAGTGAGATGTTGGCGTTCGATTCTTTGTGTATTCGATTTACCAACGACTTGTTGTTGCGCTGGTAAATGGCGCTGATAAGCGTCTTCAGCGAGAGGAACACCGCATCTTTGCGCTGACCGAACACATAGGCCAGGACAGTACCCGTCTGGTGATCAATCGCATGCCATAACCAGCGCGGATGTTTTTTATTGCATCAATTCGTTAGTAAAAACTATGCACTTTAGTGCAAGACTTTTAATATGCTCTCATTTATGAGGTCTTACAGAAAAGCATCGCACGCTGTTCATGACTTGAAAGTCCACCTGATTTGGATTACGAAATGCCGATACAAAGTGTTGACGAAAGATATTGGTTTGCGTATTCGGGATCTGATTCGTCAAGTCTGCGACCAAAACGATATTCAAATTATCAAAGGCCGAGTCAGTAAAGATCATGTCCACTAAGAGGCCGCCTAAAAACTAAGCTCTTGATTTCAAAGAGCCTGGCGCCATAAAATCCGAAAAATCTATACGAAATGCGAATTCTAATTCGCGGATCATGATGACTTCAGATCCGGAAAAATGGCCTTTGAGATATCCGAGCGACCTTTCCGATGAAGAATGCGAAGTCCTTCGGCCAATCTTTGACGAACTTGAACCTTATAAGACTGGACGCCCGCGAACATATGATCTTCGCGAAATTCTCAATGCGATTTTCTATCTCAATAAAACCGGTTGCCCCTGGCGCTATCTGCCGAAAGACTTTCTTTCTTATCATATCGTTAATTATTATTATAACAAGTGGACTGATAATCTGATGCTTGAACAAGTCAATACCGCGCTTCGTCAGCGTTTACGCAAAAAAGACCGCGCGCCACACCCGACGGGAGCCATCATTGATAGTCAAAGCGTGAAGGGTACCCAAGAGTCCTCGGAGGAGTCCGGGTTCGACGGGGGGAAACTCGTCAAGGGCCGAAAACGCCATATTGTTGTGGATACAATGGGTTGCCTGATCGTCGTCTGGGTGCACGCGGCTAACATCTTCGACGGTAAAGCCGCGTACCAGGTCATCACGAAGTGATTCATGCGGCTCCAGACGATCAAAATCATTTGGGCCGATGGCGGCTATTTCGGTGCGGAGCTATTCGACTGGGTGGCGTCTCAGTTTGAATGTCAGCTTGAAGTCGTTAAAAAGAAAAAAGGGGTTAAAGGCTGAGGTATCCCAACTTAAAAAATATAAAATACAGTAACTTATATTGGGGCTCTAATAGGGTGATGAACATGCATGGGGTTTGATGGTCCACAACGGGCGACGAAACCTGCGGAAACCCCCCATGCATGCCCTAACGATTCTACACCGCTGTGTCGCGCCGCTGCTGGTCGGCATCCACGCTCGGCGCTTGNCCAGACGATCAAAATCATTTGGGCCGATGGCGGCTATTCCGGTGCGGAGCTATTCGACTGGGTGGCGTCTCAGTTTGAATGTCAGCTTGAAGTCGTTAAAAAGAAAAAAGGGGTTAAAGGTTTCCATGTTTTACCCCGCCGCTGGGTCGTTGAGCGAACATTTGCATGGCTTGGCCGATCACGTCGGCTGAGTAGAGATTATGAACGCAAGCCTACGTCGAGTGAGGCACAAGTTTATCTCGCCTCAGGCCGCTTACTTCTTCGTCAAATAGGCCATAATCAGATACAATATGAATTGTAAGTTAATTGATTTCTATTAACGGTTAATTGGATCGACTATAGCGATGTGTTCCTATACAGCCTCTTAGTTGTACGACTGAACCACGGGAGGCCCTGCCGTGAACACGATTACTTATTCGGAAGTGCGCGCTAAGCTAGCCGAGACGATGGAAAAAGTGTGCGATGACCACGCACCAATGATTGTTACCCGAAAGAACTCCCGATCCGTGGTGATGATTTCCCTCGATGACTACCAAGCCTTGGAAGAAACAGCCTATTTGCTTCGCAGCCCTAAGAGTGCCCAACGGCTGCTCGAATCGATTGCTGAACTTGAGAATGGTGGTGGTGCCGAGCGGGCATTGACCGAATGAAACTGATTTTTTCAGAACACGCATGGGACGATTACTTGTATTGGCAGCGCATGGATAAGAAGTTGGTCAAACGAATCAATCTGCTCATACAAGACATTCAGCGTACCCCTTTCGAGGGAATTGGCAGGCCAGAACCATTGAAGCATGCGTTATCAGGTTATTGGTCTCGCAGAATAGACGACGAACATCGGCTTGTTTACAAGGTGGAAACTGATTCCACTCTCATCGCTCAGCTTAGGCATCACTACTGACCGTTGGCGCACATAACGACAAGATCAGCCGAACAGATTGAGCGAGAGCGAAACCGGCTTCGGCTGGAGCGATTTTATAGGCGATTGAGTCTTCGTTATTCCGCTTTAGAAAAATAATTTAACCCTGGCCCGAATGGCACTAAGATAAGCCCAACCTGCTGAAACGCATGAGAAAGGCTGGCGGTGGTGGTAGGCTGAGAGTGGCCAAACCCAACTGCCCACCCGTGGAGCCAGCCCCCATGCATCCTCGTCAGCGCGCCGCGCAGCGGCAACGAC
>NZ_NRRG01000086.1 GCF_016583575.1 Thiocystis violacea
GTCGTTGCCGCTGCGCGGCGCGCTGACGAGGATGCATGGGGGCTGGCTCCACGGGTGGGCAGTTGGGTTTGGCCACTCTCAGCCTACCACCACCGCCAGCCTTTCTCATGCGTTTCAGCAGGTTGGGCTTATCTTAGTGCCATTCTAGCCTGGCCCCTTTAATTCCTTCACACCTCACGGGTATGCACCCCTGGCGAGGAATTCCGATACTTCCGCCCGCGGCCTTCCTAATTGGGGTCGATTGATCGCTGTCTCAGCCGTTTCATCAGTCTCGCAAGGCCCTCATCGCCCTCGGCCGTCATCAGCAGATGCACATGATTGGTCATCAAGACATAAGCGTGGACGGCCACACCGTCAGCCGGGGCGAGAACGGCAAGCGCGTCGAGGAAAAATGGCTTGTCCTCGTCGCGAAAAAAAGGGCACTGCGATCGACACCACGCAGGATGACAAGGGAGCCGGGCGTCCCGGCCCAATGGGAGACCTGACCCCGGATTGTGGATTGAAACATCTGGTCAAACGCGGTTTCAACCGGGGCTTCGCCTGAGCGCCTGAGTGGCCGGGTGTGCAATGGGAGACCTGACCCCGTTCCCCGCCGTCAAGCTTCAAACGCGACCTAAAGCGCGAAGCCAAAGGAAAACACCGACAATCCCTGCAAGCCGAATTCACGACCATCATCGAGATGCTTGCCCGGGATCTTCCGCCACCAGACAAGCATCGCGATCATGCGCTGACGGGCGATTGGAAAGACCATCGGGACTGCCATGTCAAACCCGACCTGATACTGATTTACTGCAAGCCTGATGCGCAGACGTTACAACTGGTGCGTCTCGGCTCGCATGCCGAATTGGGTCTCGACTAATCCTTAATTTGGCACCACGTTTCAGTGTGACCGTGATTTTGCGGGGGGGCTGGGAGGTGAAACCTGAGATCAGGCAAGATTCAGAAAGGGAACCGGACGTCCCGGCCCGGGTGGCTCGAATGAAGTCGAGCCAGGCTCCTTTGATTTCCTTTGATTTTTTTCTTTAATTTTTTTGCTTCGACCGGCTGATCATCGCGCAAGCGCGCGCCAAGGGGCTGGTGGCGGTTTCTTCGGATTCGCGCTGGGACCAGTACGACATCACGCTGCGGCGCCCGTAAGTGGCACCGTGCAATGGGAGACCTGACCCCGGACCATGGGCAGCCTGTGGCGATGACGCGGCTATTGAGGCACCGCCAGACGAAAGGGGCGGAAACAGATAGGTCGCGTCTAAGGTCGCCGGATGCCTGCTCTCTACTCTACCCGGAATTCGGAACTGAACTGCCGGTTTTCGCCCCTCGGTTACTCGGTTGACAACGTAAGGCGTTTTCCTTACATTTGTGCTCTTATTATGATTACGGGGTAAATGTCATGACTGGCATCCACGGAATTGCCACCCTGACCTCCAAGGGCCAGATCACCCTGCCCAAGTCCATCCGGCAGACGCTGGGTGTGACCACTGGTGGCAAGGTGGCCTTCGAGCTGCGTGGCGGCGAGGTCATCGTCACCCGCGCTGAGTCCGAGCATCAAGATCCGGCGATCGGAGCGTTTCTGAGTCTCCTGGAAGCGGACATCCGCACCGGTAAGCACGTCGGAGCATTACCCGTGGAGCTTGCCCGGGCCATGCTCGCAAGCGCCGGTCACGCCTTGGACCTCGATGAAGACATTGAGGGAGACGTGGCGCTTTGATCCAGCGTCACGGATGGGTGCTCCTGTTCCATGGTTGCATCGTCGAGCAGCTTCAAAAGCTGCAAGCCGCCGCCGCGCGCGCCGAGCGCAGCGATCCGATGGACTTTGAGCGCAATGCCAATGTCAAGCTGTTTCGTGCGTTGAGCCGGTTGATACTGGAGACAGTGCCGAGCAATCCCGCGCGGGACGAATACCGCCAAGGCAACACCCTTGGTCTAGCCTATCGGCATTGGCGACGCGCGAAGGTCGGACGGCGGTTCCGCCTGTTCTTCCGCTACGACTCCAGGGTAAAGACCATCTTGTTTGCCTGGGTCAACGATGAGCAGACGCTGCGGGCGGCAGGTAGCAAGTCCGATCCTTACGCCACATTCGAGAAGATGCTTGAGCGAGGGAATCCGCCAGATGATTGGGATAGCCTGGTTGCTGTGAGCCAGTCGGATTGGTCGACAGGTTAATTGTGACCTATCCCGGTTATTCCGGAGCGATCAAATGTGCAATGGGAGACCTGACCCCGGCTTTTTCTCCCATTGGCGCAGTTGCGCTTTGGTCGGCTTGCTGGGTGCCGTGGGTTGGCTGGAGCGATCATCGGTCATGGAGCGAGTATAGCCGCAACCTGAGATCACCTCCGCGGTCTGGAGACGGCTCAGGGAAGCTCCTAAGACGTGGTCTGACCCGAATGGCGCGCTCGATTCAAGACCCTGCCCCCTGGATTGGCAAGGTGTGCAATGGGAGACCTGACCCCGGTTCTCGAGATAATGTGCAATGGGAGACCTGACCCCCGGCTCATGACCCCGGTTCTCCGCAGTTGCTCGCGCTACGTCTATCACGCCACGCGTATTCTGCGCCGATGGCTCAACCGCAAGAGCCAGCGTAAGGCGTACAACTGGGAGGGCTACAATGCCGTCCTGCGCCACGTTCAGTGGCCGCGCGTGCGTATCCGCATCGACCTGAATCCCTTTCGAAGAGCGGAGGCTTGTTGAATGACCGACCGAGGAGCCGGATGTGGGAAAGCCGCTTGTCCGGTTCTGAGAGGGGCCGGGTCGCAACCTGGACCACGGGCGAGATCATGTGGCACCGCCAGGAAACTAGGCGGCAAACAGAGAACACAAACTTCGCCCTACCGTCCGGGGAGTGCCCGGCCTACTCAAAACCCCGGCTTTTTTTCGTCCTCCCGGAACTCGGCCGAACCAGGCCCCTTTAATTCTCTTTAATTCTTTAATTCATGGAATTCAGGGTATAAACAGTTGTAATGCAATTATTCCCCGCTTCCAATACGGTATCCAATGAAATGCGTTTAGCACCATTCAGAGAAAATTCTGGCGGATTGCTTTCGGGTAGATCAATGCGTGGAAGTCCAGCATTCGGAGCAAATATCCGAGCATAGAAAGTCTTTGCGCCCTTAGTAAGAACAATAATTCCATCTGATCTGACTGATACATCAGCATCGGTGTAAAATTTCCAGACAATTGGGAGGCTGCCATCTCCCTCGAAGCAATCAACAACTGAAGCCTTGTTATCTCCGACTTCAACCCTTCTACGATAAGCGAAATTATTTATGTTCAAACGCGGATATGCGTGCGTCAGGTCTATTTCGCAGAAGTGAGGCCCATTGCTAAAGCTGCAATTTTCCATCACTCCTTTGCCATCGAATGCTTGGTGATATCCAGCCAGGGTTGGAACATTATGACCTGCGGACCCGAGGCGCAAATAAGACCATCTCTTGCCTGTTGATGAATCGGAATCCCAATAGCCAGGAAGTCCGTAATTATCAGCGCCCAGATCAATGACCCAACGTTCTCCCAAAGCATCGATGACGAACTGCCCTTGATCGGCTTGACCATGAGGAATAAGTGTTTGTCCCGCCTTTACCGCAAGCCAGACTGCATTTTTATCCTGGGCTTCTTTGGTGAGGAACGCAACGGTAACATCACTTGACTCAAATACACTGGAAACACGCAGAGATCTATCTGCTTGATCGTTTTTTTCCTGATACCATATCAAATGCTCAGGCGTCACCAACCTAGATAACTGTTCAGCCTTAGAGTCAAGAAAAGAATGTTCATCATTTGAATAGGAGTCAATGCCATACTTCCCGCCAAAATAGAACAGAAAAGGAAGTGTACCGCGTCGCTTCGTCCCGGCATCCGCATAATTGAAAGTAAAACCCGATGGACCAACACTGCTGATAATGAATTCCGGAATCCGCTTCACGCCGGGTATGTCGGTCACATCTAGATTTATCCCTAAACTTGTTTCGGCAGACGACAATAGGCGAGCAAGATATGTAGAAAGATATTTCGCATACACAACGCCTTCTCGCCATGAGCCATCGGGAGATGACATCTTTAAGCAATTCGGGAGAGTTCGCTGGGCTTGCTCCAGAAAACGAGCCGCATCATCAGGATAGGACTCCGCAATAGCTAATGAGCCAACGACCAAGCCAGCATTTGTGACGACATTCCAGTTATTCGAGCTTTTCGAAGGATCGGAGAAAACCCTGTTGATCTGCGCATCTTGGTCTAATGCTTTAGCGATCAAACACTCTTCGATGCGATGGCGTTGGTTTTCGGGTAAGGCCCAATAAAACCAATCGTATCCAATTCCCACTGCATAAGCCATTTCCGCTGTATCGAGGAAATGCTTGCTGTGCCAATTTGGGAAGTCACAAACGCTAATTAGCTTGATTTGCGCGGATTCGAGATAATGGGTCTTTCCCGTCCAACGCCAGGCAAACCCTAGCGTTTGGATTTCTTTCACCATTCGCCGACTGCTTTTCAAGATGGTGAATTGCGGCGGATAAAGTTCATATTGCGGCCGCCAATTCTCGGACAAAATACCATCCGCCGATTCAAGGAGCGCATCGATATATGATCTTAGGCGCTCATCGGAAGGATACAGTGATCGCAGTTCGGACAACCGTCCATCAGTGAGCAATAGCCGCGGATGTTCATGCAAACGGGAAATCAGCTCGCTGGTTTTCAGCTCCTGCACTTGTGCAGGGTGCCATGGCACCCCCGCCCAAAAAACACTATTCGTCAGGAGCAGGAGTGACACGATCAGCGGTTTCATCGGAAACGAAGGATAGACCTTCATCCTAGAATCACGACACCAGCGCCATGATGCGCTCGACATGCCGACTCCAAGTCAACTCTCGAAGCGCAAAGGCTTGCGCCGCTAGACCCAGTTGACGTTGTTCCTCTGGCCGCATTAGCAGGTTTCGAACCGCCGTGGTGATCGCCTCTGGCTGTTGCCCATCCACGAGCAAACCGGTGCTGCCATGCGAGATGAAGTCCGATGGTCCTCCGCTATTCCCAGCAATGACCGCTGCGCCGAAAGACATCGCGTCGGCGATGCTAATCCCGAATCCTTCGATATCTCCGCCGTCGAGAGTTGCGATCTGGGGATGCAGGAAGATCCCGCTCGAGCGGTAGTATCCGAGTAGATCCTCATCGCTGATTCGTCCCAACAGGGTCACATGGCTTTTCAGATCGAGTTGATGGATGAGTCCCGCGAGCCGTTCACGCTCCGGACCCAATCCGGCAATGAAGAACCGGAAATCGAGACCCTCACGCTTCAGCGGCGCTAAAGCCATGATTGCGCCATGCAGGTTTTTTCTCTCAACAAGCCGACAGACGCAAAAGATTTGACTTGGATTGGGGGCGGGGGAATGAGCCTCGGCGAGGCGTTGGAACGAAATACCGTCCCAAGCCACCCCTACCTGGCGGAGTTTCGGATGAATCGTCTCCTGAAATTTCACCATGATCGGCGCACTGATCCCGATCACCGCGTCGACGCGACGGAAGGTCAGGGACATCAGCCGTTTCAAGTACGACGGGACGACGAAGACCTCGCGCCCATGGACCGTCAAAACGATCGATGCGCGAAACCCACGAACGAGTGCGGGCATCGCGGTCCGCCAGGTGGTGGCATGCACGATATCGAAGTCGCCCGGACTGAACCGAAACAAGACCTGGAGCATACGCAGAAAGACGATGAGTTGAGGCGCCATTCCTACGTTCAGAATCCGGACGTTATCGTCCTCAAATTCCTTTCTCGTCGCGCTACAGGCGGTTAAGAGCACGACCTCATGGCCTTCAGCGGCATAAGCTGCGCCAACCTGCTTTGCATAGGATTCTAGGCCACCGGTTTCTGGGGGGTAACCTTTTGATATCAATAGAAACCTGCTCATCGCATCAGACCGCCCCAAGCATAATCAACCATAAGAACGAAGTTATCCCGTACAGGTCAATCGATTCTTGGCACATCGTATCCAAAATTTCGAATATCCGCCGCGTATCGTTCGCCAATGGCATAAATGATGTCGGGAGTGCAGTGCTTCAAATATTCGTCAGGTTCGGTGGACTTCAGTTTATGTTCAAAGAAATCGCTACTGACACCGATGCGTTCTGATACCACCCTAATAACAGAATCCATCTCTTCTAGTTTTCCAATGTAATCATATTGCATTCCTTTATCCAAGCCGAGAACAATAGATTGTGAAATCCAGTGCCGATCCGCGCGCTCATCGCTGCCCTCTGGTGTGCCCAGCCATTCTACGAATTCACCAAATGACATATTGGATCGTAATCCTTTGCGGCCATTGAAATGAAGCGCGCGTTGTATCGGTGTAGGGTTGCGAATTTTCTGCTTATAGCAAGAATAGCAACGTGCCCAAGGATTTCTGACGACAGAGAATTTAAAATACTCGTAATATTCGCCGACAAAGTGCTCAATCCTTTTCTCTGATATGTCGAGGCTAAAATTGTAACATTGAGATGCTTCAGTTAAACCGTAAACGAGAGTTCGAGAACCGGATTTTGGGATCACGACACACAAAAAACTTTTATCTGCAGAGAAAAGTTTCTCGGAAAATGTATCGGGTTTGGATGCTCGATGGAGGATTATTAAATCTAAAGCGCAATAAGATAGTAGGGCTGTATTCAGTAAGGCATGCGCAAGAACATCATTTGAATTTTCAAGCGAATAGAGGGATTTTCTAATATCTCTAATTTTGAGATTAGATAAAAACATATGTCAGATCCTAAAGCAATAGCTCAAAACCATGCATTTCGAGACTGCACGACGACGCATGTAAAGTGGCCGAATATAAAAACGATGATGATTAATTCACGGATTCTTTACGGACATGATTCATTTGCTTAGGTCGAAACGGTAAGCAACCATATGCTGCCGAATCGTAACCTATAGACTGAAAACAAAGGCTAACAAGCAGCGATGTAAGAACCATAGTTGAGGTGTCTCCGAAAATTGACATATTAGAGACTTGTGAGTGCAGAAAAACCCAAAGCAAACCAAGAAATGTCAAAATTTGAACGCGAGCACATTGGGTTGTATGCACGGAATAGATGCACCGCAACACAATACGAATAATTTTAACAAAGAACAGAAGAATCAATGTGACTGGCATGATGCCCGCGACCATAAGCATACTTAACAGGGAATTATGGACTGGGATGCCTTCTCGCCACCAGCGAACATCACCTTGCGTAAGAAATAGGTCTAACCAGTATCCTCCTCCACCTCCCAACCAAAGATAGTCCCCGACATTTTGTAATGCCAAGGTCCAGAAAGATAAGCGGTAGGAGAATGTGTCTACAGTGACACCTAATAAAACTATTGCGGTAGGAGTCAAGGCTATCCCGATAATGCTTAGAGCGGTTAAGCTAAAGCCTAGGAACTTTGCTGTCTCCTTACGTGAGCGAGATATGGACCATAGCAATAGCCCGACAAATCCAACGATTGGCATTAGGAGAAATGTTGACTTGGAGCCTGTCAAAAAAATTGATACCATGCAAATGATAACAAGCGTCAATCTAGTTAACCCTTCGAATAGAATCAGGTAAATGCACGCCAACGAGAAAATAAAAGATATTGCCCAGTTCCCATTATCAAACAAGAGTCCCCCGGATTTTTCGTCCGAAAGCACGTTTCCGATCGGATTAAAGCCGAATATAGAATACGGAATTGGTGAAGCTAAATAAAACTCCTCAACGGATGGAGCAGTCTGAAAAATAATGATGCTAAGCGGTTGTATCAAGAGGCCGACCGTCAGTAAGCGCAGCCACCTTTCGTCATGGATGCGCTGTATGAAAACCATGAAGAATCCACACAACGATGCGAACGATGCGATCAAGAAAGGAAGACGAAGCGAGGCATTCAAGTCAACGCCTGCCCTTGTCGCTAGCCCTGCAGAAACTAGAACTGCAAGCCACAGTAGCCAGAAATGCCGGATTGAAGACAGAAAAAAAAGCGGCATCAAAAATATTACTATTAAACTCTTCAGCGAAAAATTAGTACCGTTTTCCATGCTCAAGAAAGAGATTGGTAACAATACAGATAAAAAAATTGCTGCTGCGCAAAGAATTAGTGATTTGTTATTCATCTAATAGACAATCTTACTTGAGCCGCAATACGCCGATAATAAGCAATTGTAAATTATTGGTGTGCTCGACATTCAGTTAGCTTCGGCTTTTTGCTGGTTTCCAAACAGTATAGTCATGATTTCGAAGGGCATCAATTATGCCAATCCCGCTGGCGAGTATCGATATCGCAATTTCAACGCCAGCATTCAACAAAGGAATGCCAAATATGCTTAATGCATAAGCGAGGAAGATAAAAGAAAAGACAATGAACAGTGTAGCCGTGATGCCTGCCATTAGAAATAGGCTTAACAGAGAAAAAACAATAATCAAAACCATTGGTACTACCCCGAACCACCGCATTACTTTGTGGGAAACGAATTTGAAACGATCCACTACTTCCATGGCAGAGATTTTCGGCGTTAAGTATAGGTAAGTCTTATAACCCCGACACGCTATTCGGCGTTTGCGCTGAAACTCATCTATGGACGAGGTTGCAGATTTTTCGAATGCCATCACGTCTGGCGCGCTCACTACACGTCTGCCATGGAAAAGGGGTGTCATGGAAACAATCATATCGTCGAGGAGATTCGGCGGCACTTCGGGATACAGCTCGCGGCGCGCGGCGAAGATGGATCCATCCGCGCCCATGGTCGAACCCGTCGCACTCTCCAATTGTTTGATCGATTCCTCCAGTCGCCAATAGAGCGAGCCAACCTGAGCGGTGGTGCTCGCCTCAGGGTTGGAATAATGCAAGGTGCCTGCAACGCAACCGATTTCAGGGATCGAGAAATACTGGAGGATCCGGCGGGCAGAGCGAGGTTCGAGAATCACATTCGCATCGGTAAAGATGATGACATCGACGTCAAGGGAGTCGACCATGCGGCGCATCCCGGTGGCTTTTCCCGCCCGTTCTTTGCCTTCAATCAGGGTGAGAACATCCGATGCGTTACGCAGAAGGGCGACAGTGCCATCGGTCGAGTAGTCGGAGTAGGCAACGACCTGGAGATCGGGGAGCAAGGCTTTGATCTCGCGAATGTTTGCAATTTTTTCGGGCAGGGCCGTCTCTTCATTGTAGGCACAGAAGACAAGCGCATAGCGCGCGGGAACGGGCGCGTGTTCGGCAAGGGACACTGGCCGCTTTGGGAAGGCGCGGAGCAGCAAGGGGTAAATAAGGTAGGGGTAAATCAGCGCCACAAAGCTGACGGCCGCCATTCCGATGTAGATCATGTGTGCTCCCTGGCGAAGATGCGCCGTGTCGAAAATAGAGTGATGAGAGATAGCAGGCTGGTGTCAATGCCGAGTTGGCGCTTGGTTTCGTGTCGCGCCCAGAGATTCCAGGTCATCATCGAACCGGCAACCACGGCGGCGGCCCCCATGGTGCCGAAGGCCCAGGTTGCAACTGGAAGCGCGAGCAGTGCGACGCCATTCGTCGTGGTGAGGATGCGGAGCATTATCCGCTCGTTTCCGGTCATATCGAGGGCTTCGGCATTCGGTCCGCATGCGGCGCTAACCGTGTAACCGGTAGCCATGACGATGAGGGCTGCGTGTGCGTCAACGAAGCCGGACCCAAATACGGCAAGCAATGCATCTCCATAGAAGATCATCACAAGTAGTCCGCCAATCGCGAAGCTGCCCGCGATGGTTGCGACCAATGTTGCCGCAATCTGCATTTCCTTGAGATCGCCACGCCCGTAATACCTGGACAACAAGGGGGCGGCGATGATGTTGCTGGACAGCAGCAGGAGGTTGAGCAGTTGGGCTGTTTTCAAAGCTGCGAAGAAAGGTCCGGCCGCTGTTGGCATCAGAATCAGCCCGACGATGACGGTCGACAATTGCTGCGCACTGCCCAAAATCACGCTTGAACCCCAGAAGCTTGCACTGGTTTTCCGCCAGTCAAGGATCTTTTTAGGCTGGCCGATGAAAGTCCAGAGACGACTGCTGGGATGCGCGAGCATCTGGGCAACGATTGCTCCCGCTAGGAGTCCGGCAACCAACACGAGTGCCCAGTTCGCTTCTATCTGGCTCCCTGTCAGCGCCAGACTCCCGGCGACAGCGATGACGGCGACACGCCAAGCTACTTCGCGCGGCGCCAGGGCGAGCGCGATCGAGCCGTGCCCGCGCAATAATGACGTCTGCAATTCGCTGATGGCCATTACCGGGACAAACAGCGCCACGAGCGAATAGATGGCGTTATGACTCAGGCTAGAGGCGAACGTCAGCATCAGGCCGAGCACAGCGGATGCGACAAGCACGACCGCATAGCCATGAAGGGTTACGCCACGTTTGAGCGCGGCGTCATCGGGATGCGCGGACACCTCGCGCATGACCAACTGCTGCTGGCCACAGACAGCAACTTTCGCGCCAAAGAGGCCGAGGCTAAATGCCGCACCGAATACGCCGAAGGCTTCGAGGGTCATCGCCCTTGCGAGTGCCACGAACATGAAGTATGACAGTGCAGCGCTGAGGATCTTGATTGAGAACGCGACAGCGGCGCCGGATAAGAGTTTGCGTCGATCATGGTGCGCCAGTGCTTCACGCCCTGTGGCGATGGCTTTATGGATGCGTTTGTTCATGCGAATGGCCCGAGGTGCTATCGCCGCCCGAAACCGCTGGCCAGCATTCGAACGGAATCCGGCCAGATAAAAAAAGGTTCCAGGCTCGAATTATTCAGTCTCGAATTCGAATTATTTTTCAAGGGGGCCGGGGTCACAA
>NZ_NRRG01000087.1 GCF_016583575.1 Thiocystis violacea
CGTGATGATGAAACGTCGCAACTTGTCACCTGCCGGGTGAGCCCTAGAATGGGCGTATTTTACCTCCATCCTCTTGTTATGTAACGGGAATTCTTGGAAGACGGTTCATTCAGTTCACGGAACCAGGTAATCCATTTGGCATCATCGTCGAAATCAAGGCTTAATTGTTGGCAAGCGCGAGTTACATCACGATAGCTTGTTTGACTCCACTCTTTATGTCGCGCGAAGGCAAGCGGGCTATTTCGCAAATAGTCATATGCAAACCAAGCCTGAACCAAAGGAGTGTCGTGCCCACCAGATCTCTCTGCTAATTCACTGAAATTTAGCCTAAGCGCCTGACGCCCCAAGTCGTTATAGGTAAAGTTCTCACAATAATCCATTATTTCAATGGCTTGCTGTGATGGAATCTTGGTTCCCTGCGATATAATGCATGTCGAAACGCCAATTGAGCAACCGATGCTCCATCCATACCCTGTAATGGGAATAATTACCAAGAAACCCAGAAATAAACGTTTCATCGAGCAATCTCCTTGTCTTCTTTGCAAGAAACTAAAATCGTAGTTTTCGATTTCGAGTCAGTTGAAATATCAGGAGGCCACGCGCATCAATAGGATTCGCATGTGTCCCGCCTCCAAGTATACGCATGACGCATTCGCTAACGGCAAGAATCGGGCATGCCCCCGCATGCTCAACACTTGGCAAGCAGGTTCAAGATAAACCTACGTACTATTTTAGAAACACCCGCCAGATGCCATGATTTCCGGCAACTGTTGCTTACGAATTTCGATAAATTTCTGAGGCCGTACATGGGTGGTATCGGATCAGGGCGGCACAGCGGCAGACCCACACTCGACAGCCGCTTCAGACTTGACGTGCGCTGGATGCACCGCGAGGGGCGCTTGCGTCCAGGTAGCGCAGGGACGCTTAGGTGGTCCTGTCGCGGAGCTGAGACGGGCTCGATACGTTACCAAGCTGAGCCTGGACGGCTGGTGCTGCTCTACAAGGTGCGGAACGAAGGCGCGTGGCGTGAGCACAGCGATCCCGTCACCATCGAGTGGCTGCCCTGTCACTTCGGCGGCCATCGGCCGTTGTTTCACTGCCCGCGCTGCGGGAGTCGAACGGGCGTGCTCTATGGTGGCGAGGTGTTCGTGTGCCGTCACTGCACCGGACTGTCTTACCAATCCCAGCGGGAGTCGGCCGGCGGACGGGCACAACTGCGCGCCGAGATACTGCGCGAGCGACTGGGCTGGATTCCTGGCGTCCTCGAATTCGAGGGAGGTAAGCCGAAGGGCATGCACTGGCGGACCTATGAGCGGCTGACGGTCCAGCATCGGGCCTGCGCTGGAATCGCGCTTGCCGAATGGGACCAGTGGGCCTTGAAGCTGCGCGCGGCCGGGCTTGATGACGAAGCAGACAGGTTGCTGTGATTCACAGCAAGTCGGAGCAATCCCGACTCATCCCGCAAGACTGGCGCCCGCCCGAGCCCGTCGCGCGCGTGACGAGGGCTTATTGGCTAGGTGTCGAATGCGATTCCGGAAACCAACGTGCGGGGCGAAGACGAGACGCGGCACGCGGTGCTTGTGCAAGCCCGTCCCCGGCTCGAAGCGCTGCAAGTTCCACGGTGGCGCCAGCACCGGGCCACAGACACCCGAGGGCAAGGAGGTAGCAAGGGCGAACCTCAGCAAGGCCAGCGCGGTTATCAACTCGCCTCTACATGCCGAGACCCGACGAGCGCGGTCAGTGAAGGGTTGGGAGACCCGGCGCAAGCGAGCGAAACAGGCTCGTGTGATGGCGGCCGCGCGGGCGATGGGCTTTTCAGCGTACTTGATCTCGATCCTGGAGAGGACGGGATGAGGGGCTTTATGTACGCCATATGCGCGGGCGCGTGATGGGCTTGCCGACGACTACCCTTAGGTTCATCTCGTGCGTGGCGGTGCCGTGGGTCAGACTCAAGCGGGCGGTATGTAGAGTGCGTGGAAGTGGCTGGTCTTAGTTATTGTTAGGGTCTGAATCATGGCGACAACAGCACAACAATCGCGCTATCGGGCGCGAGACGACAAGCAACTGGTACAGGTCCGACTTGATCCGGCGACCGTCGAACGGCTGGATCGGATGGTCCGGAAACGAGGCGCGAGCGGTCGAGCGGAAGTGATCGAGGGCTTGATGGCGATGGATGAGGCCGACCCCAAGCAATGCGCGCGGGAAGCCGTGCGGTTGTTACGCCTCTACTTCCAGGCTACCGGGAGTCGCGAGGCATTCACCAGACTGCCGGATGGGTCAACCGAGATGCGGATTCAGTACCGGCCCTGATCGGTGCGGACTACCCCAAGGCTTCGCGCGCGCGAGGAGTATACAGAAAGCTACAGCGGATGCGGTTGCTTCACGCATCGCGCGCGCGAGGGAACATCCACAATTATGGAATCACCCAAAGACGACTGGCTTCACGCTTCGTGCGCGCGGAGAGCTAGCGGTGAGAGGTCCAGGACTGCGCGGATGGATGCTTCACGTTGCTTGCCATCAATAGAGGGGCGCTATGACCCGTAGGCTCTTCCGCAAACCTTTTGGATTTCTTTTGCCCCGACAGGAGAAGAAACGGCGCGAGCATGCTTCGTGATGCATTCATCTTTGTTTTTTATCCCAAACCAAGATCCTTTCTTATTTTCGCATGAAAACTCTGAAGCTTGCTTCTTGCACTCGCTAATTACGGATTTCGCGGCCACGTCATTCTGAGTTCCGGCCATTTCCTCGATTATGCAGTCGCAGTAATCCGAGTAATCGAAGAATCCCGCAACATCTTTTATTGAACTGCCAATCCCAGACGACGCCTTATCGATAGATAGTGATGCTTTATCAGCGAAGGTGGCATGTTCCTCGAAATATTTACGAATGCGCTCCTTGTAGTCTTCCACGCTTTCACCCGGAAGAAAATTGTAATAGCCAGAAGGCACGACATCGCTTCCGTATTGATTTTTCATACTAGCTTCAGCGATTGTCGTTTCGTATTGTCTATCAATGTAATCAAAAGAAGAGCGCAGCGTTCTATCTTCTACGCTAGTTGCAGGCGGCAAGTAACTCGGGAGGGCTTGAGCAAAGGGCGTCAACTTTTTCTGTTGCGAAGAACCATTTGGGCACGGAAAGTCTTGATATGACATCATGCCATTCAATCCGCGACACTCGTAGTATTGAGAAAATGCTGTCGAATTGACGCAAACTAAACCGATAGCAAGTATCAGGAACTTTGAAAACATGGCGCTTTTTCCTCTATCCTTTGGCGTGATGAGGCACTCTACAAGTCATTAAGAATCAAGTGCTTGTGGTCAGCAAGTACAGCATCCATCACTGATAGGGCCATGCCTCGTAGAGTGCATGGGCTTGGGATTCGATCCCACCCCCATTGGTGGTTTGGCCGAGGCAGGCCATGAGCCACAAATCTTTGTCAACCGCCTAATGCCTGCGTGCCTTGAACGCATAGCCTGCGTAGGCAATGCCGTAGACAGCGCCACCGAAGGCGATGGATGTCGCGACAAATCTGGCCAGATACTCGGCGATGCCGTAGCTCGTCAGGGCTGTGATGTTCGAGACAGCAAGAATGAACAGCATCCAATAGAGCCAGGGGAGCGCGCGCTTTGCGGGAGAAATTTCCGAATTCATCCTGATTGTCCTGTCGAGAAACGATGACCCACACGAACAGCATAGCGCACACGCACGGGAGACGGGAAGGATACGGGTAGGGTTTGTTGCGCAGTACGCGCACGGATGGATGGGAGCTATCCGATAGCGCCCTCGATCAATAGCTAACGCCTATCGATGCCAGGGCTTTCGATCATGATTATTGATGGGACACGATGCGGGAGGCGGCATGACGATCCAGGTGCAGCGGACGAGACCACCACCACCTGCTGATCCGCCACCATGACCCAACCGACCCGCCCGCGAGGCGGGTTTTTTGCTGTGGGGCGCGCGGTCTGGTAGGACGGCGGGTTGTGAGGGGGCGTTATCAACCGCAATATCCTAGCGTTTTCTAACCTTGAATTCCTGTCGCTCGGTATATACAGTTCTGAGTGTCTGGAGTCGCTTAAACAGTGTAAAACTGACATTGTTTAAGTGTTAAAAGGCTGAATCCTGACAAATCAAGTATATACAAACATCTGTCAAACAGGGGATGTCGTTGAGCCTGATTCTGTCAACCAAAGTACGAGACAAGCTGGCGCTGAAGCATCACGTCACCGAAGACGAAATCATCCAGTGTTTTGCGAACCGTGCGGGTCGGTTTCTTTACGACACCCGCGAAGAACATCGAACAACCCCGCCGACACGTTGGTTTATTTCCGAGACCGATTTCGGGCGACGCTTAAAAGTCGTGTTCATACAACAGTCTGACGGCATCGAAATCAAAACCGCATACGAGCCGAACGAGACAGAGGTCAGGATTTACCAGCCCTACTGGTCGGTAGACACACGTTAGCGAGAGGCAGCTAAAATGACAGTGGACCGCAAGATCCCAGGGACCGACGAAGCTTGGGAACGACGTGAACTTGGCGTCGATGCCAACTTCGTTGCGGTCGCGGACGACATTAACGAAGACGAGATTGATCTGGCGCTTGAGCTTCAGCCAATCTCGATCCGGTTACAGAAGTCGCTGATTGATGACTTCAAGATGATCGCGCAGCTAAACGGCATCGGCTATCAGCCGCTCATGCGCCAAGTCCTGGTGCGCTTCGCGGATTGCGAAAAGAAGAAAATTCTTCGGCAAGCCGTGCGAGAAATGAAGCTGCGGCGTGAAGAAGATGCCGCCAGCGAAGAAGAGTCGCGATCTGGCACACACGGTTAGCCTGATAGCCATCAAACATAGCTACCTAAGCTAACCGAAAAAACTCAAACCCACCCCGCTCCGGCGGGGTTTTTTGTGGTCTGGAGTCTGAGTCTGAAATCCTTGCTCAAAACCCAATTGTTACCTATAGCGTCACCTAAAATTGGTTTCGGCAAAGAAAAAGGGGTTAGCCGATGAAGCTAACCCCCTGTCTTTATTGGAGCTGACGGTCGGATTCGAACCGACGACCTGCTGATTACAAATCAGCTGCTCTGCCAACTGAGCTACGCCAGCGAGGCGGAAATCATTGTCTAGTGGAATATCTAGACTTGGGGATGCAGAGTATATAACGAAATTGCGTCCAGAGTGGGACGCGCACGGCAACCGCCAGGTGGCGCCGTTGCTGGAGCACTTGGCCGAGCGGACCACCGAGAGCCTTCCAGGCGTTTTTAGCGTCTGGAGGAAACACAAGCGTATCGTTTTCTGCCCCAGGAGCGGCTGGAGTGTCATGGCGATTCTTCTGACCGCCGATGTGCCTGGTCGACGTCGCCGATTCTTGGATGGAGGGCGCGGGACGCCGGAGGCCAACGGCCTGATCGCCTGCGAATTCGAGCGGATCTGGCCAGGTGGAAATCATGATCGACTCAGCTACTCTGTTTTTTACCTTTGATTCCTGGAGCGTCCTGTCATGACCAAGACCCTTGGATACGCCGCCCATAACGCGACGGCGCCGTTGGATCTGTTCCACTTCGAGCGGCGCGAGCCCGGCCCGCGCGATGTTCAGATCGAGATTCTCTACTGCGGTGTGTGCCATTCGGATCTGCACACCGCCCGCGACGAATGGCACAACACCCTCTATCCCGTGGTGCCGGGCCATGAGATCGTCGGCCGCGTCACCCAGGTCGGCGCGGAGGTCCACGGATTCAAAGCCGGCGACCTGGCGGGCGTGGGCTGCCTGGTCGATTCCTGCGGTACCTGTCCCGAGTGCCGGGAAGGCTTGGAGCAGTTCTGCCCGAGCTTCACCCTGACCTACAACAGCCCGGATCCGTCTACCGGAAAGATGACCTATGGCGGCTATTCCAACCGGATCGTAGTCGATGAAGGCTTCGTGCTGCGGGTCTCCGAGAAGCTTGATCTGGCGGCGGTCGCGCCATTGCTGTGCGCAGGCATTACCACCTATTCCCCGCTGCGGCAGTGGAACGTGGGGCCGGGCCAGAAGGTCGGCGTGGTCGGTCTCGGTGGCCTGGGTCACATGGGGGTCAAGTTCGCCCATGCCTTCGGCGCCGAGGTGGTGTTGTTCACCACCTCTCCGGGCAAGACGGCCGATGCCCTCCGGCTGGGGGCGGATGAGGTGGTGATCTCGAAAAAACCCGACGAGATGAGGCGCCATCTGGCGAGTTTCGATTTCATCCTCGACACCGTGGCCGCGCCGCACGATCTGGATGCCTATCTGGAGTTGCTCAAGCGTGACGGAACCCTGTGCCTGGTGGGCGCGCCTGAGAACCCACATCCCTCGCCGACCGTGTTCAATCTGATCTTCAAGCGGCGTCGGCTCGCCGGTTCCCTGATCGGCGGCATTCGGGAAACCCAGGAGATGCTCGATTTCTGCGCCGAGCACGACATCGTCTCGGACATCGAGCTTATCCCGATCCAGCAGGTCAACGCGGCCTACGAGCGGATGCTGCGCAGCGACGTCAAATACCGTTTCGTCATCGACATGGCCTCGCTCAAGCCGGAGGGCGGTGGCGATTGAGAGACCGGCTGGCGTCGCCCGAGCGGATTGGCGCCTTCGGGAACGATCGTCCCCACTACCCGCGCTCAAGGCGGGTAGCAAGGACGAGCCTCGGAAGGGGCTAGCGGGTCAGATTCCAGTCCGTTTTTTCTTCGTCGCCTTCATCGCGATACCAACCCATCAATGACTTGCCGTCATCGACTACCTTCCACTCAAGATCGCCACGCATTTCCTCCCCACTCCCGACCTTGGGGCGTTCCCACCACTTTCCCTGAATGACCTGATCTTTCAAGACGGCTTCGATCTTGCCCGACTGCGTGACGTCATCGTCATCCATGTACTCATAAGTGCCCGTGATCTTGTCGCCCGATTGCTCAAGGAAAACCTCGTCGATCAGGCTGGAAAGCCATTTCCCGCTTAGGCTCGGTACTGTCGTTGGAACTGGAGCCGGAGTTGCCGGAGCCGCCGGGACTGTTGCCACCACCGGCGCCGCGGTTGGAGGTGCCGCGGCGCTGGCCGGGTTCTCCGACGCGGACAGGTGGCCAGAGGCGATCAACAAAACAATCGGAGCCAATGCAAGCTTGCGCATGATTCAAAGCCTCTCTTTCTCGGATCTTGGTTGGCGACCACCCGCGCGCGAACGTGACGGCTTCGCGACAGGGGGCGTTTCTTGGCAGGCGGTTCGTTTGACGGGTCCACCGCGCCCGGTAAGCCTGGCCGGGTGTCAAACGGCCGAGCTCATCATAGGCCGTGAGGTGGAGTGAAGCTCGGTCTCGGAGGTCAGCCGGCTCGACGATGGCCGATATTCGTGACGGGCGTCTCATCGGCTCCTGGTAGGACCGGAACTGTCTCGGTCCCAAGCAGCACGCCGCAGGCGCGCAGATCCGCCATCAGCGCCGAACCGAAAAGGATGACCTGTTCGGGATCCGGATGACCCAGCTCGGCGGCGATGCGGTTCAAGACGGCGCGACCGGTCAGCGCCGGTTCTTCCCCGAGGAGGATCAGTAATCGCTGTGTAACCCCATTGATTTCCAGGAAGGCGATGCGCTCATCCGGCGTGCGGTAGACGACCAGATGGGTCGGTTCCGGCGGCGGCGATTCGGGCTGGACGTCGGGTCCGAGACGATGGACGGGGAAACGGTAGGTCAGATTCCAGGCCAGCGGCGAGACCGCCGGATGGCCGAGCAATGGATCCCCGTCGGGATCGATGGTCTCGGGATCCGCCGACGCCTCGCTGTTTCGCAGTGCCAGTTCGACCCATTCGTAGTGCGCCAGCTCCAGCAGAAAGGGCGGATCCCTGGGATCGTCCCGGCGTACCGAGCCGAGGAAATCAAGAAATTCCTCCGGAAGCTCCGGAAACAGCGGTGACCTGGCGCGATGGCGCCTCAGGAAGTCCCAGATCAGCTCCCGCCAGTGCGCCTCCGGCAGGATTCGATGCAGCACCGGAAAGCTCCCGGCCAGCAGGGACGAGAGATTGTTGAAGACCAGATCGCGATAGATCGCCAGCCGACGTTCCTCGACATCGGCCGGCGCGGGCGCCGTCTCGGGGTCGCGCAGATGGGCGGCGAAGGCGAGCTGACGGCGGATGAAATCGGCTGGCTCAAGCACGGGCCAGACACCGTTCCGCTGGCCCGAGATGGGCCTGCTGGATGGTCCGGATTCGATCCACCTCCAACAGCAGGCTGTCGAGCGGCGGGAGATTGAAATCGCGCTCCAGCAGGGTCGGAAAGACCCCGAAGGTCGCGTAGGCCGTCCCGAGCAGATCCCAGACCGGATCGATCACATTCGAGCCATGGGTGTCGATGAGCAGATCCTCGGCCTCGACATAGTGCCCGGCGACATGGGCATAGCGGACGCGTTCGCCTGGCAGTTGGCGCAGGAACTCCACTGGGTCGTAGCGGTGATTGATGGCGTTGACATGGATGTTGTTCACATCCAGCAGCAGGTCGCAGTCGGCCTCCGCGAGCACCGCCCGGATGAAATCGATCTCGCTCATCTCCTGCCCAGGGGCGGCGTAATAGGAGACGTTCTCCAGGGCGATACGCCGTTCCAGGATGTCCTGCGCCTGACGCACGCGCTCGGCGACGTGCCGGACCGCCTCCCAGGTGAAAGGGATGGGGAGCAGATCGTAGAGTTGCCCCTCGTCGGCGCAGTAGCTCAGATGCTCGCTGTAGTCATGGATGCCGTGGCTGTCGAGGAAGGTCTTGAGGCGCCGCGCGAAGTCCAGATCGAGCGCGGTCGGGCCGCCGATCGAGAGCGACAGGCCATGGCAGACGAAGGGATGGCGCTCGGTCAGGGCGCGCAGACGGCGCCCATTGAGGCCGCCCAGAACGATCCAGTTCTCCGGGGCGATTTCGAGGAAATCGACCTGGGTTGGAGTCCGCTCGGCCAGGGCGTCCAGAAAGGCACGCCGCAGGCCGAGACCGGCGCCATGAAGGGACGTCGCGCGGCGCTCCATGGCGCGGCGTCGGGGCGGATCAGGTGGCGCCGCCGCATTTGCCTTCCTGACCCTTATCCTTATCGGAGCCGCACTTGCCTTCGGTGCCCTTGTCGGACCCACATTTGCCCTCGCCGCACTTGCCCTCGGTATCGGCCTCGGCGATGTGTTTGTAGCCGGCGTCCAAGGGCTGGGCGGCGAATGGATTGCCGGCGGCCTGGGCCAGACCCAGGGTGCCCAGGCCGCCGACGAGGGCGGCGCCAACCAGGGCGGCGGCGGGGGTGAGGCTGTGCTTGCTCATGCTGGTCTCCCGGAAACGGATGCTTGACGGATCGAGCTTGGGGCCTCGCGAGTGGTCGGCCACAAGGTTCAGGAGTTGGTTGCTTTGTTCCGGGTTGCAATCCCGTGAAGGGAAACAAGCCTTGAGGATTATCCAGAAAAGCCAGGCAAAATTAGCGGTTTTTCCTCCAATAGGCCCCGTCCGCCGCGGCTCGCCCTCAGGCATAGGCCGGTGCGAACGCCTGTTCCGGATCCTGGATCGGGCCGTTCTCGCCCCAGTAGGGCGAGAGCTTGCGCAGTTGGGCGATGATGGGTGGGATGGCGTCGATGACCCGCTCGACCTCGGCCAGGCTGTTGTAGCGCGAGAGCGAGAAGCGGGTGGTGCCGTGGGCCGCGGTGTAGGGGATGCCCATGGCGCGCATGACGTGGGATGGCTCCAGCGAGCCGGAGGTGCAGGCCGAGCCGCTGGAGGCGGCGATGCCGAGCTTGTTGAGCAGCAGCAGGATGGCCTCGCCCTCGATGTACTCGAAGGCGATGTTGGCGGTGTTGGGCAGACGGTTGTCCGGGTCGCCGGTCACGAAACAATGGGGCACGACGGCGAGAATGCCTTGCTCCAGGCGGTCGCGCAGCGCGCGGACCTCGTTGCGCTCCCGATCCATATGCGCCAGCGCCAGCTCGCACGCCTTGCCGAGCGCGACGATCGAGGCGCTGTTCTCGGTTCCGGCGCGTCGGCCGCGTTCCTGATGGCCGCCGCGCAGCAGCGGACGGAAACGGGTGTTGCGGCGCAGATAGAGCACGCCGATACCCTTGGGCGCGTGCAGCTTGTGGCCGGAGAGCGAGAGCATGTCGATGGCGCTGCTCTGAAGATCGATGGGGATCTTGCCGACCGCCTGAACCGCGTCGGTGTGGAAGAGCACCCCGGCGGCCTTGGCCATCTCGGCCATTTCCAGCACCGGGAAGAGGGTGCCGGTCTCGTTGTTGGCCCACATCACCGAGACGATGGCGACCCGCTCCGAGAGCAAGGCTTGGTAGGCGTCGAGGTCCAGCCGTCCCTTGCCGTCGACCGGCAGGTAATGAACCTTGTAGCCATCCTTCTCCAGGTTCTCGCACAGCGCTAGGATCGCCGGATGTTCCACGACGGTGGTGATGATCTCCCGGCGCTCCGGCTGGACCTTGAGGGCCGAGAGGATGGCGGTGGAGTCGGATTCGGTGCCGCAGGAGGTGAAGACGATCTCGGAGTCATGCTCCGCGCCGAGCAGCGCCTGGACCTGGGCGCGCGCCTGCTTGATCGCCAGACCGACCCGGTTGCCGAACTGGTGGATCGACGAGGGATTGCCGAACTGCTCGGTGAAGTACGGCAGCATGGCCTCCACGACCTCGGGGGCGACCATGGTGGTGGCATTGTTGTCGAAATAGATGCCTGAGATGGCGGCGGTGGTCATGGCGGTTCCTCGTTCTGGG
>NZ_NRRG01000088.1 GCF_016583575.1 Thiocystis violacea
AAGGTTGACTTCGAGACGTCTACACCAACCCAACAGGTTTCAGAATGCATGCTCATCCCTCCCTATACCCCGCCTTGCAGAATCGGGCTTTACGCCCTGGCAACTGTTCGGGTTGTTGAGGAAAACCCCGCATCGACCCAAGCTCTCCCACGATCTCGAAATCAGAGGGGTTACGGTCTGAGACGGGTAAAACAAACCTACAACCGGACAAAACTAACTTACAAGGGGCGGGGACGGCTTGGAGCCGAGGTATTTACGCATCCCATAGGGAGTAGAAAGACAGTTCCTGGACAAGATCGACGAACATTGCGCCATATTTACGCATCCCATAGGGAGTAGAAAGCGCAGCACAAATGCCGCACCGGCCAGGACGCGCGCTATTTACGCATCCCATAGGGAGTAGAAAGGGCGGATTTGTATGTGGGCGGGATTTGGCCCGAGACATTTACGCATCCCATAGGGAGTAGAAAGCTGAAGTCCCCGGAAGTCGACTTTCAGCCGGGAGCGCACTAGTTCAAGGTGTTGCTCGCGGCGCTGGCCTAGACGATTCTCACCACGTTGATCCTTAATCCGGAAATCCGAACCACAAAGGCGCAAAGGACTCGAAATACAAGGGTTGGCCATGCGCCTGGTACTCACCCTCCGGGTGACTGTCGTAATCAAAGCAACTCGTTGAAATAATTTGCGTTCTTTGTGCTCTGTGCTCTTCGCGGTTCAACGACTTTTTATAGATTGAAAGCTTGTTCGATGGTGCCCCAATCGAGGGGATCGGCGCGTGGAGCACTACCGGCTTGTTCAAGCATCCGGGGCTATCGTTAGAGTCGGGATGACTGGCCGGGAGAAGGCCGGGAGGCTTGCCCTATCTGGTCCGATGTTGCCCGATAGGGCACTCGAAACCAGTCGTTGGGTGACTACGGCAAGCGCTGGAGAGATCGAGCGGAAGCTGGGGCGGGATCTTCGTCCCGCTAGAGGCTGCGTGGGCGGGTGATGGAGACGAGTTGCGCGCTTCCGGGTCCGAGCCGACTCCAGTCGTCGGGCATTTCAAGACGCGCCACGGTGGCGGTCGGCAGGAGCTTGCCGTCGTCCGGGTGCTCAAGATCCTCGCCGACCAGGTACATGAGCAGTTCCTCAAGCCCTGGATTGTGACCGATGATCAGGACGGTGACGGCCTGTTCGGGACAGCGGGACAAGACGCCAAGCAAGGCCGGGAGGCCGGCCTCGTAGAGGTCTTCATCCCAGATGATCCGCTTTTTCTTGAAGTCGAGTCGCTTGCAGACCTTGGCTGCGGTCTGGCGGGCACGTTCGGCCGGCGAGCTGACGACATGGTCCGGAACCAGACCCTCGCGATAGAGCCAGGCGCCGACCTTGGGCGCGTCGCTCTTGCCTCGCTTGGCGAGCGGGCGCTCGAAATCCGTCGAGACGAGCGACTCCCAATCCGACTTGGCGTGACGGAGCAGCAAGAGTTCTCGGGGCCGATGAAAGAGGGGGTCGGCGTAGTTCAAACCGGGCGTTAAACCTGCCTGTGACAACCATGGCCGGGTTTTAACACATTCGTCATGTTGGCGTAACCTCAGCCGGTTTCGGCGAGGAGCCGTTCGATCATCGCTTGCGACTGGCTCAGGTAACCACCGCCGAACAGGTTCAGATGGTTGAGGATGTGGTAGAGGTTGTAGAGGATCTTGCGGATGGCATAGTCGGGATCGAGCGGCCAGGCCTCGCGGTAGGCCGCCTGGAAGGCGGAGCCGAAACCGCCGAAGAGTTCGGTCATCGCCAGGTCGGTCTCGCGGTCGCCATGATAGACGGCGGGATCGAAGATGACGGGCTGTCCGTCCGGGGTCGCGCCGATGTTGCCGCCCCAGAGGTCGCCGTGCAGGATCGAGGGCGGCGGGCGGTGCCCGATCAGCGCCTCGAGCCGGCCCATCAGCCGCTCGCCCGCCGTCAGCAGACGGCCGCCATAGCCATTGGCGGCGGCGATGGCCAACTGAGGGCCGAGCCGATGCTCGCGCCAGAAGTCCACCCAATCGTCACAGGGCGTATTGCTCTGAGGCGTGGAGCCGATGGTGTTGTCGCGATGCCAACCGAAACGCTCGGCGCTCACGCGATGCAACTCGGCCAGTTGACGGCCCGCCAGGGCGCCATCGAGACGTCCGCCGAGATCCAGCAACTCCATCACCAGAAAGCTCCGGTGAGCCGCGACGCCGGTGCCTAGCGGCGCGGGTACGCGGATGGCCCTGGCGGCGGCCAGCGCCGCGAGCCCCTCCGACTCGGCCTCGAACATCCCGAGCCGCTCGGGCGTGTTGAGCTTGACGAAGAAGGCGCGCCGACCGTCGCTCAAGGCGGCCGCGGTGTTGATGCAGCCGCCGCCGATCGGTCGGTTCCGCTGGATCCGGAAGGGCTCTCCGGTGGTGGCGCCGATCCACTCGGCGATCAGGCCCCATTCGCTCACTTGGACAAACCTCGTCCGAGCCGGCGATGCAAGGGGCTGGAGCGTGGGAAGTGGGCGCGCAGGAACTCCATCTGATCGGCCAGGACGTGGCGGCTCATCAGATAGATGTACTCGGCTCGGGTCGGCATGAAGGGCACGGCCAGCAGTTCCATCCCCGCGTCCTCGGGAGAGCGGCCGGCCTTGTAATTGTTGCAGCGCAGACAGGCGGTGACGACATTGCGCCAGGTATCCTCGCCGCCCTTGCTGGTCGGCCGCACATGGTCGCGCGAGAGGAGTCGGGGGGAAAAGCGGTGACCGCAGTACATGCACATGTGGTCGTCCCGCTGGAACAGGGTGCGGTTCGAGAGCGGCGGAACATAATCGCCCTGAAGCTTGTTCGGGCCGTGATGGAGCGCGTGGGTCGCGATGATGGAGTGGATTCTGAGCTGGCTTTGAACGTGCGTGACCGCGTTGATCCCGCCGCGCAGCAGAAACAGGGCGTCCCCGCAGGAGTAGGCGACCTGGCCCAAAAAGTAGAGCCGGGCGGCGACCCGATAGTCGATCCATTCCAGGGGCAGGCCCGCCAAATCCGTTCGCAGCACCTGTTGATTGAGTGGCAACATAGTTGGATACGGCTCGGAATTTGCGTTCATCATACAGGCTTGCCTCGGGGGCGCAAACCAGGGGCGCGGTCGATCTCGAACCTGTGCCGGGAGCGCCGAAGCCGGGTTCGATCGATCCTGTTCCCAAGTCTAACCGCTTGATCATTCACACCCCACAAGCCGAGCCGGCGATCGCGCCGAGTTCCCGGAACCGGGGGCGACGGCCAACCGGTCGAAATCCATAAGTCATTGATAAAAAAAGAGTTGCCATGAGGTGGTCAGGGTATGGCCGTTTCAACGGAAAGGGTGTGCCGGCACAGGCTTGCGAGTGCTGCCCAAAGGTTTTCCCCAGACTTATCCACAGATATTGTGAACAACCCCGGATGACCGCTTGGCGGCCCGCCCCGCGCGCCAATCCGAGCGTCTGTCAAGACATCCGGCCAAGGGGATACCCCAAGGCATTCGCCCGGCTTCGCTCGGACGGATGAGTCGCCAGCCGGACCAAGCCGAGTTCGAGGAGCCTGGCGGCATCCTGCGCGTCGCCGTGGACGCGCCGCTGGCCGAGACGTTCGACTATCTCGCCCCGAGCGGCCTGTCGCGCGAATCCTTGCGGCCCGGCCTGCGCCTTCTGGTTCCCTTCGGCCGGGGCCGACGGGTCGGAATCCTGATCGAGATCAGGGATCAGTCGGACCAGGATCCCGCGCGGCTCAAGCGGGTCGAGGCGGTGCTGGATCCGCGCCCGCTACTGACGCCGGCGGACCTGGATCTTCTACTGTGGGCGGCGGCCTACTATCACCAGCCGATCGGCGAGGTGCTCTTCAGCGCGCTGCCGGCGCGGCTGCGCTCGCCCGAGCCCCTGCTCGACGAGCAACGTCCCGGTCTCCAGGCGACCCCGGAGGGGCTGGCGCTGGATCTGGAGCAACTCAAGCGTGCCCACAAGCAGCGGGATCTTCTGACCCTGCTGCGCGAGGCGCCCGAGGGTCTGGCCTTGACCGAACTCGCCGCGCGGCTCGGCGATTGTCGCGGGCCGATCCGCGCGCTGCGCGACGGGGGACTGATCGGGGATTGCCGGATCGCGCCCCTCGTCGACCCGGCGGCGATGGCCGCGACCAGCGCCTCGCCCGGTCCCGATCCGAACCCGGAGCAACGCCAGGCCATCGAGTCGGTGAGCGCCGCGCTGGGCGGCTTCCGTGCCTTTCTGCTCGATGGCGTGACCGGCAGCGGCAAGACCGAGGTCTACATCCAGTTAATCGCGACCGTGATCGCGCGCGGCGGGCAAGCGCTGGTGGTGGTGCCCGAGATCGGTCTGACCCCACAGCTTCGGGAGCGCTTCCGCCAGCGTCTCCCCGGACCCATGGCGGTCCTGCATTCGGCCCTCGGCGCCGGCGAGCGCGAGCGCAACTGGCACAGCGCGGCGCGCGGCGAGGCGCGGCTGGTGCTCGGAACCCGCTCGGCCATGTTCGCCCCGCTCCCGCGCCTGGGGTTGGTGGTGGTCGACGAGGAACACGATCCCTCGCTGAAACAGCAGGAGGGCTTCCGCTACTCGGCCCGCGATCTGGCCGTGCGCCGCGCCCAACTGGCGGGCTGTCCGGTGGTGCTCGGCTCGGCGACGCCGTCGCTGGAGACGCTCAACAACGCCCGGACCGGACGCTATACCTGGCTGCGTCTGACACGCCGGGCCGGACGCGCCGAACCGCCGCTCATTGCCCTGCTGGATATCCGCGACCAGCCCTTGCAAGCCGGGCTCTCGCCCGTGCTGCGCGAGCATATGCGCGCCGAGATCGCCGCGGGCAACCAGATCCTGCTGTTCCTGAACCGCCGGGGCTACGCGCCCCTGCTCACCTGTCACGCCTGCGGTTGGGTCGGTGACTGTCCCCATTGCGACGCGCGACTGACGCTGCATCTGGGTCAGCGACGGCTCTGGTGCCATCATTGCGGCTGGTCGCGCGCGCTGCCGACGCGCTGTCCCGAATGCCAGAGTCACGACCTGAGAATGCTCGGACGCGGCACCGAGCGTCTGGAGGAAGACCTCAAGCCGCTCTTCCCCTCCGCCAGCATCGCCCGCGTCGACCGCGACAGCACCCGGCGTAAGGGCGAACTGGCCCGGCTGTTCGAGGCCGTGCGCCAGGGCGAGATCCAGATCCTGCTCGGCACCCAGATGCTGGCCAAGGGCCATGACTTTCCGGGCGTGACCCTGGTCGGCATCCTGGAACTCGATCAGTCGCTCCATGCCAGCGATTTCCGCGCCGCCGAGCGTACCGCCCAGCTCATCGTGCAGGTCGCGGGGCGCGCCGGCCGGGCCGAGCGTCCCGGCCGGGTGGTGTTGCAGACCCGCCACCCCGAACACCCCCTGCTCCAGTCGCTGTTGCGCGATGGCTATGCCGGATTCGCCACCGCCGCCCTGGCGGAACGCGAGGAGGCCGAGCTGCCGCCCTACGCCTATCTCGCCCTGGTTCGCGCCGAGGCGCCCGGCGAGGGCGACGCGCTGGCCTTCCTGCGCGAGGCGCTGGGCCTCGGCGAGTCCATCGGCGAGCCCCGGATCCAGTTGCTGGGTCCGGTACCGGCCCCAATGGAACGACGCGCCGGGCGCTATCGCGCCCAACTCCTGGTCCAGTGCGCGGAGCGCCCGCGGCTGCAACGCTTCCTGAGCCGCTGGACGCTGGCGATCCGGGGACTGCCGAGGCGCGGGGGACTGCGCTGGTCGCTGGATGTGGATCCGCAAGATATGCTCTAAGTCACCGATTCAGGTATCCTTATGCGCCGGTTCGGGACCCTGGCGCCGCGCGGATCCAGCGACCGAATCCCTTCATCCAACCCATCGCGGACCACGTCGGCGGCGAGCCGACCCGGGAGCCCTCGCGCGGCTCTCCGGGGCGTCTGTACCCATTCGACGCAATCGAGTCGTCAACCTGCATGAAGCAAGACATCAAAGAACTCCTCTCCGCCGCCCTCGCCAGGCTCGTCGCGGATGGCCAGCTGGCCGTCACCGAGCTTCCCGAGCCCCAGGTGGATCGCGCCAAGGACACGACCCATGGCGATTTCGCGACCAATCTCGCGATGGTGCTGGCCAAGCTCGCCCGCGCCAGGCCGCGCGAGCTGGCCGAGCGTCTGGTCGCGGCCCTGCCCGACTCGCCCCTGGTCGCGCGGGTGGAGATCGCCGGCCCCGGCTTTATCAACTTCTTCCTCGCCGAGGACGCCTACCGCGGCGTGATCCCCCGGATCCTGGAGTCGGGACACGACTACGGCCGCGGCCACGTCGGCGCTGGAAAACGGGTGCAGGTGGAGTTCGTTTCGGCCAATCCCACCGGCCCGCTGCATGTCGGACACGGACGCGGCGCGGCCTATGGCGCGGTGGTCGCGGACCTGCTGGCGGCGGTCGGTTTCGACGTCCATCGCGAGTATTACGTCAACGACGCCGGACGCCAGATGGACATCCTCGGCACCTCGGTCTGGCTGCGCTATCTGGAGCTGTGCGGCGAGAACCTGAGATTCCCGAGCAACGGCTACAAGGGCGACTATGTCTGGGACATCGCTGCCACCCTGCATCGCGAGCATGGCGACGCCTACCGGGTGGACGCGGACCAGGTTCTCGCCGGTCTGCCGCCCGACGCCCCGCTGGAGGGGGAGCCCCAGGACCAGGCGGGTGACAAGGAGGCCCATATCGACGGGCTGATCGCCACCGCCAAGCGTCTGCTCGGCGACAACCGCTACCGTTATGTCTTCGAGCTGGGGCTCAACACCATCCTCGACGATATCCGCGCGGATCTGTCCGAGTTCGGCGTCGACTATCAGGAATGGTATTCGGAGCGCTCGCTGACCGAGAGCGGCGCGGTCAACAAGGCGATCGAGCGGCTGCGCGAGTCCGGCCACCTCTACGAGAACAACGGCGCGCTCTGGTTTCGCTCCACCGCCTTTGGCGACGAGAAGGACCGGGTGGTGGTGCGCGAGAACGGTCAGAGCACCTATTTCGCCTCCGACATCGCCTATCACATGGACAAGCTCGAACGCGGCTTCGACCGCGTCATCGATATCTGGGGCGCGGATCATCACGGCTACATCCCGCGCGTCAAGGCGGCGCTCCGGGCGCTGGGCGACGACAGCGACCGGCTCGATGTCCTGCTGGTGCAGTTCGCCATCCTCTATCGCGGCGGCGAGAAGGCGCAGATGTCGACCCGCTCGGGCGAATTTGTCACCCTGCGCGAGCTGCGCCGCGAGGTCGGACGCGACGCGGCGCGATTCTTCTACATCATGCGCCGCTGCGAGCAGCACCTGGACTTCGACCTGGATCTCGCCAAGTCCGAGTCCTCGGACAACCCGGTCTACTACGTGCAGTACGCCCACGCCAGGGTTTGCAGCGTGCTGCGCCAGGCCGCCGAGCGCGGGCTGGTGATCGAACCGAGCCCCGGCGCGACGCATCTGGAGCGCCTCGCGGAGGATCACGAGCAGGCGCTCTTGCGGACCCTGACCCGCTATCCCGAGGTCGTGGAGACCGCCGCGCTCAAGGAAGAACCCCACCAGCTCACCAACTATCTGCGTGAGTTGGCCAACGAATTTCACACCTACTACAACGCCCACCCCTTTCTCGTGGAGGACGCCCAACTGCGCGACGCCCGGATCAAGCTGATCCTGGCCGCGCGTCAGGTACTCCGTAATGGCCTGGGTCTGATCGGCGTCTCGGCGCCAGAGAGCATGTAAGATGTCCAAGGACTATCGTCGCGGTCCCCGCCTCCCGCCGACGCCGCCGCAGCCCCAGCCCAAACACAAGCAGAACCGCACCTGTGTCTGGTGGCTCATCATGGGCGTGGCGCTCGGCGGGGTCGGTTCCAACGCCCTGACGTCCAAGCGGGCGGGTCCGGTCGCCCCGGCGGAGACCGCGGCCGGACCCGAGGGAACCGGGCAACCTCCGGCGGCCAAGCCGAGGTTCATGTTCGAGGAGATCCTGAGCGATAACGAGGTGGATATCGGTCAGACCCCGCCTCCGCCGCCGTCCGCCCCGCGACCACAACCCCCCGCGACTCCGCCAACGCCCGTCGATGGAAGGACGGCGACGCCGGAGTTGCCGCCGGCGGAGCCCACCGAGCAGCCGCGCGCCGGAACCTACGTGGTGCAGGTCGGCTCCTTCGGCCGCGCGGCCGATGCCGAGCGTCTGAGGGCGCAGCTCGCGCTCCTGGGCCTGTCGACCAGCGTCCAGAGCGCGACCCTGGCCAACGGCAAGACCACGCACCGCGTGCGTACC
This sequence comes from Thiocystis violacea, assembly GCF_016583575.1. Taxonomy (GTDB): domain Bacteria; phylum Pseudomonadota; class Gammaproteobacteria; order Chromatiales; family Chromatiaceae; genus Thiocystis; species Thiocystis violacea. The sequence continues at coordinate 8,264 of NZ_NRRG01000088.1, forward strand.
GGCGGCTATGCGAGCAAGCAGGAGGCCGAAAAGGTGCGTTCACTGCTCAAGAAGCATGGCAAGGACAGCCTGGCGTTTCCGATCAAGTAGAGGTCGTGAAGCTGTTCAACCCGGCCTGGGCCCGCCCCGTGGATGGGCCAAGCCCCTGCTCGGGCGCTGGTATCGAACGAGCAAGCGTCCCGGAGGCCCATGTTAGGTACGCATCGCGCACCCTATCCGGCACGGTTCAAGAGACCATATCCCACAGGTTACGAGCGAGACCCTCATTGTCGAGAAAACGCAAACCCATCCCCAGCGAGCCCGTCGAGGCCCTGATCGAAACCCTGACCCATGAAGGCCGTGGCCTGACCCATGTCGACGGCAAGGCTGTCTTCGTGGATGGCGCGCTGGCGGGCGAGCGCGTGCGCTTTCGCTATACCCGTGTCCAGCGCCGTTTCGACGAGGCGGTGGTTGAGGAGGTTCTGACCGCCTCTCCCGACCGCGTCGAGCCCAAGTGCGCCCATTTCGCCGTCTGCGGCGGTTGCAGCCTGCAACATCTGGACGCCGGGGTGCAGATCCGCGTCAAGCAGGAGAGTCTTGCCGACGTCTTCAGCCGCATCGGCAAGGTGACCCCGGAGCGCTGGCTTACGCCGCTCACGGCCGGACACTGGGGCTACCGCCGCAAGGCGCGGCTTGGCGTGCGGCATGTGCTCAAGAAGGGCCGGACCCTGGTCGGCTTTCGCGAGCGCCGCAACGCTTTCCTCGCCGATCTGACCCGCTGCGAGGTGCTGCATCCGGCGGTCGGCGAGCGTCTGGAGACCATCGGCGCGACCATCGATCGCCTGAGCATCCGCGACCAGGTGCCGCAGATCGAGATGGCCATGGGCGATGGCCCCTGCGTGCTGGTGTTCCGCGTCATGGAGCCGCCGAGCGCCGAGGACGAGGCGCTATTGCTGGAACTGGGCGAGCGCGAGGGCTTCCACATCTATCTCCAGGAGGGCGGTGTCGACAGCATTCGCCCGCTGCCGGGGCAGGCCGTGGATCTGAGCTACAGCCTGCCGAGCCATGGGGTCGAGATCGCCTTCCTGCCGAACGATTTCACCCAGGTCAACCTGGAGCTGAACCGGCGCATGGTCGATCAGGCGCTCGATCTGCTCCAGGTTCAGCCGGAGGACCGGGTTTTGGATCTCTTCTCCGGCCTGGGCAACTTCACCCTCCCGCTGGCGCGCCGGGCCGCCTCGGTCGAGGGCGTGGAGGGCGACGCCGGGCTGGTCGCCCGCGCCATGGCCAATGCCGAGCGTAACGGCCTCCCCAACACGCGCTTTCATGTCGCGAATCTGCAAGGCGAACTGGTCGATGAACCCTGGACGCGCGAACGCTTCGCCAAGGCCCTGATCGACCCGCCGCGCACCGGCGCCCTGGAGGTGCTGGACTGGCTGCCGCGTCTCGGGGTCGAGCGCCTGCTTTATGTCTCCTGCAATCCCGCGACCCTGGCGCGCGACGCCGACCGCCTGGTCAACGGGCTTGGCTACCGGCTCCTGGCGGCGGGCGTGATGGACATGTTTCCGCACACCAGTCATGTCGAATCCATGGCCCTGTTCGAGCGGCGTCGCTGATGGGTGTCGAGATCGAACGCAAGTTCCTGGTCGCGCGGGATACCTGGTGGGCTG
>NZ_NRRG01000089.1 GCF_016583575.1 Thiocystis violacea
TATCCTTTTGTCTGTCGCCCGCAGCTTCTCGCCCAACCGCCCTTCCGTGGACCGATTCGTCCCCGCCCGGGCGCTATTCGCGTCGCTGAAATGAATTCCGGCATCGCTATTTGCCAAGAGGACGTTGCCGCGTCATTCAGATCACGGATTCAGGGATTAAGTAACCGGAGCCTGTATTGGTTGTTTAATTTTAGCACGAATGCACAGCCGCCCAGTGCGGCCCCTGCTTCACCTCGGGCATGGCCACTACCTCGCCAGCTTCGGGGAACACATCAAGAAAGCCCCCGACCATGGCCCCCCTGCAAGGCTTGCCCGGCTTGGTCGGCATCGTCGGGCGTCACCTGCAAACGTCAGCTCGTCATGCGCGGGTTTTAGCGCTGGACATTCGAACCAGCCCGAGCGGCAGCGCGGCTTGCTTGGCTGGGTGAAAGGCGACGCCGATCAGATCCAGCACGGCGAGTGCCGGAGTCGTTCGCGGAGCCGGTCTTTCTTGCTGTTGCCGCCATGCCCTCTCGATGGGGGTTTATGGGGTTTTGGGGGTTTCGTGAGCCCCATAAAAAAATCGTCTGGGGAAGCCAATATTCCCCGCGCCGGTGATCTAGAGAAGTCGGCTCCTTGCTCCAAATTTTTCACCGTTGATACAAAACCCCATAAACCCCCAAAACCCCCATCCCCTCAGAATGAAACATCATCCGTACCAGTCGCCGCGCGGGTTGAATCCGCAATCCGTTCGACGCCGTATTGATGGGCATGCTTCTGGGAGCCGTGTCGATCTTTCTTCATCAAGCGCAACCCGCCCGCGATCCGCCCCTCGAAATGGCGCAGATACCAGCCCAACGCCTTGCGGTTGATCCGTCCGCGTCCATCGTTGGCGACCTCCAGCAGGGCCTCGTGCAGTGCCGCCCGCTTATCGCTGCGTGCCGTGCTGAAATCGTTGGTCGGTTCCGCCTCGCCGAGCAATTCCGCCGCCGTGGTCCATTGGCTGTTGCGCAGATCGAACCAAGCCGCCAGGAATAGCTCCAGCTTGTCGGCTTCCGGGTCCGCTTCGCGCAAGCGGGCTTGCGAATCGGTAGGGTCGGGGTAACCAAGCCAACGGATCGGGGCCGCGACCGCCATGCTCCAGGGCTCGAAGCGTCCCAGCAGGCGCTCGTGCTTCCCCGGCTGTCCGGCTTGCTGATAGCCTTTGAGGATGGTGAACAGCGCCGCCAGCAACTCGCCGCGCCGCTCGGTCACCATGCCGGTCAAGTTCGTTTCCCTGAACGCGCGCAGTTCGGGCCGCTCGACTCCCGCATCCAGTTGGATGAGGAGGCTGCGCCGGGTCATGTCGCCGCGCACACTCAGATTGTTGCCGGTGGCCGCCAGCGTGAGCCGCGCCGGGAGCGAAACCGTCTCGCTGCGCCCTAATACCCGGTCGGACCATTCGCCCGCCGTCAGCAGGGCGTTGAGGGCTTCGCCGCCGATGGGTCGGGTCCAGTTGTCCAGGTTGATGGACGAGACGCCTTGCAGCAGCAGGGCCGTGATGCGCTTGCGGGTCTCTTCTTCCGCGCTCGTGCCCTGAATCGCGGGCATGATGGCCGCGTCGCGACCACGCACCAACAGGTTGCAGACTTCGACCACCAGGCCCTTGCCCGTGCCGGGGGTGGTGGCCGAGACACAGAACAGCGGGGCCGTCTGGATTTGCGAGCGCAGCGCCAGGGTCAGCAGGTAGGCGAGCACCACGGCATGGTCCAGCCGACTCTCGACAAAGGGGAACTCCAGGAAGGGACGCAGCAGGATCGCCGCCGCCCGTTGCGCCTCGTCCAGGGTGACGCGCGCCGGCAGTTGGAAACCGGGAAAGCGTCCCTCGACATAGAGCCGACTCGCCGCGTCATACCCGGCCTGGGCGTGCAAGGTGCCATCGGCGCGCAGAATCGGGGCCTCGCTGATCCCCAAGAGGCTTGGAATCCCCGCCCAATGCCCGACCGCTTCCAATAGCGCCGCCGTGACCTTGGTGCAGGGGTCCGCCTCGAACCATTCCTCGGTGTCCTTGTTCTTGCGCTCCCACTTGGCGGCTCGACCCAATTCGACCATGAGCCCCGCGCGTTGCAAGGTCACGATGGTGGCCGTGCCCTTGGGAATGACGCAGCCCTGAATGTCGCCGGTCTCTTGTAGATGCGCCACGCGGCACAGCGTTTGACCGCGCTGGAAGACCTCGGGCGGTTGATTCGCCGCCAGGGCCTTGGCCGCCGCTTGCAGGTTACCCGGCAGCGCGCCGCCCACGATGCGGATGCTCGGTCTCGGGTCCAGCGTCTTGCGCCAGGCATTCAACGCTTTCGCTTGGTCGCCGCCATGCTCGAAGAGACGGAACAGGTCGAAGGCATCGTTACTCGGGGCCTGACTGAGCGGGTCATGCGCGCCGTGGTGACTGGCGACCAGCCAGCGCCCATCGCGGGCCTTGAAGAGCGCGACCCCTGGGGCTTGGCTCGCGGAACCGGGGGCCAGCAGCCGAAAGACCGGCTCTCCGTTGAGGGGGCCGCCTGGCGCCTTGGTCTCGTACCCTTTGGATTGCAATAGCGCCAGCATGGCCTCGGGGTGGCCGTGCTGGGCGTTGAATTGCCCGAGTAAGCCACCGCCCGCGCCGCGCTTCGGTCCCGCCAGCGCCGCCGCTTCGAGGGCTTGCGGGGTCAGGGGATCTTGCGCCGCTTTCCAGGCTTGGCAGGCGTCCACGTCGAAGATCTCGCCGCCATCGTGGACATAGGTCAGATATTCCGCCTCGATGGTGGCCTTGCGCGGGAAGTACCAGGGTTGGCTCCAGGCGTGATTTTCCTTCACGTCCGCGAGCCAGACACCCGCGTGGTGAAGCTGGTCCAGGGTCCACTCGACGCAGGCGGAAAGCGTCTTGGAGTCGGGCATCGTTGCCGGGATCGCCACTCGGTAACGGTTGCCCTTGCCCGGTTGTTGGTGGCTCCAGCTTGAATAGATGACGTGCGCGATATCCAGATCCCGCAGGGCCTCATGCGCCAGCATCGGATGCGGAGCGCCGGGGGTGACCTCGCCGGTGTCCGGGTCCAGCGTGCTATCCCCGTCCAGGATGACCAGCGCCCCATCGGTGATGTGGGCATCGGCGCGTGAGGGGTAGCCATCGGCATGGGGGCCGCGCACGAAATAGGAACCGTCCTTGCGCCCCACGCGCGGGGTACGCTGGAAGGTCGCCGCCAGTTCCTCGAACGTGACCGCCCACGGCTCCAGGGCGGTATCGCTTGCGGGGCCTTTGGAGCGTGATAGCCGCATCATGGACGCGCCTCCAGCGCCGGCAGGGCCGCCGCTCCGTCATGGGCTCGCCGGTCTTGCCATAGGCCCAATAGCTCGTCCAACAGATCCCGCGCCGTCTCGGCTTGGTGGATCATCTCCGGCGTTGGCACCGCATCCGAGCGTTGGGTGGCCCCAATAGCGCCGCGCGTGCGCCGGTTGAAGTCGTCAATGATTCCGGTGGTGAAGGCCGCCAGATAATCCCTGGGGCTCTCCAGTTGGGCTAGGCGCGTGGTCTTGTCGATCAGTTGGCTACTGACCTTGTTCGCCTGGACCTCGTTGTATTTGGCGCGGTGCTCGGCCTCCTTCGCGCGCTTCTCCAGTGCCGCGATCCGTTCTTGCTGCTCGCGGATTTGCCGATCCTTCTCGGGGTCTTCCCGGAGCACGACCTTCGGCGGGGTCACAGTCAGCCCCCTGCCCGATGCCTCAAGCTGGGCTTGTGCCCTGGCCAAATCTGCCTTGGTGCGCTCCAGCTCATCGGCATAGGCACGGGCGCGCGCGTCTTGATCTGTCCCCGCGGCTTCGAGCGCCTTGTTGTGATTGCGCAGCTTTTGATTGCTCCGCTTGAGCTTGTCGATCTCTTTCGCCAGCGCCGCGAAATCGGGATTCACCACGCCGAGGGCCTCCTGTTCAGCCGCCAGGGCCGAAAGTTGTTGATAGGATTCGAGCGCCGCGTTCAAAGTCAGGATGCCACTGGCCACCAGATCGACCACCCGGGAATCGGCTTCGGCGATCAGTTGGCGTGCTTGGTCGATAGTCCTCACGCCAACATTGAACAGCGCCGCCGATCGTTCGCGGGTCAAGTCGCAAATATGCGGCTTGCTCCGGTTTCCGCCGTGCTCGCTGGTCACGGCCTTGGCCGCCGCAATTGCCCGTTGCGATGTGGTGGCATGACGTCGGTGGAGATTCAGCGCCGCGACGAAACTCAATAGCGCCTCGGGACTGCCGCCATTCACTTCATCAGGCAAGACCTCCCGAACAATCGGCTCAATACCAAGCTGTTCGCAGGCTCGCAAGCGGTGGCGCCCGTCTATGACGCGACCCTGCCAAGTGCGGATGGGCTCGATCTGACCAACAGCCTGGATGGATGCGACCAGCGCGGCGAAGTCCTCGGGGCTCGCCTCTGGGATAATTTCGGCGAGGGGGTGTAGCTCGTAGGTCATCTAAAGCCCCTCGCTCGCGCCATAGACCGCCGCGCGCATGGCGGTAATAGTCCGATCACGCTCTTTCAATTCGGCGCGAGCCGTATTGAGATCACGAAGGAGTTGCAACCGCTCGGCTTCCAGTTTGCGATTGACCGCACCTTGATCGTTCAGGGTCGCGATCAGTTGATTGCAATAAAGCCCCTGCTCTAATACATGCTTATTCGCCGCTTCGAATAGTTCTAGCGTGACGTAATAGCGCCCGTCGATCCGAACATGACCCTGTGGAATTCCGGCCTCGTTCATGCCGCGACCTCCAGCGCCAGCAGGGCCTCGGCTTGCGCGATAATCGTATCGATCCCGCAAGCTCGGATCGCCTTGGACTCCAGATCCGCCCATTGCTTGGCGAGGGTCAAAATCCGATTGTGTGGTTTCGCGCCGCCCTCCTGCTCAACCTGGATCGCCCATTGCGGAATCCGGGCCGCGACTCCCGCGCGGATCAGGGCGAGGGTTGCGCCGTCCTCGATGGGCAGGGCCGCGATCATTGCCGCGTCGGATTTCGGCAGTCCGATAGCGCGAGCGGTGGCGTTGGCGTAATGAATGAATCGCGTTGATGGTGGCGTGGTTGATCCATTCGTTTTCGCCAATCGAACCACGTAATCATTGACCGCATCGTTCAGCCGAGCGGTGGCAAACGCCAAAGACCGGCTTGATGTGTCGGTGGTGGTGAGTGCTTGGCTATTCATACCGCGCCCCCTGCCAGTCGTGCCAGAAATGCGCGAACGTCGCCAGATCTCCAATAATTGCGACCGCGAATGTTCGATGGTTCGGGAATAAGACCAGCTCGACGCCAACGCCAAATGGTCATGTCTGAAATGTCACCAGCCAGGCGCTTTAGCTGCGGCTGGGTGATGAGTGCATCATCGGTGAATGAATCGTGGACGGCCGCCCGCGTATCGGTGGACGCGGCGGTTCTGGCAAGGTGGGTACGCATTAGGCATCTCCGTGTTGGGATGCCTAAAGGTTAGAGCGAGTTAGAGCGCGAGTCTAAAGGGTAACCAATCCTCAGTTTCGCGGATTGTTTACCCGTTGCGCCGCGTCACAAGGGGATCGATTGGTTGATGTCTGCCGGATGTGCTGGGATGCGTGATTTTCCATGAAGGGCCTTAATCGCGTCTCCGATCGTGGATCGAGCCTTCTTGATTCCGGTCATCTGGCAAACAGACACGACAAAATCGACGAACTCGCCGGTGTACCTGCCGTCGATAGGATCTTGAGTGTAGGCCGCGTGCAAACGATTAGCCGCGTTGGAAAAGATAACGGATAGAGTAGCGAGTAACACCTCTAATCGTTCGCCAGTGTGGGGCTGTTGCTTTTTCGATGGGTCGATGTAAGGCGCGAGTTCCGCCCGCATAACGTCCGCGTTGATGTTCAGCCGAAAAAGCGCATCGATAAATCCTTGCTTATCGATCCCGTCTGCAAGCTTTGTTTCTATTGGAATGGGGCCAAAAAAGAACGGCGGAAATAAGTCTAGCAACGCTTCAATGTGCTGTTGGATTTTCTCAAGTCGCTGACTCGCCTTTTTCGGTGTTATGACGATTCTTGCATGATGATAGCGGTGTACTGCCATCGCGATTCCATATCGCAAGGTATCGACGCCAACATGGGTTAATCCATAGTCGTGCTGAAGCTGTAATGCTTCTTCGGCTGACGGCTTGATTTGTTCGTCAGGGCTAGGGATGAGGAGCGCGGCCAGAAGCGCCGCCCGTCCGTCTCCGTCTTGTGCCTGCGTAGCGTCGCCAAAGCCCATAGATTCGACTGCCGTCTCCTTGTCGCTCATCGCGCCAGCCTCACCACGTTATCGGTCTCGACCGCGCCAACGATTTGCAGCACGTACCCCGACCATGCCGCTAGGGCCTGCCGTCGCTCGTCCAAGTACAAGGCTCTGTTGTAGGTTCCAGCCACGCCAGCCCGAGCGCCTGAGACATGGTTGATAGTCGCTTCGATGACATGCGGCGGGATGTGCAGGTCTTCGGCCATGCGGGTCGCCAGGGTGCGGCGAAGGTCATGCAGGGTCCACTTGTCGATGTTGGCGCGCCCGTCCAGCCGCGCCTTGCTCTTGGACCAGCCGGAGAAGGGACGCGGGCCGAAGCTGGTAAAGACGAAATCCGTCTTCAACCGCATGGCTTCCTGTTCGGTTTGCCGGGCCTGGATGATCTCGACCACGGGAGCCGATAGCGGAATAACATGCTCGCGATGGTTCTTGGTGCGGGTCGCCGGTAAGGTCCAGGTCTCCGCGTCCAGATCCAGTTCGCTCCAGCACATCCCGCCGACTTCCTCCCGCCTTTGTCCGGTCAGCATCAGGATTCGCACGATTCCGGTGAACAGGTCACCATGATTGGCCTGGGTCGGGTCCGTGCCCTGCCAGATCGCGCGCAGTTCATCTAGGCTCAGAACACGCTCGCGCGATTGCTCGGCCCCCGGCTTCTTGATGTTGTCGGTTGGATCGGCGGAGATGATCTCCCGATGCATGGCCCAGCCGAACAACATGGACATGTAGGCCAAGGCCCGATTCGCCATAACCTCGGCGTCCCGCTCCACCAGTACATCCAGGACATCCATCACGTCGCGGCGGGTGATCTTGGCGAGCGGTCGATCATTCCAGCCACCGAACAAATCGGTGTTCAAGACGCGCTTGATCTCGGCCAGGGTGCGGGGTGCAGGCTTGCGGTTCTGGCGACCGCGATACTTGGTCAAGAACTCATCGCGGACGGCGGCGAAGGTGTTGCGGCTCTCATCGGCCTGGGCCGCTTTACGCTCGGTTTTCACCTCGGCAGGCGCTAGACCCTTCGCGGCTCGATCCATCGCCTCATGGGCTTGCTGGCGGGCCGTCGCAAGGTCAATCTCGGCAGTCGTCCCGAGATTGGCGCGCGTCATCTTCCATTCCCCATCGCGCAGGGTGCGGACCATAACGAAATAGGTTTTCCGCTTCTTACCGACGCGCAGTCCAAAGGCAGGCAACACGGTATCGAAATAATCCTCTTGGGCTTTGTCGGTCGGCGGCGAGATTGTTGTGACGAAAGGGGTGGTGAGTCGCTTCTTGGGCATGGCTGTTACCTAATCCGGTTCTAGGTGACGGTATAGGTAACAGGATTGAGCGTTTCGGACTGTTACCTAGCGTTAGTAACAGTCTATAACATTGGACGGTAAAGGCAATAAAATATAGGACTTAGGATGAATGTAGCAGACTGACGAGCGATGCTCAGAAATGGCCAGAAAGGCCGTTTTCGCTGATTTGTAATCAGCAGGTCGTCGGTTCGAATCCGTCCGCCAGCTCAAATTTAAACAAGGGGTTAGACCGAAAAACTAACCCATTTTTCGTGCCCGATCGGTTCCTGGGTAACGCTGGGGGTAACAATCTGGCGGGTTATGGGCTGTTATGGGATGCGATGGTCTCCAGACTCGCCCACAACAAACCCTGCGAGTCGGGTCCAATCTTCAATTCCGAGCGTCCATGCTTGGCGGTCGGTCTTCGCGGTTCGGTCGGTCAACTCGCGAATCGGCGAGGCGTAAGCAGCATTTCAACCACTTTTTTAGTGGGCGATGCAAATGGTACCTTCGCCGACGCCAGTACCGAGCCGATTTTGCGGGTACGCCTGTGGATACCCGGCCCAGGGGATGAGGACTCCGCGCGTTAAATCAACAGCATCTCCCGAGCCTTGGGACGGCGAAAACCCGAGGGTATCTTTAAAGAAACGCCACCTTGCCGGTCTTGCATCGCGAAAAACTGGATCAGCACTCAGCCGGAAAAAAACAGGTAGCATGCCCCGTTCCTGACGGCAAAGAATAGAAACTCATGCGAGGGACGCCGCGCGCACCAAAGCAGACCCGGACACCGACTCCTTACTCCTCCAAAATCATCAAGGCAGGCGCCTTAATCGGAGACACCAAGACGTTGCTGCCCCAGTGGGATGTCACGGCTTCGGTCGCGGAGAACGTCAGCCGGATGCAGCGGGACAACGTCTTTGCGAAGGCATCCCGTTCCCGCGTCGAAGACATCCTGGCGATTTTCGGGCACGCTATCTTGCCGAAGCGTCGGTCACGCAGGCGCTCGTGACACTCGTCCGTGGACAATTCCCGTAGCGCTGGAGAAAATCCTCTATTTCCACGCCGCGCGCGCGGATCGGTTGCTCAGCGATGTCGTGACCGAGATCCTGGTGCCGATGCACGAACAGGGTCTGACGGACCTCCAGGTGACGCCTATTCAACGGTCATTGACCCAATGGGCGGAGGCAGGCAAAACCACCGGGCATTGGCCCCAGTCCACGATTGACCGCATTACCCGTGGCCTACTCGCCGCGCTGCGAGACTTCGGCGTGCTTCAGGGCATCGTCCATAAAAAGATCGCCCCGTCCTTTCTTCAGGTCGAAACCTTTGCCTACATCATGTTCTACCTGAAACAGCATCAGCCCTCGGGGAGCAAGCTGATCGAGTTACCGGATTGGAAACTCTTTTTTCTGACGCGAGACGGCGTCAAGCGGTTGCTGTTTGACGCCCACCAGCATGAATTACTGGAGTACCACGTCGCCGGGAGCGTCACCCGCCTGACCTTCCCCGCCGCCACGCTGGAGGAGTACGCCCAACGTCATTGATTTAGCGTCTAAACGACTGATTATGTTAAAATAAAGCGTCTTCACCGAAACCACATGGGAGCCCATCGATGAGACGTCGCGACGACATCACCCTCAATACCGAAGAGGCGCAATCCCTGGCGTGCATTTCTCTCCATGTACGACCAGCTCAAACAAGCCCTGTTCTCGCCTGAGTGGATCGAACGCTTTCGCCGTTCGGAGAAGGCCTTCACCCGCACCCGCGACCTTCCCTTCCACCGCCTGGTCACCTTCCTGCTGAATCTGCGCAAGGGCCGCACGGAACAGGAGCTTGAGGGTTTCTTCGCCACCCTCGAAGAGCAACCGCTCGCCTCGGCCACGCCCACCGTCTCGGCCGTCTGCAAGGCCCGCCAACGCCTCTCGGCGGAGAGCTTCCCGGCGTTGAACCGACAGGCGATCGACACCTTCCGCGCCGGTTGGGCCGCACCGCTGTGGCACGGCTTTCGACTCTTCGCGGTCGACGGCACGACGCGGCGCCTGCCCAACAGTGCGGCGCTCGAGAGCTATTTCGGCACCCAGCCCAGCGGTCCGGTTCTCGCGCGCGCCTCGATGCTCTATGACCTCGGCCACGAGTTGGTCGTCGATCTACAATTGGCCGCGCACGGCGTGAGCGAACGCGAACTGGCGATGGCCCACCGCGCGGCCGCGCGGCCCGGGGATCTGATCCTCTATGATCGGGGCTACCCCGCCTTCTGGCTGATGGTGAGGCACAGCGTGCTCGGCGTGGACTTCTGTAGGCGCCTGGCGCGTGAGCGCTTCAGCGCCGCCGAGCCCTTCTGGGACAGTGACGCCGACAGCACCATCATCACGTTAATCCCCTCCCGCGATCAGGCGCGTGATTGCCGCAACCAGGGGCTCCCCAGCGCGCCGATCCGCGTACGTCTGGTGCGCGTGCGCTTGCCCGATGGCGAGACCGAGGTGCTGGCTCCCTCGATCCTGGAGGAGGAGCGCCTACCCGCACGCTTGTTCAAGGCGCTGTATCACCGCCGGTGGGGAGCGGAGGAGGGCTACAAGCGCCAAAAACGCTGGCTGGAGATCGAGAACCTCTCCGGGCGCCGCGTGCTCGCCGTGCCGCAGGACGTCCACGCCAAGATCCTCGCCCTGAATCTCGCCAGTATGGTCCGAGGGCTCGCGC
>NZ_NRRG01000090.1 GCF_016583575.1 Thiocystis violacea
AGGTCGCCAAGGTGGCCCTCGTGGCGTGCATGCGCAAGCTCCTCACCATCGTCAACGCCATGCTGCGCGATCAGGCGCACTGGGATCCTGCTCATGGGAAAACCGCTTGACCTGAAACACAGTTGCTATCCCCTCGGGGGAGAGGGGCTTTTCAGCTTCCCCGCTGGGAAGGGGTTAGCGAGAAACATTCTCGCCTTGTTCGTGGTCTCAATTATTAACATTGAAAAATCGTCGGACATGTGGCGATGACCAGAACGATGCGTTTCGCGCCTTGGCCCTGGGTGCCCGGTTGGCTGACCGGGACGGCCTGCGCGCACGAGGAGTGCTGACATCATGACCTCGATCCTGCTCTTGCTGTTGGTGCTTGGCGCGACCCTGTCTGCGGTCGGCCTGATTCCCGCCCTGCGTCGGCCCCTGGTGAGCCGGCACCTTCTGAAACAGTTTCGGCGCGCCATGCCGGCCATGTCGACCACCGAGCGCGAGGCGCTGGAGGCCGGCGGTGTCTGGTGGGACGCGGAACTCTTTTCGGGGCGTCCGTCCTGGCCGCGTCTGCGCGACCTTCCAGCGGCCCGCTTGAACACCGACGAACAGGCCTTTCTCGACGGCCCCGTGGAGACGCTGTGCCGGATGCTCGACGACTGGCGCATCACCCACGAGGACTTCGACTTGCCGCCGGAGGTCTGGCGCTTCATCCGCGATCAAGGGTTCTTCGGCCTGATCATCCCGAGGGCGCATGGCGGTCTCGGCTTCTCGCACCTGGCGCATTCCGAGGTCGTGATGAAACTCGCCAGCCGTAGCATCACGGCCGCGGTGACCGTGATGGTCCCCAACAGCCTGGGACCGGCCGAGCTGCTGTTGCGTTACGGCACCGAGGCCCAGCGCCGGCGCTATCTGCCGCGTCTGGCGACGGGTCGGGAGATCCCCTGTTTCGCGCTGACGGGGCCTCGGGCTGGCAGTGACGCGGCGGCGATACCCGACACCGGCATCGTCTGTCGCGCCCGTTTCGAGGGACGCGAGATCCTGGGGCTGCGACTGAGCTTCGATAAGCGCTACATCACGCTCGCGCCGGTCGCCACCCTGATCGGACTGGCCTTCCGGGTCGAGGATCCCGAGCAGCTGCTCGGGGAGGATCGCGCGCCGGGCATCACCCTGGCCCTGATTCCCGCCGGTACTCCGGGGGTCGTTCAGGGGCGCCGTCATCTGCCGCTCGGCATCCCCTTCCAGAACGGCCCGCTCTCCGGGCGCGATGTTTTCGTTCCGCTGGACTGGGTGATCGGCGGGCGCGACGGGATCGGCAAGGGCTGGCGGATGCTCATGGACTGTCTGTCCGAGGGGCGCGGGATCTCGCTGCCGGCGCTCGCGACCGGCGCCGGCAAGCTCGCCGCCAGTCACATCGGCGCCTATGCGCGCATCCGCCAGCAGTTCGGCCGGCCGATCGGCACCTTCGAGGGGATCGAGGCCCCGCTGGCCCGGATCGCCGGCAAGACCTATCAGATGGACGCAGCGCGGCGTGTCTTTCTCGGCGCGCTCGATGCCGGCGAACATCCGGCGGTGCTCTCGGCGGTGCTCAAGTATCAACTGACCGAAGGTTATCGCGAGGTCATCAACGAGGCCATGGACGTTCAGGGTGGCGCCGGGATCTGTCTGGGTCCATCGAACCTGATCGGGCGCGTCTATCAGGCGATCCCGATCGCGATCACGGTGGAGGGGGCGAACATCCTGACCCGCAATCTGATCATCTTTGGTCAGGGCGCCTTGCGCTGTCACCCCTATCTGCTCGACGAATTCCAGGCCGCCGGCGATCCGGATCGCCGCCGCGCCCTGATCGCCTTCGATGCCGCCATCGCGGCCCACGCGATCGCGCTCGTCCGCAACCTGTGGCGCGTCATCCGGCTGGGCTTGAGCGGTGGACGCGGCGCGGCGCTCCCGACGAGCGGGGAGGTCGGCCGCTATTACCAGCGGCTCGACTGGCTGAGCGCGGTTTTCGCCCTCAATGCCGACCTGGCCCTGATGACCCTCGGCGGCAGTCTCAAGCGGCGCGAGCGGCTCTCGGCGCGGCTCGGGGACATCCTCGGCCTGCTGTTCCTCGGCTCCTGCGCGCTCAAGCACTTCGAGGATCAGGGCGCGCCGAACGCCGACCGACCGCTGCTGCGCTGGGCGATGGAGGACCATCTGTTCGGGATCCAGCGGGCGCTGATCGCGCTTTGGGCCAACCTGCCGCTCCGGCGCCTGGCCTGGGTTCTGCGGCGGCTGACGTTCCCCTTCGGGCCGCCTTTCGAGGGGCCGGACGATGCCCTTGAGCATGAGGTCGCGCGGCTCATCCTGACCCCTGGCGCGCCTCGCGAACGGCTGACGGCCGGCATCTTCTCCACCCGGGATCCGGCCTTCGCCGTCGGACGGCTGGAACTGGGTCTGGAGGCGGCGCTCGCCGAGGAGGCGGTCGAACGGCTCTTGCGGACCGCCCGGAAAGAGGGGCGTCTCGCGAAGCTCCAGGGCGAGCCGCTGCTGCGGGCCGCCCTGGAGGCGGGAATCATCGACCCGGACGAAGCCGGTCTGGTCCGCCGTTCCAGCCGTCTGCGCGATCAGGTGATCGCGGTGGACAGCTTCGACACGCTCATCCCGGCGTGCCGGTCGCTGGCTCAAGAAGAACCTCGGATGTCCCAGTCGACCAGGAATGCCGCCTGAACGAGGGTCACGAACAACGACGAGGAGGATTCCAAGCATGAAGTCTTCATCGAATACCGCCCGCCCGGTCTACCTGGTGGACGGGTCGCGCACCCCCTTTCTGAAGGCGCGCGGCCGGCCCGGTCCATTCAGCGCGGCGGATCTCGCCGTCGGCGCCGGGCGCGCGCTCCTGATGCGTCAGCCGTTTCCGGCGGAGGCCATCGACGAGGTCATCCTCGGCTGCGTGGTCCCCGCTCCCGAGGAGGCCAACATCGCGCGGGTGGTCGGCCTGCGGCTTGGTTGCGGCGCGAGCACGCCCGCCTGGACCGTGCAGCGCAACTGCGCCTCGGGCTTGCAGGCGATCGACTGCGCGGCCCAGGCGATCGCCTCCGGGCGTTCCGAACTGGTGCTGGCGGGTGGGACCGAGGCCATGAGTCAGGCCCCGGTGCTGTTCGGCCGCGCCCTGGTGGAATGGCTGGGGCGCTGGCGCCAGAGCCCGTCGCTGGTCGCCCGTGGCCGGCTCCTGACCCGACTGCGCCCGCGCGATCTGGTCCCCGTGATCGGTCTGCTCAAGGGGTTGACGGACCCGATCGTCGGTCTCTCCATGGGCCAGACCGCCGAGCAGCTTGCCTGGCGCTTCGGCATCGGGCGCGGCGCCATGGACCGCTTCGCGCTGCGCAGCCATCAACGTCTGGGCCAGGCCCAGGACGCGGGCCTGTTCGCGTCCGAGATCACGCCGCTGTTCGATACCCAGGGGCAGTGTCAACTGTACGACGACGGCTATCGCCCGGACAGCGATCTGGAGCGTCTGGCGCGTCTGCCGCCGGTGTTCGATCGGCCGACCGGAGCGGTCACCGCCGGCAACAGCGCCCAGGTCAGCGACGGCGCCGCCCTGCTGCTGCTGGCCTCGTCCGAGGCGGTCGAGCGCTGGGGGCTGCCGGTGCTGGCGCGGGTGCGCGACAGCCACTGGGCGGCGCTGGACCCAGCCGAGATGGGTCTGGGGCCGGTCCATGCGATGGCGCCGCTGCTGCGTCGTCAGGGTCTGGCGACCGAGGCGATCGATCTCTTCGAGATCAACGAAGCCTTCGCGGCCCAGGTGCTCGCTTGTCAGGCCGCCTGGTCGGACGAGGACTGGCGTCGTCGGGCGCTCGGCGACACCGCGGATGGGCCGATCCCGGACGCGGCGCTCAACCCCGAGGGCGGCGCCATCGCGCTCGGCCATCCGATCGGCGCCAGCGGCGCCCGGCTGGTGCTCCATCTGGCCCTCTCATTGAAACGCCGTGGTCTGCGGCTCGGGGTCGCCAGTCTCTGCGTCGGTGGCGGACAAGGCGGGGCCATGCTTCTGGAACGGGTGGGAGGTGAATCATGAATCGCCATTGGCATCTCCGGGAAGCGGACGCGCGGGGCCTGATGTGGCTGGGGCTCGATCATCAGGGGCACGCGGTGAATCTGCTCGCGCTCGGTGTGCTCGACGAGCTGGAGTCGAGGCTCGACGAACTCGAGCCCAGACTCGCGGCGGACCCCATCGTGGGACTGGTGCTGCACTCACTCAAGGAGACGGGGTTCATCGCCGGGGCCGACCTGGGTGAGTTCGAGCGTCTGAGCGATCCGGCCGAGGCGGCGGCTCATATCCGCCGCGTCCATCGGATCCTCGATCGTATCGAGTCGCTGCCCTGTCCGACCCTGGCCCTGATCCACGGCTTCTGTCTCGGCGGGGGGCTGGAGCTGGCGCTCGCCTGTCGTTATCGCGTCGCCACCGACGATCCGGCGACCCGGATCGGTTTTCCTGAGATCCAGCTCGGCCTCTTTCCGGGCTATGGCGGAACCTGGCGGGCGATCCGTGTCCTGGGACCCATCGCGGCGCTTCGGCTCATGCTGACGGGGCGGAGCTTATCCGGCCGGGAGGCCAAGGCGCTCGGGCTGGTGGATCGGGTCGTTCCGCGTCGTCAGTTGGAGGCCACGGCGGCGGATCTGGCGCGGGATCAGCCGCGACCGGGACGGGCGGGCTGGTCGCGTCGCCTGCCCAATCTCTGGCCGCTGCGCCCACTGATCGCCGCCCGGATGGAACACCAGACCGACGCCAAGGTCGTCCGCGCGCATTATCCGGCGCCCTTCGCCCTGATCCGGCACTGGCGCGACAACGGCTCCGGGCGCGATCCGCTGCTGGCTGGCGAGGCGCGTCAGGTGCCGGAGCTGCTGCTGGGCGAGACCTCGCGCCATCTGCGGCGGGTCTTCGCGCTTCAGGAGCGGCTGAAGGGTCTGGCGTCCTCCACGACCGAGCGCCCGCGACGGGTCCAGGTGATCGGGGCCGGCGTCATGGGTGGCGACATCGCCGCCTGGTGCGCCCTTCAGGGGATGCGGGTCGGGCTCCAGGATGTCTCGATGGAGGCGATCGGGCGCGCCATGCGGCGTGCCCAAACGCTCTTCGGTCAGCGTCTGTCCGATCCCCGTCTGGCGCGCGACGCCTGGGACCGACTGACGCCGGATCCCTCCGGTCAGGGTCTGCGCGGCGCCGATCTGATCATCGAGGCGGTGGCCGAGGATCTGAGTCTCAAACAGCGGGTCTTCGCCGAGATCGAGGAGCGGGCCGGACCCCAGGCCCTGCTGGCCACCAATACCTCAAGCCTTCCGCTTGAGCGGATCGGTTCGAATCTGCGTCACCCCGAGCGGCTGGTCGGTCTGCATTTCTTCAACCCGGTGGCGCGCATGCGCCTGGTCGAGGTGGTCCGGGGCGCCGACACCGATCCGGATCCGGTCGCGCGCGCCATCGCGGCGGTGCGCGCCATGGACCGCCTGCCGCTGCCGGTGCTCAGCCGTCCGGGATTCCTGGTCAACCGCGTCCTCATGCCCTATCTGCTGGAGGCCGTCGATCTGCTCGACGAGGGGGTGCCGGTCGGCGTCATCGATCGTGCTGCGGTCGCCTTCGGCATGCCGATGGGACCGCTGGCGCTGGCCGACTCGGTCGGACTGGATATCTGTCTGGCGGTGAGCGACACCCTGGGCCATGACCTCACGGCCCCCGAGGAGACGCCCCAGCGTCTGAGCCGGATGGTCGCCGAGGGTCTGCTCGGACGTAAGAGCGGCCGGGGCTTCTATTCTTATCGCGATGGACGTCCCTCGCGCGAGCGACCGCCGCGCGGCTACCGGGCGCCATCGGACCTGACCGAGCGTCTCATCTTCCGGCTGCTCAACGAGTGCGTGGCCTGTCTGCGCGAGGGGGTGGTGGAGGATGCCGATCTGCTCGATGCCGGGGTCATCCTCGGCACCGGGTTCGCGCCCCATACGGGCGGTCCGGCGCATTACATCGCTCAGGGTGGGCGGGATCGCATGCGCGAGCGTCTGGCGTCATTGCAACGCCGTCATGGCGGGCACTTCCGACCGGATCGCGGCTGGAACCCGCATCCGGCGGGTATCTAATCGATCGGAGGACCAGATGATGTTTCTACTCGACACTCGACTCTCTCGTCTCGATCAGGGCGCCGTCACGGCGCCGCCGCCAACATCGATCGGCGCGGCCGAGGCCGTGACGCTCTGCGGATTGCTGCTGGAGCGCGCCCGGCGCACGCCGCGTGGCCTCGCCTATCTCCAGTTCGATCCGCTCGCCGAGCAGTGGCGCGAGACGACCTGGGCGGACATGGCCGGGGAGGTCGCGCGCTGGCAGGCCGCGCTGCGGCGCGAGCGTCTGCGCCCCGGCGACCGGGTGGCGCTGATGATGAGCAACCGCCGCGAATGGGTCGCCTTCGATCTGGCGGCGACCAGCGTTGGTCTGGTCACGGTGCCGCTCTATCCCGGCGATCGGCCGGCCTCGGTGCGCTACATCCTGGAGGACGCGGATGTCCGTCTGCTCTTGCTGGAGCAGCCCGAGCAGTTCACCGCCCTGGACGCGATCGGCGAGACCCTGCGACGACTCGACCGGATCCTGATCCTGAATCCGGGGACGGGCGAGCGCCCGGACATGGCCGTGAGCGTGGCGGACTGGCTCGCGGCGCCGCCGGACGAGGAGGCGCCGCTCGGCCCGAAGGATTGGGTCGAGAACGGCGAGGCGCTGTCGACCATCGTCTACACCTCCGGGACCACGGGCGCGGCCAAGGGCGTGATGCTCAGCCATCGCGATATCCTCTGGAATGCCGAGGCCTCGCTCAAGATGGTGCCGGCCTATCCGAGCGACCGCTTCCTGTCCTTCCTGCCGCTGTCGCATACCCTGGAACGCACGGCAGGCAGCATCCTGCCCATCATGGCCGGCGCCACTGTCGCCTTCGCGCGCTCCATCCCGCTCCTGGCCGAGGATCTTAAAATCCTGCATCCGACGGTGATGTTCGCGGTGCCACGCATCTTCGAGCGGATCCATGCCCGTCTGCGCGAAGCCCTGGAGCAGGGTCCACCGTTTAGGAAACGGCTCTTCGAACAGGCCGTCACGGTTGGCTGGCGCGCCTTCGAGCATGCCCAGGGCCGCGCGGACTGGCATCCGGAGCTGCTCGTCGCGCCACTCCTGGATCGTCTGGTCGGCGCCAAGGTCCGGGCGCGTCTGGGCGGGCGGCTGCGGGTCACGGTCTGCGGCGGCGCGCCCCTGTCGCCCGAGATCGCGCGTGTCTTCATCGCGCTCGGCGTCCCACTGGTGCAGGGCTATGGACTGACCGAGACCAGTCCGGTGATCAGCGTCAACCGGCTGGAGGACAACCGTCCGGACAGCGTCGGCGAGCCCTTGCCGGGGATCGAGGTTCGCATCGGCGCGGACCAGGAGATCCTGGTACGCACGCCGGGGATCATGCAGGGCTACTGGAATCAGCCGCTGGCCACCGCCGCGGCCTTCGACCAGGACGGCTGGCTGCGCACCGGCGACCAGGGCCGGATCGAGCATGGCCATCTCTATATCACCGGCCGGCTCAAGGACATCCTGGTGCTCGACAATGGCGAGAAGATCGGCCCGACCGATCTGGAGATGGCCATCGTCGGCGATCCGCTGTTCGAGCAGGTTCTGATCGTGGGCGAGGGCCTGCCCTTCCTGTCGGCCCTGGTGGTCCTCGATGCACCGACCCTGGCGACGTTCGCGCGCGAGCGGAAGCTGTCGCTCGAACGGCCCTCGACGGATGATCAGGAACGGCTGGAGACCGCTCTGCTCGAGCGCATCGAGCAGCGCCTCAAGGGCTTTCCAGGGCATGCGCGTATCCGGCGGATCGCGGTGCTCGATCACCCCTGGTCCATCGAGGAGGGTCTGGTGACGCCGACCATGAAACTGAAACGCGCGCGCATCGCCCGTCGGTATCGGCGCGAGATCGCCGACTGTTACAGGCGGCGAGGGGCTTCGACGGCCGCGGCACGGACGCCGTGAGCGATTCGGCCGGTCAGTCCGTCGCGGGCGCGTCGAGCTTGACGGCCGTCAGGATGGTCACCGGCATCGCCGCGCGCCAGCCGTCGAAGCGCCCGAGCGGGGCGGCCTGGGCGACCGAGATCCGTGTCAGCTCCCCGCCGATGCCCTCGCGCAGTCCGACCAGGAAGGCTTCGCTCTGCACCGTGACGGCGTTGGCGACCAGACGCCCGCCCGGTTTCAGGGCCTCCCAGCAACGCTCGGCGACGCCCGCGACGGTGAGCCCGCCGCCGATGAAGATGGCGTCGGGCGCCTCCAGGCCCACCAGCACCTCCGGGGCGCGTCCGGCGATCAGGACCAGATCGGGCACGCCGAGCGTGTCGCGATTGCGTTCGATCAGCCCGCGTCTGGAGGCGTCCGATTCGATGGCGATGGCGCGGCAGGCGCCCTCGGCGCGCATCCATTCGATACCGATGGAGCCGCAGCCGGCACCGACATCCCAGAGCAGTTCGCCCGGCCGGGGGGCGAGCCGGGCGAGGGTCGCGGCCCGGATATCGCGCTTGGTCAGTTGGCCGTCGTGCGCGTAGGCGGCATCCGGCAGACCGCAGCGGCGCGAGAGGGGGAGGGCGTCCGGGTCGGCCCGGCATTCGACCGCGACCAGATTGAGCGCGGCGACCTCCTCATGGGGCCAGTCGCGGGCATGGCCGTCCAGTCGACGTTCGGCCGGTCCGCCGAGCCGCTCCAGGACGCACAGCCGGCTGGCGCCATAGCCGCGCGCCCGGAGCAGCGCGGCGAGTTGGCCGGGTGTCCGGCCATCCGCCGAGAGCAGGAGCAGACGCGCGCCCTGGGCGAGATAGAGATTGATCCGTTCCAGCGGTCGTCCATGCGCCGGCACCACGCGCACCTCCGGCAAGGCCCAGCCCATCCGCGCGGCGGCGAGCGAGACCGAGGAGGGCGCGGGCAGGATCCGCGTCTCCTCGGGCGGCAGACGTGTCGCCAGGCTGGCTCCGACCCCGAAGAACATAGGATCCCCGCTCGCCAGCACGCACACCGGGCGGCCCCGACAGGCTAGGAGCTGTTCGTAAGCCAGACCGAAGGGGCTCGGCCAGGGCTGGCGCGACTGATCCGGGTCTTCCGGGACGAGCGCCAGATGCCGCTCGCCGCCAAAGAGCACGCGTGCCCCGGCGATCGCCCGGCGCGCCTCCTCCCCGAGTCCCGCGAGACCGTCCTCGCCGATGCCGACGATGGTGAGCCAGGGCCGCGGGGA
>NZ_NRRG01000091.1 GCF_016583575.1 Thiocystis violacea
TATCCTTTTGTCTGTCGCCCGCAGCTTCTCGCCCAACCGCCCTTCCGTGGACCGATTCGTCCCCGCCCGGGCGCTATTCGCGTCGCTGAAATGAATTCCGGCATCGCTATTTGCCAAGAGGACGTTGCCGCGTCATTCAGATCACGGATTCAGGTATGAATTATAAGTTAATTGATTTCTGTTAACTGTTAATTAGATCATCTATAGCGATGAGTTCCTATACAGCCTCTAACATAGTCTTGGAGCCAGGACTCGGAAACATGAACGACACGCGCCATGCCAGCAAGAGAAATCCGTTCAAGTAGAAGTCGGTCAATGATGGCTTTCGTTTCGTCAGAGACTGGTGATATCAGTGGATCAAGAACGAATTGTCGACCACATTTCTTGCCTCGATAATTTTTCTTTCCGGTGGCGTTAATTCCATTCTTGACAATCATCGTTGACTCGCAGGACGGGCAGTCAATCATTATTCGCCTCAATGCTGTATCATATAAAGCAGAGGATTACCCAGGAAATTACCGCTCATTCCATCACCGAAAACTCTGCCTCTTGTCTCTCCAGCGCACGGCGCGGCGGAAATCGGCAGGCGAAGAGAGCGCCGCGTCCGACCTCGCTAGCGACCTCGAGTCGTGCCTCATGCCGATTCAGGACGTGTTTCACGATGGCGAGACCAAGCCCGGTTCCTCCCGATTCGCGTGATCGTGCGCGATCGACTCGATAGAAGCGTTCGGTCAGTCTCGGCAGATGTTCCGGGGCGATACCGGGGCCGTCGTCCTCGACCGTGAAGCCGGGGCCATCCTCGTCCTGTCGCCAGCCAATCCGGATCCGCGTGCCTTCGGGTGTGTGCTTGACGGCGTTGAAGACGAGATTGGAGAAGGCGCTCCGTAACTCGGGTTGATTGCCGAGCAACAGCAGATCCTCGTCGACCTGGGTCTCGAACCGATGCCGGGCCTGACTCAAGGCTTGCGCCTCTTGCAGGATCAGATGGATTTCGTCCGGGACGTCGACCGACTCCTGTTCCTCCGGGCTGTCGTGCATCTCCAGACGGGACAGCGTCAGGAGATCCTCGATGATGGAGCACATGCGCTCGGTCTGATGGCGCATCAGGCTGAGCGGACGCCGATGATTGGCCGGGGTATCGGGCGCATCCACCAGGGTTTCGAGAAATCCTGCGATCACGGTCAGTGGCGTGCGCAGCTCATGGGAGGCGTTGGCGACGAAATCGCGCCGGATCATGTTGAGATGGTAGATCTTGGTGATGTCGCGTCCGACCACCAGGCGCTGTTTCTTGCGGTCGCCAAAGGGCGTGATGCGCAGCGAGAGCATGATGGCGCGGTTGTGTTCCGGGGCGATGTCCATTGGGCGCATGTATTCGCCCGCGTCGATGAAGGACTCCAGATCCGGATGGGGCAGGACGTCGCTGAAGGGACGTCCGTCGTCCTGCGGCCAGTGAACGTGTATCAGTCTGGCCGCCGCCGGATTGGCCCAGTCGATGCGGTGCTGCTTGTCGAGAATGACCAGGGCATCGGGCACCGCGTTGGCCGCCTCGCGGAAGCGCCGGGTGAAGCGAATCTGCCGCTTGCGACTCTTGCGTCCGCGCTGCTGATAGCGGGCGATGCGGCGATAGACGTCGCCCCACAGACCACGCGGAAACGGCGGGGCCAGCCGGTGCTGACGCCGGATCATGAGGGCCAGCCGGATCAGCAGATAGAGCTGGCGCAGCAGGTAGGGGAGGAGGGCCAGAGGCCAGACCCAGGCGGGACTGGCGCCCAGCCTCATGGCCAGGAGGCCGAGCGCGATCGACCCCAGCAGGAGACTCGACTCGAAGAGCAGGGCGCGGCCCATCGAATCGCCCCGCGCGGACGCCTGATCGCCCGAGTGGATCAAATCTTGTCCGAGAAACGGTAACCGACGCCGCGAACCGTTTGCAGCAGCCGATCGTGCCCGCTGGTCTCCAGCGCCTTGCGCAGACGTCGGACGTGGACATCCACGGTTCGCTCTTCCACATAGACCTGATCGCCCCAGACCTGATCGAGCAGTTGCGAACGGCTGAAGGCGCGGTCGGCGTGGGTCATGAAGAAATGCAGGAGACGGTATTCGGTCGGGGCGACCTCGATCGCGCGTCCCTCGGCGCTGACGCGATGACTCAGGTTGTCCATCCTCAGCCCGCCGATCTCGATCTCGTCGGCGGCCTCGTCCGGTTTGGTGCGACGCAGCACGGCCTTGACACGGGCCACCATCTCGCGCGGCGAGAAAGGCTTGGCGATGTAGTCGTCCGCGCCCGTGTCGAGTCCCTTGACGCGGTCTTCCTCCTCGCCGCGCGCGCTGACCATGATGATGGGAACCCCCTTGGTCTTGGGGTTCTGCTTGAGCTGCTGGGCTAGCTCCAGGCCGGAACGTCCGGGTAGCATCCAGTCGAGCAGGATCAGATCCGGGCTCTCGTTGCTCAGCAGCTTGCGGGCATCGTCCGCGTGACCGGCCTCCATGACCCGGAACTCGGAGTTTTCCAGCGCGAACCGCATGACCTCGCGAATATCCGGCTCGTCGTCGACGACAAGTATGGTTGTCATAGCCATTAACCCTTTGGGATGTGAGCGCCACGATCGGGGCGTGTCGGATGGACCGCGGCTTGATCCGCGCGCCGCGCGATGGCTGTCCGCCACCCTGATCAATGACCGATAGCCAGACATTTTATTGACGACTGATTACGGTCCGATGACGAACGCCCTGACCGACTCGATCCGACTGGATCGCGGCGATCAGGAATTCCCGTCCGGGTCGGCCATCCGCGCCTGATGGAAACGTTCGGCCAGGCGATCGGCGTGGTTGGCCTGGTAAATGGAGCTGACCACGAGGATGGCAACCGTGGAGAGGATGATACCCGGCAGGATCTCGTAGAGGTCGAACAGACCGCCGTCGAGCTGTTTCCAGATTACAACCGTCAATCCACCGGTGAGGATCCCCGCGAGCGCGCCGAGCCCCGTCATGCGCGGCCAATAGAGCGAGAGCACGAGGGCGGGGCCGAAGGCCGCGCCGAAGCCGGCCCAGGCATGGGCGACCAGATCCAGCACCAGGGTCTCGGGGTCGAGCGCGATGCCGAGGGCGATCAGCGAGACCAGAACCACGGCGCCCCGGCCGACCATGACCAGTTCCGCCTGAGTGGCCGAGCGACGCAGGAAGCTACGGTACAGATCCTCCGTGAAGGCCGAGGAGCAGACCAGCAGTTGCGAATCGGCGGTGCTCATGATGGCGGCCAGGATGGCGGCGAGCAGGATGCCGGCGACCAGCGGATGGAACAGCAGATTCACCAGCAGGATGAAGATCGTCTCGCGGGCCTCGCCCGGCAAGGGCGTCTCGATCAGCAAGGCGCCGGTCATGCCGGTCAGGGTCGCGCCGATCAGGGTGACGGCTACCCAGGCGACGGCGATCCGGCGGGCCGCGCCGACCCGGCGATGTGACTCGATCGCTTGGAAGCGCGCCAGGATGTGCGGCTGACCGAAGTAGCCCAGGCCCCAGGCCGCCAGGGAGAGGATGCCGATCAGACCGAGCGAGGCGCCTTCGCTGTTGGTCAGTGGGTCGAGCCACTCGGGGTTCAGGTCATGGATCCGGGCGACCGCCACGTCGATTCCGCCGATCTGACCAAGCGCGATCAGGGGAACCAGGATCAAAGCCAGGGCCATCAGCAACCCTTGCAGAACGTCCGTCCAGGACACGGCGAGAAAACCGCCAAACGCCGTGTAGAGGATGATGGAGAGCACCGCCAGAACCACCGCCCAGAGGTAGGGGAGCCCGAAGACGGACTCGAACAGCTTGCCCCCGGCGACCAGCCCGGAGGCGGTATAGATGAGGAAGAACAGCAGGATGACGAGCGCCGCCAAGGCGCGCAGCACTCCCGACCGATCGTCGAAGCGGTTGGAGAAATATTCGGGCAACGTCAAGGCGTTACCATAGGCTGCGCTCAGGATGCGCAGCCGGGTCGCGACCAGCCGCCAGTTGAGCCAGGTCCCCAGCAGGAGGCCGCCCGAGAGCCACAGGGATTCCAGGCCAACGGCATAGGCGAGTCCAGGCAGGCCGAGCAGCAGCCAGCCGCTCATATCCGAGGCGCTGGCGCTCAGGGCCGCGACGCCGCTTGTGAGCCGGCGTCCGCCCAGGATGAAATCCGAGAGATCGCGAGTGCGTCGATAGGCATGCCATCCGATCGCCAGCACGGAAGCGAAATAGACGGCGAAGGTTAGGGCAATGACGACGGGATGCTGGATCAAACCGAGACTCCTGGCGGCGGGATCGATCTGGCTTGTCGAATCGGAGCAAGGGGGCTAGTTTACCGCGAAAGCGGGGCCAGCCCGACCAGTGAACATGAGGAGACTGCGATGAGTGAAGGCGACATCCTGAAACGCGAGCCGATCTACCAGGGAAAGGTCATCGACGTCGCCGTCGAGACGGTGGAATTGCCGGACGGCAGCCTGGTGGATCTCGAAATGGTGCGTCATCCGGGCGGGGCCGCCGCCGTGGCGCTGGATGAACAGGAGCGGGTCTGCCTGCTACGCCAGTACCGTCACGCCAGTGGCGGCTGGCTCTGGGAACTGCCGGCCGGCCGCATCGATCCGGGCGAGACCCATTTCTCGACCGCCAAGCGCGAACTGGCCGAGGAGGCGGGCCTGGAGGCGGAGGATTGGACCGATCTCGGTCTCATGCACAGCTCGCCCGGCATCTTCAACGAGATCATTTATCTGTGGCTCGCGCGCGGCCTGACCAGCCTGCCGCATGAGCATGAGCACGGAGAGGTGATCGAGATCCACTGGATGCCCCTGAACCAGGCGCTCGACTGGTGCAACGACGGCACCATCACCGACGGCAAGACCCTGATCGGACTCTATCGCGCCGGGGCCTTGCTCAAGACCAGGGCCGAGCTTCTGTCGGAAGATCCGGGCTGTTGAGGGCGGGGCATCCATGCGTATTCACTGTTTCCAACATGTCCCTTTCGAAGGTCCGGCCGCGATCGCGGATTGGGCGGAACGACGGGGTCATGCCATCGCGATCACGCCGCTGTATGAGCGGACGGCGTTGCCCGAGCCGGAGCGATTCGATTGGCTGGTCGTGATGGGCGGGCCGATGGGCGTCCACGACGAGGCCGATCATCCCTGGATGGCCGCCGAAAAGCGCTGTATCGCGGCCAGCATCGCCGCCGGCAAGCGAGTCATTGGCGTCTGCCTCGGGGCGCAACTCATCGCCGAGGCGTTGGGCGCGCGGGTCTATCGCAACCCCGAGAAGGAAATCGGCTGGTTCCCCATCGAACTCACCGAGGCGGGTCGCGTCTCGCCGCTCACGGACTTTCTACCGCCGAGTCTCGAGGTTTTCCATTGGCACGGCGACACCTTCGAGCCGCCGCCGGGGGCCATCCAGCTCGCGCGCAGCGCCGTCTGCGAGCAGCAGGCGTTTCTCTACGACGGCCGCGTGCTGGGTCTCCAGTGCCATCTGGAGGCGACGTCCGATAGTGTCAGGGATATCGTCGCCAACTGTGCCGACGAGATCCAGCCCGCCAACGCCGTGCAGAGCGCCGAACGCCTGCTGGCCGCGACCGAGGCGGATTACGCCCGAATCCACGGGGCGCTGTTCGGAATGCTGGATCGGCTGGCCGAGTCGCCAGCCTAGCCCACCTCGGCCCGCTGCCGCAGCAACTTTACCTGGAAGAGCGTATTGCGCTCTTCTTCCTCCAGCGAGGACTGGATGAAGTGGATGGTGCGTCGATAGAGCGGAATAATGTTGTATTTCAGCGCATTGACACGCTTCTGAGCCTTGCGTTGTTCCTCCAGCAGACGGTGCAGCGCGGTTTCGACCTCGGAGAGTTGGGCGAGCAGCACCGAGGCGTCGGCCAGATTGTCGCGGGTGGTGTCGAAGCTGACGTCCGTTCCCAGGAGCCCGACGGGTTTCAGTGGGACACGTTCACTGATCACGGCCGGATATTCGACGCCCAGCGCGCGGCGGGGCAGGATCTCGACCCGGAGCGCCGGCTCCGCGCCGAGCGCCGACTGGCGGATGCCGCGAACGCCCATGCGCAGATGGGTGATGCTCAGGGACCGATAGGCCAGCGCGAGCGCCCGTTCGGATTCGACCCGCAAGCGGCGGTATTCGCCGATGCGTTCATAGACGAGCCGGGTGAGCAACTCGCGCTTGCGTTCCAGCAGGTCGTGACCTTCCTCCAGGAATTTCACCTGCTTCTTCAATCGCAGCAGGGTGTTTTTGGTCGGTGGAACCTTGATCAGTTGTTGCGCCATGCGTCCTCCCGTTCGACCAGACAATCGGATCCGCCCACCTCGTAATCCCGGCAGAGCAGGGGACGTTGGTCATAGATGCGGCAGCGCAGGGTGTCGCGGTCGAGCGCCGCGCACCAGCCATCCTCCAGTCGCGCCATGCTGACGCCGCCCCAGGGATCGCGTGTCGTGAAGTGCTCTGGCACGCCGGTATCGGTCAGGCAGAGTACCTCAAGGCGACAACAGGCCGCCGCGCAGGTCGCGCAGGTGACCTTGGGGTGTGGTTCGGGGGGATTCATCATGTTTTGAGCGTTTTTCGGCATGCTTGCCCCGGCTTCGATTCGACCCGTCGTCTCAGTCGCTTTCACGATAGTACTTCGCCAGATCCGTTTCCTTCATGCGCGTCAGCATGTCGCGCGGGAAGGCACTCATCAGCTCCCAGGCCAGATTGAGCGTGACCTCGATGGAACGGTCCTCGGACTCGCCCTGACCCACGAAGCGCTGGTCGAAGGCGTCGGCGAAGGTCAGATAGAGCCGGTCGCGCTCGGACAGCTCGTCGGCCCCGATGATGGAGGCCAGGTTGCGGGTCTCCTGGGCGCGGGCATAAAGGGCATAGATCTGAGCGGCGACGCGCGGATGGTCCTCGCGGGTGTCGTCCTTGCCGATGCCGTCCTTCATCAAACGGGACAGACTCGGCGAGATATGCACCGGCGGGTAGATGCCCTGGTTGTGCAGCTCGCGCGAGAGCACGATCTGACCCTCGGTGATATAGCCGGTGAGATCCGGGATCGGGTGGGTGATGTCGTCCGAGGGCATGGAGACCACCGGCATCATGGTGATGGAGCCGTGACGCTGATGGATACGGCCACAGCGCTCATAGATCTCGGCGAGGTCGGAATAGAGATAGCCCGGATAGCCCTTACGCGCCGGCACGTCGCCCTTGGCGGTCGCGACCTCGCGCAACGCCTCGGCGTAGTTGGTCATGTCGGTCAGCACCACCAGCACATGGCGGTCCAGATCGTAGGCGAGATACTCGGCGGCGGTCAGGGCGGTGCGGGGCAGGGTGAGCCGCTCGACCGGCGGATCGTCCGCCAGATTGATGAACATCACCACGTTGCGCAGCACGCCGGAGTTGGCGAACTCGTCGCGGAAGAACTTGGCGTCGGCGTAGGAGACGCCCATGGCGGCGAAGACGATCGAGAAGCTGGAACTCTGATCGACCAGCTTGGCCTGGCGCACGATCTGGGCGGCGAGCCGGTTATGCGGCAGACCGGAGCCGGAGAAGATCGGCAGCTTCTGCCCGCGCACCAGACTGTTCAGCCCATCGATGGTCGAGATGCCGGTCTGGATGAACTCGCGCGGATAGGTGCGCGCGGCCGGGTTGATGGCCGAGCCGCTGACCGGCCGGCGGATCCCGGACAGGACCGGCGGACGCCCGTCGCGCGGCTCGCCGAGCCCGTTGAACTCACGCCCCAGGATCTCCGAGGAGAGCGCGATCTCCACCGGCTCGTCCAGGAAGCGCACCCAGGTATTCTCCAGGTCCAGGTCATCCGTGCCCTCGAAGACCAGGATCAGCACCTCGTCATCCGCCGAGCGGATGACCTGGCCGTTGCGGATCTGGCCCGCGTGATCCTCGATGCGGACCCGATCCCCAAAGGCGACCCCGGAGGTCTTGTTGACCACCAGCAAGCCACCCCGGGCCTCGATCGCCGTGCGATATTCTTTGATGCTCATTATCTACTCAACCGGTTTGACCCCGAGATCATGACGGATCCTGATCGCGAGAATGTCATGGACTTCAATGTGGCGAGGAACCCGCCGACCGCTCATTGTGCCCCAGACCCCAAGACCAAGCCCGCGTAAAGTGCGAAGCCCGGCGATCGCGCCTGCTCGTTGGTTGATCCAGTCGTCGAGGAATCAGGTGGGACGGCTAACCGAGGGTGGAGGAAGGTGGCGTACGGTCGTGCGCGATTTTACAGGATAAACGCGAGTCACCCCATAGGAATCCTGTCCTGAGAAATTCTGTCGGGTGATTTCCGGGCAACATTACTCTTAGGCGATCCTTCGAATCAGAAACTTAAAGTGGACCCCGAAAACCGGACATTCATTTATACTCGATGACTCAACAACCACCAGCTAAAGCTGGTGGGTTGAGGTTACGGACTGAAAGTCCGGATACGGGTCGAAAGACCCGTTCAGGGTGCCTTGGTTCGGAAGTTAACGTCTGTCTTTGGCTCAAATGATGTCCCAGATACGCCCGACTCATTTCGTCCATCACGGCGTTGGATGTCACGCAAAAGCCGCCGCGCGCCTAGCTAGGCCACCCATGTCATGTTTTCTCAGGAGGGTCAAGGATCGCATGGTGACCGTCTCCATCATGCGTCGCGTTGGCCTCAAGCCGCAAAAGGCTTCAAAGATAAATCTGACCGCCTAATTCTACTTTGCTAGCTTGGTATAACCTTATGATTTGCAAATATTATTTACAGGGCAAAATTTTCTTTGGAAATAGCAGCTCATGGCTAACGCTATTGGTAGCGAAACCGATGCTGTGTTGAAAAACATGGTTGGTAACCTCTCCGTTTATCTGGATTCTTATAGTTATCGCCTCAGTACAGTGCATTTCACATTAAGATATTGATTATAATGACATCGCCATGAGATTCTGCCCCCAATGTCCTGATGTCTGAAATCCGTACCGTCAAACGGCTCCGAACCCTGCTCGCCACTCACCTGGACTG
>NZ_NRRG01000092.1 GCF_016583575.1 Thiocystis violacea
TCCGTGCATGGCGGAGGCGGACGTCCGCCTCCGCCATGCACGGAGACCCTGGCGGACGCACGCGCACCTCCGCGCGCGTCGGCCTCCTGGGTCATCAGGGTCAGGCTGGTGAAGACGAGGGCCAGGGCGCCCATCAGGATGGATCGCTTGAGAGCAGGCTTCATCTTGGAGGCTCCGTTAGGGTGTCGCGGGGGCGGTGTCGGTGGCGACGATCTCGATGCGGTGGTCGTCGCTCGTGGGGGTGAAGGTGAAGACCGCGTCCTCGGGCCGGGCGGTCGTGTCCCAGGTCAGGTTGGCCACGAATTGCGGCTCGCCCGGCACATCCTTGGTCGTGATCACATAGCGCAACGGCAAGGGGGCGTCCCCTTGCGCGATCCAGATCTGCCAATCGACGTCGGTCTGGCGGAAGGCATAGTGATCGGCCAACTGGCCCGCGATCCGGCTGGTGCCGATGTGCATGGCATCCCGGATCGCCCCGGAGGCGTCGTCCTCGCCGCCCCAGTGGAAGAGATCCACGAGCGGCAGCTCGATGTCGAACTTGGACTGGACCTTGTCCAGCATCTCGCGAATGGTGGGCGGGGCCGGGACCGAGGCGTAGTAGCGGGTCTCGGGCGCCACCAGGGTGAAGGTCTGGCCGTCGTAATAGATCTCACGGGCCTTGCGGTCGGTCTCGACGTCGGCGCGCAGCCGGTCGGGGCGGCGCACCTGGAGCTCGACGGTCTTGGTGAGCTGAATCTTCTGACCGGAGTCCAGCACCTCGTCGATCGCGTCATCGACCCGCACGCTGAAGGACTGGAGCGTGCGCAGATAGGCGCCCATGCGCACGAGGGCCTGCATGGCCGCGGGTTCGATGACAGGCATGCCGGGGAGCTGGACGGGCTCCCGCGCCGGCGCCTCGGCGAGGAGCACGGGACTCGCGCTGGCGAGACTCGCCAGCAGGAGCGCCGTCAGGGACTTGGCAAAGGGTTTCATGCAGCGGTCCTCTTCTGGGTTGCGGATCGGATGCGCGATGGCCTCGCGCGGACTCCTTGGTGGGGTGAACCGTCTTCGGACCCATCAAGTTGGGCGTGGCTTGGCATGGAGATAGTCGGCGTAGCGGATCGGCATCCGGGCCAC
Source organism: Thiocystis violacea (assembly GCF_016583575.1). Lineage (GTDB taxonomy): Bacteria > Pseudomonadota > Gammaproteobacteria > Chromatiales > Chromatiaceae > Thiocystis > Thiocystis violacea. The sequence continues at coordinate 1,117 of NZ_NRRG01000092.1, forward strand.
GCTCACGCGCTGTCCAGGGAGGCATCGGACGAAAAGTCCTGGAGCAGTCCACGGGCACGTCGCGCGGCCTCGATCACCTCGATGCCCGCGCGCGACGCGATCTCGTCGAAGCGGATCAGCGGCGGCCGCCGCGACAGCTCCATCGCCGCGATCAGGGTCTTGCAGGCGTCGGAGCCGAGGTACAGGTCCAGCTCCGGTTGCGAGGTCCATTCTCCTACCAGCATGAAGGAGTCTGGCTCCTCGATATCCTCATGGAGCCGGCAGCCGACGCAGCCCGGCGCGACCCGCGTCGGCTCAAGGAGCGCTCGGACAGTCTTCAGGAAGTCGTCGCGGGCGGAGGGCGCGACCAGGACGCTCAAGGAGAATCGAATCATTGGACTCGACGACACTCGGATGGACCATGCGACTATCTAAGCAAGAGCCCCGCCAACTTCGAGGTGGTCCATCAAGGGCTTCGCACCATCCGCCGAATCAGCGACTTGGAGAGACCACCTGTTCGTTCCCAAAATAGAGCGGACACCCGAACCTCCGATATGTCGGAGTTAACACGAGACGTCGGATCGCCATCGTGCGTCGGGCATCCGCCGATGGCGGTCGCGGGATACGCCGCGATCCAGACTTTTGATCGATAATTAAAAATTGAAGTGACAAGTCCGCCGCCGGCGGCCACCAACCAGGGGAGTCCGGGACATGAGCAAGCACGCCAGGAAGAGCCAGAAGACAAAAGACGGGACAGAGAACCAGGACGCCACCAAGATCAAGGCGAAAGTCTATGACCGCGAGCTGGCGACGCTGCATGTCGAGCTGGTCAAGCTCCAGGAATGGGTGCGCCACCAGGGAGTCAAGGTCTGCCTCGTCTTCGAGGGGCGCGACGGCGCCGGCAAGGGCGGCACCATCAAGGCCATCACCGAGCGGGTCAGCCCACGTATCTTCCGGGTGGTGGCCCTGCCGGCGCCGACCGAGCGCGAGCAGAGCCAGATGTACATCCAGCGCTACATGCGCCATTTCCCGGCGGCCGGCGAGGTCGTCATCTTCGACCGCAGTTGGTACAACCGCGCCGGGGTCGAGCGGGTGATGGGCTTCTGCACCGAGGCGCAGACCGAGCGCTTCCTCCAGATGACCCCCATGGTCGAGCAGGCGATGATCGACTCCGGCATCATCCTGCTCAAGTACTGGCTGGAAGTGAGCCCCGAGGAGCAGACCCGGCGCCTAGAGGCGCGTATCGAGGACGGGCGCAAGCTCTGGAAGCTCTCGCCGATGGATCTTAAGTCCTACAGCCGCTGGTACGACTACTCGCGGGCGCGCGACGCCATGCTCGCGGCCACGGATACCGATTTCGCGCCCTGGCATGTCGCCCGCTCGGACGACAAGAAGCGCGCCCGGCTCAACATCATTCGCCACCTCCTGACCCAGATCCCCTACGAGGAACTGCCGCGCGAGCGAATCGCCCTGCCCAAGCGACAGAAACCCGATGGGTATCGGGAGCCGGACCATCCGCTCAAGGTCATCCCCGAGCTGTACTGAGGGCGATGGATGTCGAGCCCAGCCGCGACCAGTCACGATGGCACCATGCCGGTCGGCCATGCGAGGGCCGACGCGGAAACCTGGCGCCGGCCAGATCCGGCGGAACTGGCGCACGCCGAGCGCCTGGCATTCGAGCGCCTGCTCGGGGATCTGTCGGCGCTCTTCACCGACCTCCCCGCCGGGCGGCTGATCGAGGAGATCGAGCAGGCCCTCGCGCGTCTGCTCGAATTCCTCGATTTCGACCGCGGCTCGTTCGGCGAATTCGTGGGCGACGACGGGCCGATCGAGGTGCTGTGCTCGGCGGCCCGCAACGGCGTCGAGCCCCTTCCGCGTGCCCCGATGCCGCCGCTGCCCTGGTATTTCAAGGCATTGCGCGCGGGCCAGATCATCGTGCTTCCCGAGATTCCCACGGATCTTCCGTGCGAGGCCACGGCGGAGACTGCGTACTGCCAGCGTGTCGGGCTCAAGTCCAATTTGACCATTCCCCTGCGGGTCGGCGGCCGGATCATCGGCGCGATCGGATTCAACGCCTTTCGTCGCACTCGTTCCTGGCCGCAGGATCTGGTCGTCCGACTCAAGATCGTCGGCGAGGTGTTCGCCCAGGCCCTGGCACGCAGCCGCCGCGAGGCCGAGCTGGCGGCGGCGCTCGCCGAGATCACGCGGCTGAAGGAGTGTCTCGAAGCGGAGAACCTCTATCTGCGCCAGGCTGGCTGCGCGCGGACCGGACGGGCTCTGACCAGCCGCTCGCCCGTCTTCATCCAGGTGCTGGATGAGATCGCCCAGGTTGCCCCGACCCATGCGGCCGTGCTCCTGCTCGGCGAGACCGGCACCGGCAAGGAGGTGCTGGCGGACGCCATCCACCGCCAGAGCAAGCGCCACGACCGGCCCATGATCAAGGTCAACTGCGCCGCCCTGCCCGCCTCCCTCATCGAGTCCGAGCTGTTCGGGCGTGAGAAGGGCGCCTACACGGGGGCCCTGGCCCGTCAGCGGGGGCGTTTCGAGCTGGCGGACCACGCGACGCTCTTTCTCGACGAAGTGGGCGAGCTTCCGCTCGAACTCCAGTCGAAACTGCTACGGGTGCTTCAGGACGGCTCCTTCGAGCGTGTCGGCGGCATCCAGACCATTCAGTCCGACGTGCGCCTGATCGCCGCCACCAATCGGGATCTGGCCGAAGCGGTCGCACGCGGCGTCTTTCGCGAGGATCTCTACTATCGGCTGAACGTCTTCCCCATCCAGGTGCCCCCACTGCGCGAGCGTCGCGAGGACATCCCGCTGTTGGCCTGGGAGTTGATCCAGGCGCTCGGCGAGTCGATGGGCAAGCCGATCGAGCACGTCGCCGAGGAATCCATGGCGGCGATGCTCGACTATCCTTGGCCGGGAAACGTGCGCGAGCTGCGCAACCTCATCGAGCGGGCGATGATCCTGACCCGCGATCGAACCCTGAGGATTCAGCTTGGCCGCGTGCCGGTAGCGCCGAAGCCCTCGCCCGCTACCCTGGAGTCCAACGAGCGTGCGCATCTCCTGCAAACCCTGGAGCTGACCGGCTGGCGGATCCGCGGTGCCGGCGGCGCCGCGGAGCGGCTCGGGCTCAAGCCGACCACGCTCGAATCGCGGATGAAACGGCTGGGCATCGGACGCCCTGGATCGGGTCAGGCGTAGAAACTCCGATATGTCGTGGGCGCCAGTTTCCTTGGTGCCTTTCGGTCAGTCCAGGGAGTCCTTCCAAGCCACTGATCTGGCTCGATTCGCCGCACCGAGCCAGGCTTCGCGCGCGGTTGGCAAAGGATTTGCGTATATTTAGGCAGGTCTCGCGGTGGCACTTGGGTGTGACCGCGGAGTCCGGTGCGCGAACTAACCAACCGCTCTCGGGAGGGTGCCAGATGAGCAATCGACAGACCTTTACGCTGGCCTTGACCCTCGCCAGCGGTGGCTCAGCCAGGCCGCTCCGGCCGTCGAGGACGCGGACTTTCGCCTCGATACCACCGCGAGACTCCATGAGGCGTGCTCGGTCGGGTCGGAGGCGGCGGAGTACGCGGTGGCCCATCAGGCGTGCCGTGCCTTCCTCCAGGCGACCGTGCAGTACCACGACGAGATCAGCGACCGTCGCAAGCTGAAGCGTCTTGTCTGTTATCCCAGGGGCGCGACCATAGAGAATGCCAAGCAGGCCTTTCTCGCCTGGGGTGACGCGCACGCCAAGGATGCGGGGTTGATGGCCGAGCCGCCCGTGGTTGGCGTGGTGCACGCCCTTGCGGCCAAGTATCCATGTCGGAAATAGCCGTGCTTCGGTACGGCCTTGGCGTCCCATCGCGAAATTCAGGAGCTCATGCCATGAAGAAGAACCTTGCCCTGCTTGCGAGCCTGTCGCTGGCGCTCTGCCTGTCCGGCTGCGGGACCACGACTGGAAGCCGCGCTGGGAGCGGCGCGGCCATGGGTGCCGCTGGTGGTGCTCTGATCGGGTCATTGAGCGGAGACGCTGGCAAGGGCGCCCTTATCGGCGTGGGCGCCGGGGCGATCGGCGGTTATCTCTACGATCAGCATCAGAAGGGCTATATCGACTGAGTCCTTCGGCCAGGTTCGCTGGGTGGCTCGCCGCGCCCCCCCCAAGAGCCAAGACATCCTTGGACCAAGGGCCAATTCACAGACGATCGACAGAGGAGAGACTCCGTGCCCGAGAAGATTCCAACGCCGCTGAACGCCGACCAGCTCACCAAGCTCGACGCCTACTGGCGCGCCTGCTGCTATCTGGCGGTCGGCATGATCTATCTGCGCGACAACCCGCTGCTCAAGGAGCCGCTCAAAGAGGAGCATCTGAAAAGCCGCCTGCTCGGTCATTGGGGCGCGAGTCCTGGTCTGTCCTTCATGTACGTGCACCTGAACCGCATCATCAAGGCGCACGACCAGGAGGCCATCTTCCTCGCCGGCCCCGGCCACGGTGCGCCCGGCGTGCTCGCCCCGGTCTATCTGGAAGGCACCTACTCCGAGATCTACCCCAACAAGAGCGAGGACGAGGAAGGCATGAAAGCCTTCTTCAAGCAGTTCTCCTTCCCCGGCGGCATCGGCTCGCACTGCACGCCCGAGACCCCCGGCTCCATTCACGAGGGCGGCGAGCTGGGCTATTCCATCTCGCACGCCTTCGGTGCCGCCTTCGACAATCCGAACCTCTTGGTCGCGGTCGCCGTGGGCGACGGCGAGGCCGAGACCGGGCCGCTCGCCACCTCCTGGCATTCGAGCAAGTTCCTCAACCCCATCCGCGACGGCGCGGTGCTGCCGATCCTTCATCTCAACGGCTACAAGATCAACAACCCGACCCTGCTCTCACGTATCCCCAATGAAGAGCTGGCCGATCTCATGCGCGGCTATGGCTGGACGCCGCACTTCGTCGAGGGCGATGACCCCATGGTCATGCATCAGGTGATGGCGGCCACGATGGATGCCTGCCACGCCGAGATCCGCGCCTTCCAGCAGGCCGCCCGCGCCAGCGGTCGGGCCACCCGCTGCCATTGGCCGATGATCGTACTGCGCACCCCCAAGGGCTGGACCGGCCCCGCGTCGGTCGACGGCCACAAAGTCGAGGGCTTCTGGCGCGCCCATCAGGTGCCGCTCTCGGGGATGCACAACAACCCGGCGCACTTGAAGCAGCTCGAAGACTGGATGCGCAGCTACAAACCGGACGAGCTATTCGACGCGAAGGGCACGCTGATTCCGGAGTTGAAGGCGCTCGCCCCCGAGGGCACGCGGCGCATGAGCGCCAGCCCCCACGCCAACGGCGGACTGATCCGCCGGGCGCTGCGGATGCCGGACTTCCGCGACTATGCGCTTGCGGTCGAGAAGCCCGGCACCATGCGCGCCTTCAACACCAAGCCGACCGGCGCCCTGCTGCGCGATATCATGGCCAAGAACATGGACAACTTCCGTGTCTTCGGCCCGGACGAGAACAGCTCCAACAAGCTCGACGACGTCTACGCCGTCAGCAAGAAGCTCTGGCTCTGCGATTACAAGCCGGAGGACGCCGACGGCGGCGAGCTGTCACCCGATGGCCGGGTGCTGGAGATGCTCTCCGAGCACACGCTCGAAGGCTGGTACGAGGGCTATGTGCTGACCGGGCGCCACGGCTTCTTCGCCACCTATGAAGCCTTCGTCCACGTCATCGACTCCATGTACAACCAGCACGCCAAGTGGCTGGCGATCTGCGAGGAGATCCCCTGGCGCGCGCGCATTTCCTCGCTGAATCTGCTGATAACCTCCACCGTCTGGCGTCAGGACCACAACGGCTTCACCCATCAGGACCCCGGCTTCCTGGACGTGGTGGTCAACAAGAATCCGGAGGTCACGCGCATCTATCTGCCGCCGGATGTGAACACCCTGCTGTCCACGGTCAATCACTGCCTGAACAGCCGCGACGACATCAACGTAATCGTCTGCGACAAGCAGAATCACTTGCAGTACCTGGACATGGACGCCGCCATCAAGCACTGCACCAAGGGCATCGGCATCTGGGACTGGGCGAGCAACGACCAGGGCAGCGAGCCGGATGCGGTGCTCGCCGGCTGCGGCGATATCCCGACCAAGGAGGCCCTGGCCGCCACCGCCCTGCTGCGCGAGCACTTCCCCGACATCAAGCTGCGCTTCATCAACGTCGTGGATCTCTTCAAGCTCCAGCCCGCCGGCGAGCATCCGCACGGACTCACCGACGCGGACTTCGACAGCCTCTTCACCAAGGACAAGCCGGTCATCTTCAACTTCCACGGCTACCCCTGGCTGATCCACCGCCTCGCCTACCGCCGCACCAACCACAAGAACCTGCACGTGCGCGGCTACAAGGAGAAAGGCAACATCAACACCCCGCTGGAGCTGGCGATCCAGAACGAGATCGACCGTTTCAGTCTCGCCATCGACGTCATCAACCGGGTTCCGCGCCTACAGGTCTCGGGCGCGCATGTGAAGGAGAAGTTGCGCGACATGCAGATCGACTGCCGCAACTACGCCTACGAGCATGGCATCGATAAGCCGGATGTCGATGAGTGGGTTTGGCCCTATTGAATATGCCTCGCGACCAGGTCGGTCGCTTTGGGCACCTGGCCCCAGGCGACCGGTCTGGCCGCCCCGAGGTCGTGCGAGACAAGAGGACAACCGAGGAGAGCGTCAATGACCGAGCCGAGCCACCCAACCACCGTCAGTCTGGCCGATGAGGAAGGGGTCAGACGCATCCTGGTCGACACCGTTTTCGGGCTCTGGACCCTCGTCAACAACCTGACCCGGCTGCGGCCCTCGAAGCGCGAGCGCTTCCGGGTGACCATCTTCGGCTCGGCGCGCACCCAGCCCGGACACTGGGTTTATGAGGAGGTCAAACGCCTCGCCGCCGAGCTGGCCAGCATGGACGGCGACATCGTCACCGGCGGCGGTCCGGGACTCATGCAGGCCGCCAACGAAGGAGCCGCGGCACGTCGCGACCACGCCACCATATCCAATCCGCCCTGGCACCCGCTTCCCGACGGGTGTCAGCGTCACGGCGGATGGCGTCAACGTCTGCATCTACGGCCGGCATGCCACCCGCGCCGAACGTCCAACCACCAACCACCAACCACCAACCACTCATAACCCTGTCCCGGAGGACACCATGACCGAAATGTCACATGAAGAAGGTACGCTCGTCACCATTCTCGACCGCTTCGAGAAATTCCGGCTCCCGCGCGCGCTCGATATCAAGGCCAAGGTCGACCGCGGCGAGGCGCTCGACGACTCCGATATCGAGCACCTCAAACACGTCATGGAAGACGCCGAGCACATCAAGCGGTTCGTGGACAAGCGACCCAAATTCGGGCCGCTGTATGCCCGCGCGGTCCATCTCTACAAGGAGATCACGGACAAGGCGCTAGAGAACGAGCAAGACGCCTGACAGACCGCCTGGCCGCCTCAATGCCCGCCCAGGACCAGGGTCTGGATTGGCAGCAGCAGGGCCTGGATGCGCAGGATCATGGCATGCACCAGGCCGACCGTGTCGATGGCATGCAGCCCGAAGCGGCGCCAGAAACCG
>NZ_NRRG01000093.1 GCF_016583575.1 Thiocystis violacea
TATCCTTTTGTCTGTCGCCCGCAGCTTCTCGCCCAACCGCCCTTCCGTGGACCGATTCGTCCCCGCCCGGGCGCTATTCGCGTCGCTGAAATGAATTCCGGCATCGCTATTTGCCAAGAGGACGTTGCCGCGTCATTCAGATCACGGATTCAGGTGTTAATTCGGTTTATCTATAGCGAAAAGTTCCTATACAGTCTCTTAGACAGCCTCTTAGTGTTTTTGCGCTTCCATAAACAATGAATCCGGTTTCCTTGCCGATCCGTCCGCTTCGATATCCAGCAGGTATTCATTGAAATAAGGAATAGCGGACTGGTCCGCACGGCAGACGGATATGTGTTCAAAACCAGTATCTTGAAGCAATTTACTCAGAGAATAGCGATCGTACATCCACTGATGAATTTCTCCAGACAGGCGAAATCGGCCTATCTGTTCAGGATCTTTCAATGCTTGATCATTTTGAACTGGATAACCCGTTGCCGATACTCGGATATAGCTGATGACCTGCTTGACTTCCGAGCCCATACGCTGAATTACATAATCCTCGGCCGGCATGGGATTGAGCCGCCAATACCGCAACATCTCACCGCCAGATCTGTTGCGGACCATTTGATCGAACATTTCCAATACGATCCAATCGTAATTCCGTTGTGCATCAGGATCCCCTTCTAACGAAAGCTCAAGCCAGCGCAGATAGTCGCGCGCAATGGCTTCCAAGTCGGGAACCGCGATTCGCAGGATCCCCCCTCGCTTAAGAACCCGATAGCATTCCAGGAGAAAAGACGGTGCTTGTGATTTTGGAAAATGTTCCAGAATATGCGAGTGGTAGACAACGTCGAAACTTGCTTTTTCGAACGGAATTCCTTGCAGCAGATTATACGAGATAACCTGATCGGAAGACGAAGTGAAATCGACATTGATCCAGTCACCATGGTATCGGTTGCCGCAGCCCAGATTCAAGAGCCGCTTCTCCGATGGATTCCACGGTATCTTTTCCAGCCAAACGCCGGTCGCGTCGATATCATGAAAATCAAACTTCAGCCGGCGTTGAGCAGCAAATTCGTGCACGGCTTTGCGACAACCGCTCCAATGTCCATAATCATCGATCTGGATATATCCGTGCGGTGAAATCTGCTCGTATAAATTGGACAAAATGTCATGGGTAGATTCATACCAATCGCCGTCCATGTGCAGAAAGGCGATCTCTCCTAAGGTCTCGCGCCATTTTGGTAAAGTATCGCGGAATAATCCCTGGACTGGGCGAACAATCGGGAATACGCCTAATGTATTACAGATGGCGTCCAAGGATTCGACGGGCGCTCGACAGGTTCCAGCGCCCCATCCCGACTGAGATGCCGATATATTACCCGCCATCCGATCCTCCACCCCCGGATCGGGCATGCCCTCAAATGTATCAAAACAGAAGAGCTGACGTAGCCGCTTGGAATAGCGATTGATGACCCAGGCGATCAGCGCCGAGGAACCGCCCGCGGCCACGCCACATTCGACAAAACATCCAGGTCGATCCTCCTGGCAAATCCGCTTCACTAGTGTGTAAAGGGATCGAAGTCGTTCAGGGCTCAGCATCGTATACTCGCGAACCCGCCAGATCAGAGCATCACACTCATCGGCATGAGACGATGGATGAGATCGCCAGGCAGTCAGCTGCGCTAACTGTTTTCGCAGCTTTGGATTCTCCGGGAAACAGCGCAATTCCTCCCTGAACGCCTCGATGGCCGCCTGAGTCGCCCCTAAACCCAGAAAGGCCTTTCCACGCACCTGGTCCGTTCCCTTGATCGGTAAACGTGTGGCTTTGATGTCGGCTGCTCGCTGAAGCGCGGAAGCGAAATCCTTATGGGTCAATGCCTCTCGCGCCTGGTCAAGAAGCTTTAGAAATCGGTCGCGCTCTTGATCAAGCATCATCTTGGTCTTTTCGATTATATTCGAGCCTATACCGAACTGCATAATTAGCGTGCATGACCCACTCTATTAGCGGCACTGTCCGACTGCTCGGATTGAGGAATCTCGCCATATAACGCCATATATCGCTCGGCCTGTTTGCTCAAGGAGTAATGCTGCAACGCATGCTCGCGACAACGCTGCTGGAACGAAGCCGCACCCTGCTGAATGATCCAGTCAATCCCTCTGGCCATCTCTTCAACGTCAGGAAAGGGGGCTAGATACCCTGTTTGACGATGAATGATCATATCGGGCAGTCCTCCCAGATCGAAGGCAACGACGGGCGTCCCGCAGGCCATGCTTTCAAGGACAGTATTCGGCAGGTTGTCTTCCCGGGTCGGAATCACGAACACATTCGCCGCCGAATAAGCGGCACGTAGTTGTGATGCCGTATCAAGGTGGCCAAGCGCATGAAAACGATAAGGTGTTTTAAGTGAGTCAAGATCTCCCGATTGACCGAATGCCGCCAGGATAATTCCTTGAGGTTTGTTCTTTGTCAACTGGGCCAAGGAATCAATGGCATTACGAAACAAATCGAATCCTTTCCGGTAATCGCCGACTTCCGAGGCGCCAAAAAGGATGACATGCGCATCCTGCGGCAGACCAAGCTGCTGGCGAGCCTGTGCTGGTTCCAACGGAAAATACTCTTCCAGATCGAGCCCATAAGGAATGACCCGATGTGGAAAACGTCCCAGAAGCAAACTGTTTTGCGAACACTGCCCCAGCCATCGACTGGGGGTTATCACGGTGAGGTTAAGCGCGTCATAATGATCACGCTTAAGAATCCAGATCTCACGCACGAGATCCCGATCGTCGGAGCCTGGCCCCAACTGTGGGCAATGGTGGCAGCCCTGCTCATAGCGCCTGCAATCCTGCGCATAATGACAACCACCGGTGAATGGGTTCATGTCATGCAGCGTCCAGAACAGCTTCTTGCCCCTGAAAAGCTCCGGCATCGCCTGGATATCCAACATGCCAGCAACCCAGTGCATGTTAATGATGTCCGCATTCTTGACTTGTTGTTTTATAGGGACAATTGCGTCCGGGGTCGAAAAAAAAGATAGAGTCCGGGATCGATTGGGGAAATTTCGCAGCGTATGGCCCCATCGAGCGAGCAAATGCGGCCATAGCGAGACGATCTGACGGTCAATGCCGGAGTCCTGTATTCCTTGAATAACATGAACAGTCGGATCCTTGGTGGCTTTGTGCAGCACGCACATGCTCGATTGCAAGCCAATCCGGCGCAATCCTGTATGAAGACGATAAGCGGCGACACCCGCACCCGCGCAATCCAGGGTAGACAAATGAAGCACCCGTGGATCGGCACTTGATCTAGCACAAGCATCTGGAGCCATCGCTTCATCTTTATTAAATCGTCCAGCCAGATTTTTTCTTAGTTTGGCCGTCAACGGGCGATCGTCTGATATAGTGACTGTCGACTCTCCATCGCTTTGCTTTTTCATCAATGATCGTTTTTAACTGTTAGTATAGTCTGGCGCCGGCCTGCTAGTCAGGACATCGGCTGTTCTTGCTTCTCCAGGGTTTCCAGGGTTTCCATAATCGCTGCCTGCAGCCATTGCCCCAAGTCGCCTTCCACAAACCGATTATCGAATGAGGCGATAGGTGCCAAAAAAGGGCGATTGATATGGATCTGTAAATCATCCGGAAGCGCTTCCGCCAGCCAGGGCATCAACTTCAGCATTTGCTCGATCGTATCCATGGCGGCCTGACAATTCCCTAGCTCGGAATTCAGGCGGATCAAGGCAAGACTGGTGCCTATATGCCCATCCCCTTTCGTAGCAAGCGCATGGAATTGATTCCTGCTCTTGTTTAGCCAGCCATATCGCTCGCCGAGGGTGCAGGTTTCGTCTTGTGATGCCAGGTAGGTATTCAGTGCCTGTTCATATTCTGGCCAATATGGATCGATGGAGTGATCCGCAATCTGCCATCCGATCAGAAGTGGCTGGGCGTAGGAATAGGAAGCCAATTGGGTCGGCCAACGGTTTTGATTCATCATGTTCTCTCAGTTGAAATTCGAGATTCGATCTTTAATTCAGTTATCCGATGTCTCTGGATAGAAATCCTCATCCAGAATTTCCGCTATTGAGTAAGGGCAGACGGTCGGAAACAGCCCAGGAGATAAATTGGTTCCTTGATTGTTACCCGCCGCGCCTCGGGATAAGCTTCTTCCATGGCCAGTTGGAACGATGCTTTTAAACTCGGAACTTCCTTGATCAAAAACAGGAGTTGAACACGTTGCTCGATCATGGTCTTGCGCCAGCTTTTTTCCTCGAATTCCTTCCATTGCGCCGCAAGGGTCTCCAGTTGAAATTGCCACTTGAGCAAATGGGCGATCAAGATGACAAACGGCTTTCGAGCTCGCGGAGGTTGTTTTTTCCCATGTCCTCTAGTTCCGCGATGAGGTGTTCGACGTCGATCTCTCGGGTTTGGCCCTGCCTCAATAGCCGCACCTGAGTTTCGATCCAGGCGTTGAGATCCCGTTCGTAGATGTCCGCGTATTGATTCATCCTGATGGCCAGTGACGTGTTGATCGGGGGGCTTGAGTGTCGGTCATGCTTGCGAATCCTGCCTGATCATCGACGGCCTATAGTCGCCCATGGGACGCAGTGCCTGGCCGAACCTCAAACACGCGGGGCGACTCGCCAGCGCACCAGATGCGCCACATCTGGCGCAAGGCACCTTCCAGTGTCCGGGTAAAGCCGATTTCGTCGCGTAGCGGGCTGCGTTCGAGGCGTTCGCGCAAACCGCCACGCAAACCGCTGAGACGTTCCTGATCGTGCGCGAGATCAGCGGCGATCTCTACATAATTCTCGCCAGAGTGCGCAATCAGTTCGGTCAGACCGACACGGGTCAGCAGACTGACTCCCACCCGCGAGACATGCCGATCACCCGCGAGTGTCACCACTGGTACGCCCATGTAAAGCGCCTCGCAGGTCGTCGTGGTGCCGTGATAGGGATAGGTGTCGAGTGCCACGTCGATACGCCGATACTGCAAAAGATGCGCCTGATACGAGGGCGCGCGGGGGAGACGCTCCACACGTTCCGGTGCAATACCGCGCGTCACGAAATAGGCGGCCGTGGAGTTCCAGCTTTTAAGATCCGCCGCAGTATGGCTTTTAAGCAACAAGCGTGCATCTGGCATTCGTTGCAGAACATCGCTCCACAATTCAAGGGTAGTGGGCGTCACTTTGGCGAGATTGTTGAAGGAGCCAAAGGTGATCCGGCCACTCTCAAGGCAGGGCGGTGGACCGACCGCCAGCACAACACCTAAATCCCAGGGACGATAACAGAGAAAACCCATGGGGAGTCGGATCAAACGCTCCGAATGCCAGGTGTCGGCTTCTCCCGGTGGGTCGGTCACGGCATCCACCAGACGATAGTCCATGGACGTCAGCCCGGTGGTGTTGGGGTAGCCAATCCAGGTGAGCTGCACTGGCGCGGGCTTGGCGGCAAAGGCCAGCAGGGCGTTACCCTCGGTGTGCCCGCTGAGGTCAAACAACAGATCGATGCCATCCTGGCGAATGCGCTCCGCCAGCGCGATAGGCCGCAGCCCCGCGGCATCGATCCAACCATCGGCCAGACGCTGAAACGCCTGTGTCACTTCGTCCCGTCTGGGGTCAGTGGAATAGCAAAACACCTGGAACTCTTGGCGGTCGAGTTGCTCCAGGATCGGCAGCATAAAGAAGGCCACCGAGTGAAATCGGAAGTCGCCCGAGACCAGGCCAATCCGCAGTCGTCGCTCCGAGTCTTTGGCGACAGGTCTGACTGCGGGAAGTCGGGCGATCCTGGCGGCCTGATCCCGCTCGAAGGAGCAATGTTCATCAAACACCCGACGGTGCGGGATGCCGGCCTGATAATTAAGGCAAAACAAGCGATTCTGCATGGGGAAGAGTAACTCCGGTTGCCGATCCAATGCCCGCCGGTAGCAGAATAGCGCTTCGTCCAGCCGCCCTTGATCCTTGAGCACATTGCCGCGGTTGGTCAGCGCCTCGGCATCGTCGGGTCTGATATACAGCGCGGCGTCCAGCACCTCTAAAGCATTGTCGAGCTGACCGAGTTCGTACAACAGGATACCCAGGTTGTTCAATGTCTCGCAGGAAGCCGGCTGGATCGCCAGCGCCAGATCCAGACTCGTTCGCGCCTCGTCGTAGCGGCCAAGCACTCGCAAGATGTTGCCACGATTGGTCAAGGCGAGAACGGATAGCGGAGCAAGCGCCAGAGCTTGCGAATAGGCATTCAATGCATCATTAAAGCGCCCCAGTTCATGGAGGACAAGACCCCGCTGAAACGCGCTATCGGCATGGTTCGGATCGAGCGCCAGCGCCCGCTCATGGCTTGCCAATGCCTCTGGCATGCGGCCCAGTTCCCTCAGCACACTCCCGCGATTGTTGTGCGCCTTGATGAAGTCGGGCTGACGCCTGAGTGCCTCGTCGTAACTTTCAAGCGCCTCGTCCAGCCGTTTCAATTCTTGTTGAACCAGCCCCTGATTATTCCAAAATTCGGGACGTTCCGGTTGCAGGATCAGCGTGTGACGATAGAGTTCGATGGCTTCGTCCAAGTGTCCCAGGCCCTGTCGAGCCTGCGCAAGACTATTGAGCGTTTCGGCATCCTGCGGCGCCAAACGACGGGCCTGCTCCAGTGCCTCCACGGACTCCTCCAGACGGTCCGTGTCACGCGCCAGTAAAGAACCGAACACTTTCCAGCCAAAGGCATTGCGTGGTTCTCGTTGCGTGAGTGTGCGCGCAACCGCCTCGGCCTGCGCAAGCTGGCCTGCTCTTAACAGCGCCAGCAGATTATCCGCGAGTCGATTAAGTTGCGTGGCCATGCGTTTAGTGTCCTACGCTTCGTCCGCGCACCAGCGCCGCCACATTTCGCGATAGGCCTGTTCGACCCGACGCGCGAACCCGGCCTCGTCGCGCCAGGGTCCGGCCTCCAACTCGCCGCGCAATCCGGCGCGAATGCGCGCGAGTTGTTCCAGATCGGAGGCCAGCGCCACCGCCTTGTCGATGTAGTCGTCCTCGCTGTCGGCGATCCACTCGTCGTGACCCGCGCCCGCTAACATCATGCTGCCGATCCGCCCCACGCTTGGGCGCGCGGCTAGGGTGACGAAGGGGACGCCCATGTAGAGCGATTCGATCAGTGTGGTGCCGGAGTTGTGCGGAAAGCAATCCAGTCCGATCAAACTCAAAGCGGTCATCACGGACATCCAGCACCTTTTGATGTAGAACCCGTCCCGCAACCGGTGTTATTCTGGCATCCAATCGTCGTCCAGCAATGACGCAAGTGGATACTGGGGGTGAGCTGGAAAGTGCGCAATGGGCAGCCCGGTTTCTTTACTGGCCAGTTTAGCGCCATCCGCGTAAGCGGCGACAACGGCCTCGGGCAAAAACGGCTTCAGGCTGGGACAATCCTGCAACAAGTCGCGGATTCGCAGCCGTTGCTCCAGAATGGAGCCACGCCAGGAACCGCAACGATGCGTCGGCTGGTATTGCCATTTGAGCAAATGCCCGAGCAATATCTTGAGTCGGCTAACCATCTCCTGGCGATCACGTCGCCCCATGCTCTCCAACTCCTCGATCAAATGCTCGACGTCGACGTCCTGGAAGCGACGTTGTTTGAGTAACTCGGCCGTTTGCCATGTCCAGGCGTGGATGTCATGTGTGTACAGGTCGTTGCTACTCATATCGCTGCTCGTGCATATCGTCATGGGCGCTAAGCCGCTTGCGTAGCCCCTATCATCCTGCTGATCTCACTTCCAAGTAAGCTTTTTTCCGGAATTCGCGTGAATTTCCAGACGCGGAACAGCCGTCACGAACTGTCCACCCCAGTTGCTGACGGTAGTGCTCTAGATATGGCGCTTACACGGAGCGACCAAAATCGTATCGATTAATAAACAATCCGATGACGATATCGTGCCTCGTTTCGAGCTTTGAGAAACAAATGGTCTTCCGCGCCAGCCGTTTAATCCGCGTCCTGAGAGTAAGATGCTTGCGTTCGATTTTTTGGGTATTCGCTTTGCTAATGACCTGTTGTTGCGCTGGCAAATGGCGTGGATAAGCGCCCCAGTCGTCCGTATAAAAGCGTGTAATACCGAATGGCTCAAGGGGCGCCTTCAGAGAGAGGAATACCGTATCTTTGCGCCGACCGAACACATAGGCCAGGACAGTACCCGTCTGGTGATCGATCGCAGGCCATAGCCAGCGTGGTTTTTCTTTGCATTGAACATAGCTCCACATTTCGTCCAGCTCGGCCTCAACAGTCTCAACTTTATGAATCTCAACGGTAATTTCGCTTAGCTTTAGTTTTTCGAGTGCGATTTCGTTAACAGAACTGAGAGACGACTCTTTTTTATTTCTTTGATGACGGTGGTTTGGGACACCTTCAACACGCGCGCGGTATCGCGAATGCCACTCCCGTTGAGCGCCATGTCAATGATTTTTATCTCAGTACAGTACAAAACGAATAGCCTCGCCTAGCTAATACAGCACGAGCCTCATGTCATGCTCGACCTTGAACGGTCGTCCATCGAGCATGAATCCGAGGACACAGAGCCGTTCGGCGCCGAAGC
>NZ_NRRG01000094.1 GCF_016583575.1 Thiocystis violacea
AAGGTTGACTTCGAGACGTCTACACCAACCCAACAGGTTTCAGAATGCATGCTCATCCCTCCCTATACCCCGCCTTGCAGAATCGGGCTTTACGCCCTGGCAACTGTTCGGGTTGTTGAGGAAAACCCCGCATCGACCCAAGCTCTCCCACGATCTCGAAATCAGAGGGGTTACGGTCTGAGACGGGTAAAACAAACCTACAACCGGACAAAACTAACTTACAAGGGGTTGGGGGAGCAGGAATCTACCCGGCGCCGAACAGGGCCGCCGCCGCCTCGGGCGCGGAGGGGAAATAGAGATGCAGATAGCTCGCCCGCAGCGACCCGTGCCGGTAAAAGGGCTCGCCGGGGAGACCGTCGCGCTGGCGGGCGCCGAAGGCGGTGGGCTTGATCGGCGTCTCCATGGTCGAGTGATGGAAGCTGTGTCCGCGCAGACAACCGTCCGGGGTGTCGAGCGACTGCATGCCCAATCCGGCCAGGCGCGGCTGCATTCGGCCCCGGCCCGGCAGCAGCCCCACCAGATTGGCCTCGCCCCCGGTCTTGTCGGTTAGACGATCGAGCAGATAGAGCATGCCGCCACACTCGGCGTAGAGCGGGCGATGCGCGGCGACATGCGCGCGCAGGGCATTCTTCATCGCGCTATTGGTGGCCAGCGTTTGGAGATAAAGCTCCGGGTAGCCGCCGGGCAGATAGATGGCGTCCGCGCTCACCCCGGTATCGGTGAGCGGCGAGAAGAAACTCAACTCCGCGCCCAGCGTCTGGAGCAGGCGCAGGTTGTCGGCGTAGAGGAAGGAAAAGGCGGCGTCGCGGGCAACCGCGATGCGCTGACCGGCCAGCCGGCGTGGCGGGACCGAGGACTCGGACGGCGCATGAAAGGTCACGGGTTCGGGCCATTCGGCCAGCGCCGTTCCCGCGAGTCGGTCGGCGGCGGCCTCAAGGCGTTGATCGAGATCGGCGATTTCCTCGGCCTGGACCAGTCCCAGATGCCGACTCGGCAGGGCGGCCTCGGCCAGACGCGCGATGGCGCCCAGATAGCGGATCGACTTCGGGATACCCGCCCGGATCATCTCGGCGTGACGCTCGCCGGCGACCTGATTGGCCGCGACCCCGGCGAAACGCAGGGTCGGGCGGTAGCTGGCCAGACCCAGCGCGAGCGCGCCGAAGGTCTGGCCCATGCCGCGCGCGTCGATCAGCGCCGCGACCGGGATATCGAAGGTCTCGGCCAGGTCGGCGCCGGAGGGGCTGCCGTCGAACAGCCCCATCGCCCCTTCGATCAGAATCAGATCGGCCTCCCCGGCGGCCTCGTAGAGCTTGCGCCGGCACTCCGGCTCGCCGACCATCCAGAGATCAAGCGGCGTGACCTCGGCCCCGCTGGCGCGGCTCAGAATCATGGGATCGAGGAAATCCGGGCCGGTCTTGAAGACCCGCACCCGCCGGCCCTGACGATGGTGATGACGCGCCAGCGCGGCGACCAGGGTGGTCTTGCCTTGACCGGAGGCGCTGGCGGTCAGGAAGAGCGCGGGGCAATGTCGCGGGCTGGAGGCGTTGGAATCTGGCATGGGGATCGGTCGACGGATGGTTGAGAAAGTGAGGATCGTGATCGGGATCGGCTGTCAGCGTGGTGTCTCGCTGACGACCTTGGAGTGCGCGATCGCCGAAGCGTTGCAGCCGCTCGGCGAGATCGAGGTCTGCCGCATCGCCAGTCATGCCTGCAAGGCCGATGAATCGGCGCTCCTGGATCTGGCCCGAATCCATGGCTGGCCACTGCGGCTCTACCCGGCCGCGAGTCTCGCCGCCGTCGCCGTTCCCAACCCCTCGACGCGCGTCGCAGGCGAGGTCGGCACGCCCAGCGTCGCCGAGGCCGCCGCGCTACTGGCGTCCGGCGCGCCGGAGCTGCTGGTCGAAAAGCGGGCCTATCGTGGCGCCGATGGCAAGGGGGCGACGGTCGCGGTCGCGCGCCTGATTTACGGGAAAGTCCCTACCCGACCGAACGCTCCGGAATTGGACAGGATTAACAGGATTATTCAAGATTTACAGGATTAAAAACAATGCTTTATAAATCCTGTCAATCCTGAGAAATCCTGTTAATCCTGTCTATGACGGGACGAATCGCGGGTACGGCGTCGCAGGCCCAGGGCACGATGTAACCCTGGCCCTGGTAATCGCCCATCACCGCGCGGATGCCATAGACCTGGCGCAGATGCGCGGCGGTCAAGACCTCGCCGACCCGCCCGGACGCCACTTCGCGCCCCTGATGCAGCAGGAGCAGCCGGTCGCAGAAGCGGCTTGCCAGGGTCAGGTCGTGCAGTACGACCAGCGCGCTCGCGCCATCCCCGCAATGCGCGCGCAGCAACTCCATGACCTGAAGCTGATGTCGCGGGTCCAGCGCGGCGACCGGTTCGTCGGCCAGCAGCAGCGGCGCTTCGACCGCCAGCGCGCGCGCCAGCCGCGCGCGCGCGCGCTCGCCGCCGGACAGGGTATCCACCCGTCGCGTGCGCAGCTCCCAGACATCGGTGGCACGCAAGGCCGTCTCGATCGCGCGCCGATCCGAGACGCTCGGCGCGCCGCCGCCCCGCCACCAACCGCCGCGATAGGGATGACGGCCCAGGGCGACCAGGTCTTCCACCGAGATCGGCCATTGAAGCCGGTCGTCCTGACTCAGATAGGCCAGACGGGTCGCCCGCTCGATCGCCGGCATCCGGCTCAGAGGTCGACCCCGGAACAGGATCTCCCCGGCATGGGGCAGGAGTTGCGCGATCGCCTTGACCAGGGTGCTCTTGCCGGCGCCGTTGGGACCGATGAGGCCGACCAGTTCGCCCTCGGCGACCCGCAGCGACAGGTCACGCACCAGGCACTTGCCATCCAGCCGAACCTCGACACCCGTGAGCGCGAGCAGACTCACAGCATGTCCCTCCGCGAACGAAGAACCAGCGCCAGGAAGAAGGGCGCGCCGATGAGCGCCGTCACCACCCCGAGCATCAGCTCGCGCGGGGTATCGATCAGACGCAGCGCGACGTCGGCGGCGAGCACCAGCAGGGCGCCGCCGAGGGCGCTGGAGAGCACCAGTGGCCCCGGTCGAAACCGAACGAAGCGCCGCAGCAGATGCGGCACCACCAGTCCGACGAAGCCGATGGTCCCGGTCACCGCGACCGTGGCCCCCACGCTCAGGGCCGAGCCCGCGATGATGAGCGCGCGCACCCGCGCCAGATCCACCCCGAGACTGCCGGCCTCGGCCTCGCCGAGCGCCAGCACGTCGAGCGCCGGTCCGCATACCAGCAGGAGCGTCAGCCCCAGGAGCACGAACGGCAGACAGAGACGCACGTCATCGAAGCTGCGATCGCTGATGGAGCCGAGCAGCCAGAGGATGATGTCCTGCACATCGGTCGGGTTGGGCGCCAGATTCAGCGCGAGCGAGGTCAGGGCGCCGGCCAGCGAGGAGAGCGCGACCCCGGCCAGGATCAGGGTCGGATTGTTCGCGCCGGCGCGCGTCAGCGCATACAGCAGGAGGGTCGCCAGCAGCGCGAAGAGCATGGCGGTGACCGGCACCGTCCAGAGACTGAGCGTGGTGACGCCGAAGTAGAGCGTCAGCACCGCGCCGAGGCTGGCGCTCGATGAGATCCCGAGCAGCCCCGGCTCGGCGAGCGGGTTGCGCAACAGCCCCTGGAGCGCGGCCCCCGAGGCCCCGAGCGAGAGACCGACCAGCCAGGCGAGCACCACCCTCGGCAAACGGATCTCACGCACGATCAGTCGCTGTTCCTCGGAGCCGGTGCCGAGCAGGCCAGCGATGACCTCGCCGAAACCGAGCGGCGCCTCGCCGAAACCGAGCGAGAGGAGACTGAGCGCCAGCAGGAGCGCGAGCAGGATGGCATTCAGAAACAGCGATTGGCGCACGGATCCGGTCTCAAGGCGAGGGCGCGAGGTCGGGCGACAGGGCGTCGAGCTGTTCGGCGATACGCTCGGCCGCGTCGATCAGCTCCAGTCCACCGCAACCCCAGGCGTTTCCGGGCAATCCGATCACGGGCGTGCGCTCCAGCATCGCCCGCAGCCGCGGATGCCGGCCATAGGCCGAGCGCGCCGGGGATTGGGTCTGATCGAAATAGCCGAGCAGAAAGACATCCGGCGGCGCGCTCACCAGGGTCTCCAGTGGGAAACGACCCCAGCCGGACTGACCGTGCTCGGCGGCCAGATTGCGCAGACCCAGTAGCCGAAACAGATCGTCGATATAGGTGCCCTCCCCGGCCGTGCCGCCGTTCGGGCGCAGATAGAGCAGGCGATAGGGACGCGAGCGCTGGGCGAGCGCCCGAAGACGCCGCTCGGCCACCGCGACCTTGGCCTCGACCGCCTCGCCTCGACCGATCCGGGCGGCGATCTCGCGCGTGGTCCGCAGCCCATCCGACCAGCGTTTCGGATAGGGCAGCGCGATGATTTGCGTGCCCCGTCCGGCCAGCCGTTCGGCGTGCCGCCGCCCGGTCCAGCCCTGATAGACCAGGGCGATGTCCGGCTTGAAATGCAGCACATCCTCCACGCCACCCCGGTTCGACGGATAGGGGCGGGCGAGGTCCGCGACCGGCGACACCCGAGGATCGCGGCTGCGACGCGAGACCGAGAGAATCTGCTCGGGCGCGGCTATGTTGAGCAGGAGCAGGTCCGAACAGAAATCGGTGCTCATGACCGTCGGCCGCGAGGCATCGCCGCTCGCGGGGCCGACGCCGAGACAGAGGAGCGCGAGCACCAGGAACGTTCGCCCGCGCCCGCGACGCTCGGATGGGTGGGATGGAATCATCGCTCGACCAGGCTCAGTCGACCGGGACGCCCAGGCGGGAAAGATCGAGCGCATGGCCACCGCTCACCAGATAGGCCGCCGAGCACCGCGGACCCAGACGACGCGCCAAGGCCCCGAGCCGATCGCGGAACAGACGCCCGACCGGATAGGCGGGGATGACCCCCCAGCCGGTCTCCTCCGCGACCAGGATAACCAGCGCCGAGGTCCGTTCGAGCGCATCGAGCAAGCCTTCCACCCGGCTCGACCAATCCTCCTCCGACAGCTCGATCAGATTCGCCACCCAGGTTCCGAGCGAATCCACCAGCAGACAGCGGTCCGACGTCGAATGGGCCTCGATCGCCGACTCCAGCTCGGTCGGGGCGCAGAGGGTCATCCAATCCGGCGGGCGACGGACCCGATGGGCCTGGATCCGCGCGCTCCAGTCGGCGTCGTCCGGATCCTCCCGGGCCGTCGCGACATAAACCACGGCGCGACCCGAGTCGCGCGCCAGACGCTCGGCCCACTCGCTCTTACCGCTGCGCGCCGGTCCGCAGACCAGGATCGCGGCCAGTCGCGCGCACGACGAGCGGACCGGCTCCCCGACGGTCGCGCGCGCGAAAGGGTCTTGGCCAGAGGCAGTCATCCGCGATGGGGCAGTCATCCGCGATGGGCTCCAGGTCGGGGGATTAGTCAAGGTGATTTCCTGAAAACCTTATCCCCAAAGACAGGTCGTCAATGGAAAGGATGAACAGGATGCTTCACGATCGAAAATATTTAAAAACAATGACTTATGAAATCCTGTCCATTGTGATGGTCCAACCAGCATCCCGGCGAGAGCGGGGACACCAAAACCAGGATACAACAGCGAGCGAATGTAGGATGGGCAGAGCGTAGCGATGCCCATCCTGTACGCTCCGAGGCTCAAGCGGTGATACGCTCCCCATGGCTATCGGCCATGATAGCGGCCTCGACCTCTTACCAGGAGCCTGCCCGATGACACCGGATGAGTTCATCGCCAAATGGAGCGGCGTCACCCTCAAGGAACGCTCCGCCTCGCAATCGCACTTTTACGATCTCTGCCAGCTCCTTGAGGAGCCCGATCCGGTCTCGGCCGATCCAACCGGGGAGTGGTATTGCTTCGAGAAGGGTGCCAAGAAGGCGGGAGGCGGCGACGGCTGGGCCGATGTCTGGAAGCGCGGATGCTTTGGTTGGGAGTACAAGGGACCGGGCCAGGATCTCAACAAGGCGCTGAAACAGCTCCAGCTCTACACCCCCGCCCTCGAACATCCGCCGCTGCTGATCGTCTCCGACAACGCCACGATCCAGATCCATACCGCTTTCACCGGCACCGTCCCCGAGGTCCACATCCTCACCCTTGAGGATCTGCGCGACCCAGCCAAGCGGCGCCTGCTCAAGTGGGCCTTCTCCGATCCCGAGCGGCTACGCCCCGGACGCACCACCGCGCACCTGACCGAGACGGCGGCCGGACGCTTCGGCGATCTGGCCCAGCGGTGGCGCGAACGCGGTCACGACCCGTTCCAGGTCGCCCACTTCAGCCAGCAGATCCTGTTCTGCCTGTTCGCCGAGGACATCGATCTCCTCCCCCGACAGCTCTTCAGCCGCTTGCTGGAGTCCGGACACAAGCGCCCCGACACCCTGCCGCGCATGCTCGCCAGCCTGTTCGAGGCCATGGCCAGCGGCGGTACCGCCGGCTTCGAGGCCATCGACTGGTTCAACGGCGGACTCTTCGACGCCGCGTCTCCCTTGCCGCTGGAGCCCGACGAGATCGCGCTCCTGCGCGACCTGGCGCGGCTCGACTGGTCCGCCATCGACCCCACGCTTTTCGGCACCCTGTTCGAGCGCGGTCTCGACCCCGCCAAGCGCGCCCAGCTCGGCGCTCATTACACCGATCCTGGCTCGATCATGCGCCTGGTCAACCCGGTGGTGCTCGATCCGTTGCGCGCGGAGTGGGCCGAGACGCATGAGCGGATCGCGGCCCGGATGAAGAAGGCCGACAACGCCAAAAGCCCGAGCGCCCGAACCACCCTGGTGAAGGGCGCGCAAACGCTGTTACAGAGCTTCCTCGACCGGCTCGCGCGCTTTCGTGTGCTCGATCCCGCCTGCGGCTCGGGCAATTTCCTGTTGCTGTCGCTGCTCGGGCTGAAGGATCTGGAGCACCAAGTTCTGCTGGAGGCCGAGTCGCTGGGCCTGCCGCGCGGCTTCCCACAGGTTGGCCCCGAGAACGTGCTCGGGATCGAGCTCAATCCCTACGCCGCCGAGCTGGCCCGCGTCACCGTCTGGATTGGCGAGATCCAGTGGATGCTCAGGCATGGCTACTCGCTGTCGAAGAACCCCATCCTCAAACCCCTCGAAACCATCCGCCAGCAGGATGCCATCGTGAACGCCGACGGGAGCGAGCCGGAGTGGCCCGAGGCGGATGTGATCGTGGGGAATCCGCCGTTTCTGGGCGACAAGAAGATGCTCGGTGCGATCGGCGAGGAATACGTCAAGCGGGTGCGCCAGCTCTACCAGGGGCGCGTACCGGGCGGGGCGGATCTGGTGACCTACTGGTTCGAGAAGGCGCGGGCGCGGATTGAGGCGGGGAAGGTGCGCTATGCCGGGCTGGTCGCCACACAGTCCATTCGGAAAGGCCGCAACCGTGCCGTGCTGGACGGCATTGCCGCGTCAGGCGCGATCTTCGAGGCATGGTCGGACGAGCCTTGGATTAACGACGGGGCGGATGTTCGTGTGTCGCTGGTCGCTTTCACAGCCAAGGACCATTCACGCCCGGTCAACCTCAACGGTGAGCCTGTCGCGGGCGTCAACCCCGACCTGACTTCTTCTGAGCTGGGCATGCGCCTGACCGATGCGCGCACTCTCTCAAAGAACGAGCAGGTTGCATTTCAGGGGCCGGTCAAAGTCGGCTCGTTTGACGTACCTGGAAATGTCGCTCGCGCGTGGCTTGGAGAACCGAATCCTCACGGACGACCGAACCGCGAAGTGCTTCGTCCCTGGGCGAACGGGCAGGATCTAACGAGACGCCCATCCGACACCTGGATCGTCGACTTTGGGGGCGGGATGTCGGAAGCGGATGCGTCGCTCTACGAAGCACCGTTTCGGCGCGTCGTGGAATTTGTTAGGCCGATGCGTGAGGCAGGACGACGCGAGCTACGAAAGCGGTATTGGTGGCGGCACGGGGAAACGGTTCCGGCCTTACGGCGGGAAGTAGCCACAGCAGGAAGGCGCCCAGTGAGGCAATCAGCACCAACACCGTGAAGCGCCCGGCACTGCGGGAGCGACTGCGTTCTAACCCCTCGCCAAAATGCAAATTTTTCATGTCTCGAAAACTCT
>NZ_NRRG01000095.1 GCF_016583575.1 Thiocystis violacea
GGCCAAGGCCTGGGCGGATCGCCGCAAGGCCTCCAGCGCCACAGTCGATTGGCACTTCACGACCGAGGAGGCACGGATCAAGCTCAAGCGCCTCTATCCGCAAATTAAGGAGGAATGAGGTACTAGGGAAGACGGCCTTGAGGAAGGCGGCGTTGGTGACGGGCAGGGATGAACCCGGTGGACTGGGTGGACTGTCAGGCCCCATGAGACTGGCTCCGGCTCACCCGGCCCAGCGAGCATCGAACCGGGTCAGGGTGGATGGTTGAACGGTGCCCGAGCGTTGCCCTGACCGCGCTCGCTGGGAGCCGCGGTTCGGTGCGGAACGGCCGCGGGCGGCGTGAGGGTCAGCGTGGGAGGGCAAGGCGCTGGCCTGACCACGGATCAACCCTCGTTGGGTGTCCGACTCAGCCAGTCGTAGAAACCGGATTCCGCGCTGAGGATCTTACGTCCGAGCTTACGTACATGGGGGGTAAGCCCATTGGCCTGCAGGGCGAGCGCGCATAAATTTCATTTTTCGCAGCAAGTTGCGGCACTCTTGAGAGAAGCCCGATTAGGAGTCTCTCAATGTCTGCCAGTTTCCTCGAGCATTTCGCCCCCCTTCAAGACCCACGGATGGAGCGAAATCAGCGCCATGCCCTACTTGATATCGTGTTGCTGGTCGTCTGCGCGGTGGTCAGCGGCGCCGATGGCTGGGAGGCCATTGAGGAGTTCGGTCGCGAGAAGCTCGACTGGTTGCGCGCGTTCGCGCGGTTCGCCAACGGCGTCCCCTCGCATGATTGCATCGCCAACGTCGTCTCGCGCCTGACTCCGAAAGGGTTTGGCGAGTGCTTTCGCAGTTGGACGCAGGCGGTAGCCGAGAGCAGCGGCGGGCAGGTCGTCGCCGTCGACGGCAAGCGCGCTCGCGGCTCGCGGGATCGGCGCCGAGGACGCTCGGCGCTGCACATGGTCAGCGCCTGGGCGTGCAGCAATCGCTTGGTCCTTGGCCAGGAAGCGACGGAGGAGAAATCCAATGAGATCACCGCCATTCCCAAGCGGCTGGAGTTTCTTGAACTCACCGGCTGCATCGTCACCATCGATGCGATGGGCTGCCAGCGCGCCATCGCCGCGCAGATCATCGCCCAGGGCGGCGACTCTGTGCTCGGCCTCAAAGGCAATCAGAGCGCCTTGCAGGAGCGCGTCGAGGACGTCTTCGACGTGGCCGCCAAGGCGGATTTCAGCGCGGTTGGACATGACTTTCACCAGGAAATCGACAAGGACCATGGACGCTTGGAAGTGCGTCGCGACTGGGTGACCGAAGATCTGCGCACCGTGCCCGACACCCCCGTCTGGACCGGCCTGCGCAGCATCGGCATGGTCGAGCGCCATTGCACCATTGGCACCACCGAGACCGTGGAGCGGCGCTACTTCATCAACTCCATCCCGGCCCAGGCTGCACGCTTTGCCAATGCCGTGCGCGGCCACTGGGGCGTGGAAAACCGCCTGCACTGGCGCCTGGATGTGATCTTCGGCGACGACGCCAGCCGCCTCCGCAAGGGCAATGCCCCGGCGATCATGACCACCATCCGTCACCTCTGCCTCAACCTCTTCGAGCAAGAGCCTTCCAAACTGCGCCTGTCCCAGAAACGCCGCAAGGCCGCCTGGAACGACGACTATCGCGCCAAGGTCGTGTTCGGACAGTGATTAATGCGCGCTCGCCCTGCATTGGCCTGGGCATGCCGGACATAATGCCGCAGGGCATGCTCGCTGAGGGTGGTCTTCTTGGTGCCGGCATTGACGATTTCGGCCAGGGCGGCAATCGAGCGCCAGTCGTGGCGGGCGGGACGGGGAGTGGTCGTCATCAGGGTACCTCTATCGCATGAAGTCGTCAGCCTCGCGTCGGGACTGAGCGAGGCGCGAGAGGTAGCCTAGAGCGGCGCGGGCGGGCTGTGTCCCTATAGGGACGGTTGGCGATCCCTATAGGGGTCGCGGCGGGGTCATGGATCGCGCGTGTTGAACGGCCGGGGGATGACGTCCGGCAGGGCCTTGAGCTTGTCCGCGATGGTATCCGTCTTGAGCGCGATCCCGAGCGTTTCGAGCTTGACGCGAATGACCTCGGCGCTCTTGTAGGGCTGGTCCAGGTCGAGCTGGGCCAGGTCGCACAGGGCGGCGATGAGGCGCAGTAGGGTTTTACGCTCGCGCGCATCGAGTGGTTTCTCGTTTCGCCCCGCCGTGTCGGGAAGATCCTCCAACTCCGAGGCGCGGTAGAGCGCATGCCCCCATTGCGCGATCGCGAACGTCTGCAACTCTTGGGGGAGCAACCGCCAGGTCAGGTCCGGGATCTCGCGTTCGGGTGGATGGTCGCTGTAGCGAATCAGGGTGCGCGGATGGCGGGGATCGATGGTCCCGCGTCGAATCTGGGTCGCGAAGAGCTCGGCCGAGCGACCGTTCAAGGCGGAGGGCGTGTCCAGCAGCCGTCGTCCGATCATCAGCGCCGCCTCGTAGAGGGAGAGCGGAGCAGCGGTGTCACCCGAGGCTTCGGTGAACAACTGGTCGATGGCTTGGAGGTCGGGGTATTGGGACCAGGCTTCGAGCGCGGCGTCGGCGCCCAGCCGCTTCCGCAACTGATCAAGGGGCTGTGTCTCGAGGGTCCGAGGCAGGGGCGCGCCGATGCCTTTGAGCGGGTAGAAGGGAAAGAACCGCCGCTCGGCCATGAGCGCTTTCCAGGACTGCGCGCAGGCGTGCGCGATCAGAGCCTCCCACTCGCTCGCATGTTGCCTCCAAGCAGATTGTTTAGCCACGCTCTACTCACGCGCGCGAGCCGGATGGAATAGGGCGAGCCCTCAGAACCCGGCGCTTTCCTCATGCTCCAGTGCCGCTCTTCTCTCCCTATGACGTGGTTAGGCGGAAAATGCGCCAGGTGCATTGGTGTGGAGGTCTTTCGGAGGGGTGCCGCAGGTGACAAATCAGGTGACACCGCAGGACGCTAAAAGAAGCTAGAATAGGCGACTGACGCGCATCCATGCGCCTTTAAGTCTTTGAAATGTGGAGCCGATGAGCGGATTCGAACCGCTGACCCACGCATTACGAATGCGTTGCTCTACCGACTGAGCTACATCGGCGATCAAGCCGGCAATCATATCCAAAGCGGCCTGCCTGCTCAAGCGATCAAGTATGGAAGTATGGAGTGCGGCCATGACCGATGCTTGGCTGGGAAACCCTGGCCAGGGTGTCCGATATCGACGGTCAGGACATCGCGTCGATATCGCCTCCAAGCGTCCCGTCCCGCGTCCACCAAGCGTCTCCAGCATTCAGCCGCCGGCGGGGACGTTGGGGTTCACTCGCGTTCACCCCAACCGATGATGGCCGGTACGCCTCATTTTTGGTTGCACCCAGTATGGGTTTGATCGGGACGCGGGCTGGGCGTCCTCTCGCCTGCTATCCTCGCGTACCGGGCGCCTGGATGCCGAGCCCCGGCCATCAGTTTTCCATTCGCCGCTGGATCCGTTGTGAACCCATCCGAGTTTCCCACCGAGCAAGACCTCGAAGGCGTCCTGATCCGGGATCGCCAGACCATCCAGTCGCGTCTGCGCGGTCTGCGCAAGCGCGAGCGCGCTGGCCAGCCCTTTGACCAGGCACTGGCCAGGCTCCGGCAGGACATCGAGTCGTCCCAAGCCCTGTTCGCGCGACGCAAGGCCCTGGTGCCCCTCATCGAATACCCCCCGGAGCTGCCGGTCAGCGAGCGCCGCGCGGAGGTGGCCGAGCTGATCGAGCGGCACCAGGTCATCGTGCTCTGCGGCGAGACCGGCTCGGGCAAGTCCACCCAACTGCCCAAGCTCTGTCTGGATCTGGGACGCGGGCTCGCCGGGCGTATCGGGCACACCCAGCCCAGACGCATCGCCGCGCGGAGCCTGGCGAGTCGCATCGCCCAGGAACTGGGAACCGAGACCGGCGAGCTGGTCGGCTACAAGATGCGCTTCCACGACCGGGTGCGTCCCGAGACCGCCATCAAGCTGATGACCGACGGCATCCTGCTGGCCGAGATCCAGCGCGACCGTCTGCTCAGCGAGTACGACACCCTCATCATCGACGAGGCCCACGAGCGCGGGCTCAACATCGATTTTCTGCTCGGTTATCTGCGCGGGATCCTACCGCGCCGTCCGGATCTCAAGCTGATCGTCACCTCGGCGACCATCGACCCCGAGCGGTTTGCCCGGCATTTCGCCGATCAAAAGGGACAGCCGGCGCCCATCATCGAGATCTCGGGCCGCACCTACCCGGTCGAGGTCCGTCATCGGCCCCCGGAGGACGAAAGCGCCGCCGAGTGCGACGACGCCATGCAGCGGGCCATCTCCGCGGCGGTGGAGGAACTGGCCTCGGTCGGGCGCGGCGACGTGCTGGTCTTTCTCTCCGGCGAGCGCGAGATCCGCGAGACCGCCGAGACCCTGCGCCGCCATCATCCGCCCTCCACCGAGATCCTGCCGCTGTTCGCGCGTCAGGGGCCGCAGGAGCAGGCGCGCATCTTCCAGGCGCACGGCACCCGTCGGGTGATCCTGGCCACCAACGTGGCCGAGACCTCGCTCACCGTGCCCGGCATCCATTACGTCATCGATCCCGGCTTCGCGCGCATCAGCCGCTACAGCCATCGCACCAAGGTGCAGCGGCTGCCGGTCGAGCGCATCTCCCATGCCTCGGCCAACCAGCGCAAGGGACGCTGCGGACGGGTCGCGGCGGGCGTCTGCATCCGGCTCTACTCCGAGGACAACTTCGGCGCGCGGGCCGCCTTCACCGAGCCCGAGATAGCGCGTGCCAACCTGGCGGCGGTCATCCTCCAGATGAAGCTGCTCGGCTTCGGCGCGATCGAGCGCTTTCCCTTCGTCGACCCGCCCGATTCGCGCCTGGTCACGGACGGCTACCGAACCCTTGAGGAACTGGGCGCGCTCGACGCCAGGGGCGAGCTGACGCCGCTGGGCCGCCAGCTCGGACGTCTGCCGGTCGATCCACGCATCGGGCGTCTGCTGCTCGCCGCCGCCGAGCACCACTGCCTGACCGAGGTGCTGGTGATCGCGGCGGCGCTCAGCGTCCAGGATCCGCGCGAGCGTCCGCTCGACAAACAGCAGGCGGCCGACGAGATCCATGCCACCTTCCGGCACCAGGATTCGGACTTTCTCAGCTTTCTCAATCTCTGGCGCTTCCTCGACAAGGAACGCCACGCCCTGTCGCGCAACAAGTTCATCAAGCTCTGTCAGCGTCATTTTCTCTCCTGGAACCGGGTCCAGGAATGGCGCGACATCCACGCCCAACTGCGCGAGCAGATGCTGGAGATGGGCTTCAAGGAAAACGAGGCGCCGGGAACCTACGAGGAGGTGCATCGCGCCCTGCTGGCCGGACTCCTGGGCAACATCGGCTTTCGCGAGGGCAACCGCGAATTCCAGGGCACGCGCAACAGCCGCTTCCAGATCCATCCCGGATCCGGTCTCTTCGCCAAGCCGCCCAAGTGGGTGGTGGTCGGCGAGCGGGTGGAGACCGCCCGCCAGTACGGGCGCATCGCCGCCCAGGTGCAACCCGCCTGGATCGAGGACGCCGCGCGGCCCCTGGTGCAGCGCGGCTACTCGGAACCGCACTGGCAGTCCAAGTCCGGCCAGGTCGCGGCCTTCGAGCGAGTGACCCTGTTCGGCGTCACCCTGGTCGCCCGACGGCGGGTCAACTATGGCCCCATCAATCCGGCCGAAGCGCGCGAGATCTTTCTGCGCTCGGCCCTGACCGAGGGCGATTTCGAGACCCGCGCGCCCTTCTGGCGTCATAACCGCGAGCTGATCGACTACGTCCATCATCTGGAGGCCAAATCGCGGCGACGCGACATCCTGGTCGACGAGGAGGCGATCCTGGCCTTCTATGCCGATCGCGTCCCCATGGGGATCTACTCCACGCCTCAGTTCGAGCAATGGCTGCGCCAGGCGACCCGAACCGAACCCAAGATCCTGCACATGCGCATGGCCGACCTCATGCTGCACGAGGCGGCGGACATCACCGAGCAGTCCTTCCCGGAGAGTCTGCGTATCGGCGCCACCGCCCTGCCGCTCGAATATCGCTTCGAGCCCGGCGACGCCGCCGATGGGGTGACCCTGGTCGTACCCCTGCCGCTCATCAATCAGGTCTCGTCCGACCGGCTCGACTGGCTGGTTCCGGGACTGATCGAGGAGCGCATCACCGCCCTGATGCGCGGGCTGCCCAAACAGATCCGCAAGTCACTCGTGCCCATTCCGGACACCGCCGCGCGGCTCGCCGCGCGCCTCGCGCCCTCGGACCGACCGCTGATCCAGGCGCTCGGGGAGGAGCTGAGGGCGATGACCGGCCTCCAGGTCCCGGAGGATCTCTGGGACCAGGGCCTGATCCCGGAGCATCTGCGGATGAAGATCCGGTTGGTCGACGAGTCCGGACGGTCGCTCGCGGTCGACGATGACCCGGCGCGGCTCAAGCGCCAATTTGGCGAACAGGCCAAACAGGGCTTCGCCCACATTCCCACCAGCCACATCGAACGCGAGGGACTGACCCGCTGGGATTTCGGCGATCTGCCCGAACAGGTCGAACTGACCCGCGCCGGCATTCGGCTGCTCGGCTATCCGGCGCTGATCGATCGCGGCGAGAGCGTCGCCATTCAGGTTCTGGATTCGGCGGAGAACGCCGCGCTCGCCCAGCGCGAGGGGCTGCGGCGGCTGCTGATGCTGCATCTGGGGACGGAGCTGCGGCGCCTGCGCAAGGAGCTTCCCAATCTGGACCGGATGCGGCTGCAATATGCCAAGGCGCCCCAGCCGGAAGCGCGCGCCCCGACTCCGGCCACGCCGGCCGGGGCCAAGTCGTCGGATCTGGCCGACGAACTGATCGCCCTCATTCTGGATCTGACCTTCGTCGAGGATAGCCCGCCCATCCGTGCCCAGGCCGATTTCGAGCGGCGCCTGGCCGAGCGCAAGGGGCGTCTGCCCGGCACCGCGAGCGCGGTTTGCGCCCTGATCGACGCCATCCTCTCCAGCTACCAGGGGCTGCGCAAGCGTCTCGCCAACATCACCCAGGTCAACTGGATGCCCTCGGTGCTGGACATCCGCGCCCAGCTCGATGCCCTGGTGTTTCGCGGCTTCGCGCGCCAGATCCCCTACGCGCATCTCAAGGACTATCCGCGTTATCTCAGGGGCATCGAACAACGCCTTGAGCGACTGGCCCACGCCCCCGACCGGGACCGCCAGTGGATGACCGAAATGGCCGGGATCCAGAGCCGCTGGCGCGAACGCGACGCCGCCGCGCGCGCGGCCGGACGGCGGGATCCGCGGCTGGATGAGATCCGCTGGCTGATCGAGGAGTTGCGGATTTCGCTCTTCGCCCAGCAGGTGGGAACCGCCGGGCCGGTGTCGGTCAAACGGATCCAGGCGCGCTGGAAGGAACTGGGATTGTGAGCGACGCCCCCGGTCCAGCCGGCCACGCATCGCATCCGGCCCGATCCCGCCCTGTCCGATCGCGCGCGGCGGATTGGCGCTCTCAAGTTCTCCGCCGCTGTGCGATAATTCCGCTCCACCTTTTCCGGGGCCGCCCGAAGGCGTGACGCGACGGCCCGCCGCAAACCACCGGATCCTGACTCGTAAGCGATCCAAACCACTTGGGAGCACCTCATGAGCTTTTTCATCTCGGACGCACTCGCCCAGGGCGAACCCGTTGCCGCTGGCGATCCCTTCATGGCCTTGCTGCCGCTGGTCCTGTTCGCCGTTGTTTTCTATTTTCTGCTGATCCGTCCACAGGCCAAGCGCCAGAAGGAGCACCGCAAGATGGTCGAGTCCCTGGCCAAGGGCGATGAGATCATCACGGTTGGTGGCATGGCCGGACGCCTCACCGATATTGGTGAGAACTTCGTGCAGGTCGAGGTCGCCGACGGCTTTCAGGTCAAGGTCCGTCGCACCGCCGTCGAATCCGTGCTGCCGAAGGGCACGCTGAAGGAACTCTGAGCGACCCAAGGCTCACGATCCGGACCCGACTCGGGGCGACCGCGCCCCAGTCGCCACGTTCTCGACGGGCCGCCAACGCCCGCCCCACGCCC
>NZ_NRRG01000096.1 GCF_016583575.1 Thiocystis violacea
CCTCATGGTTGGAGAGCCCGACATGGATGCGACCGCCGAGGAAGGTGCCGACCGTCAGTACCACCGCGCGCGTCCTGAAGCGCAGCCCCATCTGGGTCTGGACGCCGACCACGCGGTCGCCCTCGACGACGAGGTCATCGACCGCCTGCTGAAAGATCACGAGCCCCGGCTGATTCTCGACCGCCGAGCGTACCGCCGCCTTGTAGAGCTGACGATCAGCCTGGGCACGGGTGGCGCGCACCGCCGGACCCTTGCTGGCATTGAGGATACGGAACTGGATACCGCCCCGATCGGCGGCGCGGGCCATGAGACCGCCGAGCGCGTCGATTTCCTTGACCAGATGCCCCTTGCCGATCCCGCCGATCGCGGGATTGCAGCTCATCTGACCGATGGTTTCGATGTTCTGGGTCAGCAGCAGGGTTCGGGCGCCGCACCGGGCCGCCGCCAGCGCCGCCTCGGTCCCGGCGTGACCGCCGCCGACCACCACCACATCGTATTGATCGCTCGCGAACATGACAGGAAGCCCAGTCCAATGAAGCCGGCAAGTCTAACCCAAAATGGAACCGGAAAGACGTTTGAAAAGAGAGAGGTTTTCACCGTCCGACAGGACGGCGGATCCAAGGGAGCGCGACGCCCATGAGCCTTCCGTTCAGACAGAGCCAACAGCGTCCCGGACTCGCCGAGGGCATCCTGGAGAGCGCCCGAGCCGTGATCCTCGGCAAGGACCACGAATTGCGCCTGGCCCTCGCCTGTCTGCTCGCGCGCGGACATCTGCTGATCGAGGATCTGCCGGGCGTGGGCAAGACCACCCTCGCCCACCTGCTCGCGCGCCTGCTGGGTCTGGAGTATTCGCGCATCCAGTTCACCAGCGACCTCCTGCCGGCCGATGTCATCGGCGTTTCGGTCTACGACCGCGCTGCCGAGGGCTTTCGCTTTCATCCCGGCCCCATCTTCTCCCAGCTCATTCTCGCCGACGAGATCAACCGCGCCACCCCCAAGGCGCAAAGCGCGCTACTGGAGGCGATGGAGGAACGCCAGGTGACGGTCGAAGGCGAAACCCGTCCGCTGCCCGAACTCTTCTTCGTCATCGCGACCCAGAATCCGCTGTTCCAGGTCGGCACCTTCCCGCTGCCCGAATCCCAGTTGGACCGTTTTCTGATGCGCATCCATCTCGGCTATCCGGATGCCGCCCAGGAAAAGATCCTGCTCGCCGGTGAGGACCGACGCGACATGGTGGCGCGCCAGCAACCGGCCCTGACCAACGCCCAGCTCATCGAGTTGCAGAAAGCGGTCAACCGCATCCATGCCGCCCAGCCGATCGTCGACTATGTCCACGCCATCCTCCAGTTCACCCGCGGCTCGGAGCGCTTCGCCTACGGGCTATCGCCACGCGCCGGACTTGGCTTGCTGCATGCCTCCAAGTCCTGGGCCATGCTGGCGGATCGCGACTATGTGATACCCGAGGACGTCCAGGCCGTGCTGCCGGCCTGCGCCGTGCATCGACTCACGGGCGGAGAAGCGGGGCAGCGGGTCGCCGACAAGGAGATTGCCTCCTTTATCCTCGCCAACGTTCCGGTCTGAGTGATTGGTTTGGCGGGTTATTGGCTTTCGACCTCGAAACCGACCAGGGCGTGGCGCTCGCGGCTGAATTCGACCCCGATCAGATGGATGGGTTGACCCAGGCGGCGGTACTTGTCGGCATAGCCCCGGTCCTTGATCTGCTTCAAGGCCCGTCCCTCGGGGGTCAGTTCCACGACCTTGAACTCGAAGAGATAGACATGCCCGTTGAAGCGCACCGCCATGTCGAGCCGACCCGCGTTGCTGGCATCCTCGGGGGTGATATCCAGTCCCAGGGAGGCGAAATAGGCGTAGAAGACGCTGGCGTAATAGCCCTCGTAACGGGCGATGGGATTCTTGCGATGCCAGTCGGTGGGGATGCTGGAGAAAAAGGCGCCGAACAGGACCTCCATCCCGACGAAGTCATTGGCCAACAGCAACTGGTGGAGCGACTTGCGATGCCGCACGGCCTCCTGACCCAGGGGTGTCCAGGCCGTCAGCAGCGCGCCGTTCAGACTCTGATAGACCTCCCGATTCGGATAGCGCAGGCGATAGAAATAGTTGCCGCTGATCTCCTCCTCCAGGTCGATGGTCAGATAGCCGGCCTGGAACATCAGGGCCTCGGTGGTCATCGCGTCCACGTCGAAGCTCGACAGCAGCGCGGCGTCCGTCTCCAGATGTCCGAGCCGGGGCAACCAGGTGGCGCGCTGGGTGAGTAGGTCGACGAGAAAGGTCGGCGTGCCGGTCTCGAACCACCAGGGACGGAATTTCCGCTTCTGGAACAACAGCAGAAGATCGAAAGGGTTATAGACCGATTCGCCGGTCCAGTTGTAACCGTTGTACCAGTCGCGGATCTCGGCGCGATCCAAGCCCTCGATCTCCGGGGCAAAGACGGTTTCAAGATCCTGTTCGGTGTAGCCACACAGGGACGAATAGCCGGAGTCGACGCTGATGTCGTTCAGATTGTTCAGGCCAGAAAAGAGACTGACCTTGCTGAATTTGCTCACCCCGGTGAGGAAGGCGAAGCGGATATGGGCATCCATGTCCTTGATGACGGAATAGAGGTTGCGCAGTCCATCGCGCATGGCGCGCGCGGTTTCCGGTCGGGTCAGGTTGTCGAGGATCGGCTTGTCGTACTCGTCGACCAGCACCACCACCCGCTGACCGGTCGCGGCATGGGCCTGGCGGATCATCTCGGCGAAACAGCCGTCGATGCCGGGCTCGACGCAGCCCAAACCCAGGGCCGACTGATTGACATGGAGCTGCTCGCGAATCTTGCGCTCCAGCTCCTCTGGGCTCTGGACCAGACCGCCGCCGAAACTGAAGCGAAGAACCGGATAGGACGTGCTCCAATCCCAGTGATCGTGAATCGCCAATCCCCGGAACAGCGGCTCCCGGCCGGCGAACAGCTCGGCCAGGGTATCGAGAAACAGCGACTTGCCGAAGCGGCGGGGCCGGGACAGAAAATAATATTTGCCCGTCTCGATCAGACGCAGGGCGAAGCCGGTCTTGTCGACGTAATAGCAGTCGTCCTCGCATATCTCGCGAAAGGTCTGGATACCGATGGGGAGTTTTTTACGGGACATCGCTGGAATCCACCTGTAAAGACCCTGGTTTTCGATGCAACACTTTAGCTCAGTTTCATCATTGGACGAGGGTCATGACTGATCGAACCATGGCGATCGAAACCCCAGGCTTGAGCGGTTCGAGCAACCGCGTCGTCGTCCTGGCGAGGCGGTATTTCGCCAACCTACTGCGCCGCGTGCCGACTGGATCCGACGGCGTGGCGCGCGTCGGGGCGCGGCAGATCTACATCCTGCCGACGCGCGCCGGGCTCATGTACGGATCAGTGCTGATGGTCATGCTGTTGGGTTCGCTCAACTATCAGAACAACCTCGGGCTGCTCTTCACCTTCTTCCTCGCCTCGGTGGGTCTGGTCGCCATGCACCACGCCTGGTTCAACCTGCTCGGCGTCGCCGTCCAGGCACGGGGAGGGCCGGCGGTCTTCGCTGGAGAAACCGCCACCTTCGAGATCAGTCTGCGCGCCGAACGACAGCGCCCCCGTCATGACCTCCAGATCGTCAAGGGCCGCGAGCGCGCCCCGCCCCAAGCCGTGCCGGCGGACGACCAGCGGCTGGTCAGACTCGGCCTCCCGGCGGTGCGACGCGGTCCCTGCCGGATCGAATACCTGACGCTGGAGACCCGCCATCCGATGGGACTCTTTCGCGCCTGGTGCTACATCGCCACGGACGCCACGACCCTGGTCTATCCGCGACCGGCCGCGCGCGCGCCGGCACCCGAACGCGACGCGGGCGATGGCCGCTACCCCAGGAAGCGGCCGGTCGAGGGCCTGGAGGATTATCTCGGCTCGCGCGGCTACCGGCCCGGCGACTCCACCCGACACATCGACTGGAAGGCGTTCGCCCGCGAGCGGGGGCTGCTGGTGAAACAGTTCGGCGGCGAGGAAGGAGACGAGATCTGGATCGACTGGTCGCGCCTGAGCGCCCCGGACCCCGAGGTCCGGCTCGGGATCCTCGCCCGTCAGGTGCTGGACGCCGGAGCGGCCGGGGCGCGCTTCGGGCTGCGCCTGCCCGGCGCGCTGGAGGGACTGGCGCGAGGTCCGGCCCATGTCCAACGCTGTCTCACCCGACTGGCGCTCTTCGGTCATGTTTAAAACCAAACCCATCCCGCCCGACGAACACCCACAGCCGAGACAAATCCTCTGGACCAGCCTGCTGGTCCTCGCCGCCGGCCTGCCGCTCCTGCGCTTTCTGGACTGGCGGATCAACGCCTTTCTGGCCCTGATCCTCGCCATCCGCGTCGCCGGTCTGCGCTGGCCGGCGGCCGTCCCCAACCGCTGGATCCGCGCCCTCCTGACCTTCGCGGGCGTGGCCAATTGTCTGAACGCCTATCAGACCCTCGCCGGTCAGGACGGCGGCGCCGCCCTGTTCACGACCATGATCGCGCTCAAACTGCTGGAGCTGCACAGCAAGCGGGATCTGCGTCTGGTGCTGGTCCTGATGGGCTTTCTGATCGTCATCCAGTTCCTGTTCGACGAGTCCTTTCCGCTGACCTTCTATCTGGGACTGGTCGCCCTGGGCATCGTGACCCTCCTGGTCGAACTCAATGGCGGCTTGCTTGGCTCGGGGCTGCGACCGGCCTTGCGGATCGCGGGCCGTCTCACGCTGCACGCGCTGCCGCTCACCCTGGTGCTCTTCGTGCTCTTCCCACGCCTGCACGCCCCGCTCTGGAGCCTGGGAGTCGACGCCAGTAAAGGACTGATGGGGATGTCCGACAGTATGGAGCCGGGCAACATCAGCGAGCTGGTGGTCAATGGCGAACTGGCCTTCCGCGTCCGTTTCGAGGGCGCGCCGCCGCGTCCGGACCAGCTCTACTGGCGCGGCCCGGTGCTCTGGGAGATGGATGGACGACGCTGGACGCCGGGGCGCCCGCCGCCCGACTGGCAGGATCCAGCCGGCCTGATCGAATCCGCCGACCCGATCGACTACGAGGTGGTCCTGGAGCCGACCCGGCAACGCTGGCTGTTCGCGCTCGACATGCCGGTCAGCGAGCCGGCGGACGCCGCCATCAACCCGGATTTCCAGCTCCTGGCCAGCCAGCCGGTCAACGCCCTCAAGCGTTACGCGGTTCGCTCGGCCCTGAGCTATCGCACCCATGAGCCGGATCCGCGTCTGCGCGAACTGGCGCTGAGGCTGCCCGAGAACGTCACGCCCCGCATGCGCGATCTGGTGGCCGACTGGCGCGCCAGGGCCGATAGCGACTGGGATCTGGTGCGACTGGGACTGACCCATTTCAACCGCGAGGCCTTCCATTACACCCTGCTGCCGCCGGCGCTGGGCGCGAACCCGGCGGACGAATTCCTCTTCGAGACCCGCAGCGGTTTCTGCGAGCACTACGCCAGCAGCTTCGCCCTGCTGATGCGTCTCGGCGGGGTGCCCGCGCGCATCGTGCTCGGCTATCTCGGCGGCGAGGACAACGACATCGGCGGCTACAAGATCGTCCGCCAATCCGACGCCCACGCCTGGGTCGAGGTACTGATCGCCGGGCGCGGCTGGGTTCGAGTCGACCCGACCGCCGCCGTGGATCCCTCGCGCATCGACAACCGCACCGCCACCCGCCTGCTGGGCGCCGGTGCCTCGGCCCGCTTCGATCTCGGGGACGCCAGCGCCATCGCCCACTGGATCCGGAACATGCGCCTGATCGCCGACACCCTGGACGCCACCTGGCAGAACTGGGTGCTGGACTTCTCGGCGGACGACCAGCTCGACCTCATGGATCGCCTGGGACTCGGCGACTTCAGGGAATACGGGCTCGCCGCGCTCATGGTCCTCGCCGTCTCGCTGACGCTCGGGGTCGTGCTCCTGGCCATGATGCGGGACAAGGGCGAGCGGGATCCGCTCGACGCCTTCTACGCCCGCTTCTGCCAACGGCTCGCGCGCGCCGGGCTACCCCGTCATCCGCACGAGGGCCCCGGCGACTACGGACAACGCATCGCCGCGGCCCGACCGGACCTGAGCGCGACCGTCAGCCGCTTTCTCGCCCTCTATGTCCCGGCCCGGTACGGCGCGCGGCGGACCGGAGAGACCGGCATCCGGCTCGCCCGCCTATTGCGAGGCTTCAACCCCAAGGCCCGGCGCCAACACGCGGGAAGCGCGCGCTAAGGACCGGCGCCGAGGCGAACTCGCCGAGCGGATCAGTCCGGATACTCGCTCGCCCGCCGCGCGTCGCCGCGCACCTTCTCGACCGGATAGCGCCGCTCGTTGATGGCGATCTTCTCCTCGGCCGCCGCGATTGGATCGATCCCCAGTCGCTCGGAGAGCCGGATCAGGTAGAGCAGGATATCCGCCAGCTCAAGGGCCACCTCGCGCCGCTTCTCATCGTCAAGCTCGGCGCTTTGAGCCTCGGTGAGCCACTGAAAATGCTCCAGCAACTCGCCCGCCTCTCCCGCCAGGGCCATGGCGAGGTTCTTGGGTGAATGGAACTGCTCCCAGTCGCGTTCGCGCGCGAACTGGAGCAAACGGGCGTTGAGCCGGTCGAGACTATCGGGCATTCGAGCCTGTCCTGGATAAATAGCGGTGTTCGAAATCCGTCCCTGGGGCGCGACCCAGTGGTGGCCGCCGCGACCAACAATGGGATGGGGAGCGTCCATGCCAAGGGTCGACATCGGAGCCTGGCCGTTCTACCCAGATACCTCACTATAGAAACCGCAGGGCGGCGATGACCAGACCCGCGCTGGTAGCGATGAGCCGACGAGCCAGAGAAAGTGTTGGTCGTAACGCTTGAGGGTAGTGCTTCAGACATGGATTATCTTTAAAATCAATGCTTCTCTATAAATCCATAATTTTTCTGTGAGGATTCTTTAAGATGGCCGAAGTTTCCGTGCATTGCCCGCATTGCCACTCTGAAAAAGTCACGAAACGCGGAAAGACGGACAGAGGCAAGCAACGCTATTCATGTAATAATGAATCCTGTTCAATAAACACCTTCATTTTGGATTACAGTTATCAGGGGCACCTCCCCGAGGTCAAGAAAAAAATTATTGACATGGCGCTCAACGGGAGTGGCATTCGCGATACCGCGCGCGTGTTGAATGTGTCCCAAACCACCGTCATCAACGAAATAAAAAAAAGAGTCATCTCTCAGCTCTGTTAACGAAATCGCACTCGAAAAACTAAAGTTAAGTGAAATTACCGTTGAGATTCAAAAGGTTGAGGCTATTGAGGCCGAACTGGACGAAATGTGGAGCTATGTTCAATGTAAAGAAAAACCACGCTGGTTATGGCATGCGATCGATCACCAGACGGGTACTGTCCTGGCCTATGTGTTCGGTCGGCGCAAAGATACGGCATTCCTCTTTCTGAAGGCGCTCCTTGAGCCATTTGGTATTACGCGCTTTTATACGGACGACTGGGGCGCTTATCAGCGCCATTTGCCAGCGCAACAACAGGTCATTAGTAAAGCGAATACCCAAAAAATCGAACGCAAGCATCTCACTCTCAGGACGCGGATTAAACGGTTG
This sequence comes from Thiocystis violacea, assembly GCF_016583575.1. GTDB lineage: Bacteria > Pseudomonadota > Gammaproteobacteria > Chromatiales > Chromatiaceae > Thiocystis > Thiocystis violacea. The sequence goes on from NZ_NRRG01000096.1 coordinate 7,598, forward strand.
GCACGGAAGACCATTTGTTTCTCAAAGCTCGAAACGATGCACGATATCGTCATCGGATTGTTTGTCAATCGATACGATTTTGGTCGCTGCGTGTAAGCGCCATATCTAGAGCACTACCCGCTTGAGAACCGATCCTAGGAGACTGTACAGAAATTAAGGAAACGCTGATTAAATGGGTAGTGCCCGAATGGCACTAAGATAATCCCAACCTGCTGAAACGCATGAGAAAGGCTGGCGGTGGTGGTAGGCTGAGAGTGGCCAAACCCAACTGCCCACCCGTGGAGCCAGCCCCCATGCATCCTCGTCAGCGCGCCGCGCAGCGGCAACGAC
>NZ_NRRG01000097.1 GCF_016583575.1 Thiocystis violacea
GCCCCGCCCGCCCTAGTGCTCAGCGCCACCCCAGCCAGCGTCGGTTTTGGTGGCAGCAGCCTGCTTGCCACCACCGGCGGCATCCCTGGCGCACCCGTGAGCTATAGCGTCAGCGGACCCTGCTCGGTTGAAGGTAATCAACTGCTGGGCGTCAGCGCCGGCACCTGTCAGGTGACGGCCAGCCAGGCGGAGACGGCCGTCTACAGCGCGATCTCCTCCAATCCCGTGACCGTCACGGTCCAGGAGCGCACGACGACCTTCAGCTATCCGTCCGCCACCGCCACGCTTGGCCAGCCGTTCAGCCTGGCACCCGTCACCAGCGGTATCACCAACCCAACATTTGCCTTGCTCTATGGCGCCTTGCCGGAAGGGCTGACGCTAGACCCAGCCTCCGGGGTCATCAGCGGGATCCCGACCGGACCGCTTGGGATCTTCGACGCCGTCATCAGCGTCTATGAGAACAACGCCTATGACGCCGCGCTAGCGGTGATCACTGTGCAGGCCACAAGAGTCGCCACCATTCCGACCCTGTCGGAGTGGGGCATGCTGATCCTGGCGTCGCTGATGGTGTTGGCTGTTGGTTGGCGGTTGAAATCAAGCAGGCCATTTTAGATCCAACCTGGAAGGCAAAACGCATCGGCGACGTTGGGGGATCTCAGCGACATTGACCTTGGAGTTGTTCCTTGACGCGCTACGTCCTGTTGTTTTTCTTCATCGTTACAACGCTTTTTGCCATCGAGCTGCTGCCGATCGGGCAAAAGGCTGTCGTGATTCCCTTTACATCCGCCGTTACCCGCCTGAGCGCGGGCCTGATGCAGCTATTCGACGGGCGAGTCCTTGCGCAGGGCAAGATGATCTGGGATCAGGATAGCGGTTTCGCCGTTTCCATCGAGGCAGGCTGTAACGGCATCGAGGCCGGCATCATTCTGGTGGCGGCGATGCTCGCTTTCCCCTCGCGGTGGCGTGAAAAAGCCATCGGCATTCTTGTCGGATTGGCGACCGTGCAGATGTTGAATCTGGTCCGAATTATCAGTCTGTTCTACATCGGTCAGTGGAATAAGACCTTCTTCGAGTGGGCGCATTTGTACGTCTGGCAGGCACTCATCATGCTCGACGTACTCATTGTTTTTCTCTTCTGGCTCCGCTGGCTAACCGCCGACGGCCAGGCTAGGCGGCTTCGGGAAGAGGGCGCCTGAGATGAGTCCGACGGCCCGATTCATCGCGAGCGTCTTCCTCTGGTTACCGCCCTGTTTCGGCGTTTGGTATTTCTCCTCCATCCTCACGGTGCTGCCGCTGGCGTGGCTGCTCGATGCGATGATGACCGGGCTTTTCCCGGATCTCATCCGAGCGATAGAGCCGCATGGTAATACGGTGCTGGCGGTGATCAAGCCCGCGTTGTCTGCTATCAGGACATGTCCGGCCGTTGACGCCGACTTGGTTTTCGAGGTCAATCCACAGCAATATGCCTATTCCCTGCCGTTGTACACGGCCCTCGTTCTTGCGACGCCGTGCCACGAGTGGGCGAAAGCGGGCTACTGGATGATCGGGATTCTGCTGTTATTCCTCGTCCAGGCGTTTGGTGTTGCCGCCGAGGTTACAAAAATCCTGGCGTTCAACATCAATGAAGCAACGCATGTGCGGCTGGGGCTCTCTCGTGTCGGCTATGAGGGTTTAGCACTCACCTACCAGCTTGGCTTTCTGATTCTGCCTTCGGTCTCTCCGCTTCTGATTTGGCTCGCGCTGTTTCGTCGTGACCTGCCAAGCCTCATAACGCCCATTGTGGCATCCGGCCGTTGAGTCGAAACTGCCAAAATCCGCACAGCGCAACGTTGTTGATCAACTTGTCACCGGTTCTTGGCGATTTCCCGACCTAAGCTCAACAGGTCGGACAGACTCCTGGTGCCAGGGTGCGCCTATCGCACGGGCGTACCCTGGACGCTCGGGAGCACGGTCAGAACTGCTCTTCCTCGGTCGAGCCGGTCAGCGCGGTCACCGAGGAATGGCCGCCCTGAATCACCGTGGTGACGTCATCGAAGTAACCGACGCCGACCTCCTGCTGATGCGAGACGAAGGTGTAGCCCTTTTCGCGAGCGGCGAATTCCGGTCCCTGGACCTTCTCGACATAGTGGCGCATGCCCTCGCCTTGGGCGTAGTCGTAGGCTAGGTCGAACATGTTGAACCACATGTTGTGAATGCCGGCCAGGGTGATGAACTGGTACTTGTAGCCCATGTCCGCCAGTTCGTCCTGGAAGCGGGCGATGGTGGCGTCGTCCAGGTTCTTCTTCCAGTTGAAGGACGGCGAGCAGTTGTAGGCCAGCAGTTTGTTGGGGTTCTTCTCCAGTACCGCCTGGGCGAATTCGCGGGCGAAACCCAGATCGGGCGTGCCGGTCTCGCACCAGACCAGATCGGCGTAGGGGGCATAGGCCAGACCGCGGCTGATCGCTTGCTCCAGTCCATTCTTGACGACGTAGAAGCCTTCGTCGGTGCGCGTGCCGGTGAGGAAGGGACGGTCGTTGTCGTCCACGTCGCTGGTCAGCAGGTTGGCGGCCTCGGCGTCGGTACGCGCCAGCAACAGGGTCGGCACGCCCATGACGTCGGCGGCCAGGCGCGCGGCGATCAGTTTCTGCACCGCCTCGCGGGTCGGCACCAGCACCTTGCCTCCCATGTGACCGCACTTCTTCACCGCCGCGAGCTGGTCCTCGAAATGGACTCCGGCGGCACCCGCGACGATCATGTTCTTCATCAGCTCGAAGGCGTTGAGCACACCGCCGAAACCGGCCTCGGCATCGGCCACGATCGGCAGGAAATGGTCCACGTAACCCGCGTCGCCAGGTCCGATTTCCTTGGACCACTGGATCTCATCGGCGCGCTTGAAGGTATTGTTGATGCGCCGCACCATGGTGGGCACCGAATCGACGGCATAGAGCGACTGGTCCGGATACATGGTCTCGGAGGTGTTGCCGTCGGCCGCGACCTGCCAGCCGGAGAGATAGATGGCCTCGATGCCGGCCTTGGCCTGCTGCATCGCCTGGCCGCCAGTGATGGCGCCCATGCAGTTGACGTAGCCTTTCTTGGCACTGCCGCGGACCAGCTTCCAGAGCTTTTCGGCGCCGAGCTTGGCGTAGGTATGCTCGGGCTGGACGGAGCCGCGCAGCCGCACCACGTCGGCGGCCGAATAGCCGCGCGTCACGTCGGTCCAACGGGGGTTCTCGGCCCAATCCTGCTCGATGGCCTTGATCTGGTCTTGACGGGTCATGGCATATTCCTCGGTCGGTGTGGTGTGGTGTCGGGCCGCTCGCTCGCTATCCGTTTTACCCGCGCTCCAAAAGTGGAGCCCCGGTCGTCGTTCACGGAGGCACGGCGGCTTGATGTTTGAACGCGCTAACTTGGTCTTGGCCCATAACCTACCGAAACAGTTAGCATTTGGCCAGTCAATTATCCTAATTTTCTCTATTTGGATTGATAATTTTTAATGAATAATTATGATCTTATAAACCCTACGGAAAGCCCGCCTTGCGTCGTTTCCGCCCCTAGCCGCCGACGGGAGGCCGCATGAACGCCAACCCAGAGACCTTGAGACGCGAGCTGATGGAGCATGGACTCTCCCGCTCCGAGCTTGATCCCAGCCCGATCAAGCAGTTTCAGGGCTGGTATGAGCTGGCTATTGGCGCCGATCTACCGGAGCCGAACGCCCTGAGTCTCTGTACCGTCGACGACCAGGGACAGCCTTCGGTCCGCACGGTCCTGCTGAAGCTCTACGACGAGCGGGGCTTCGTCTTTTTCACCAACTATGAAAGCCGCAAGGCGCGGGAGATCGATCGCAACCCGCGCGTGGCCATGCTCTTCCCCTGGGTCGCCCTGGCGCGCCAGGTCCAGATCGGCGGGCGCGCCGAGCGCATCCCGACCAGCGAGTCGCTGCGCTATTTCACCAGCCGTCCGCGCGGCAGTCAGATCGGCGCCTGGTCCTCGCCGCAGAGTCAGGTGATCGGCTCGCGCTCGCTGCTAGAGGCCAAGGTGGCGGAGATGGCGCGCAAATTCGCCCGAGGCGAGATCCCGCTGCCGGACTTCTGGGGCGGTTATCGGGTCGTGCCCGAGATGATCGAATTCTGGCAGGGACGCGAAAGCCGGCTGCACGACCGCTTCCGCTATGTCAGGGACGGCGACGGCGCCTGGCGGATCGAACGCTTGGCGCCTTAATGAGAGTTGCTGTCGATTTTCGGGCGACCGAAGCGAGCCGTGGCCGGTTCGTGGTCCGATCTAGCGATGCAGACCGCACTCGCGCTTGATACCGAAGAAGCGTGTCTCTTCTTCCCGCATCCCTGGCAACAGGGGTCGGCTGGTGTGCACGTCGCCGATCGAGACGTAGCCCTGATCGCGTAGCGGATGATCGGGCAGGTCGTGGCGGCGCAGGTAGCGATGCACGTCCAGATTCGTCCAGTCGACGATCGGGTGGATCTTGAGCCGACCTTCCTGCCACCGCAGCACCGGCAGTTCGGCGCGGGAGCGGGCCTGTTCGCGGCGCAGACCGGCGAACCAGGCGCTCGCCCCGAGTTCGGTCAACGCCCGCTCCATCGGCTCGACCTTGTTGATCCGGTTGTACTGGTCGATACCGCCCGCGCCCTGCTCCCAGAGACGTCCCAGCCGCGCCTCCTGCCAGGCGGGCGACAGCAAGGGGCGATAGACGTGGAGGTTCAGCCCGAGCCGATCGGCGATCTCGTCGATCAGCCGATAGGTCTCGGCGAACAGATAGCCGGTATCCACCAGAATCACCGGGATGTCGGGCTTCAAGAGGGTCAGCATGTGCAGCAGCACGGCCGATTGAGCGCCGAAGCTGGAAGACAGGACATGGCGCTCGGGCAGATGCTCCAGGGCCCAGAGCGCGCGGTCCTCCGCGCTCTTGGCCTCCAGTCGCCGGTTGATCTCGTCGAGCGCGGCCCGGTCGCCGGGGCCCGGCGCCACGAGGTTGGTATCAATCATGGTAGTCCTCCGCGGGATTCACGACCGCGCGGACCAGGCCGTCGCGGATCAGATAGTCGCCGAAGCGCTCGCCCGGTTGGCGATTGGCGGCGAAGCGTCCAAACAGGCTGTCGATCTCGGCCAGGATCGCGGTCTCGTCGAGGTTCTCGCGATAGAGCCGGTTGAGCCGCTTGCCGATGCCGTCGCCGCCGAGCATGAGGTTGTAGTGGCCCGGTCCCTTGCCGACCAGCGCCAGCTCGGCGAGATAGGGACGGGCGCAGCCGTTGGGGCAGCCGGTCATGCGGATCACCATCTCCTGATCGGCGAGGCCGTGCCGGTGGGCCAGGCGCTCGACCTGATCCATGAAATCCGGGAAGTAACGCTCGGCCTCGGCCATCGCCAGGGGGCAGGTGGGCAGCGCCACGCAGGCGAGGCCGTTGCGTCGCAGCGCCGAGCGCTCCTCGGCCAGCAGTCCGTGCGCGCGGGCGAGTCGCTCGATCCCGGCCTTGCGCGCCTCGGGCACGCCCGCCACGATCAGGTTCTGATTCGGCGTGATGCGGAAGTCGCCCTGATGGATTCGGGCGATCTCGCGCAGACCGGTCATGGGGCCGTGACCGGGGCCGTCGATCAGGCGTCCGCTCTCGATGTAAAGGGTCAGATGCCAATGGTCGTCCCGACCCTTGACCCAGCCGTAACGGTCGCCCTGATCGGTGAAGCGGACCGGCCGTGACGGCGCGAATCGGAGGCCGGCGCGGCGCTCGACCTCGGCGCGGAAGGCATCGAGCCCGATGCGTTCAATCGTGTATTTGAGCCGGGCGTGGACGCGATCGCGGCGATCGCCCAGGTCGCGCTGGGTGCTGACCACCGCCTCGGCGACCGCGAGCGTCTGGTGCGGTTCGATGAATCCGAGCGGATCCGCCAGCCGGGGGAAGGTCGACTTGTCCCCATGGGTCGCGCCCATGCCGCCGCCGGCCAGGACGTTGAATCCCTCCAGTCGCCCCTCCTCGGCGATGGCGACGAAACCCAGATCGTTGGCATAAACATCGACGTCGTTGTGCGGCGGCACGGCCACGGCGGTCTTGAATTTGCGCGGCAGATAGGACTCGCCGTAGAGGGGCTCGACATCCTCGCCGCCGCCGACCTGCTCGCCGTCCAGCCACAGTTCATGGTAGGCGCGGGTGCGCGGCAGCAGGCATTCGCTGATGCGCTTGGCCCACTCATGGACCTCCCGGTGCAGCGCCGACTCGACCGGGTTGGGATTGCAGAGGACGTTGCGGTTGACGTCGCCGCAGCCGCCGAGCGAGTCGATCATGACCCGGTTGATGCCCTGGATGACCGGCTTGATGTGGCGTTTCAGGATGCCGTGATACTGGAAGCTCTGGCGGGTGGTCAGACGCAGACTGCCGCTGGTCAGTTCGCGCCCGATGCCGTCGATCGCCAGCCACTGGGCCGGTGTGCAGACGCCGCCCGGCAGCCGCGCCCGCAGCATGAAACCGAAATAGGGTTCCAGATACCGCTCGCGGCGCTCCTGGCGGAGATCGCGATGGTCCTGCTGATAGAAGCCGTGGAACTTGCTGATCTGGGCGTCGTCCGGGTTGAGCGCGCCGGTCAGCTCGTCGGCCAGGCTCTGCGCGAGCGTGCCGCGCAGATAGTGACTGGCGAGCTTGATGCGCTCGTTCTCGTGCAGGGGTGCGCTCATGCGTAGAGGTCTCGGTGATAGCGCGCCGCGCGGCGCAGGTTGTCGAGGTAGTCCTCGGCGGCGTCCGGGTCGAGCCCGGCCTCGCCGGCCAGGATCTCCAGCAGGGCACGGTGCACGGCCTGACCCATGGCGGTGGCGCCGCAGACATAGAGATGCGCGCCGTCCTCGAGCCAGCGCAGCAGCTCCCGGCCCTCCTCGCGCAGACGGTGTTGGACGTAGCGCTTCTCGGCGTCGTCGCGCGAGAAGGCGAGGCTGACCCGATGCAGCCGCCCGGCCTTGCGCTGGGCCTGCCAGTCGAGCTGATAGAGGAAGTCGCGATGGAAATGCCGGTTGCCGAACACCAGCCAGTGGCGCCCGGCGTCGCCGTTGGCCGCGCGCGCTTGCAGGAAGGCGCGATAGGGCGCGACGCCGGTTCCGGCCCCGATCAGGATGACCGGCGTCGCTCCGTCCTCGGGCAGACGGAACCCCTCGTTCTCGGCGACATAGACGCGGACGGGATCCCGGTCGCCTACCCGCGCGCCCAGAAAACCCGAGGCGCCGCCGAGATGATCCCGGCCATGGGCCTGATAACTCACCACCGAGACCGTGAGATGGACCTCGTCCTCGAATTCGGCCTGGCTGGAGGCGATCGAATAGAGCCGCGGCTGGAGCGGACGCAGCAGGCCGACCAGCGTCCCGGCGTCGATCCGCGCCGGGTGGGCCGCGACCAGATCGATGAACTGACGCTCGCCCGCGTAGGCACGCAAGCGGGCCGCGTCCGCCGCCAGCTCGCTCAGATCGTCCGCCCGCGCCAGATCGGCCCAGGCGCGGACGCCGGTCGGATGCAGTTGCGTCAGCTCCAGGCGCTCGCTCAGAGCCTGGCGCAGACTCAGTTCCCCGTCCCCCAGAGACACCGGGGCCGCGCCGTCGAGCGAGAGTTCCGCCAGCAGCGCCTCGACCAGCGCCGGGTCGTTGTGGAACCAGACCCCGAGCGCGTCGCCGGGCCGGTAGCTCAAGACCTTTGGATCGATCGACAGGGCCAGATGACGCACGTCCGCGATGGCGTCTGGCGTGGTGATCCGACGGTTCTCCAGCAGGGTCGCGGGATAGCAACTGTGTTTCAGGTCAAGCGGTTTTCCCATGAGCAGGATCCCAGTGCGCCTGATCGCGCAGCATGGCGTTGACGATGGTGAGGAGCTTGCGCATGCACGCCACGAGGGCCACCTTGGCGACCT
>NZ_NRRG01000098.1 GCF_016583575.1 Thiocystis violacea
AGCTTGAAGTCGTTAAAAAGAAAAAAGGGGTTAAAGGTTTCCATGTTTTACCCCGCCGCTGGGTCGTTGAGCGAACATTTGCATGGCTTGGCCGATCACGTCGGCTGAGTAGAGATTATGAACGCAAGCCTACGTCGAGTGAGGCACAAGTTTATCTCGCCTCAGGCCGCTTACTTCTTCGTCAAATAGGCCATAATCAGATACAAGTTAATTGATTTCTATTAACGGTTAATTGGATCGACTATAGCGATGTGTTCCTATACAGCCTCTAATGAGGAAAGCCGGGACAGATCACGTTAATTGAATTTTGATCGCCTAACAAGCCAGCGTAGGATGGGTAAATTTACCGTGGCACGACGTTGATGATTGAGTACGGAAGCTTGTCGGTCACGAAACCCATCGAACCACTGAACTGGAAGGCAGACTTGAACGCTCCCGGTATCCCCGGAGCGCTGTTTGTGGTGCGAACAGGATGCTTCGGCGCCTGTGATCGATGGGTTTCGCTGCGCTCTACCCATCCTACGCTGGCTACGCTGGCTCAACCGGCTCGGCTGAGCTTGGTGTTAGGCGCGGAACAACCGCGTCACGAAGCTAATCACAATTTCCGGAAAACTCGGGGATGATGCCCAACGGTACATTGTAAAGGCGGTACAGAAAGCGATCGAGGAGTCACAAATATGAAAGATAGTGCCCGATACGCAAAGATCGTTGAATGGTCCGAGGAAGATGGCTGTTATGTGGGAAGTTGCCCAGGTTTAATGTTCGGCGGCTGTCATGGTGGTGACGAGAAGGCTGTCTTTGAGGAGCTTTGTCAAATCGTGGAAGAAATGATTGAACTCTATAAGTGCGACAATAAGCCTCTTCCTCGGGCTACGTCCGGAAAAGATTTCGCGAACCTGCTGCAGAACGTCGCCTAACAAGCCGGCTTGAACTGTCACGAAAGTTGAAATGCCTTGTCACCTGCTTGTCCACGCTACCCGAACCGTCGCAGGCCATTCGATGAGGGCGTTTATCGCGACCGGATCAGGTAGTATTTCTCTGACCATCACCCATTTTTAGACCACTAGGACCGTTCGAATGACCATCAATGTGTATTACGACAAAGACGCCGACCTCTCACTGATCCAGGGGAAGAAGGTGACCATCGTCGGCTATGGCTCGCAGGGCCATGCCCACGCCAACAACCTCAAGGACTCGGGCGTCTCCGTCACCGTGGGTCTGCGTCCCGGATCCGCCTCCGCCGCCAAGGCCACCAATGCCGGGCTGGCGGTCAAGGCGATCGAGGAGGCCGTGGCCGAGGCGGATGTCGTCATGATCCTGGCCCCGGACGAGCATCAGGGCACGCTCTACCGCGACCAGATCGCGCCGCATATCAAGCAGGGTGCCGCGCTCGCCTTCGCCCACGGCTTCAATGTCCACTTCGGCCAGATCACGCCGCGCGAGGATCTGGACGTCATCATGATCGCCCCCAAGGGTCCGGGCCATCTGGTGCGCTCCACCTACACCCAGGGCGGCGGCGTGCCATCACTCATCGCCGTCCATCAGGATGCCAGCGGTCAGGCGCGCGACATCGCGCTCGCTTATGCCTCGGCCAATGGCGGCGGTCGCGCCGGCATCATCGAGACCAACTTCCGCGAGGAGTGCGAGACCGATCTGTTCGGCGAGCAGGTGGTGCTCTGCGGCGGCTTGACCTCGCTGATCCAGGCTGGTTTCGAGACCCTAGTCGAGGCCGGGTACGCCCCCGAGATGGCGTACTTCGAGTGTCTGCACGAGGTGAAGCTGATCGTCGACCTCATCTACGAGGGCGGCATCGCCAACATGCGCTACTCGATCTCCAACACCGCCGAATATGGCGATCTGACCCGCGGTCCGCGCATCGTCAACGCCGAGACGAAGGCCGAGATGAAGCGTATCCTGACCGAGATCCAGACCGGCCAGTTCGCCAAGGAATTCATCCTGGAGAACCAGGCCGGCGCGGCTTCGATGAAGGCCATGCGTCGTCTCGGTGCCGAGCATCAGATCGAGGAAGTCGGCGAGCGTCTGCGCGAGATGATGCCCTGGATTCGCGAGAAGAAGCTGGTCGACAAGAGCCGTAACTGAGACGAGCGGGGCGGCGCTTTTGGCAACGCCCCGCTTCACGGACCCCAGTTGTATTCAAGCGCGGAGACTCTCCGCACTCTTCAAGGATTCGCCGAACCGTCCGGCGATAGCGGATGTTGCCGAATCGAGCCTTTTGATGTCCATCTCCAGTCCTTCCCACGAGACCGTCTTCGACTGGCCGGTGCGTGTCTATTACGAGGACACGGACGCCGCCGGCGTGGTCTTCTACGCCAACTATCTGCGCTTCCTGGAGCGCGGACGGACCGAATGGCTGCGCGACCTGGGTTTCGAGCAGGACGTACTGCGCGAGCGCGAAGGCGTGGTCTTCGCCGTCAGCCGGGTGGATCTCAGTTATCTGATTCCGGCGCGTTTCAACGATCGGCTGATCGTGCGCTCGCGTCTCGCCCGTCAGGGCGGCGCCAGTCTGGAATTCGAACAGGAGGTTCTGCGTGTCGAGGATCAAGCCGTCTGCTGTCGGGGCCACGTCAAGGTCGTCTGTCTGGACGCCGCCGCCATGCGGCCGCGCCGCATGCCCGCTCCACTTGTCTCGGGAATCCTGTCCGGTCTCGCGCGCGCCACTTCCGCGCCCATGGAGTAATACGCAATGACCTCCGATCTGTCGCTGCTCACCCTGGTCCTCAACGCCAGCCTCGTCGTCCAACTGGTGCTGGTCGTGCTGTTGGCAGCCTCGGTCATCTCCTGGACCATGATCCTGGATCGCGGCCGGGTGCTCGGCAAGGCGCGCAAGACCGCCAACGCCTTCGAGGAGCGCTTCTGGTCCGGTGGCGATCTGAGCGCCCTCTACAAGGAACTGAGCCAGGAAGAGAAGGGCAGCCAGGGTCTGGCGTCGATCTTTCGCGCGGGCTTCAAGGAGTTCGTGCGGCTGCGCAAGATTGAGGGCGACGACATGATGGCGGTGCTGCATGGGTCCGAGCGCTCCATGCGCGTCGCCATGAGTCGGGAGATGGATCGGCTGGAAATCAACCTGGCCTTCCTGGCGACGGTCGGTTCGACCAGCCCCTATGTGGGGCTCTTCGGCACCGTCTGGGGCATCATGCATGCCTTTCATGCGCTCGGGAACGTCGAGCAGGCGACCCTGGCGCTGGTCGCGCCCGGTATCTCCGAGGCCCTGGTGGCGACCGCCATCGGTCTGTTCGCGGCCATCCCGGCGGTCATCGCCTACAACCGCTATGCCAATCAGGTCGAGCGGCTGAACAATCGCTACGAGGAGTTCGTCGAGGAATTCTCGACCCTGCTCCAGCGTCAGGGACGTCACTGAGGCGCTTCGGGAGTCCAGAGGCCATGGTCAAGAACACTCGCGGTCGCAACCGTCGCCGGCTCATGGCCGAGATCAACGTCGTGCCCTATATCGACGTCATGCTGGTGCTGCTGGTCATCTTCATGGTGACCGCGCCCCTCATCACGACCGGCGTCAAGGTCAATCTGCCGCGTGAGGCGGCGGGCGGAATCCCCAGCCCGACGACCGAATCCGTGGTCATCACGGTGGATGAGTTCGGCGACTATTACATCGACATCGGTACCGAGAAAAATCAGCCGGCCAGCGACCAAATTCTCTTCGACCGCATCCGCGTGGTGCTCGACTACCGCAAGGAAACGCCCATTCTGGTGCGCGCCGACAATCGGGTCGATTACGGCCGGGTCGTGCGGGCCATGGCCATCGCCCAGAAGGCGGGCGCGCCGGAGGTCGGGTTGATCACCACGCCGCCGGAGCGTCGCGAGCCCTAGCCATGTGGGAGATCCTGCGCGGCAATCCGCGTGCCCTCTACTGGTCGCTCGGGCTGCATCTCGTCTTCGCACTGCTCTTTTTCGTGGGCGTCGATTTCATCAAGCCGACGGTGGACGCCGGCGCCAAGGCGCGGGTGGTGAAGGCCACGGTGATCTCCGATCGCGCGCTCGACGAGCTGACGGCCGATCTCTCGACCGAGGGCGCGGGGCGTCCGGCCGATCCGTCGCCCAGTCCCGAGGAGATCGAGGCCCAGCGCCTCGCCGCGGAGGAGGTTCGGCGTGAGGCGGAGTTTGAGGCTCAGCGCGGAAACGAATTGGCCGAGCAACGCGCGGCGCAAGCAGAGGAGGCGAGGCGCCTGGCCGAGTTGGAGGCGCAGCGTCAAGCCGATGAGGCGGAGCGCCAACAGGCCGTCGAGGAAGCCCGCGCGCGCGCCGAGGAGGAGGCCCGGCGTCTGGCGGCGGAGGAGGAGGCTCGCCGCGCCGAGGACGCCAGGCGCCAAGCCGAGGAAGCTCAACGCCGTCAGGCCGATGAACGCCGACTCGCGGAAGAGGCTCGCGCCCGCGCCCAGGCCGAGCGTCGACGCGCCGAGGAAGAGGCCCGTCGGCAGACGCAGGAGTTGGCGCGTCGCCAGGCCGAGGAGCAGCGTCAGGCCGAACAGGCGCGCGCCGAGGCCCAGGCCGAGCGTCGGCGCGCCGAGGAAGCCGCGCGTCGGCAGGCGGAGGAACTGGCGCGTCGCCAGGCCAAGGAACAGCGTCAGGCCGAGGAGGCACGCGCCCTGGCCGAGGCCGAGCGCCTGCGCGCCGAGGAAGCCGCCCGGCTCATGACCTCCGAGCGTGAGCGTCTGCGCCAGGAAGCGGAGCGTCTGGCCGCCGAGGAAGAGGCCAGGCTCCAGGCCGATCGGGAGCGCGAACTCCAGGCCGCCGAGGTCGAGCGCCGGCGGCGTCTCGCTGCCGAGGCCGAGCGTCTCGCCGAGGAGGAGGAACGGCGGCTGGCCGAGGAGGTCGAGTCGCGCCGTCGCGAGCAGGCGGTGCGTGAACGGGCCACCGAGCAGGAGCGCCGGTTGACGTCCGAGGAGGCCCAGCGGGCGCGCGAGGAGGATCTGCTGTCGCAACTGGCCTCCGAGCAGGTGTCCCGCGAGGCCGAACGTTACATCCCCGCGATTCGCGACCGCGTCCGTCAGTTCTGGGTTCGCCCGCCGGCAGCGGGCACCGACCTCGAGACCGAGGTCTCGTTGCGCCTCGTGCCCGGTGGTGATGTGGTGCCGAACAGCGTGATCTTGGTGCGCGGTAGCGGCAATACCGCCTTCGATCAATCAGTCATCGCCGCCGTGTACAATGCTTCGCCATTGCCCGTGCCATCCGGTCCGCCCTTCGAGCGTTTCCGCGATTTCGACTTCACCTTCAAGCCCTAGCCGGGACAACGCCTCATGAGCCGACATATCCGCTTGCCGCGTCTACTCCTTGCGCTGATCCTGATGCTGTCCGGAGTGGGCCTCGTCATCGCCGCGCCGCGACTCAACATCGAGATCACCGGCGGTATCGAGGCCGCGCAGCCCATCGCCATCGTGCCCTTCGGCGTCTCCGAGGGACTGGTTCCACCCGTCGACGTGGCGGCCATCGTCAGCGCCGACTTGGCCCGCACCGGCCGCTTCAAGCCGATGCCGACCCGCGACATGCTCGACATGCCAAGCACGCGCGAGGCGGTCGATTTTCGCGACTGGAGCCTGCTCGGCATGAACAATCTGGTCATCGGCCGGGTCGAGCCGGAAGGGGAGGGCTACCGGATCGGCTTCAGTCTCTTCGACGTCTTTCGCGGCAATGAACTGGCCAGCACCAGTCTGGTCGGCACCAAGGCCGGGATGCGCCAGACTGCCCACCGCATCGCCGATCTCATCCATGAGAAGCTGACCGGTCAACCGGGGGTCGCCGCGACCCGCATCGCCTACATCACCTCCAGCGGCAGCGGCGACAGCATGACCGTGACCCTAAAGGTCTCGGACGCCGACGGCTACAACCCACAGACCATCGTCTCCTCGGGCGAACCCATCATGTCGCCGGCCTGGTCCCCGGACGGTCGCCGCATCGCCTACGTCTCCTTCGAGAACCGGCGGCCCGCCATCTACATCCAGGAACTCAGCTCGGGACGTCGCGATCTGGTCGCCAGCTATCCGGGCATCAACGGCTCGCCGGCCTTCTCCCCGGACGGGGTGCGATTGGCCATGACCCTGTCGAAAGACGGTAGCGCCGATATCTACACCCTCAATCTCTTGAGTCGCGAGCTGGTGCGTCTCACCGACCACTACGCCATCGATACCGAGCCGGCCTGGTCGCCGGACGGACGTTCGCTCATCTTCACCTCCGACCGGGGCGGCAGCCCGCAGATCTATCGCATGTCCGCGTCGGGCGGTGCCGCCGAGCGCATCAGCGTCGAGGGCGACTACAACGGCCGCGCCTCCTACTCGCCGGACGGCCGCTCGATCGCCATGGTCACCCGGATCAATGGGGCCTTTCGGATCGGCGTGCTGGATACGACCCGCGGCCTCACCCGTCTGCTCAGCAGCGGTAACCTGGATGAGTCGCCGAGTTTCGCGCCCAATGGAAGCATGGTCATTTACGCGACCATCCATGGCGGGCGCGGAGTGCTCGCCGCCGCGGCCGTCGAGGGCGGCGGCAGCCAGCGACTCTCCCAGGATTCGGGGCAGGTTCGCGAACCCGCCTGGTCCCCCCTCATCCGCTAAAGGAACCTCGTCTCATGCCTGTCCAATCCGTTCCTTACATGACCTGGCTGGCGCTGTCGCTCGTGGCGGCGACGCTGGTCGGATGCGCCAGCACGCCCGAGCCGCCCCCCCTGCCGGAGCCGGTGGCGCCCAGTCCAACCTACCAGCCAACGGCCGGGCGTGAAACCAGGACCGCGCCGCTCGAATCCCCCCGCCCGACCTACGCCGGCCCTTGGGAGGATCCGTCCAGTCCGCTCTCCAACCGGACCATTTATTTCGATTACGACACCGCCGAGATCAAACCCGAGTACCTGCCCCTGGTGCGGACCCACGCCCGCTATCTGGGCAGCCACTCCGAAACCCGCGTCACGCTCGAGGGTCACACCGACGAGCGTGGCACCCGTGAATACAATCTGGCCCTGGGCGACCAGCGCGCCGAGGCCGTGAAACGCCTGATGCTGGCCGAGGGCGTGCTCCCCGATCAGATGGCCAACCTTGCCTATGGCGAGGAGCGCCCGGCCGCGGCGGGGCACAACGAGCAGGCCTGGCGCCTGAACCGTCGCGTGATCATCCAATACTGAGGGACGCCGCCATGATGACCGCCCGATCCTTTTTGCTCCTGACCGCCGCCCTCATCGCGGGGTTCATGGCCCCCATCGCGCTCGCCGACCCGGAACTGGACGGGCGGGTCGGGCGCCTCGAACGCATCCTGGAGAACCAGAGCGGTTCCGAACTGCTGCTTCAGATGCAGCGGCTCCAGACCGAGATGCAAGAGCTGCGTGGAATGGTCGAGCAGCAGCGATTCGACATCGACAAGCTCCAGCGCCAGCAGCGCGATCAGTTCATCGACCTGGACTCCAGGCTGAATGCCCCCCGCACTTCCGCTCAGTCGCCCCAGCCCTCGGATGGCTCGGGGGTCACGGGCGATCCGACGCGCCCGGAGCTGCCCCCAGGCATGGTGGACGCCAGCGGCGGGGCCTTGGAACAGCCCCCTGGGGTC
>NZ_NRRG01000099.1 GCF_016583575.1 Thiocystis violacea
GCACAGGAAGAGGTCCGTAACCATGGCCACCCGAAGAAACAGCGCTGAGGACACCGATTCCGCAAACCGCATCAGCGGTTGTAACTGTTTGTTTTTAAAAATCGAGAGACTTATCTTAGTGCCATTCGGCTCCGACCCGACCTGGCACCGAGCCGATAAGCAGTGCCAGTGCAACAATCGCTAGACATCTACCCCATGGAAAGCCATGATCATATTCGCGCGTCATTGGATTACCCCTAATGATTACCAGCGAAACATCACAACCTACATGACAGGCAAGGCATCGGAAGCCTCTAGCCAGCGAGATGCTTGGTCGTCGCATCACCTCCTATCGTATTAAGTTTTGTCTTGAAATGAAGCCTAGCAAGAGAGGTCGAAAAGAATAGACAAACTTTCCAAGGAAATGCTTGTTGGAGAGTGGCATCGGGAATCATTCGATGCCAATCGGCGGATTCAATTAGAACGTCAGGGGTTTCTCAATCCACGGAGAGCCGGCCAGCGGATTCATTCGCCGGCTCGATCAAGGTTCGCCACTGCTCGTCGAGCCGCAGGTACGGTCCGTTGCGCTCACCATCCGCGTCCTGGCCCGTGTCGATCGGCCCGGCGCGGCCGTGCTCGATCAGGGCGCGGATCTGACCTTCGGTGAGCGACAGGTTGTCGATCACCTTCCAGACCACGAAATCGCAGCCTTCCCGATAGCGGTCGCAGCCAAAGCCCCGGCGTCCCTCGATGATGCGACCCTGACCACATTTGGGACAGCCTGGCGGATCCTCGCGCAGGGTGGGCGCCTTGAACGGGGATGGAATCGCGTCGGGCTCGGAGCGGAGAGGCTCCAGGGATGGGGGCGTCCCTTTCGCGTCGAAGTCCAGCTTCACCTTGCCGGCTGGGTCGAGTCGCAGCGCGGCGGAGAAGGGCTTGCCGGCCTTGGATTGGAAGCCGTCGATGGGGTCGGTGTGACCCTGATCGATGAGCTGGCGCACCTGTGTCTTGGTCAGCGTGAACCCCGCGACCGTTTTCCAGATGGTGAAACCGCAGCCGTCGCGATAACGGCTGCAACCGAACGCCTTGGTATTCTCGGTAATCTCGCCCTGCTTACAGACCGGACAGGCGCCCTGCCCCGCGGCCTTGGGGCTGTTGGCGCGCCGGGTCGTTTCGGTCTTCCCGCCCTTGCGTCCAGGCTCGCGCTCGCGCGCCGCGTCGACCTGTTCGGGACTCAGGGCCGGACCCTGGGCGATCCGGGGAATCAGCTCGCGCAGGAAGCCGACGATGTCGCGATAGAAATCCTCGGCCAGGCGCTCGCCAAGCTCGACCTCCTTCAGCCGCTGCTCCCACTCGGCCGTCAGCTCGGGACTGCGCAGGGGCGCGGCGACCAGGCCGATCAGCGCCTGGGCCTTGGCGGTGGCGCGGATCTGCTTGCGCTGTCGCTCCAGATAGCCGGTGCGGATCAGCTTCTCGATGATCTCGGCACGGGTGGCCGGCGTGCCGAGACCCGAGGCCGCTATCGCCGAGGCCAGGGCATCGTCCTCGATCGCGCGTCCGGCGTTCTTCATGGCGGCCAGCAGGCTGGAGTCATCGTAGGGACGCGGCGGCTGAGTCTCCTTCTCGCGCACCTCCAGACTGTCCACATGGACGATCTGGCCAGGCTCCAGCGGCGGCAACGGGCCTTGCGGCTGGCCGTCCTGGTCTTCCGGCGTGGCCCCGGCGCCCTGGGCCTGACGACGCTCCGGCTCGACCCGCTTCCAGCCCGGATCCAGGACCAGCGAGCCGCGCGCCAGGAAGGTGGCGTCGCCGATGGCGATCTCGACGCGCGTCTCCTCGACCCGCTGATCGGGCAGGAAGATCGCCACGAAGCGCGTCACGACCAGCTCGTGGATGCGCCGCAGTGGCGTCGGCAGATCGGCGGACGGCACCTTGCCGGTGGGCAGGATGGCGTGATGATCGGTGAGCTTGGTGCGATCGACATAGGCCTTGCTCAACCGGTGTCCGTTGTTCAGCCGCCGCAGGGCCTCGGCGGCGAGCGGATGCTCCAGGGTGCTCAGGATCGCCGGAAGCCGCGGCAGCATATCCTCGGAGAGATGGCGGCTCTCGGTGCGGGGATAACTGATGAGTTTGTGGGTCTCGTAGAGCGACTGGGCGTGCTCCAGCACCTGAGCGGCGGTGAAACCGAAGCGGCGATTGGCGTCGCGTTGCAGATTGGTCAGGTCATAGAGGGGCGGCGGGCGGTTGTGGCGGATCTTCCGGTCGACCTTGATGACCGTTCCGATCCGGTGCGGGCTGAGCGCGCGGTGCAGACGCTCGGCCGTTTCCTTGCTGTCGATACGGGTCACGCCGTCCTGGAGATAGAGGGCGTCGAAGCCCTCGGCCAGATGCGCGACCAGCTCATAGAAGAACGCCTTGGTGAAGCCGGCGATCTCGGCGTCGCGCGCGACGATCATGGCCAGGGTCGGGGTCTGGACCCGGCCGATGGTGCAGAGCACCCGGTTGTGCACCGTGTAGGCGCGGGTCAGATTCATGCCGACCAGCCAGTCCGCCTGGGCGCGGGCGCGCGCGGCATCGGCCAGGGGATCGAAGGCTTGCCCCGGCTTGAGGGCGCGGAAACCATCGCGGATCGCCTCGTCGGTCAGGCTGGAGATCCAGAGACGCTCGAACGGCTTTTTGCAGCGGGCGTGCTCGTAGATGAGCCGGAAGATGTGCTCGCCCTCGCGTCCGGCGTCCGTCGCGCAAATGAGTCGCTCGGTCTCGGGGGCGGTGATCAACGCCTTGACCAGTTTGAATTGCTTGGCGGTCCGTTCGGCGATGCGCAGCTTCCAGCGCTCGGGGATCATCGGCAGAGGCCCCGCCGACCAGCGCCCGGCCCAATCCTCCCCATACTCGTCCGGCTCGGCGAAATGGACCAGATGACCCAGCGCCCAGGTCACGCGATAGCCGTTGCCCTCCAGGAACCCCTCGCCCTTGCGACCGGCGCCGAGCACCCGCGCGATGTCGCGGGCGACGCTGGGTTTCTCGGCGAGGATGACGGTCGTCATGCGGCCCGGTCTCCGTGATCGCTCATGGGATCGCTCATGGGATCGCCGGGAAGTGGGCTGAACCGCCGCAAACGCAGGCTGTTGGTGATCACGAAGAGGCTCGACAGGCTCATGGCGCCGGCGGCGAGCATCGGGCTGAGCTGCCAGCCGCTGAAGGGATAGAAGACGCCGGCGGCGAGCGGGATGAGGGCGACGTTGTAAGCATAGGCCCAGAAAAAGTTGAGTCGGATGATGCGCAAGGTCCGCCGCGCCAGCGCCACGGCATTGGCCGCGCCGCGCGGATCGCCCTGCATCAGGATCACCTCGCCGGCCTCCACCGCGATGTCGGTGCCGGTGCCGATGGCGATCCCGACATCGGCCTGGGCCAGTGCCGGGGCGTCGTTGATGCCGTCGCCGACGAAGGCCACCCGACGACCCTCGGCCTGCAAGCGCTTGACCTCGGCCGCCTTGTCGGCCGGGAGCACCTCGGCCAGGACGCGCGCGATGCCGACCCGCCGCGCCACCGCCTCGGCGCTACGCTGACCATCGCCCGTCAGCATCGCGACCTCCAGCCCAAGCGCGCCGAGGCGCGCGATCGCCTCCGGGCCGCTCGGCTTGATCGGATCCGTGACCGCCAGCACCGCGATCAACCGACCATCGGCCGCGACATGGATGGGTGTCTGGCCCTCCGCGCCGAGACGCTCGACCGTCCCCGCCGCCGCCTCCAATGACACCCCCAGACGCGCCATCCAGCGCCGCGTGCCGATGGCGATCACCTGTCCCTCGACCCGCGCCCGGATACCGAATCCGGGCACCGCCTCGATCTCCGTAGCCTCGGCGAGCACCAATCCGCGCGCCTTGGCCGCCGCGACGATGGCGGCCCCGATCGGATGCTCGCTGTGACGCTCGACGGCCGCCGCCAGCGCCAGCGCGGCCGACTCATCGACGCCATGGGCGCTCAGTTCGGTCAGCGCGGGATGGCCCTCGGTAAGGGTTCCGGTCTTGTCGAGAACGATGGTGTCGACCCGTGCCAGGGTCTCCAGCGCGGCACCATTGCGGAACAGGATCCCCAGGGCCGCGCCGCGTCCGGTGGCGACCAGGATAGCGGTCGGCGTCGCCAGCCCCATGGCGCAGGGACAGGCGATCAGCAGGACGCTGACCGCGGCGACGAAGGCCCGGCTCAGGGCCGGCTCCGGACCCAGCCAGAGCCAGACCCCGAAGGTCAGGAGCGCGACGGCCATGACCAGCGGCACGAAGACCGAGGCGATGCGGTCGGCCAAGCGCTGGATCGGCGGCTTGCCGGACTGGGCGTCCTCGACCAACTGGATGATCCGCGCCAGCACCGTCTCCGCCCCCACGCGGGTCGCGCGATAACGGAAGGCGCCGGTCTGGTTGAGTGTGCCGCCGATGACCTCGTCTCCGGGACGCTTGCGCACCGGCGCCGGTTCGCCGCTGATCATGGACTCGTCGACGAAGCTGCCGCCCTCGGTCAGGAGCCCGTCGACCGGCAGGCGCTCGCCCGGTCGCACCAGCAGGATGTCGCCGGGCACGACCGCGTCGGCGGGAATCTCGGTCTCGCCGTCCGCGCCCAGCAGACGGGCGGTCTTGGGCCGCAGCTTGACCAGACGCCGGATCGCCCGCGAGGTCCGGCCCTTGGCGACCGCCTCCAGATAACGTCCGAGCAGGATCAGGGTCACGATGACGGCGGCGGCCTCGAAATAGAGGTTGGCCGTTCCGGCGGGAAAGAGTCCGGGCCAGGTGAGCGCCAGCAGCGAGTAGAGATAAGCCGCACCGCTGCCGAGCATCACCAGGCTGTCCATGCCGGGGCCGAAATGTCGCAGCTCGGTCAGGCCACGCGCGAAAAAGCGCCGCCCGGCCCAGAACAGGACCGGAGTGGCAAGCGCCAGTTCGAGCCAGTGCCAGAACGCCATCGGCGCCAGTCCGGTCATGAGGGCCTGGAGCGCCGGTACGAGCATCGAACCCATGCTGACGAGCATCAGCGGCAGGGTCAGGGCGGCGGCGAAACCCAGATCGCGCTTGAGTTGGCCGAGTTCACGTTGCTTGCGGACCTCATCGGTCTCCGCCGCCGCTTCCGGCTCCGAGGGCTCGTACCCGGCCGCGCGGATCGTCTGGGCGATGCGCTCGCGACTCAGCGTGGCGGGCAGATAATCCACGCTCGCGGATTCCGTGCTCAGGTTGACCCTCGCCTCGATCACGCCCGGCAACGCCTGGATGGCGCGCTCCACCCGCCCGACGCAGGAGGCACAGCTCATGCCGCCCACGCCGATCGTGACGGACTCGACCAGCGGCTCATAGCCGGCACCGCGCACCGCCTCCAGCAGATCCGGGATCACCGCCTGGTCGAAGCGCACGATCGCCGTGCCGGCCGCCAGATTCACCGTGGCCGACTCCACGCCGGGCCGCCCGGCGATCACGCGCTCCACCCGCGTCACGCAGGACGCGCAACTCATGCCGCCGACGCCGATACGGATTTCCTGGGTCATCGAAGCTTTACTCCCATTGATTGGTCTTCCGGACATTGAAATCGGGGCGAAACGCGCGATCCGCACCCCCGTGCCCGTGCCTTGGCGAAAGCGGTTCGATTAGTGTAAACATCGGAGCTGAAAAGATACCTGATGCGTGCTCTACCTACTTTAATCTAGAACGGCGGCCCATCCGGCCGCGCCCCGCGGAACGATCGGGTCAGGCGCTTTCGAGAAGGAACTTTCGCCAAGCGCCCATGAGCCGGCGCCCTCCCCGACCGATCCTGGCTAGACAGCGCCACGACCCCGTTCCGACGAGGAGATGACGCACGTTCGAGGCAATGAAGGTCGGTCGCTCGGTCGGCAAGGAAGACGACAAGAAGCCGCAGGAGGAACTGCGCATCCAACTCCTGGCGGTCCCAGCGCGTCCTCAAGGAGTCCAAGGTCCCGGTGATCGTCCTGGTCTCGGGCGTCGAGGCGGCCGGCAAGGGCGAGGTGGTCAACCGGCTCAACGAGTGGCTGGACGCGCGCGGGGTGCGGACCTTCGCCTTCCGGGGAATCCCTGTCGGTTTTCCATGAAAATTGATCATCCGGGATCGACGATCACGCTCGATTCAAAACCTGAATGAGCCAGGTCAAGCCAGGGTCAGGCCTGGCCTGGAATTTCATCGATTGCCGATATCCTTATTGAGACAGCGGACAATCCATCGGGAGGTGCGAAATGATTGGTCGTTATCTCGGTCTATCGATCCTTCTGGCGTTCTCGGTCGCATCCGGCAACGCCTGGTCCTATGACGCCGACCTGGCGGCAAGCTATGAACGGCTGTTCAGTCCGGCGGTCGGCGCTCAGGCCGGCAAGGCGCTTCATCTCATGGAGGCCCCGGCCCTGGTCGAAAAGATCCAGGCGGGCGAGCCGATGGTCCTGCTCGACATCAGAACGCCCGCCGAAACCATGATCTTCGCGCCGACCCTGCCGGGCAGTCTGATCATCCCCATGAACGAGCTGTTCACCGCCGAGAATCTCGCGCGCCTACCGGCGGATAGACCCCTGGTCGTGCTCTGCCAATCCGGGGCAAGAGCCGTCGCCGCCGGTACGGCGCTGCGCCATATCGGCTTCGACCGGGTCTTCATCGTCAAGGGAGGTTTCAGGGCCTTGAACGAAGACCTCGACGCCAAGACCGCGAACGCACCGGCCGGAGCCGGCAAGGGCCGCTGAGGCGCTGAATAAGGGCGAGATGCTGACTCAACAACCACCGCATTAGCTGGTGGTTGTTGAGTAAAACTTTCCTAAACCTTCTTAAGGATTTCGCCCCCTGGAATGCCTTCTACGCGACCAGATCCGATCTCAGAAAGCCGGCGTCATCCACGCCTATCGACTGGTCGAGAGCGGCATACATAATCACTTCGGACTGAACGCCGCGCGGGAATTCGCCCTCATGTACGCCCTCTCCACGCTACTGCTCTGGCTCTTCCGTCGCTAGGCCCAGCGAACCGCAACGGTGGCCGCAGACGAGGTTTGAAACATAAGAGGATGTCTAAAAACTAAACCCTTGATTTCAAAGAGCCTGGCACCATAAAATCCGCCAAATCTATACAAAATACGGATTCTAATTCGCGGATTATGATGACTTCAGACCTGGAAAAATGGCCTTTGAGATATCCGAGCGACCTTTCCGATGAAGAATGGGAAGTCCTTCGGCCAATCTTTGACGAACTTGAACCTTATAAGACT
>NZ_NRRG01000100.1 GCF_016583575.1 Thiocystis violacea
GCTTGGGGGGGCATGGGATCCAGTTGTCAGTTGTCAGTTGTCAGTGGTGACCTTGGGGGCTGGGATTCGTTCACAGCGATTTCAGGTCGGTCGAGTCGCC
This sequence comes from Thiocystis violacea, assembly GCF_016583575.1. Classification (GTDB taxonomy): domain Bacteria; phylum Pseudomonadota; class Gammaproteobacteria; order Chromatiales; family Chromatiaceae; genus Thiocystis; species Thiocystis violacea. The sequence continues at coordinate 101 of NZ_NRRG01000100.1, forward strand.
GAAGGTTTCGATGCCGAGTTGTTCCGCGACCTTGAGCGCACGGGCGTCGATCATGGGCGAGATGACGATCAGGCGATTGGCCTGTCGCTGGTGCCGTCGCTCGTAGTAACGCGCCTTGCGTTCGAAGCTGTACATGCCGGCCTTGTCGATCGAGGATTTGAGTTCGCAGATCAGGAGCAGGCCGTTCTTGATGATGATGTCCAGTTCGATCTGCTCGGGGCGGCCGAAGACCTCGCCCTGGTCGTCGAATTCGTTCACGTTGATGACCTGGACACCGAAGCTCTCTTCCAGAATGCCGGCCAGGGCATCGCGGAACGCCCGTTCCGAACGCATCCCCCAGCGCGCGCCGATCCCGCCGATCGTGCGGTCGAATTTCCTGGACTGCGCCATGATCTCCTCGTGAACCAAGCGAAATTCCTCGCGCATGGCCGCCTGGTGCTCGCGCCACTGGAGGCTCTGCTCGTTCCATTTGCGGTTTTGTTCCTCCCACTTCTGGTTTTGCTCCTCCTGCTTGCGGTTTTGCTCCTCCCACTTGCGATCCTGTCGTTCGCGATCGCGGCGCAGTTCCGCCAGCAGCTCGTGAAAGCGGTCCTGGGTCTCGGCCCTGTCGGCATATTCGCGGCGCGTCAGATCCATCACGAAGGCCCGGAATTCGGGATCCGTGCGCAGGATGTCCGGCAGCTCGCGCCGAATGGCTTCCTTCAAGGATTCAGCGTTCATCGATCTTGCGTTTTTCAGCCTGCCCTGTAGATTGTAGGAGCTTATCCCGCCGCTTCGTCCATCGCCAGTGTCCACCCCTTCCGCCAGTCAGCCATTCCCGCCGCCGGGTCTTCGCCGCGCCGTCCCGGGCGATCTGAACGCCTTGCTGCGGCTGGAGAACGCCAGCTTCGAGACCGACCGCATCAGCCGTCGCCAGTTCCGCTATCTGCTGACCCGAGGGCGCGCGAGCACCCTGGTGGTCGAGGAGGAGGGCGTCCTGCTCGGCTATGTCCTGGTGCTGTTCAGCCGCGCGACCTCGGTGGCCCGACTCTACTCGATCGCCGTGGCCGAACAGGCGCGCGGACGGGGCATCGGACGCTGGTTGGTGGAGGCCGCCGAGCGGGCGGCCTGGGAACAGGATCGCGCCTATCTGCGCCTGGAGATCCGGCGCGACAACCTGGCCTCGCAAACCCTGTTCGAGCGCGCCGGCTATCGGCGCTTCGGGATCCTCTCGGACTACTACGAGGATCACGCGGAGGCGCTGCGTTACGAGAAGGCGATCTCGCCCGGTCTCAAGCCCGAACTCAAACGGGTGCCCTTCTACGAGCAGACCCTGGATTTCACCTGCGGCCCCTCGTCCCTGATGATGGCGATGCAGGCGCTGCGTCCCAGTCTGGAGCTGAGCCGCACCCTGGAGCTGCGCGTCTGGCGCGAGTCCACCACCATCTTCATGACCTCGGGACATGGCGGCTGCGGTCCACTGGGGCTGGCGCTGGCGGCCCATCGCCGGAACTTCATGGTCGAGGTCTATGTCAGCGACACCGGCGTGCTGCTGGTGGACTCGGTGCGCAGCCCGGAAAAGAAGGAGGTGATGCGCCTGGTCCACGAGGACATGCTGGCGGAGGCGGAACAGCGCGGCATCCCGGTCCACTACGAGACCCTGAGCATCGACGATCTGCAACGGCGCTGGGACGCCGGGGCGGTGCCCCTGGTGCTCATCAGTTCCTACCGCATCTATGGCGAGAAATTCCCCCACTGGGTCGTGATCACGGGCTTCGACGAGCACTTCGTCTACGTTCACGACCCCTATGTCGATTACGACGACGGAGAGAGCACGCTGGACTCGATGGATATGCCGATTCAACGCGACGAATTCACCCGCATGGTCCGTTACGGACGGGTGGGGCTTCAGGCCGTCGTTCTTATCTCCGAACCGAGGGAAGCCCGTCTCGATGGCTGAACATCTGCTGCTGGTGGAGCAACAGGGTGATTGGAAACCCGGCTTTCCACGTCTGCCCGTGGTCACGGCGCGGGACTATCTGTCTGGCGGCGAGCTGGCCTCCAAGCGCGATCTGCGCGTCATCAATCTGTGCCGGAGCTATCGCTATCTCTCGCTCGGCTACTACTGCTCCCTGCTCGCCGAGGCGCGCGGTCACAAGGTCATCCCGACCGTGCGCACCATCCAGGAGATCTCCAGCCGGGAGATCTACGACCTGGCGACCGAGGAGCTGAACGCCCTGGCGCAGCGCCTGCTCGGCCGACGCAAGACCAGCGCCCTGGTCCCGACCGCCTATGAGTTGACCATCTGTTTCGGCCAGTGCGACGTGAAGGAGTTGCAGCCCCTGGCGCGGCTCATCTTCGAGACCTTCCGCTGTCCGATTCTGAAGGTGGAGTTTCGTCTGCACGGGAGCTGGCGTATCGGGGCGATCAAGGCGCTGCCGATTACCTCCGTGGCGGACGACGGCGAGAGTCCGTTCTTCACGGCGCTGGAAGGCTATCTCTCGAAACGCTGGCGTCAGCCGCGTGCGCGGCTGTCCTATCGCTACGATCTCGCCATCCTGCACGACCCGGCCGAGGAACTGCCGCCCTCCGACAGCAAGGCGCTGACCCGCTTCGTCAAGGCCGGCAAGGCCCAGGGCGTCAATGTCGATCTCATCCAGCGCAAGGACTACAGCCGGCTCGCCGAGTACGACGCCCTCTTCATTCGCGAGACCACCCGCATCGGCCATCACACCTTTCGCTTCGCCAAGAAGGCCGACAGCGAGGGCATGGTGGTGATCGACGATCCGGACTCCATCCTGCGCTGCACCAACAAGGTTTATCTCGCCGAGCTGCTGGCTTCGCACCGGATCCCTCGCCCCAAGACCCTGGTGCTGCGCAAGGAAAACCTGATGGAGGCCGAGGAGCAAATCGGCTACCCGATCGTGCTCAAGATCCCGGAGGGATCCTTTTCACGCGGGGTCTACAAGGCCGAGGACCACGCCGGTCTGACGCGCATCGCGACCAAGCTCTTCAAGGAGTCCGATCTGATCCTGGCGCAGGAATTTCTCTATACCCCCTTCGACTGGCGCATCGGCATCCTGGGGCGCAAGCCCTTCTACGCCTGCAAGTATCTGATGAGTCGCGATCACTGGCAGATCGTCAAGCACGAGGTCGATGGCGGGCATGAGGAAGGCGGCTACGAGACGCTCGCGGTCGAGGATGTCCCGCCCGCCGTCATCCGCGTCGCGCTGCGCGCCGCCGACCTGATCGGCGACGGGCTCTACGGCGTGGATCTCAAGGAGACGCCCGCCGGCCCGGTGGTGATCGAGGTCAACGACAATCCAAGTCTGGACGCGGGTGTCGAGGACCGGGTGCTGGGAGACCAGTTGTATGAACGACTGATCGGCGAGTTCGTCCAGCGACTCGATCGGCGGCGTGTCGGAAAGAGATAAAGGCATGAATCAACGCACCGCCCGCGCCAATGCGGCCTCGTTCCATACCCCGGACCAGATCGCCGACTCGCCGCTCGCGCGCTATCGCGACCTGGTCGATGACTGGGACGCCTTCGCCGAGACGCTCTGTCGTCCCCTGCCGGTCGCGATCTGGGCCAATGCGTCGCGGATCCCGGTGGAGGAACTCGCCGGCCTGCTGCGCGAGCAGGGATTGAGTCCGACCCCGATCCCCGGCCTGCCGAACGCCCTTGGTTTGCCGCCGACGGTCAGCGCGGGACAGCACTGGTGGTACTGCGTGGGACTTGCCCATGCCCAGGAAGTGGTTTCGCAACTGCCGGTCGGTCTGATGGACCTGGCCCCAGGTCAACGGGTGCTCGACATGTGCGCGGCCCCAGGGGGCAAGACGGCTCAGATCGCCTTCGCGCTCGGCAATCGCGGCACGCTCCTCGCCAACGACATCTCATTCGCCCGTCTCAAGGCGCTGCAAGGCAACCTGGACCGGCTCGGCGTGGTCAACGTGACGACCACCCTCGGCGACGCCGCCAACTGGCCCACCGCCGGCGGCCAGTTCGACCGCATCCTGGTCGACGCCCCCTGTTCGAGCGAGGGCACGCTGCGACGCAATCCCTCGCTGTGGCGACGGCTCGGCACGGGGAATTCCGAGCGACTGGGGCCGCGACAGCGGGCGCTGCTGCGCAAGGCGGTCCAGCGCTGTCGTCCCGGTGGACGCATCCTCTATTCGACCTGCACCTTCGCGCCCGAGGAGAACGAGCTGGTGGTGGCCGATATCCTGGCTGAATTCCCCGGCAAGCTCCGTCTGCTGCCGGTCAGCATTCCCCATTTCGTCACGGCCCCCGGCCTCGTCGACTGGCAAGGCCGGACGCTCGCGCCCGAGCTGGCGCTGTGCCGGCGGTTCTGGCCCCATCACAACGACACCGGCGGTTTCTTCATCGCCCTGCTGGAAAAGGACGCGGGACTGCCGGCCGAGCCGGAGCCCGAACCGGCGGTCATGTCCACCGAGGAGCATGGCGACTGGCTGAGCGGGCTCGAGTCCAAGTACGGCCTGACCCCGGACTACTGGAGCCGCTACCGGGTCAACCGCCAGACCCGGCGCGGTCTGCATCTGATGGCCGCCGATCACCGTCCTCCGGCGGTTCCGCCGGCCGAGGGCCGGGGACTCTTCTTCCACCGCACCAACGTGCGTCCGCCCAAGCCCACCACGAGCGGGGCGCTGCTGATCGGACGCGATGTCGTGCGGTTTCGTCTGGAGCTGAGCGAGATCCAGCGCGATGCCTATCTGCGGCGCGAGACCTTCACGCCGACGCCCGAGCAAGCGGCGGAGACGCCGCCCGGACAGATCATCGTGTGCTATCTGGGCCATGTGCTGGGGGTCGCCGTGTGGCATCCATCCGGCGTCATCGAGAGCCTCTTCCCGAGCCGCTGGAGCGGCTGCGCGTCCGGGCCGGAGAGCGATCGACAACTGACAACTGACAACTGACAACTGAAATAAGGAGATGGCGTTATGAGACGACCCGAGATCCTGAATTGGCTGTTACCGCTGCTGGCGCTCTCTGTTCCCGCCGCGCCCTTGTTCGCGCAGTCCGTCGAGGAGCCGATCCAGCCCGAGCCGCGCGCGCTCGAGGGATCCCAGCCGCAATGGGTGATCGCCCCCGAGGGCGCGGCGGCGCCGGCCGCGCCTGAGTTTCCAGAGGGCGCGGTTCTGAGCGAGGGCGTCTTTCTGCCGCCCGGAACCGTTCTGCCGGGCGGGGCTATCCTGCCCGGCTCGCCGGCGCTGTCCGCTCCGCCCGTCGAGCCGGCCCCGACCCCGACCCCGGCCTCGGCCCCGGCGCCTCTGAGCGCGCTGGACGTGGACGCGGCGAGCGGCGTGCCCTACATCAGCGGCGGAATCGGCGTTTCCGGCCGCGAGGAGATGCAAGAGGTCAAATCCAAGTTCAATCTGCGACTGCTCTTCGCCGTGCAGGGTTCGGGCGCCTTTCTCGCCGATGTGCGGGTGCGGATCGACGATGCCGCCGGACCGACCCTGCTCACCGCCGTGTCCCAGGGTCCCTGGTTCTATACCAGTCTCGCTCCAGGCCGCTACATCCTGACGGTGAACAACGCCGGACAGGTCCAGACGCGCGAGGTCACGGTGCCGGAGACGGGCGCCATCGAGCAGTCCTTCTACTGGGCCGATTGAGCCGCCGATCAGGCGGCTGGTGCCGCCGCGGCATCGAGCCGCGCGGCCGCTAGCCCGAATCGGCGGTCCCTCCTTTCGAGAGCGTGACGTCCGTCACGCCCGGCTTCTATCTTCCGCGCCGAACTCGCGGAACAATTCCCGGCCTGCTCGACGCGGCCGAGCCGGATCCGGGGTCAGCCCACGCATCCCTGGTCGCTGGCGTCGGTATCGACGGTCGCGAGCCATCGGGAACCCCACGAGGATGTCGCATGAAAATCATCGAGAACGCCAACATCGGCACCAAGCTCATCGTGCTGGCGCTGACTCCCTGCATCGCCCTGGTACTGACCGGACTGGTCGCCACGTTCATGCTGCGGCAGATCCACGAGGGCGTCGATCGCATCTATCTGGATCGCGTCGTGCCGTTGCAGGGTCTCAAGACGATCTCGGACGACTATGCGGTGCTGGTCATCGACGCCGTCAACAAGGCCAATTCCGGGCGGATGTCCGCCGAGGAGGCGCTGAGCGGTATCCGACAGTCCCGCGAGAGTATCCAAGAACATTGGTCGGAGTACCTCCAGACACGGCTCACCCCGGAGGAAGCCTGGTTGGTGGAGGAGGCCAAACAGCTCTTCACGCGGGCCGACGAGGCCATCGATGGCTTGATGCGACACCTGGATGGCCTGCGGGGAAGCCTCGCCGGTCAACTGGATGGGTTCGACGGTCCGCTCTACGATCGAATCGATCCCGTCAGCGCCAAGCTTGCCGAGTTGATCGACCTGCAATTGGACGTGGCGCGTCAGGAGCGGGAAGCCTCTCACTCCATCTACGACGCCTCGCGGCGATCCTTCGCCGTGCTGGCCATCGTCTCCCTGTTTCTGGTCGTCGTCCTCGGCTGGCTCTTCCACCGCTCGATCATGCGACAGCTCGGCGCCTTGCGGCGAGCGATCCGGCACATTGTCGAGCACTCGGATCTGGCCACCGGAACCGGCTTGGTGGTCTCCAACGAAATCGGCGCGATCGCGCGGGACTTCGACCGCATGGTCGCCAGGCTGCGTGAACTGGTCGAGCACATGGCGGGTTCCTCGATGACCCTGTCCTCGGCGACCGGGCAGATGTCGGGCAATCTGGCGCGGGCACGGGAGGTCGCGCGCCGGCAGCATCTGGAGGCCGATCAGGTCGCCACCGCCATCGAGGAGATGACCGCCTCGGCCGAAGAGATCGCCCGCAACACGGCCTCGGCGGCGGATGCCACGCGGGAGTCCAAGCAACTGGCGGATCAGGGACGGACGGCCGTCAGCGAGACCATCGGCGCCATGTCCAGCCTGGCCGAGCGCATCGCCGACGCGGGCGAGAGCCTTCGCTCGCTGGAGCGCGACAGCCAGGATATCGGCAAGGTTCTGGACGTGATCCAGGCCATTACCAGCCAGACCAATCTACTGGCCCTGAACGCCGCGATCGAGGCGGCGCGGGCGGGCGAGGTGGGGCGGGGT
>NZ_NRRG01000101.1 GCF_016583575.1 Thiocystis violacea
AATTCCGTCATTACGCTGTCGGCAAGGAATCGGGAAAGACAAATCACATCGAACGATACAACGGCACACTCAGGCAACGTATTTCCAGGCTCGTACGAAAAGCACTTTCTTTTTCAAAAAAGCTTCAGAACCATATTGGAGCTATTTGGTATTTCGTCCATCATTATAATAGCACTCGCTCAGCCAAAGCTCATCTGTGAAATCATATAGAGAAGAGTACTACCCTGCCGCCATAGGGGATTTCAAGTCTGCGCGTATTGGCCATAAACGAAAAATGGAATATCGGCACATTTCTACTAGGCAGCACCCAATAGAGAAAACATTTGTTGATATCATGCTGATCACTCTGTTGACAACCGGATTGTGGCTCCACCATCGATCACCAACTCGGTGCCGGTAGCAAAGGACGACTTGCGCTCATCAAGGAAAAATTCGATCGCCGTAGCGATCTCGCCCGGCTGGCCGATGCGGCGATTCACCGTGCGGTTGGCCAATTGATCGAGTAAAGCCTGCTCGCCCGTACCCGCGAGATGCCCACGCCTAAGGCCTTCGCGCAGCATGGCCGAATCCACCGCCCCAGGCAGAACGGCATTGACGCGAATACCGTCGCCTGCCCACTCGATGGCCAGCGCACGCACCATGGCCGACAGGCCACCCTTGCTCGCCGCGTAGGCGGCGATGTTGGCTGAGGTAGCGCGGGCATGCACCGAGCCGACAGCCACCACGCTGGCCCTTCCCTTAGCCAGCGAACCATGCAGGATGCGGCCAGCCTGGTAGAGGCTGCCCAAGTTAGTATCCAAAACTTTGCGCCAATCGGCCTCGGTGGTTTCCACCAGCGGAGCGCAGACCTGATAGGCAGCGGCATGTACCAGGCCGTGCAGTTCGCCACCCGCATCGTTCACCCGGGACAGTACCGCATCCCAGACCAACGCCTGCGACACGTCGCCGACCAGTTCGACCAGGAATTCATCCGGCCGCTCGCTGCGGCGGACATCCAGGCCGATGACCCGCCAGCCCTTGCGGGCAAGCAGACTTGCCGTTGCGCCGCCGATGGCGCCTGCCGAGCCCGTGATCATCACCAGCGGAGAGTCGCTGTTGCTCATGAGCCCGCTTCCAGTACCTGCATCATGTTCTCGATGGCACGCTCGTGTACCCGCTCCCACGCTAGCGGCGAGCTGTTAGCGTTGTGGGCCGACAGTATCACGTTCGGCAGCGAACGTAGCCTGCTGTCCAGCGGCAGCGGCTCGTGCTCGTACACGTCCAAGGCGGCGCCCTTGATGCGCCCGGCCTGAAGCGCCTCCACCAAGTCATTCTCGCGGATCAGCGGGCCGCGCGCGGCGTTCATCAGCACTGCATCGGGCTTGAGCAGTGCCAGCGTCCGGCTATTCATGATGAATTCGCTGGTCTCGTTCAGGTCGCAGTTGAGGCTGACGTAGTCGGACTGCTTGAGCAGGCTTTCAAGGTCGGTCATCTCCATGCCGTGCTGGACGATGAAGGCCGGATCGACCTCCACAATGTCATTGCCCAGGATGCGCATGCCGAACGCGTGAGCACGGCGGATGACCGCTTTGCCTGTATTACCCACGCCGACCACGCCGAGGGTCTTCTCGTTCAGCGCATGCCCCGGCAGTTTCTCCCAGCCGCCGATACGCATGTTCTCGGTCTGCTGCTGGAAGCGACGGGCGAAGGACAGCATCCAGCCCAGCACGGTATCACCCACCGGCTCGGAGAAGGCATTGGAGATGTTCTTGATGACGATACCGCGACGCGCGCATTCCGCCTGATCGAGGGAGTCGATGCCCGTACCCCACTTGGAGAGCACCTTTAGCCGCGGCGAAGCGGCCAGCACCTTGGCGGTGAATTTGTCATCGCCACAGACTACACCGTCAATGTCACCCATGATCGGCAGCAGGTCTGCTTCCTCTAAACGCTCCTCCACATCGGCCACCACGACCTCGCAGCCGCGTGCCTCCAAAATCGACCGGTACTTGCCCACCACTGGCAGTAGGTAAGGCGCCGAAATCAAAATCTTGTATTTCACGTGGATCCTTATCGTAGACGATCAGATCAATGGGTTGGCATGCGCTGGTTGGCCAAGACCTCCGCCAGCACGAAATCGGTCTCTTCGTCGATGTCCACCGCCTCCAAAGGGTCCATCTCGAACATCATGGGCTTGGCGCCGATGCGGTTCTTGCGCTGGCGCAAGATGCTCGCAGAAAAGAGGTAGAGGCAGGAGTTCTCCTCGTAGAAGGGCACCAAATCCTGGGTCTGCATAAGCACGGCCGGGTCGTGGTTGAGAGGCTTGGCGCCCGTTCCCCAGATCCGGACCTGGCGCAGCGTGACACTGAACAGGCTGTCGCACTCACCCGCCGCGAGACAGTCGAAATAACGCGCAATGGCCGCCTCGATGGTCGCAGTCCTAAGCAGGGGATTAGTGGCATGGGTCTGCAGAAAATATTCCCCGTCCACTTGTCCAATGTCATTCAGCAGGATGTCGTTCATGGGGACATCCGGAACACGAAGGTGCTCTGGACGCTCCAGCAGCAGGACGCGCTCATCGTAATTTACGCGGCAATCATCGCGGATCACCGGACTATCGGTGTCGATCACTACCCGAACGATACCGCGTGCGCCCAGCAGGGCATCCACCGCGTGTCGGTACAGAGGCTTACCGGCGAAATTCCGGTAGTTCTTGCCAGGCACCCGCTGACTGTGATGACGCATGGGCAGTAGTGCGGTGAGATGGGCTTTATTCACTGTGCCAGGCATTGTGCGTCACCCTTCGTAATACCGCCCGCGCCGGCTAACCCACAGCACCGTCTAGGCCCTTATTATGGCATTCGTGCTGACCGTAATGGTCGTTCGAACAGATTTATACGCGATAGTTTAAGTCATATCAACCTTGCTTCATTCTGAAAGTCACATTACAGAACAGGCATTACAGAGTACAAACCAATTAAGTCAGTATAACCATGCCCTGCTAGCAACAAATTTTTCAAAGCACGCAAATCGATCACAACAATCGATTTCGGTTGATGGTAGGTGTAAATCGTAATATGCGCATCCGGATTTACTGTCTGGAATTGGCGCTCAAACACATCAATGGCCTTTTCAAATTCTCCACATGTTGCAAGCATTACAGCATACAAAGCTATCCAATTCTCTCCCATTCGTTTTCTTTCATAATCCCCGGCTAGAAAATTCATCCCGACATCAAAATCACCCCGATTAATATAACCGTGATTCCCAATAAGGGATAGGAGATTATTCTGACGCTGATCATTATCGCAATGATAAGCCTCATAAGCAGTATCAACTGCCTTCGCTAAATCTCCCGATATAATCAAACTCATTATTTTCCAGCGGTCACGATCACCCATGGCATTCAAATAAACATCTCTTTCTTTGAGCATCCGAAAATACTCAACATCCTGACCATAGAAGCAAGAATAAATCCCTAGACGGGTGAAGCCATCACGTAAATTCGGACATCTAATATAAGCATCCTCAATTAGGTGTTCTGCTTCATCCCAATCGCCGCCAACCCCCGTTGCGATACCAAAATTTACTTGCCACGCCGGAGAAATCCTGTTTAAAACAGAATCTCGCCTCATAACATTAAGAGCTTTACGCCAGTTATTCTTTTCAATTTCAATCCATCCAAGACGCGCAAAACCATCATTATGTTTTTTATCTATAGAGTACGCATGCTTAATCAGTTCAGTTGCACGTTCAAAATTTCCGTATCGCCCGTAGAGTTGGGCGAGATTAATCTGCCAATTAGGACTAAGACGCCCTAGCCTCTCATCGCGTATCGCCAGATCAAGCCCATCTTGCCAATATTTTTTACTTGTTTTTAACCATCCCAATCGAACAAATCCATCTCGAGTATTGTCGTGTAAAGTATATGCAGATTCAATCAGTTCCTGTGCAATTTTATAATCGTCTGTGCGACCGCATAGCAAAGCTAATTTTATCAGCCAAGGCGCATCCGCACCTGACAAAAGAAGTCTGCACCGTAACACGGCTTCGGAAAGCCAGTTGATGATCTTCGCCCGCCACCCAATATCATCCTGATTTTCCTCAAAAGATTGACAAATTATTATTGCCATTTCCACTGCAAGGCCGGGGATGGTATCTGCCATGCATTTCGCGAACTCGATCAGTTTCAAGATTGAAGCAGGCAGCTTGGAATCTGCTGGATACCTTTCGAAGACTGACTGTATTGTCGCTGATAATCCATCAGCAACCTGCACCGGCATCCATCCAGACAGTAAGGAAGCGTTTGCTTTCGTTACCAAATCCGGGCAGGATCTGAAATGAATCGGCCACACAGAAGTTCCCACTGCCTGTGCCAGACATAGCGATGCCCGCATGCTTGGTGCAATCACCACATCCAGTGCCCCATAAAGCGCTGCCTGCTCATCAATATCTTCCGGCCATTCCCGTCCAACATCAACGAAATGCACATTCAGCCATTGAAATTCTTCCCTTGGGCTATCGTTTTTTTCCAGACTCACCCAGCGAACACCCGGCATTGACAATAACCACCTCCAGGTAGCCAGATCAGCATTTGCTCGCTTAAAGGGCGCGCGGTGATCATCCGACCCGTCTTGCCAAAAAAACCCCACGTTGAGCACACCATTCGCATCGCTCTCAGCCAGCCGTTCCCGCCAGCAAGCCACCCGCGCAGGATCTGGTGTTAGATAGCCGCTTGAAAGGTTCATGCATCTATATCCAGATGACGCAGCAGCGCTTCGGCGGCGACCCAATAGCTCGCAACTGGCATAGGTGTATCCGCTTCCAGCACGTCGATTGTTGTAGTGGGAAATGAACGCGCCAGCAAAGAAGCCAGCGCCGGCACAGAGCGGATCGTCAATTGATCCGTACGCGCCAACAGCGGGCGAAAATAGCGGGCCAGGAAGATCGGGTCGCCAGGGTCATCAACTCCCGTGACACCATGAATCCAGCGGACGTCAGGATCCGTCGATTCCTTATGCAGGACGCACATACTGGAATCCAGCCCGGTCTTGCGTAATCCCTGGTGCAGGCGATGGGCGGCGCTACCGGATCCCGCGCAATCGAGGGTGGACAGATGCAAGATGCGCGGGGATGAAGGCGGTGTCGGACATTCAACTGCGGCGGAGGCAGGGGTTAGCTCCGAGTCGGCGTCCGGGGGCGATTGCCCCAGGCTTTCGTGGATGACGGCCTGCAGCCATGAGCCGAGGGTTTGACGCTCCGGAGCGAATGGCCGGTGATCCTGAGCGGGTAGCGGAGGCAAAAACGGACGGTCGATGACGATCCGGACGTCCGCGGGCAAGGACATCGTGAGCCAAGAAGCGTCATGCAACAGGTCGCGGGTTTCCTCCATGGCAGCCTGAGATTCGTTCAGTGCATGGAGGACGCGGCTCAGGAGCAGGCGGGTGGAGAAAGCCTTGTCGTCGCTCGCGCGCAGTTTGAGCAGACGATCACGGCTGTCGGTCAGTGCGGCATAGCGCTGGGCCAACGGAAGAGACGGATCCTGACTCGCCAGGCAGGCGTCGAGCGCGCGTTCGTAGTCTGGCCAGCCGGGATCCTGGATATGATCGGCGCCACGCCAGCCGGCCAGCAGGGGCTGGGCGTAGGGGAGTGCGGCGAGATCGTTGATCCAGCGGCTCTGGTTCATGAGGCCATTATAGTTTGGGTGGAGGTGTAGAGGCGATACCGTGGCGATGTTACTGGACCAATTTCGCGAGTTTTCCGATTCGTCCGCGATTGGGATGCCGTTGGCGGTCTCAGGAATGCTGTGCCAACCGCGCCTCCCAGGCATCGGCATCCGGACAGTCGAGCAGGATTTCGCCCAGATCTTCCAACACCGCCGGGTTTCGGATCGTGGCCAGCGCGGAAACGCTGCGGGCCGCCGCCGCCTCGCCGAAACGGCGGCGGATCAGTCGCTGCAGCAGGCGGTGCTCTGACTCTAGGCCCTGCTCCAGACCCTCCTGCAAGCCCGCTCGCAGGCCGTCCTGTTTCCATTTCTCCGTCCACGAGACGACTCGTTCGCTCAACATGATGCGGACCTCCTCCAGTTCGTGCAGCTCCGGCAGCGCCACCGTCGGCAGGCGGGTGGCAAAAAATGCCTCGCGTAGCCAGACCACGAAGGAATGACGCAGTTCGGTATGTTCGGGTTCGGACAGCCAGTCGACCAAGGCGGCCAGCACCTCGCGCACCCGGTCCGGGGTAGTGCCCCAGCCTATATGACGAGTTACCAATTAAGTTGTTGACATCGAAGCATAAAAATTTCGCGCCATCATATAAGCTGGGGCACTACCGATTAAGTGACGAGGCTACATCCAGGTTCGCTTGCGCAGCGGCCTGCGGTTTTGTACCGTCGGAACTCACGACCCTTGGTTACCCAAACACCGCTCCGGGGTGCTGCAATGGTGTACGAGCAACTCCATCGGCTGGACTTCAACCCGCAATTTAATCAGCCTGTTACGGCATACGGCCAGGTCTCCCATTGCACACTCTATCGACTTACGATTGCCTTCAATGGGGACACAGTAAGGTGATTGGATGCGAATCGGGAAACTCGGGCGGGGTTCGATGGGTTTCGCTTCGCGCCACCCATCCGACGAAACTAGAGCGCGCTGGCGACATCGGTCTTCGAGAAATCCTCGCCCTTGAACAACAGTGACTCTTGACGTTTCTTCGCCAGCGCATAGGAAAGACAATCACCGAAATTCAGCCCGGCTGGATGCCGCCCCTTGCCGTATTGGATCCGCCGACCCTCTGCGGACGCGGCGGCCCTCATTCCCACGACTCAAGCCTAGGTCAGCCCGCTGGGCGGCGACGCGACGCCCGTCACAATCGCGAACCGGCGTCCGGCGCGCTCAGATCGCGCTGGAGGGCAGGCGCGCC
>NZ_NRRG01000102.1 GCF_016583575.1 Thiocystis violacea
GAACTCGATGAAGCGCTTGCCGGCTTCGGGGGTCCTGACGAAGAGCGCCGGCAGGTTCATGGCGCTCGGATTAAGCGCGTTGACGAGCTGATTCATGTCTGATCTCCGCTAACCGGGATGTCGCTTTTTCTGGCGCCAACGCGCTGTGCCTGGGCGCGCTGCTCGGGTGTCGGCCAGGGTAGGGCGGACTGATCCCGGCGTCCGCCTTGTCTGAGCATACAAAATTCTGTATATATTAGCGCATGCCTGAGCCCAAGCCGATTGCGTTCCGGGGCCATGCTCTGGACGATCTGCGTGCCTTCCCAGTCGCGGCGCGCCGTGAAGCGGGGTATCAGCTCGACCAAGTCCAGCATGGCGGGACCCCCGACGACTGGAAGCCCATGAGCACGGTGGGACCGGGCGTACAAGAGATTCGGATTCGCGACGCCAGCGGGGCTTTCCGCGTTCTGTACGTGGCGAAGTTCGCCGAAGCGATCTATGTGCTGCACTGCTTTCAGAAGAAGACGCAGAAAACCAGCCAGGCTGATGTGCAGCTCGCCGCGCAACGCTATCGGGAGTTGATCCAGGAGCGCACCCCATGAGCCAAGACCGTTTTGCCAGTGTCTGGGAGGCCCTTGAGGACACGCCCCAGGACGCCGAGAACTTGCGGCTGCGTGCCGCCCTCATGCGGGCGTTGAAAGCGCACTTGACCCAGACGGGTCTCACCCAAGCGCAGGCGGCCGAGCAGTTGGGGGTCACCCAACCGCGCATCTCCGATCTGCTGCGCGGCAAGATCAACCTGTTCAGCCTGGATACCCTGGTCAACATGGCGGCCTCGGCCGGTCTGCACGTCGACATGCAGTTGCGTCGCGTCGCCTAAGTCGGGGCCACTCGCGCGCCGGCCAGACTGGCACGTCAGTTTTCAATCGAGCGCACTTTGATGATTGCTCCTTGCAAGCCTCGATACGCTCGCGTGAAACTCAATCGACCGCACCCATGGGATTGCATCCCGCAATCCTGACCGCCGGCGCATCGAGAAAACAATCCTTCCCGCGCCCATGATTGCCCTCCACAATCCTCCCTGCCCCGCCCTCATCCTGCATGATAAAGGAGGTTATCATGCAGGATGAGGGCGAGGTGGGGAGGATTGCGAGGGTCAATCGTCGGCGTGCGAAGGATTGCGTTTAGCGCGCGGCGCTGTAAAGATTGCAATTGTCAATGGTTGGCGCGTCGTCGATTGGATGCGGCGCGCGCCTGACGAGGGTTGCGGAGATCAATCGGTGCGGCGCGGTTGATTGAGTTTCACGCCCCCCGAGACGGCGGATGGCTCCCACGCGTCCGGCGACCCGTGACCGGGTCGGTCGCGGTCTGGGCCTCGAAGGGATAGCCCAAGCTCTTGGCCACCAGGAAGGCGCACCCACGGTTGAGGACCAGCCCGACGAGCGCGGGGAGGATCAGGAACTCAAGGGCCAGGGTGTCGGCATGCGCTTGGACACCCAGTCCTTCTGGGATGGACCACCGGAGCGCCAAGAGATACACCAAGGCCAAGAGCAGACTGGCCGAGTCGAACAGCACCGCCAGCAGGATGGCCCATGCCGAGCAACCGGCCGCCACCGTCAGGACAAGGCCCGACAGGATCCCGCTCGCCGCTAAACTGGTCATGGCGATCCGGGTCTGCCCGGTGTGCCAGTAAAACCAAGGACTCTTGAATCGTTTCATCGACAACGCCTGGTGTTCCCATGACAACGGCTTTGATCACCATCGGCGCGGGGTCCGTGACCCTGCCAGCGCTCTTCGTGCGAACCCCGGAGGTCGGTAAGCGCTTCATCGAATTTNTCAAGCAGAACCTGGCGGCGATCCGCATGCTCTTCGATTGGCTGGTGGTCGGTCAGCAACTGGCGGTCAATCCGGCCGCCGCCGTGCGCGGTCCCAGGTACAGCGTCAAGAAAGGCAAGACGCCGGTACTGAGCGCGGAGGAAGCCCGCCTTCTGTTGGACTCGATCGACACCGGCACGCCCATGGGGCTCCGGGACCACGCCCTGATCAGCTTGATGGTCTACACCTTCGCCCGTGTCGGGGCGGTGATCAAGATGCGGGTGGAGGACGTCTATATTCAGGGCCGGCGCACCTGGGTACGGCTGCACGAGAAAGGCGGCAAGCGCCATGAAATGCCCTGTCACCACAACCTGGAGGCGTCACTGGAACGCTATCTGGACGTGACCGGATTACGCGGCCAGCCGAAGGCGGTCCTCTTCCCCACGGCCCCCGGCAAGCGTGGTGAACTCACCGAGCGCGCGCTCCAGCAGCATGAGGTCTATCGCATGATCCGCCGGCGCGTCCTGGCCGCCGGGATCGGCACGGCGGCGGGCTGTCATACCTTCCGCGCGACCGGGATCACCGAGTATCTGAGGAATGGCGGCAAGCTCGAAGTGGCGCAGCAAATGGCCAACCACGAGAGCGCCCGCACCACCGGGCTCTATGACCGGCGCAACGATCTGGTCAATCTCGATGAGGTCGAGCGAATTATCATTTGAGACGTCTATCCGCGGCGTGCGCCAGAGCGTTTTCACTCTCCTTGGAAGACGAAAAACCGAGGGAACCTCAAGGAGTTCGGCCGTTGCTCTGGCAACCACATCACCACCATGATCCATTCCCATTTTTTTGTGTCGATTCCGCATTCTCCGAGGAAGAGTGTGCGGCACTGGAGGGCCTATTTTTACAAACCAATGATTGGCCGCATCGGGATGGCGCGTTTTACCAGTGCGCTCTGTGCGACGTGACCGAGAAGATTCCGGCCTCGTTTCAGACCGCCATACTCGCTAGAATGCGCGAGCTGACCCGGTTGCCACTGGTTAATCGTGTTGTCGTCACGGCTCAACGAATGCGGCCCGGAGACGTCATTGGTATCCATAGTGACCGACCACTCTTGGGCTATGAGAGTGCGCGACTGGTCGTGCAACTGAATAAACACTGGCGGCCTGATCATGGCGGTGTTCTGGAATTATTCGCATCGCCGGATGGCCAAGCGGTGTTCCGTGTTGATCCTGAATACAACACCGCCTTTGGCTTTCCGCTTCACGCGGGTTCCTACCATGGGGTGACCGAGGTGACCCAGCCGCGCCAAACCCTGGTCTTCAATTTCTGGCATGCGGCGAACACACCCGAACTGGCTGAATACGTTCAAGCCTTGTTGGCCAACCTTCATTTCTCAGAGTTCCCGGCGGCACTCAATCCTGTGGCCTCGTCC
Organism: Thiocystis violacea; assembly: GCF_016583575.1. Lineage (GTDB taxonomy): Bacteria > Pseudomonadota > Gammaproteobacteria > Chromatiales > Chromatiaceae > Thiocystis > Thiocystis violacea. The sequence goes on from NZ_NRRG01000102.1 coordinate 3,227, forward strand.
GCAGAATCGACGCGGCCCGAGGAGACGACATTTCGTGCCGGCACCGCGGCGGTGGCACTCCAGCGCTTGGGCTACGATGAGGCCACCATTGTGACCGGGTATCGGCACAGCGCTGGGCTGGCGATCTGTGAGACGGGCGACGCGGAAACCGATGCGGCGGTACTCCTGGCGGACTGGATGGCGTACCTGTATCGGGATTCGTTTGATCTGGCACGCTGGAATCGCTTGCGAAACAAACTTGATGGAGTAGAGATGGTGGCGCGCCTGCGGCCAGCATGGCTGCTGTGTCTTCCGGAATGGAGCGAGTCACACTAGGCAATATGGTAACTCAGGTTCCGGAGTGCAAAGTCAGCCGTGAAGCGACACGAATTTTACTCAACAACCACCAGCTAAAGCTGGTGGGTTGAAGTGACGGACTGAAAGTCCGGATACGGGTCGAAAGACCCGTTCAGGGTGCCTTGGTTCGGAAGTTATCGTTGGCCTTTGTCTCAAATGATGTCCCAAATACGCCCGACTCATTTCGTCCATCACGGCGTTGGATGTCACGCAAAAGCTGCCGCGCGCCTAGCTAGGCCACCCACGTCATGTTTTCTCAGGCGGGTCAAGGATCGCCTGGTGACCGTCTCCATCATTCGTCGCGTTGGCCACAAGCCGCAAAAGGCTTAAAAGATCAATCTGACCGCCTAAAGGCGGTGGTTTTAACCTTGCTTCGGACAATAAATGATAGTGGCCTCAGGAATGGTATCATGTCACCTGATTAGTAACGAAGCTCAGCACATCCGAAATCACTGTAAATCAATGTTTTTTATGGGCCTTGATCATCGTTTCGGCCACCCCTGGTACGCCGCCATCGGCATCAGATAGGGCGGCTTGGACGGGCGCGGTCGTAGGCGCGCCGGTCGCGGCGGCAGAGGTACCCGCTGGAGCACCTGCACGAACAGCGATTCATGGGCACGACCGAAGAAGCGTTCGGCGGCGTCGGCGCGGTGGATGTGGAAGTTATGCACGGCGGTGAGCGCCGCGAGCTTGCGGTCGCTCAGGCGATGACGGCCATGGTGATGGAGGGACAGTTGACCGTTGCGGCCCTCCACACCGGAGCGGCTGCGCTGGAAGCGATCGGCGCCTTCGCCGGCCACCTGTTCCAGGTGCTCGCGTTCGCCACCCGGCAAAGCCTGGAGCGGAGGCGTGCCTTGGCGCAGCGGTTCGAGCCACGGGCGGTTCAGCGCGCGCAATCGGTGACGTGGTTCGGCATGGGTGCGGCGCGCGGCGACGCGCTCCAGATACAGGGCCGGAATCAGGTGTTCGAGGAGGGCGCGTTCCAGCGTGGGCGACCGCGCGAGAGCCTCGACCTGCCCCTGCAGGGTGGCGAAGAAAAACGCGATGGTGGCCAATAATTGTGTGGTTAGACGCGGCGCCTTGGCCAGACGTTCACGGGCGCGCGTCGGCGGCTCGGCGGCTGCGGCCAGGCGCCCGAGCCGGTTCCAGACGTCGCTCAGGCGCTGTGCGACGCGTTCGACTGGCTGTGCCTGTCCACGCTCCAGATCGTATGGGTGATAGAGGGTGCCCAGCTCACGCATCAGTTCCCGCGCCTCGACCTGACGCGCCTGGGCTTGAGCGAGTTCGGTTTCGGCCGGCACCAACTCGGTCAGGGCCGCCTGAATACGCGCGGCGAATGCGGGCGGGCGACCGCCGGGGCGGGGCGAGTGGTCTTCGTACGCCTGCCGTGCCGCCCGCTCACCCTCCCCGCGCGTCTGGGCGGCGGCCACGGTCGCGGCGGCCTGCCGGACCTGGCGGGCCAGGTGCCGCGCGGTGGCCTTCGACACCTCAGGCTGGCCATGGAAGAGGTCCGGCGAATGATGGGCCTGCAGATCCACCTCGACAGGCCGTGGCCTCGTCGCTGGTGCCTTGGATCACCTCGACGTTCAACCCGGCGAGGGCCGCTTGGAGCGCCTGCGTCCAAGTCGCGGCCGTGCGATCGGCCGCGTACGGCTCCTGAAGCAGAAACCCCGACACCGGCTCCGGGCCACCCAACAGATCCGCGGATGGAAGGTTTCGTCCTCGCACACCGTTACCGACCGCAGCGCCATGCCCACCGCCAGCGCGGCACGCGGCTCACCCGCCACGGCGACCACCGCCTCTTCCAGGGCGGCATTGAGGCCCTGTTGGCTCCCGTAACTGGTGCCGACAACCGCCGACAGCCCGCTCAACTCAAGGAATTGGCACACCACCCGCCCCCCGGCACCGCCCGGCAGGGGGATCGTAAAGTGCGCCGCCAGCACCAACTCATGCCGCCACGGCACACCCTCCGGGGTCTCGACAAAGGCCGCCAAGACCGCAGGGGCGGCGCCGGTTTGCACCAATCCTGCAAGGTACTACGCGCCAGGCCAAGGTCGGCGGCCACCTGCCGTTGGGGCTGTCCCACCGCTAGGCGCGCCGCCGCCGTTTCACGCTGTTGCGCCCGCTCCAGGCGCGAGCGGTGCCTCACGACCAACCGACCGTCAACAGTCGTGCCATGCGCCTTGGCACCGGTCTCGTGTCTAGGCTAAAGTCAACCCTGGCAGGATCTTCGAACATCTTTCTTCACCCTCGGTTCGTTTGCACGTCCAAGGGTACGAAATTTCGAGGATCCTGCCACTCGCCCTCAGGACTTTCACCAAGTGCGGCACTTGGCCTTGGCCGGAATGATGATCGACGCCGACCATAAGCGTGTGAGATCTTACATGTTCTGTAATCATTGTGGCGCGAGTGCACCGAATAACGCTCGCTTTTGCCATGAATGCGGTCGTAGGTTGACCGCAACGTTCGGTACGCGGTTGGTGTCCATGCCACCCCCGCCTGCTCCACCACCTCGTGAGACGAGGATTCTGCCCTCCGCATCCTCGGCGAGCCTGGGTCCACCCTCAACACCGTCCACGGCCGTGTCGGCCACGCCCTCCGAGAAGCAAACGAATGGAACCGTTACCTGGGAGATTGGTATCCCGCTGATAACCAATCCGCGGATGCTCAAAACCCTGGCCATCGTCTCGACCTTATCGGGTCTGATTCCCATCCTGATCATCGGCGTCGTTTTTGCGGGCCAGGGTGACTGGGAGCAACTCCTATCTCTTGCCGGAGTATTCACCCTGGCGGGGGTTGGTCTGTTCGTTATGCTCCTGCTAGTCATGCTGGTCTTCTTCAGCAATCGTCTACGCACCCGCTATACCCTGAACGCTCAAGGCATTCTGCAGGAGACTATCGATAAAGTGAGCAAGACCGCCAACCGCCTGGCGGTGGTGGCCGGCGTCCTCGGGCGCAGTCCAGGCACGGCGGGGGCCGGACTGATCGCCATGAATCAGGAGGCCGAAGGCCTGGAATGGCAGGGTAGATTTACCCTGGAAGCGCGGCCCCGAAGGCATCTGCTCATCTTCCGTAACGCCTGGCGGCCGGTGTTGGAGGTGTATTGCACGGCGGATAATTTCGACCAGGTGCAGACCTTGGCCCGTCATTATATGGCGGAGCATGGGACGCGGCAACGCGCCGAGGTCAAATCCCCTCTGCCCGTCTACCTACTGCATACTCTGCTGATTCTGCTGGCCTGCGTTCCTATTATTGCCATCCATGACGAGTTCAACCTGGACATCCTGCTCCCCATGATCCTGCTGGCCTTTGCTTTGGCCACCCTCTGGCTGATCCCCCTGTTTGGTTATGTGGTGCTGCTAACCAACACGTTGATCCTGCTGTCCTTTACCAGAGCTATGCTGGAGGAACAAACCTCCTATTTTCGATCCGGCGAGACCTATCTTCACTACCAAGTCTTCTCGGACGCCGACTGGGTAAACCTGGGTATCGCGCTACTAGCCCTGGCCTACCTGTCTTGGCTGTCGCTGAGGGCAGTGCGGGGTAAGCTCATGTCCCTGCTGATACGGGACAGGATGGACATGGGTGCCTGACAGGGGCGGATCTGAATCGACCAAGGCAACAGAAATTCGCAATGCGAACACCTGATTAGTTACGAAGCTCAGCACTGCGGTGCGAGAACTCTCAAGCCAAGTTCTTGTTTTCTCTTGATCCGGCCAATCTCTGACCACCTGAGCGCGGTCTCCAAGTCAGTGCAGGCGACCACCGTACCCGGCATAGACTCCGATGGCTGAAAACAACTTCATAAAAAACATTGTCTTACAGTGAATGCGGATGTGCTGAGCTTCGTAACTAATCAGGTGCGAACATGCTGCCGAGAATTGGGCACACTCGGCCGGTTGTATTCGTGAACGTGCCGCTTGGCAAGGGGCTGACCAGCCCCTGCGCTGCATCAGCAGCCAAAGTCACCACTTTGGCTTAACACAAGCATCTTCTTGGAATGGATTTGTTCCTGGGATGCAATTGGTTCCCTGAGCGTTGGTGTTGTTTTGTGGGCCGGAATTGGGAAAACAGCCCTTGAGTTTGACGAACCCATTGCCGCCTGAGCCTGAGTTTTGACAGACGGCAGGAATGGATGTGTTGACGGTATATTGGCCGTGCTGAAGAGTGCTATTCACTATGAATTGCCCCTCACACCACTGACTCTGATAGGGGTCACAGCTTGTTGCTTGAAATTCACCGTATATCTGCCCTCCGGGACCCTGTAAGGTGAATGGCAAGCTCCTGCCACCAATTCGTGTGTCATACCAGACATTTATCGTGCTCACTCTTACTGCGGATTGAAGGTTGAACATTGCGGTTTGCGTGGTGCCGCATGCTGCGGTATTGCCAGTATCGATCAAAATCTGGTTGCAGTCGCTACTGCTCGCGGGAACATGGCATACTGCCAGGAAAAGCCCTGTAATCAGATGTCTATTATTCATTTGTACAGTCCATTTACGGAAGCCAAGGAGCCCCTGTGAGGGATCGCATGACACGCGAGCCTGTAACCTCCAGATTTTGATGGCGCGTCAATCAAGCCGCGTTTTGAAATCAGTCGAATTACAGCGATGCGTGTAAAGCGATCCACTTGAGGGGGCCGCAATCGTAAAACCCCGACGGTGCCGGAGATGATTACTCCTGATTCAAGTCCCGGAGGCAATCCAAGTCTGCTCCTGGACCAGGAAAATCCACAAGTCTAGAATGGGCATCACGGCCAACAGGGTTGAACCGATTCGCGAGACTGGACGCGACAGACGATGACGACTCAGCGTTATTGTGAATCCTGCGGGACTCGACTGGGAGAGGGCGCGCATTTCTGCGAGGACTGCGGCGAAAGGGTTTCGGCCCAAGTGGGATCGGCCGATCTGCTGACGCCGCCAGCGCTGGCGGCCGAGGACACGCCCACGTCGCAAAGCGAGCCGGGGCGGCAGCGAAAGACACGGGTGTTTGCTGGCCTGGCGTCTCTCCTCGCAGCGGTCATTTTGGCCATCCTCTCATGGCTCGGAATTGAACTACGAAAGAGCCCGCTGCCCACGCCGGGCGCCTCATTGAGCGCGCCGACGGTGGAGGCGCCGCTCAGTGACCGGCGTCCGGTCAAGGAGACGGCGCCGATGACGGTCGATGAATTGAACCGTCTCAAGGAGGCCGTCGTCATGGCAAACCGCATGCAGACCGATGCGATCTTCGAGAAGTCGCCGGAGGTCAGCCGGCTGAGCGATGGGCTGATGCAAGCCATTGAGCATCTTGGGCAGGGCATGAGACGCTTCTATCGTGTTGATGGACGAGGAGGTCTTGAGGCGGCGCGGCGCGAGATGGGGCTGTTTCTGCGCGACCTAAGCTGGAAGGGGCTGGGTCTGTCGGAAGACGCTATCGCGTTCGGAGTCTCGAGTGTCTCACCCTGATCCGTCAAGCCCTGCGCCGTCGCGGGGAGTCATTGCGAAGGCGCCGATTGTTGCAGGCCAGCCATCCGCGCGGGAGGTCATTGATGTTCTGCACCCAATGCGGCGCCAAGAGTCCGAATGAAGCCCGGTTCTGCCAAGCGTGCGGACATCCATTGACCGATTCGCCCGGTGTCCGGTCTCCGCCACCGCCGCCCCCTGCGCTGCAGACAGGGTATCAGCCCCTGGCACCGCCCACGC
>NZ_NRRG01000103.1 GCF_016583575.1 Thiocystis violacea
TCGAGGGGTCGGGGGCGGGGAGTGGACGAGCGTTCGTGCCGCTGTTTGGGATCGAACGAGAGCACCGATGGCGGTCGCCCGACATCCTTGTCGGGTCTTGGGATGGCGCCACCGAAGCCTGAAGGCCATGGCGGACGCGATGGACTAGAGCAAGAGGTGGCGGATATCCCCCAGCAACTGTCGCAGCCGACTGGTGAAGCGCGCTCCGTCGGCTCCATCGACGACCCGGTGGTCATAGGAGAGCGAGAGCGGCAGCATCAGGCGCGGCCTGAACTCCGATCCGTTCCATACGGGTTTCATCTCGGAGCGCGAGACGCCCAGGATGGCGACCTCCGGGGCGTTGACGATGGGCGTGAAGGCGGTTCCGCCCAGGCCGCCGAGGCTGGAGATGGAGAAGCAGCCGCCCTGCATGTCGCCGGGCAGGAGCTTGCCGGCGCGTGCCTTGGCGCCGAGCTCGGCCAGTTCGCGGGCGAGGGTCCGCAGCCCCTTTTGGTCGACATCGCGCACGACCGGAACCAGCAGACCGTTCGGCGTGTCCACGGCGACCCCGATGTGGGTGTAGTGCTTGTGGACGAGCTGCTCGCCATCGCTGGTCAGCGACGCCTTGAGGATCGGCATCTCGTTCAGCGCCCTGGCCACCGCCTTGAGCAGGAAGGGCAGGAGGCTGAGCTTGACGCCGTCCTTGGCGGCGCTGTCCTTCTGTTCCTGGCGGAAGGCTTCCAGCTCGGTGATATCCGCCTCCTCGAATTGGGTGACATGCGGAATGCCGAGCCAGCAGCGGTGCAGGTGCTTGCCGCTGATCTTGCGGATGCGCGGAATCTCCTTGATCTCGACCGCGCCGAAGCGCGCGAAATCGACCTCGGGCGCGGGTGGTAGCCGAAAGGGCAGCGTCGTCCCCGAGTCCGGGGTCTGGCCCTGGGCGAGCGCCTGCTTGACGTAGCCTTGTACGTCGTCCTTGAGGATGCGTCCCTTGGGGCCAGAGCCCTTGACACGCGCCAGATCGACGCCCAGCTCGCGGGCGAAACGTCGCACGCCGGGGCTCGCGTGAGACTTGCGGCCCGTGGCGATGGCGGCCATGTCCTCCGGTCGTGGGAGCACCGGCGCCTGGCGGCGCTCGGCCTCGCCGTGCGCCCGTCGCGGGGTGTCCGCCTTGGGCTCGGGCGCGGGAGATCCTGGGCTGTCGGCCTCTTCCGTCGTCAGGTCCGGGGATGGACCTTCCGCGTCCGGCACGGGCGGCGCGTCGGTGCTCAGGGTCAGGATGAGATCCCCGGCGTTGAGGGTGTCGCCCAGCTTGACGGCCAGTTCCTCGACGACGCCCGCGTAGGGCGAGGGAATCTCCATGGTCGCCTTGTCGCTTTCCACGGTCAGCAGGGATTGCTCGGTCTCCACACGGTCACCGGGTGCGACCAGGATCTCGATGACCGGGATGTCGGCGAAGTCGCCCACGTCGGGCAGGACGACCGAGACCGATTCGCCTTGAGGGCTGGCCTTGGCCTGGCGCGCCTGGGCGACCGGCGGCTCCTCGCGCGCCGGAGGCGGGGTGGGCTTGGACGTGGGTTCCGTGCGTGCCATGGGGTCAGGATCCTTCGATGCGGCTGCTCCCTCGGCCTCGACCCGGAACAGCCGGTCGCCCTGGCTGACCTTGTCGCCAGCCTTGACCAGGATCTCCCTGATGGTTCCGCTGGTGGGCGAGGGGATCTCGATGGTCGCCTTGTCGCTTTCGAGCGTCAGCAGGGACTGCTCGGGTTGGATCCGGTCGCCTGGAGCGACCAGGATTTCGATGATCTCGACATTGGAGAAATCCCCGATGTCGGGCAATAGAATGTCTTCGACGGTTGTCACGCGATGTACTCCTCGGTCTGTCGATTCGGTGGCGTCAAACCGTCATCGGGTTGGGTTTTTCCGGGTCGATGCGGTACTTGGCGATCGCCTCGGCCACGATCGAGGAGTGGATCTCCCCCTCGTCGGCCAGCGCCTTGAGCGCGGCGACCGCGACGTAATAACGATTGACCTCGAAGAACTTCCTGAGCTGGCTGCGCATGTCGCTGCGCCCGAAGCCATCCGTTCCCAGGACAACATAGCGGCGCGGGACATAGGGCCGGATCTGATCGGCGTAGGCCCGCATGTAGTCGGTGGCGGCGACGATGGGGCCGCGCGACTTGGTCAACTGGGTCTCGACATAGGTGGTGCGCTGCTCCTGGTCCGGGTGCAGCAGGTTCCAGCGCTCGATATCGATGCCCTCGCGTCGCAGCTCGTTGAAGCTGGTGACGCTCCAGACCGCCGAGCCGACGTCGAAATCCTTCTCCAGCAGCTCGGCGGCGGCGAGCACCTCGCGCAATATGGCGCCGGACCCCATGAGTTGGACGCGATGGGCGCGCTCCTCGCCGCGCTGGATCCGGTACAGACCCTTGAGGATGCCCTCCTGACTGCCTTCGGGCATCGGCGGCTGAACATAGTTCTCGTTCATCGCCGTGAGGTAATAGAAGACGCTTTCCTTCTCCCGGTACATGCGCCGCAGTCCGTCCTGCACGATGACGGCCAGCTCATAGGCATAGGCCGGGTCGTAGGCGACGCAGTTGGGGATGGTGGAGGCGAGGATGGGGCTGTGACCGTCCTGATGCTGCAAGCCCTCTCCGGCCAGCGTGGTGCGCCCGGCGGTGCCGCCGATCAGGAAGCCGCGCGCGCGCATGTCGCCGGCGGCCCAGGCCAGATCGCCGATGCGCTGGAAGCCGAACATGGAGTAGTAGATATAGAAGGGAATCATGCTCTGGCCATGATTGGCATAGGCCGTGGCGGCGGCGATCCAGGAGGACATGGCGCCGGCCTCGTTGATGCCTTCCTGGAGGATCTGGCCCTTTTTGTCCTCGCGGTAGTACATCACCTGATCGGCGTCGACCGGCTCGTAGAGCTGGCCTTGCGAGGCGTAGATGCCGAGCTGACGGAACATGCCTTCCATGCCGAAGGTGCGCGCCTCGTCCGGGACGATGGGCACCACGTACTGGCCGATGTGCTTGTCGCGGACCATGAGGGTCAGTAGCCGCACGAAGGCCATGGTGGTGGACATTTCCTTGTCCCCGGTCCCTTCGAGCAGGCTGTGGAAGGCGTCCAGCTCGGGTATCTGCAAGGGCGGTGCCTCGTCGCGACGGGCCGGGAGGTAGCCGCCGAGCCGTTCGCGCGCCTGATGCAGATACTTGATCTCCTCGCTGTCCGAGGGTGGCTTGTAGAAGGGCGCGGCGCCGATCTGATCGTCCGAGATCGGGATGTTGAAGCGGTCGCGGAACGCCTTGAGCGCGGCCTCGCCCATCTTCTTCTGCGAGTGGGTGATGTTCATGCCCTCGCCGGCGACGCCCATGCCGTAGCCCTTGACCGTCTTGGCCAGGATCACGGTCGGCTTGCCGCTGGTCTCCATCGCGGTCAGATAGGCGTTGTAGACCTTCGCCGGGTCATGACCGCCGCGATTGAGCCGCCAGATGTCCTCGTCGGTCATGTTGGCGACCATGTCCTTGAGCTCCGGATACTTGCCGAAGAAGTGTTCGCGGGTGTAGGCGCCGCCCTTGGCCTTGTAGGTCTGATAGTCGCCGTCGACGCATTCTTCCATGCGCTTGAGCAGCAACCCCTGTTTGTCGCGCGCCAGCAAGGGATCCCAATAGCTGCCCCAGACGACCTTGATGACGTTCCAGCCCGCGCCGCGGAAGACCGCCTCCAGTTCCTGGATGATCTTGCCGTTGCCGCGCACCGGGCCATCGAGGCGTTGCAGGTTGCAGTTGACGACGAACACCAGATTGTCGAGTTGCTCGCGCGCGGCCAGCGAGATGGCGCCGAGCGATTCCGGCTCGTCCATCTCTCCGTCCCCAAGGAAGGCCCAGACCTTGCGGCCGGCGGTGTTCGTCAGGCCCCGGTCCCTGAGATAGTGCATGAACCGGGCTTGATAGATGGCCATGATGGGACCGAGCCCCATCGAAACCGTGGGAAACTGCCAGAACCCGGGCATCAGCCAGGGATGCGGGTAGGAGGGGAGGCCGTTGCCGTCCACTTCCTGGCGAAAGTTGTAGAGCTGCTCCTCGCTGAGGCGGCCTTCGAGGAAGGCGCGGGCATAGATGCCGGGGGCCGAGTGGCCCTGGAAGAACACCAGGTCACCGCCGTGATCCTTGTCGCGGGCATGCAGGAAATGGTTGTAGGCGACGTCGATCAGGGTCGCCGAGGAGGCGAAGCTGGAGATGTGCCCCCCAAGCTCGGTCGACAGCCGATTGGCCTGGACCACCATCGCCATGGCGTTCCAGCGCACGAAGGAGCGAATACGCCGCTCCATCGCCCGGTCTCCGGGGAAACGCTCCTGGCGTTGGACCGGAATGGTGTTGAGATAGGCGGTATTGGCGCTGTAGGGCAGGTAGGCACCGGAGCGGCGCGCCTTGTCGATCAGGCGCTCCAACAGGAAGTGGGCGCGTTCGACGCCTTCGTTCTCCAGCACGGCGTCGAGCGAATCGAGCCATTCCTGCGTCTCTTGGGGATCGATGTCGGGCTTGTTGGTCATGTCGCTTCCAGGGATGCGTTCGAGGCGATTTTGGGTTGGACAAAGCCGTGATTATATAGCACCGGCATATCGGTAAATACTAAGGATTCAATATTGCAATGCACAAGACACCGGTCGAGCCGAATGGAAACCCGCGCGGCGCCCAGGCGATAGGCGATCAGGGCGCGAACGCCAGCACTCCGGCCGGAAGCGGCATGCTGATGCAATGCAGGCTGCCACCCTGGCGGATCAGCGGTCGGCAATCGAGCGGCAGGATGGCTCGGCCGGGAAAGAGTCCGCTCAGGACCGACTGGGCCTCGGCGTCCGCCGGATCGCCGTAGACCGGGAGCAGGATCGCGCCGTTGATGATGAGAAAGTTAGCGTATCCGGCCGGCAGGCGCTCGCCGTCCGCGTCCAGGATCGGGGCGGGGGAGGGCAGCGGGACCAGGCGATAGGGTTGGCCATCGGGATCCCGCAGCGCCTTGAGCTCCTGCTCCATCGCCCGAAGCTCGGCGTAATCCGGATCGGTCGGATCCTCGCCGCGGGCATGACAGATGGTTCCCGGATCGCAGAAGCGGGCGAGTGTGTCGATATGGCCGTCGGTATCGTCGCCGCTGATGGCACCCCGTTCCAGCCAGAGAAAATGGCGGATGCCGAGTCGGGCGGTGAGTTCTTGCTCGATGTCCTCGCGCGAGCGGCCGGGATTGCGCAAGGGATCGACCAGGGTTCGGGTGACCGCGAGCAGGGTTCCCCGGCCATCGGTTTCGATCGCGCCGCCCTCCAGCACCAGCGGACTTTCCTCGCGTGGAGCATCCCCGAAGACCCCGGCCTCGGACAGGCGGCCCGTGATCCGGGTGTCCAGATCGGCCTGGAACTTCCCGCCCCAGCCGTTGAAGCGGAAGTCCAGCAAAAGGGGACGGACTCCATCGGTCAGCAGGCCGATCGGGCCATGGTCGCGCGTCCAGGTGTCGTTGCTCGGGGCGAGGCCGAGACGCAGTCGGGCGGGATCCGCGCCGGCTCCGGTTGCCAGACCACGCGCGTGTTCGGCATGATCCGCGTCCCGGCAGACGATCAGCACCCCTTCGTACCGGGCGATCAGCGCGGCCAACTCGGCGTAAAGTGACTCGACGCGCTCCAACTGGTCCGCCCAGGGGGTCTCGGCGTGCGGCCAGGTGAGCATGACCCCGGATTGGGGTTCCCATTCGGCGGGCAGTCGGCGCATCGTGCGGGTCTCGCTTGGTTAGGGACGGATCCGTGGAATTCTAACCGTCAATCAGGAGTACCCATCCAATCAATCAGCCTTCGGAGTCACCGCGTCAGGATTCCCTTGAGTTCACGGCGATCTGCCAGGCGGTGGTGCGCGCCGGCGCGCTCATGGCCTCGGCGGGCACCGGCGCCTACCGCGTCAAGGAAGAGATGAACCGCGTCGGGAGCGCGCTCGGTCTGGAGGCCGTTCACGCCGAGGTAACCCTCAATACGGTCATCGCCACCTGCGTGCGCCAGGGCGAGAGCCATACCCTGGTCGGGACCATCCCCGCCGTGAGCGTCAATGCCCGCCGTATCGTCGATATGGAGGCGCTGGCGCTGAACACACCCTCCGGCGCGAGCGTCTCGGACTTCAATCGACGGCTCGATGCCATCGCCGAGCGGCCCGCGCGCTATGGTCCGGGAATCACGGCCCTGGCGGCGATGGTCGCCTGCGCGGCCTTCTGCTTTCTCAATCATGGGGGTTGGGTCGAGTGTCTGGGG
>NZ_NRRG01000104.1 GCF_016583575.1 Thiocystis violacea
CCCGACACCCTCCAGTCCCGGCGCGGTCGGGATTCCATCCCTGCCCGCGCCCGAGACGATCGGCGGCACCGAGCGCGATCTCTACAGCCAGGCCTTCGAACTCCTCAAGGACCGCAAGTACGAGGAATCCAAGGTCGCCTTCAATGATCTGCTGCGCCGCTATCCGCAAGGCGAGTTCGCCGACAACGCCCGTTACTGGCTAGGCGAGACCTACTACGTCCTGCGCGAATACCCCGCCGCCATGGCCGAATACGACCGCTTGGTCCAGCTCAATCCAAGCAGCCCCAAGGTTCCCGGCGCCATGCTCAAGATCGGCCTCATCCAATACGACCAAAAGGATTTCGACCAGGCCAAGGCCACCCTGGAGCGCGTGATCAACAGCTATCCCGCCAGCACCGAGGCCCGACTCGCCAAGAGCCGCCTGGAACGCATCGGCCGAGGGACTCCTCCCTGATCCAGCCAGCGTGGCGAGGTCGGGGCTGAGTCAAGAAACCTGGGACGAGATTTGGATGTGGCTTGAAGAAAACGATCGCTACGGCCTGTCGCGCCAAGGGCGCTATCTGTCCGCGAGCTTCAAGCGACCCCATCGGGTGCTGAGTACCTGCCGGATCAATGGCGGGCTGCGCGATGACCTCACGCATATCGCCAATCATCAGAGCGGCGAGGGCGTGGCCCATGTGGTGCGCGAGGCGCGGGTGATCGGGCATGGGCTCGATGCCTATCACCGCTCCGCCTGCGCCGCCGGCCGGCTTCCGCACGAATCGACCGCGCTCATGGCGACCGCCGCCAATATGCAGTGCGCCGTGCTGGCGCGGGCGAATCATGCGGATCTGGCCGTCTCGGTCGTGGCGACCGCCGGGGTGCTGGGCAACGCGACCCGCGCCGGCGATCCGGCGGGCTGGCACGAGGGGCGTGATGGAAGCCATCCGGTGGCGCGGGGGACTCCCGCCGTGCCGCCACCCGAGGCCGGCTCCGGCACCATCGTGACCCTGGTTTTCATCAACCAGCCCTGCACCCCGGCCTGTCTGGTGCGGGCCGCGACCCTGGTCACCGAGGGCAAGAGCGCGGCGGTGCTGGATCTGCGCATGCCCAGTCTCCAATCGGCCGGACTGGCGACCGGCACCGGTACGGATCAGCTCGCCATTGCCGCGCCGCTGACACGCGCCGATGAGTGGGAGCGGCACTGGGCCGGCAGTCACAACAGCCTGGGCGAACTGCTGGGGCGGGCGACCCATGAGGCGGTGACCCGCTGTCTGCTGTTGCAGAACGGGGTTTGCGCCGAGTTGCGACGGACGGTCTGCGCGGCCCTGGGCCGATACGGCTGCGACGAACCGGCGCTGCGCGCGCTGGGGCGCGTCGAGCTGGAGGCGGCGGACGCGGCCTGCTTCGAACAGAATCTGCTGGCCCTCATCCATGATCCACTGAGCGCGGCGGCGGCCTATGGTCTGGCCGAGATTCTGGATCTGATGGCGACCGGCGTCCTGCACGCGGAGGTGGCGCGCGAGGCGATCCTCAATCAGGCGGCGTTGCTGGCGGCGGCGGTGGCCCTGAGTCCGGAGCGGTTCGCGGACTTCCGCGAGCTGCTCCAGCCGCGCCTGGATCTGGCCCCAGGGCAACTGGCGGCGCTGGCCCTGGTCAAGGGTTTCGAGAGCAAATGGCGATGACCGAGCACCTGATCCTCGTTCTCGGCGCCTGCCTGCTGGATGCCGCCTTCGGCGATCCGGTCTACCGCTGGCATCCGATCCGCGTCATCGGATCCTGGAGCCTGGCGTGCGAGCGGATCCTCTTCGGTCGGGGTCTCGACGGACGCCTCGGCGGACTGCTGCACTGGCTGCTGGTGGTGGGCGGGGCGCTGGCCATCTGGTTCGGGATTCGTGTCGCTCTCGCCTTCATGCATCCCTGGCTCGCCTTCGCCTGGGATCTCTTCATCGCCTATAGCCTGCTCTGCACGCGGGGTCTGTTCGAGCAGGGCTGGTTGATTCTGCGCGATCTGGGGGATCCGCCGAAGGCGCGTCGGCATCTCGGGATGCTGGTGGGGCGCGATACCGAGCCGCTGCAAGCCGACGGGATCGTGCGCGCCACCATCGAGAGTCTGTCCGAGAACCTCACGGACGGAGTGCTGACACCGCTCTGGGCGCTCTGCCTCCTGGGGTTGCCCGGACTCATCCTGGTCAAGGCGGTCTCGACCCTGGATTCCATGGTCGGCTACAAGAACGCGCGTTATCACCGCTTCGGCTGGGCCGGCGCGCGCAGCGACGATCTGGTCCACTGGCTGCCAGCCCGGCTTTCCGTCCCCCTGATCGCCCTGGCCGCCGCGCTGCTCCGGCAACACCCGATCCTGGCCTTTCGATCGGCCCGGCGCTACCACGCGATGCTCCCCAGCCCCAACTCCGGCTGGAGCGAGGCCGCCTTCGCCGGCGCCCTGCGGGTGCGTCTGATCGGACCCGTTTGGCGGGATGGACGGCTGATCAATGACGCCTACATGGGGGATGCCGACTGGCCCGCCGATCTCGGGGCCGGGGATCTGCGCCGCGCCCTGGGTCTGATCCTGGTCTCCAGCCTGCTCGCGCTGCTGTTCGGGCTGGCGCTGACGCCCTGGGGATGGCCGCCGATGGCTTGACCCCTGGCGCCCTTCGGCGCCAGGGGCCGCCGGTCAATGGATCAGGTTCGGCACCAGCAGCACCGGAATATGGCTGTGCTGCATCCCCCTCGGCATCCATCGGATAGGTATCGGCCGCGTCGCTGATCCGATTGATGGTCTCCAGATAGCGGTTCAGCGCCTCGATTCTTTCGTGCCCGCCCGGCGCGCGCAGGAAGTCGATCAGTCGCGGATTGGTCGCCAGCCGCGCCACGGCGTCCCGATAGGCCCAGAGCCCAAGGCCGCCGAGGCTCGTGAGCAGGGCCGTCCAGACGATGAGCCGTTTGAACCCTGTCGCGATGGGCGGGGTAGCGCGGTCGGGGCTCAGCGGGCGCTCTGACCCGGCATCCCCGCCTTGTAACCGGACTGTCCGGTCCAGTAGCCGTCGCAAAGACCCGATGGTGCCCAGTCGCGCAGGCGCGTCGTGCCCTCGGTCGGATCCAGATCGCCGGTCAGAGCGTCGGCGAAGATCCGAAGCACATCGCCCGTGTGCTGGGATTGTGGGCTGACACGCAGCATGTCGATGCCCAAGGCACCGACCTCGGCGAGCGCCGGCAGGATGTTATGGGTGTTGGCCGACTGGGTCTGGATACCGTTGAGGTTCAGGAACTCCTGACCCTCCTGGGTGGTGATCACCAGTCCGTCCGGATAGTCCCCGCAGCAGAACTGGCAGTCGTCCTTGCCCAACTGGCGGTTGTAGGCGGTGAAGCAGCGGGCGGAGTAGGCCAGCGGCAGGCGGCCGAAGGCGAACAGCTCGCACTCGACCCCCGGCGGGCGTGTCCTGAGCAGATCGGCGGCGGTCGTGCGGCCGAGCTCGACCGGCAGCACCCAGCGCTTGAGCCCGCGTTTGGCGAGAAAGGCCAGGGTGCGCTGGTTGTAGAGATTGATG
Organism: Thiocystis violacea; assembly: GCF_016583575.1. Classification (GTDB taxonomy): domain Bacteria; phylum Pseudomonadota; class Gammaproteobacteria; order Chromatiales; family Chromatiaceae; genus Thiocystis; species Thiocystis violacea. The sequence continues at coordinate 3,528 of NZ_NRRG01000104.1, forward strand.
GAGTGTCCGGCGACGAACGGGCGTCCCTCCAGAAAGTCCAGCGCGGCCAGGTCGTTGGCCTCGATCGTGAAGCGTTCGTCGGCACAGAGACGTTGCAGCGTCTTGAGCTCGCCGTCGGATTCGATCAGGGCCAGGGTGGAGATCACCGCCTCTTTGCCGGCGGCGACGATGCGCTCGGCGATCTCCCAATAATCCTCGGGACGGAGCTGGCGGCGCTTGGAGCAGATGGTCTCGCCGAGGTAGATGGTATCCACCGGGGCTTCGATCATCTCGGCGTAAAAATCGAGCACCTGCTCGCGCGGCCAGAGATAGAGGATGGGGCCGAGCGAGAGACGGGGGCGATGGGTCGAATTGTTCAGGGAAGGCATGGAGTTGGCGTCGGGCTGCTGGATGCGGAGTCGATGATGGATCTGTTCCGGGCCGTGGCGCGGGCGGTGGACCGGCCCCTTTCCGCTCGGGGGAGAGGGGCGTTGCGATCGTCCCGGCCGGATCCCCTAGTGCCAGGTCCGCTCGTAGGGACCGATGGTCGTTTGGGCGCCCTCGGAAACCTGGGCCAGGATCTGGTGCCAGCTCTCCTTCGGGCGGAACGCCTGGGGATTGCGCTGGCAAGCGTCGATGGCCTCGCGCCAGACCTTGGTCACCTGGGTCACGTAGCGGGTGCTGCGCTGGCGTCCCTCGATCTTGATGGCGCTGACCCCAGCGGCGAGGATGTCCGGCAGGATATCCAGCGTGTTGAGGCTGGTCGGCTCCTCGATGGCGTGACGCAGCTCGCCCGCGACATGATAGCGGCCCTTGCAGAGGGTCGGATAGCCGGCCGCCTCCGAATGCGAGCGGCGCTCGATCAGAATCCCGCCGAGGCGCGTCTCCTGACCCTGTGGGGTGTCGCGCCACTCGACATGGGCGGCCGGCGAGCAGGCACCGTAGGTATTGGGCGACTGACCGCTCGCGTAGGACGACAGCAGACAGCGGCCCTCGACCATGACGCAGAGACTGCCGAAGCCGAAGATCTCGACCGGGACGCTACTTTCCTCGATCAGATGGGCGACCTGGGCCAGCGAGAGCACGCGCGGAACCACGACGCGCTTGATGCCGAAATGACGCTGCATGAAGCCAATGGCGGCCGGATTGGTCGCGGAACCCTGCACCGAGAGATGCAGGTTGACGTTCGGATAACGCTCGGCGGCATAGTCGAGCACGCCCATGTCGGCCAGGATGATGGCATCCACGCCATAAGCGGCGGCGCGGTCGACGGCGGCGGTCCAGCGACTCCAGCCGTCGGGTTGGGCATAGGTGTTGATGGCGACGAACACCTTGACCCGACGGTCATGGGCATATTTCACACCCTCGGCGATCTGTTTGTCGTTGAAGTTCAAACCGGCGAAATGACGCGCGTTGGTGTCGTCGCGAAAGCCGATGTAGACGGCGTTGGCGCCGTTGTCGACGGCGGCCTTGAGCATCGGCAGATTGCCGGCGGGGCAGACGAGCTCCATGGTGTTTCGTTCTCCGCGGTGTCAGGCGGTGCTGACGAGTTGGTGATGAGTGGGCGGATCGATCCGGTCGCCCTGGCGGGTGCCGCGACGGAAGAGTTCGGTCTCGATCGCGTTGAGCACGGCCCATTTGCGCGCGCACCAGTCGGGGGCCAGCAGGATATCGCGCGAGGCGGTCCCGGTGAGCCGATGATAGATCACCGCCGCCGGGGTGCGTTCGATGAGATCCGCGCAGATGCCGACATAGTCGTCCATCGTCAGGGGTTCGTAGTCGCCGGCGCGCCAATCGATGGCCAGGCGCGTCTGGCGCACGACATGCAGCGGGTGGAGTTTGAGTCCCTCCACGCCGATTTCCAGCACGCGGTCGAGCGTGCGCAGCGCCGCCTCGCGGCCTTCCCCCGGCAGTCCGATGATGAGATGGGCGCAGACCGGGATGCCGCGCCGATGGGCCGCCGCGACGGTGGATCGGTATTCGGCGAAACCGTGCCCACGATTGACCCTGGCCAGCGTGGCATCATCGGCGGATTGCAGTCCGAGTTCCAGCCAGACCTCCTTGCCCCGCGCCCGATATCCGGCTAGCAGATCCAGCACCGCCTCGGGGACGCAGTCCGGGCGGGTGCCGATCGATAGCCCCACGACATCCTGGTGCAGCAGCGCGCTGTCATAGCGCTCGCGCAGCACCTCGACCTCGTCGTAGGTGTTGGTGTAGGTCTGGAAGTAGGCCATGAAGCGCCGCGCGCCGGTGCGTTTGGCGAGCACGCCGCGGCCGGCGTCGAGCTGCGGATCGATGTCGGGCGAGCGTTTGGCGTTGGGTCCGAAGGAGACGTTGTTGCAGAAGGTGCAGCCGCCGTGGCCCTTGGAACCGTCGCGATTGGGACAGGTGAAGCCCGCGTTGAGCGCGAGCTTATGCACCCGCTGGCCATAACGACTCAGCAGGTATTGTCCGAAGGTGTTGACGCGGTCACTGAGCGCGCGATGTGGGACGGGCGGGGAG
>NZ_NRRG01000105.1 GCF_016583575.1 Thiocystis violacea
ACAGGCTCTTGGCTACACTCTTTCATTGGTCGGCTCCGCTACCTCGGTTGACGATGCTTCACCTACATCGCTCATTGTGCCCGCTCAGGGCGCGTTGGAGGAGCGGGGCAGACCATCCCATTATCCTAAGAGAGTTTTTTCACAAGCTCCGAGGCGAGCGACGTTCCGGCCGCGCATCGAGGGTTTCGACCGCCCGCTCAGGTGTCTCGCTGATCCGCCAGCCCGGACAGTTCCCAGAGCCGATCCAGGTCGGCGCGCAGACTGGCTATTTCGCTCTCCAGGGCACGGATGCGCTCATCCTTGGTCTCGGCGTGCGGTTTCATCGACGTCTGGACGGCGCTGGGGGTCCATTCGTCGGCCTTGGGTTCGCCGCAGAGCCGATGCGCGTAACGCTCCTCGCGCTTGCCGGGCAGACGGGGCAGTTCGACCACCAGCGAGTGATCGCGGGTCGCCAGGGTCCGCACGGCCGAGGCGACGGCCTCCAGGTCGGCGAAATCGGCCATGCGGCCGGTATTGGTCCGCAACTCGCCGAGGGTCTGTGGGCCGCGCAGCATGAGGACGCAGAGGATGGCCTGTTCCTCGCGGCTGAGAAAATAGGTGCCGACCATCTTGTGATCGTAGCGCTCGGTGCGTCCGGTGAAGCCGACATGGATCAGGCCCTTGTCGCGCAACTGGTTGAGTGCGTGACCGATCTCGCCCGGCGAGAGGTTCATCACCGGCTCGCGCGCGCTCTTCTGATTGCAGGCGCTGACCAGACCGTTCAGGGTCAATGGGTACTGATCGGGAGTGGTGCGCTGCTTTTCCATCAGACAACCCAGGAGGCGCGCCTGGACCGGAGTGAGAAGGGCGTCGGAGGTGGAGGCGTCATGTTCGTTCGACATCTGGGCTCGATTCTCCTGATGGGGCTGGGAAATCTGGAATGGCGGCTCGGGCTCCTGCCCTCCGCCTTCGGGTGCTGGCCGAAAGATTAGGCGATTTCCGGTAATGTTCCTACCAGGGATCACGCTTTCGAAACAGACGGGATCAGCGGGATCTCTCGGGGTGGGCGGGATTTATAACGACCTGTTTTGAATCCTGTAAATCTTGAGGAATCCTGTTAATCCTGTCCATGAATGAGCGGGTCAATGGCAGGAGCGCGCCCGGAGATCGTCTCGTCGCGCGGACTGTCCAGGCCGTCGATCAGGCATCCGGCCGCCCGGCGCAGTCGTTCCAGCATCTCGTCACGGCCGCTGGCTCGGAAGAGCTGGACCAGCTCCGGCATGGGGCGTAATTGACGCGCGGCGGCGGCGAGCAGCCCGGCGTCCGCGAGGTCGAGGGCGCCGCTTCGGACTGCCTGGACGAGCCGGCGTCGGGTGAGTTCGGACAAGAGAGGCAGAGTGGCCTCCAGGGTGCGATGGCCGGTGACGAAGGCCGCCAGTTCCCGGCGTTGATCGAACGGGTCCGACTCCTCGTCGACGCCATTGATGGATGGCCTCGCGCGAAGCAGGGCGACCGCGACCAGTGGGTCCAGGGCACGCAAGGGACCGGCGAGCAGGACCGGCAGTCGCGATTCGAGTCGCCGACTCGCCTGCCGGATGAAATCCTCGCCCTGGGTGGAGACTGGCTGGAGCACCACGGCGGCATGCTCGCCGCTGGCGGCGTTGCGGCTGGCTCCGATCTGCACCGGGACAAAGCCCTGGCGATGCCAGAACCCGAGCAACTCGGGCGTCGCGCCGAAGCTGGCGCCGACCAGATCCAGACCGTCCGCCTCGGCGACCCGGAGCAATCCGGTCAGTAGCTGTCCGCCGAGACCCCGTCCGACGACCGCCGGATGAACGGCGATGCGGATCACCCTCAGATAATGAAAAGCCGGCGCCTCGATCAATCCGGCGTGAGCCGAGAGCGTCTGGGGCAGCAGGTGTCCGCGCGGGCGCCGCTGGCCCCGATAGATGGCCTCGCGTAGCCCGGCCTCCTCGAAACCGCCTTCCTCGGCGGCGAGAAGGGTGGCGACGACGTGCCCGGCGTGGCGCAGGACTAGGATGCGCACATTGGGTCCATCGAGCAGCATCCGCAGGTCCATGGGGCGGGTCTGATAATGGGCCAGGACCAGCAGGCCGAACAGCTCGCGCAAGGTCGTTTCGTCCTGGAGCAGGGCCGCCTGGGAGGGGCGTTCGATGGCGCAATTGCCGGGATGGGCGGTCTGGATGGCGTCCGATGGCGCCGGCGCGGCGTCCAGCAGCAGGGCACGAAAGGTCAGGGCCTCCAGCGGATCGTCGGCCGCCCAGCGGATGGGGGTGTCGAGCGTCAAGGCCCGCCAGTTCGGCGTCAGACGCTCCAGGGTGGCGCGAAAGCGGACCTCGAAGCCGCGTCCGGTGCCCTCGTAGCCGTGAACCGTGGTCGCGAAGACGATGCGCGGATAGTGTTCGAGGAAGGCTTCCAGCAGGGGGGCCGGGATGCCGGCCGCCTCGTCGACCAGCAGCAGGTCGGCCTCGATGGGGTCGCGGGCGAGGGCCTCCGGGGCGTGGAATTCGAGCCGCCGTCCTTTTTTGACGGCTTCTTCCGATGTTCCGTTCGCCGCCAGCACCGCCATGGCATGGCGATGGATGGCCTCGACCGAGGCGCGTCTCGGTGCGGTTATCAAGATCCGCCGCTGTCCCTCCAGCAGCCAATGGCCGGCGGCCAGCCCCAGCGCGGCGCTCTTGCCGCGTCCGCGATGGGCGATGAGCACCAGTGGGCGGCGGGCGCGTCCGCGCGCGGTCTTGAGGATGGCCGCGAACGCTTCGTGTTGATTGGGCGTGCCTGGGCGCGCGGGATCGGCTGGAGCATCGACCGGCGCGCGCGATCGGGCGCTTCGATCGTCGCCAGGCGAAGGCCGGTCCGAGAGCGACGGAGCGGTCGCCCGCTGCCGGATGTGAAGGACATGGGGGTCTTCCGCGAGTACCCGCGCGAGCCGCTCCAGAAAGTGGCCACTCAGATGTTCCGGGTCATAGGGCCAGACGGCGATCCGCTCGGCTTGCGGGTCGGGTCGATAGGGCCATCGCGCGGCGTCCGGGGTCAGGAGCACCAGCAGTCCGCCGCCTCGGATCGCCCCGGTGGCGGCGCCGAAGCCATCCGGGTCGAGTCCGCCGTGGGCGTCATAGACGAGCAGGTCCAGATCCTGTCCGAGCAGGCTGGTCGCCGCGCGGAGCGGTCGGGTTCGCGCGACCAGCGGGCGTTCCGTGAGCCAGACGGCTTCAAGATTCTCGGGGAGCGTCGCGGTCAGCCGTCGGGCGCCGGCGGCGGTCCAGTCGGCATCTCCGCTCAGCCAGAGCGTCAGGCGATGGCGGCGAGCGAGGGCCTGGGCGCGCCGGGCTCGGATCAGGTCGAGGAAGATGTCATCGAGGTTCGCCGGGGATCCCGCCTCGGCGGGATCGGCGGGATTGGCACCGCCGTTCATGCGCGCATCAGGGATCCATCGCCCCGGTGACCGGCACGAAACGCACCGCCAGCAGATCGCGGCGGATGAGTTCGCCCTGGTCGTCCTTGATGAAGAGGGCCAGTTTCTGGACCCGGTCGGGATCCCCCATGGGGATCACCAGACGTCCGCCAGGCGCGAGCTGATCGACCAGATGTCTGGGGATCCGCGGGGCGGCGGCCGTCACGATGATGCCGTTGAAGGGGGCCGCGTCCGGCCAGCCGAGCCAGCCATCCCCGGCGCGCACCCGAACCCGATCGTAACCCAAGGTCGCGAGCGTCCGGGCGGCCCGTTCCGCCAGTTCCGGGACGATCTCTGCCGTGTAGACATCGACCTCCATGGCCGCCAGCACGGCCGCCTGATAGCCCGACCCGGTTCCCAGCTCGTAGACCCGATCCCCTGGCCCGACCGCGAGCAACTGGCTCATGATGGCGACGATGTAGGGCTGGGAGATGGTTTGCCCGCCACCGATCGCGAGCGGGGCGTCGATATAGGCCAGCTCGCGCGAGGGTTCGGGGACGAAGCGATGGCGCGGCACCGAGCGCATGGCCGCTTCCACACTGGGATCCAGTTCCGCGAACCCAAGCTCGGAGGCCGTGGCGCGGACCTCGGCCTGGATCTGGTCCACCAATCGTTGGCGTTTGTCGCTCATGTCGTCATCCAGTGCGTTGGCGGGAAGGATCCCGGCGAGGCTCCAGAAGAGGAGGAGGGCGGTCAAGTGGATCCGGTCGGTGGAGCGGTCGGTCCAGGCTGAACGAATGGGCATGGCTCCTCCGGCGCCGCAAGGCGTCCCGCAAGGTTCTGGACTATCCGAAGAGACTCTCGGCCGCGCGACGCAGCGCCTCCGGATCCTGGGTCGAGGCTCCGTCACGGGCCGGCGTGGTCGGCTCGAAGAGCTCGCAGAAGTTGGCTCGGGTCTTGTCGACGATCCGCTCCACCATGGGCTCCATGCATTCGTTCGCGCGCCCTGGCGCATAGTGCCGACAGTTGCGACAGCAGTGGGTGGGTTTGTCGCAGCCCTGGCAGGTCAGCTCACGCCCATAGTCGAGCTTGCTAAGCGGGCGCTCGCAATTCCAGCAGTGACCAAGGATTTCGTCCGCCATCGGAATGTCTCGTCTGGATGTGGATGACCATCAAGGATAGCCGAGCCGTCGGTACCCTGGGATATCCCTATTCAGGTTTCCAATCCGGGTCGAGGATGTCGGCGACGGACCAGGGGCATTGATCCGGAAAATCGCTCAAGCCGGTTTCCTCGATCGCCTTGGTCAGGGCGTCGTCCCAGGTGTCGCGCCACCAGTCAGGATCCTCAAGGTTGCGTTTCAGGCTTGGCGTGCGCGTAAGGCGACGCAAGAGGCTGTCTCGCTGAACCCGGATCGTCGCTTCCCAGCTTCGGCCGCGGCGCGCGGGTTGAAACCGCCATTTCAACAGATGCGCCAGCAAGAGGGCCATGCGGCTCGCCAGTTCGCGCTGTTCGCTTTTGCCCACGTCTTCGATCTCCTCGGCCAGATGCTCGATGTCGAGCCGATCGAACTGGCCGGAGCGCAGCAGACGCGCCTGTTCGTTGGCCCAGGCGATGACGTCCCGATCGTAACCGGCGGTGCGGGTCATGGTTTCGGCCTCGTTTCCATGCTCATGGATTCGCCCTAAGCGTAAGTCTTTTCGTGCGCTTCAGCGAGGGGATGATGCGGGTCGGATATGGGGACTTCTCGGGTCTTCGATCACTGGCGGTTGGGATCCGGTGGCTCTCTCCCAGTGTGCCTAGGCCACGAAAAAAGGGGCCATCCGGCCCCTTGAATCGAGGCCCCCGAGGGGGCCTGGTATCTCGTGCTTATCCGAAGGTATCGTGCACGATGTTGTTGTACCAGCTATAGGCGTACTGGACCTCGCGCTCCAGCACCCAGTCGGGCGCGTCGACCGGGGTGACGCCGCCCGAATCCGGCACCGATTCGATGCTCGCGCCATCCGCGCTCATGCGGTAGACGGCGGCGACCGAGATCCCGTAGGCCGGGGCGATGATCGAGTAACAGGTGTTGAGGTAGGAAGGCGTTCCCGGCTCCTCGCCCTTGAGCATGGCGACCACGGCGGCCGCGGCGACCTTGCCCTGGCTGTTGGCCGAGTAGCCGGACTTGGGCATGGCGGTGGCGATACAGGCGTCGCCGATGACATGGATGCCCTTGTGGATCTTGGACTCGAAGGTCTTGACGTCGACCGGGCACCAGCCGCCCTCGTTGGCGAGTCCGGCGGTCTGGGCGATCTTTCCGGCGCGTTGGGGCGGGATGACATTGATCACGTCCGCCTTGACCTCGTCGCCAAAGGCGGTCTCCACCGTCAGGCCGGAGGCGTCGACTTTCTTCACGGCGGCGTCCGGACCGGGCTGCCACTCGATCAGGGCGTTGTCGGTCCCGAAGCCGTAGAGCTTCTCCCAACCCTTTGTGAACTGGGCCTGCTTGGAGAAGGTCTGGCTGCTGTCGAGGATGAGCACCTTCGACTTGGGCTTGTGGGCCTTGAGGTAATGGGCGATCTGGCTGGCGCGCTCGTAGGGTCCGG
>NZ_NRRG01000106.1 GCF_016583575.1 Thiocystis violacea
TATCCTTTTGTCTGTCGCCCGCAGCTTCTCGCCCAACCGCCCTTCCGTGGACCGATTCGTCCCCGCCCGGGCGCTATTCGCGTCGCTGAAATGAATTCCGGCATCGCTATTTGCCAAGAGGACGTTGCCGCGTCATTCAGATCACGGATTCAGGTGATATATTTTGCGGCAGTCATATCAGTTTTGTTGTTTTCAGTGATATATATTGCCGTAATAAAGGCAAAGCACGACGGGAAGGCAAGGATTATAGAGGCAACTGCGGGCATTGTTGGCTCTATCGACATTGGCAATCATGACAAAAGGCTTTTATTGACGGCTCTTGGGAAAAGCATTATTGATCAATCTAACGAAAAAAAGGATGAATTGTGAATGCCATCTCAAGCGAGGCGGGGTCATTCACTCCATCCTGCAAGTTTTGGGCGGCGGATTAGCGAGGTTAAAAAGGTTCCCAGCAGGGTAAATGCCCTATCCAGCAGTGAGAGCGATTAACGACGGTTTAAATTGTACCGATCTGCCGTAAAAAACGTGTGAGACGAGGAGTTTTTACTATGCCTAACCTGCAAGATGTCAAAGCCGCGATTGATGAATTTTTAGGAATGCAGAGAGGATTGAGTGAGCTTGATGTTAGCGGCTATTATGCACTATTTCCTAGTGGCGCGAGAACAGACATTCCTATTTCTGGTGGATGGGATAGTGAACCATACCCACACCAATACAAAGCGGGCGTCTATCTGATTTTTAGTAAAGATCTTGAATTGATTTATATTGGAAAAACCGACAGTAATTTTGGAAGCCGACTATATAACCACTTTAAAGGATCTGGTGCATGCAAAGTGGTTCAACCGGGCTGGTCAAAAAAGCCTCATTACGTAGTGAACATACCAGTAGAAAGAAGCAAGTCACATGCAGTATCTCCAGTTTGTTTAGAAGATTTTCTTATTAATCGCTTACAACCATGCGACAACACCAGAGGTATAATTAAAAATAGCGAGGATGGGCAGAACGGCTACGAGATAACCTCGACGATTGCCAATGATGCTGATTGGTCGTGAAACCCATCATTCAACGCAGCAAACGAGGAATGATGGGTTTCGGTTCGCTCTACCCATCCTACGCCTACGCCTACGCCTCATTTCGATTAAGTTAAGCCGTTCGTGGTGAGCTTGTCGAACCATGAACGGCTTAACTTTCAAGCGACTGGAATTTCCCATTCACCCTTCGATAAAACAGCCCATCGTTTGGCGTGCGGCGTGTCCTAGACTGGCGAGAACGGAACACGGCTGGATTTCGCGCTCAGACTGCCAGCGGCTGAATCCGTGACAATTCGTCGCCGTGGGCGCGCGGCACTTCGTGTTTCCTCAGTGGTCATCGCACATCTTAACGCGCCCAGCGTTGCCGTTGTTCCACGCCAAACAGATACGCCATGGCTCATTGATGCGGAGGCGATGCTGTTCGGCGCGGTTCCCTGATAGTGATTCCAGGCGATTAGCGGGCGGGAGACGCAAGTCGTCCAGGCGCTGCGCGGCATTGAGCATGCGCGGCTTGCGCCGCGCGACCACTGAGCACGGGCCTGGATGGCCCATTCCACCCAGCGTCTTTCAAAGCGTCGTCAACCCCAGGCTTTCAATGCACGAGGACTACCCATGTCAGGATCGAATCCGCGCGACCTTACCCAGCAAGACAGCGACGACAGCCGCCGCGACGGTCTCGGTTCGGACCGGTACGCCATGACTCCACCAGCGATCGCCAAGCTCCAGGATGAAAACCATCGCTTTGAAACGGCCGTGATCATCCAGGCCGAGACGATCTGGACCAGCGTTTGCAAGGAGTACGATTATCTGAGTCGCCAGCATGGTCCAACCTGGAAAGACTGGACGGTGAGGATACAAGCCTGTCTATCCAGAAACGGCCGGTACTACGACCTGATCGAGGTCATCCCGAATCATGGGGAGCCGCGAATCTATTGCTTCGACATGACCAACGGCCACGAAGACGGCCTCCACACAGTTTCCGTCAAACAAGGGCTGATGGAGACGCGCCGCCGTCCTGGGGCGTATTTCCAGGTCAAAATCGACCAAGCCGCGACGGCACGGGTACTGCGTTACCCCGAGGCTGACGTCATGTGGGCCGAGGTCGTGGCGCTGGCCCATCAGCATTTCGAGCGAAAGAAGGCGCGGTTCGTGTTGGCGGATGCGTTGGTGACGGCGCGAGCGCTGTTGCGTGAGTGAATGCCTGGTCAGTCGTGAGGTTCCCTCGGTGTTTCGTCTTCCCAGGGAGCGTGCTCGTGCGAGCCATTTTCTCTCTTCCGAGCGTTGAGCCAGTCGTTCAGAAACTGGACCGGCGCCCACCGCTGACCGACAGGCACCAGCACCGAACTCCCGACGCCTGGACTGGGCTCTGGCAACGCGCAGCAGACCGGAATCCGACAGCGATCGCCCGCTTTCTTCCGACTCGATTAGGATCAAGCATGACGACACACAGCCCCGCGAGCCGACCGGCCGCGCACGACCTCGCACGGACGCCCCTGCCGATGAAGGGACAGGTCGGGATCTTCTGGGTCTATCAAACCTGCCTGATGGCGCAGCCGGTACCGCTGGAGCAGGCGCAGGCGCAGGCGCGGGGCGCCAAACTGGACAGTCCGGATGCCCATGTCCAGGTCTGGCCGCGCCTGGTCGCGCGGCACAGGGTCGAGCGGCCGATCCTGAGCATTCTGGAATACGACGAGGTGCCGCGCGGACGGGTGATCTTCGACACGACGACGCAAACCTTCGTCATCTACATGGATGTCACCCTCTTCGCCGACGCCGAGCCAACACAAGGACCAAGCGTCCCGGTCTGGGACGGACTCCGCGCGGCCTTCCAGTTAGAGGGGCAGCGCGTGCGCTTCGCCACCGATCCGCACTATCGCGTCAATCCCTGGGACGATGAGGAGGACGTGGAAGGCGATCCGTCGTAGTCCGGCACGCCTGTGCCGACTTCCCCCACCCGATCCCGGCCGGTGTCCTTCCCCCGATCCATGGTCGCTGGATGCGACAACCGCTATCGCATGCCTCGGGTAGACTCGGACGTTACTCGCACCGTTGAGCGAGGAAGTCGGACGAGGACCAGTCGCTTAAAGCGCCGGCGTCTGCCGCAGCCAGTTTTCCACGCGCAGACCAGCGACCCGCGAAAACTCGCCGGTGTTATCGGTGACCAGCGTGAGATCGAGCGCCAGGGCGTGGGCGGCGATCATCAAGTCATTGGGATCGATCAACTGACCGCGTCGCTCCAGCTCCGCGCGCAGCGGTCCATAACAGCGCGATGCCGCCTGGTCGAAGGCTTCGATCCGAAAGCCCTGGACGAGGGCGTCGAACACCTGGCGGTTGTGCGCCTGGCGGGTGCTTTTGGCGATTCCATATTCGATTTCGGCCAGGACCACCGAAGACAGCACGAGATCGCTGGCGGGACAGCGCTGTAACCAGCGTGCCAGCGGCGAGTCCGACATCGGTTGGCTGAGGGCGATGAGGATATTGGTATCCAGCAGGTAGCGCATGCGGATCAGTCCAAGGCGATCCCGTCGGCATCCATGGGCCGTTCCGGAACGGGATCGAGCGTGAAACCATCGAGCGCCCAAGCCGCTTGCAGCGCATCAGCCGCCGTGCGCGGCGCCGTTCGTTCCGGGATCAGCCGGGCAATCGGCTTGTTGCGCCGGGTAATGACAATTTCCTCGCCCGCCTCGACCCGTTCGAGCAAGGCCGAGAGGTTGGCCTTGGCCTGGGCAATCTGTATCCGTTCCATGTTCGGTCTCGATCTGACTAACATAGTCAGATTCTAGCCGATCTGGCCCCACTCGCGCCTCAACCGCACGGGAGTTGACCCCCATGACCACGTCCTACCACCTCATCGCCTCGCCCGACACCTGGATCGAGGGCGAAGCCCTGCGCCAACTGGAGCAGACCGCCACCTTGCCGGGGATGCGCGCGGCGGTGGGCCTGCCCGATCTGCATCCGGGCCAGGGTTATCCCATCGGCGCCGCCTTTTTGAGCGAGCGGATCTATCCGGCGCTGGTCGGCAATGACATCGGCTGCGGCATGGCGCTGTGGCAGACGGATCTGTCGCGGCGCCGATTCAAACCCGAGCGGGCGGCGGAGCGTTTGCAGGGGCTCGAAGCGCCCTGGGCGGGCGAATTGGACGACTGGCGCGCTGAATTCGATCTGGAACCGACTGACTTCGATGCCGCGCTCGGCACCATCGGCGGCGGCAATCATTTCGCCGAGATGCAGGCTGTTGAGACGGTGATGGATCCGGCAGCCTTATCGGCGCTGGGTATCGAGACCGATCAACTCCTGCTGCTGGTCCACAGCGGTTCGCGTGGGCTGGGCGAGTCCGTGCTGCGCGGGATCGTCGATCAACAGGGTCATCAGGGATTGGATCCGGCCAGCCCCGAGGCAATCGACTATCTGCAACAGCACGATCAGGCGCTGCGCTGGGCGGAGGCCAATCGCGGATTGATCGCGCAACGGCTGTTCGAGGCGCTGAAGACGGTCGGCAAGCGGCGGTTGGATATCTGGCACAACCTGGTGCAGCCGGTGGACTGGCACGGCGAACGGCTGTGGCTGCATCGCAAGGGCGCGGCCCCGGCGGATCGCGGGCCGGTCGTCATCCCCGGCTCGCGCGGCAGTCTCTCTTATCTGGTGCAACCGCTGGGGGACAGCGCGCACAGCCTGCACTCGCTCGCCCATGGTGCCGGGCGCAAGTGGAAACGCGGCGAGGCACGGGGCCGCCTGAGCGGTCGGCAACGGCCCGAGGATCTGGTGACGACCGCACTTGGCGGACGGGTGATCTGCGAGGACAAGGAACTGCTCTATGACGAGGCACCGGAAAACTATAAGGGCATCGAGCGCGTGGTGGCGGATCTGGTCGAGGCTGGGTTGATGACGGTCATCGCCACCCTGCGCCCGCTGCTGACCTACAAGGTCCGCCGTCCGGCCAATCGGAACGGTGCACGACCGGCCCAGCGGCAACCCGGTTTCCGCCAACCGCAGCGAGATCGCTTATGAGCGATGCAACCCTGTGGCTGCAACTCTCCGCCGGGCGCTGTCCGGCTGAATGCGAGTGGGTGGTCGGGCGTCTGGCGCCGATCCTGATCCGCGATCTGACGGCACAGGGGCTGGCCGTCGAAGAGATCGCCCGCACGCCGGGCGAGCATGGCGGCGATGCGCGCTCCATCCTGCTGCGGGTCAGTGGAGCGGATGCCTCAGTGCTCGTCGCCTCCTGGCTGGGCACCATCCAATGGACCGGCGCCAGTCCCTATCGACCGCGTCACCCCCGCAAGAACTGGTTCGTCAGTGTCGCCGCCTTTGCCGAACCGGCAGCCGACCGTTGGGATGACACCGCCGTGCGCATCGAGACCCTGCGGGCGAGCGGTCCCGGCGGACAGCATGTCAATCGGACGGAAAGCGCCGTGCGCGTCACCCATCTGCCGACCGGCCTGAGCGCGCTGGCCCAGGAAGAACGCTCGCAACATCTCAACCGCCGACTCGCCCTGGCACGGCTGGCGGAGCAACTCGACGCCCGCGCAGCGACCCAGACCCGCGCCGCCGACACGGCACGCTGGCGGCAGCATACCAGCCTGATTCGCGGCAATCCGGTGCGGGTCTATCGGGGGCCGGACTGGAGGCGCGAGCGGTGAAGGATCCATCCCACTCTCTTGCGACATCTTCTGTCGCATGGCGTGATTCGTGTTCTATACAAATCAGCAAGTTACAGACTTAATGGAATGGTCCGCCCCGCTCCTCCCACGCGCCCAAGGTGGGCACAATGAGCGATGTCGTGAAACACATCGTCAACCGAGGTAGCGGA
>NZ_NRRG01000107.1 GCF_016583575.1 Thiocystis violacea
AGCTTGAAGTCGTTAAAAAGAAAAAAGGGGTTAAAGGTTTCCATGTTTTACCCCGCCGCTGGGTCGTTGAGCGAACATTTGCATGGCTTGGCCGATCACGTCGGCTGAGTAGAGATTATGAACGCAAGCCTACGTCGAGTGAGGCACAAGTTTATCTCGCCTCAGGCCGCTTACTTCTTCGTCAAATAGGCCATAATCAGATACAAGTTAATTGATTTCTATTAACGGTTAATTGGATCGACTATAGCGATGTGTTCCTATACAGCCTCTAAGTCGGCTTCAGCCGAAACGCTGACTTTCAGTCGCCATCGACTCACTCTTTAGTGAGTGTCTTTCAGTCGGCTTCAGCCACAATCCATACTATGGACTTCTAGTCCATAGTGATTGATATGATACAGCATTGAGGCGAATAATGATTGATTGACTGCCCGTCCTGTGAGTCAACGATGATTGTCAAGAATGGAATTAACGCCACCGGAAAACAAAATTATCGAGGCAAGAAATGTGGTCGACAATTCGTTCTTGATCCACTGATATCACCATTCTCTGACGAAACGAAAGCCATCATTGACCGACTTCTACTTGAACGGATTTCTCTTGCTGGCATGGCGCGTGTCGTTCATGTTTCCGAGTCCTGGCTCCAAGACTATGTTAATCAAAAATATCGAGAGGTTCCCTGCCAGTTAAATGTTCCAAAGCTTTCTGAGTTTTGGCTAGTCGTCGAGTGCGATGAACTTTGGTCATTTGCACTGAAAAAGAAATAAAAGCAATTGGTTTGGATAGCAAAGGATCGTAATTCTGGATATATTGTTGGCCTTTGTATCGGATCGCGTGGCATTGAAGGTGCGCAA
Source organism: Thiocystis violacea (assembly GCF_016583575.1). Lineage (GTDB taxonomy): Bacteria > Pseudomonadota > Gammaproteobacteria > Chromatiales > Chromatiaceae > Thiocystis > Thiocystis violacea. The sequence continues at coordinate 852 of NZ_NRRG01000107.1, forward strand.
GGATTATGGGATTCTCTGCCATGCGATTATCAAGAGCTAGCAAATTTCTATACCGATTTTTGGGAGGCGTACGAAGCCGTCTTTCCGGAATTCCGTCATTATGCTATTAGCAAGGAATCGGGAAAAACAAATCATGTCGAAAGATACAACGGCACACTCAGGCAGCGTATTCTAGACTCGTACGGAAAGCGCTGTCCTTCTCGAAAAAGCTCGATAACCATATTGGGGCCATTTGGCATTTTATCCATTATCATATAGTCATCTTATTAATTATGCGTACATAATTGATTATTAATAAGTAAAAAATTAAATTAAAAACAAGGATTTGCATATTCAGCCATATTTCAGTGTCTGCATATCATATTAGTTGGCTATAATAGCGCTCTCTCAGCTCAGGCTCATCTGTGAAATTATATAGAGAAGGGCACTACCGGCGCCAGCAGATCATCGAGAAACTCCGAGGCCGGCTCCAAACCGGTGACCAGGAGCCGGTCGCTGGCACGGGTGAGAGCGACAAGAGCCGATGCCGTTCGGTGTTGTAGACTGCCTCCAGATCAGCGTCATCGGTGACGGTCTCGATGCGGGCTTGCAGCGGGAGGATCTCATCGTCACGGATCATCGCCACACTCCGGCTTCAGGCGGGATCATCGAGGTCGAGCGCGTCCTCATGACCAACGACACCCTGACACGCCACAAGACCCCACGCCTCATGCGCCAGCGGCAGGCGGTTCAGCAGCGCTCGATAGTGCGGCCACTGCGGCAGGTGGGCGTCCAGCAAGGATCGGAACCGCGCGTCATGGCGTCGCGCCAGCAGGTGCGTCAGCTCATGAGCGACGACGTACTCCAGGCACGGCAGCGGCTTTTTGGCCAGTTCGGTGTTAAGACGAATCGTCCGCGCCTCAGGATTGCAACTCCCCCAACGGGTCTTCATCCGCTGCACGAAGATCCGCTCCACTCGCACCCCGAGCCGAGTCTCCCACACGGCGATCAGCGTCGCGGCGGCGTCCCGGAGTTGCTGCCGATACCACCCGGCCAGGATCTCTTGGCGCTGGACCGCGCTCGTTCCTGGCCGGACCTGGAGCACCAGGGTGTGATGCTGGAGGACGAGGGTCGGCGGGGCCGCGTGCTCGATCACCTGGAGCAGGTAGCGGCGACCCCAGAGGTCATGGCTCTCGCGGTCCAGGAGTTCGCGCGGCGTCTCCCGCGCCTGCTCCCGCAGCTTGCGCTGTTGCTGCTTGATCCAGCCCAACTTGGAGAGGGCGAAGACGCGCAGGGTCTCCAGGCTCAGACGCGCGGGCGCCGCGAGGCGGACCCGGCCATCGGGCGGGTAGACACTGAGATGGATGTTTTTGATGTCCTTGAAGACGACATCGACCGCGATGTCGCCCAGGTGGAACTGCTCGGTCATCAGTATTCGGTCTGGGCCGTGATGATGAGGAAGAGGCGCTCGACCTCTGACACATCCTGCAAGACGCCATAAAGCGCCGCCTTGATGACCTGCTCGCGGGACTGGATACCGCGCCAACCATCGGGACGCACGGCCTTGACCACCGCATCGATCTTGAGCGCCAGATCCAGGGCTGGACCGGTGGAGGCGACGTACGCCTCTGGCTCTTCGCCAATGGGCGTACCCGCGACCGACACGCGAGCCGTTGTTTTCAGATTGTTGTAGAGCGCGCGCTTGCCTGGGGTGTCCAGCGCCGCAGGCGTTTCCGGTGGCTGACCGGCCTCGATCTTCCGGGCCAACGCGGCAATGCGTTGCAGGTAGGCTTCATAGGCGATGGCCTCCGCTTTGCGTAGATCGATGATCTCCTGCAACTGCGCCGACATCGTCGCGTAAAAGGCCGGGTCGGTGAGGTGCTCCTGGATGATCTTGCGGCGGACGTTGTTCTCGATGGTCTCGGCGATGGCGTTATGGTTGCCTTTCAGATTGTCCATCCGCGTGGCGATGGCCTCGGCGATGCCGGTCTTCACGATCAGCTCCAGCAGGCCCATCCCCGCGAAGGGTGAGATCGTGCGCGGTTCATCGGCCTCGATGTAGGTGTCGATGAGGTGGCGCATGTCGGCCTCGTAGGCTTTGAGGTCGAGGGTCTCGCCGCTGGCCTGGCGGATGATCTCGCGCAGGGCGAGGTACTGCGCGACCTGGGTCTTGATCCGGGCGATCTCGCTGGCGCTGTAACCAGCCGCCTCCAGATCGTCGGCGAGGTTGGCGTAGGCGCGCACCAGGGCGACCGTGGCTTGGTAGAGCGCCGCGCGCTGCGGTTCGCGCGCCTGGAGATCGGTCGCCACCTCGGTGTTGCCGCAGAAGTAACGGATGTGCTCCAGCTCGCCCTTGGGGGACGCGACGGGCTCGCAAAGCAGGGCCAGCGTTTCGAGGGCGTGGTCCAGGCGCTCCTTGCCCTTCTTGAGACGATCCTGCACGAGCACCGCCGGATCCGCCCCGCCCGCGCTCTGATCCAGCTCGGCGGTGTAGACCGCGATGGCGTTCTCGACCTTCTTGAAGAGATCCTTGTAGTCGACGATGTAACCGAACTCCTTGTCCTCGCCGTCGAGCCGGTTGGTGCGGCAGATGGCCTGGAACAGGCCGTGGTCCTGCATCGACTTGTCGATATAGAGGTAGGAGCAAGGCGGCGCATCGAAGCCGGTGAGCAGCTTGTCCACGACCACCAGCAGCTTCATGTTGGCCGGCTCCTTGGTGAGCAGCGCCTTGACCTGTTCCTCATAGGTCTCGGTCTTGCTCTTTCCCGGCGCGGGCTCGATGTCCTTCAGCAGCTCGGTATAAGTGTTGTAGATGAACTGCTTGTCGGTTTCGGTGTGGGCGCCGGTCTCCTCCTTGGTGACATCCTTGGCCTGCGGGTTGTAGGAGGTCACCACCGCGCAGCGGCCCTTGAAGGGCGTCTTCTGAAACTGCATGAAATACTTGCATGCTTCGTAAATGCTGGAAGCGACCAGGATGGCATTGCCGCGCTCGCTCGACAGGCGCGGCTTGGTACTGAAATCGAAAATGATGTCGCTCACGACCCGATCCATCCGCGAGCGGGAACTGAGCACCCTTTGCAGCGTGCCCCACTGCTGCTTGAGCGCGTCCTTCTGCCAAGCGTTCAGCCCCTGGGTCTTGGCCGTAAACCAGGCGTCGATCTTGTCCTTGGAGCCGAGGTGCTGGTCGATGTCCCGCGCCTCGTAGATGAGATCGAGCACCACCCCGTCCGCGACGCCTTCGCTGAACTTGTAAGTGTGGATGTAACCCCCGAACACCTCGCGGCTGGTTTGCGCGTCTTTCTTGAGCAGCGGGGTGCCGGTGAAGCCGATGAAGACGGCGTTCGGCATCATGGCCTTCATCACCCGGTGCAGCTTGCCGCTTTGGGTGCGGTGACATTCGTCGACGAAGACGAAGACCTCGCCCACGGTCGGACTCGGCTGGCCCTCCAGGTCTTGGATGAAGCGCTCGAAGTCGTCGACACCCCGGCGACCGAACTTGTGGATCAGTGAGCAGAGCAGGCGCGGCCGGGCCTGTCCGAGCTGGTTGAGCAGATCGCGGCCACTGCTCGTGCGATAGATGGTCTCGCCAGCTTCGGTGAAGACATCTTTGATCTGGCTGTCCAGTTCGTCGCGGTCGGTGATGATGACCACGCGAGCATGGGGGAAGGTCTCCAGGATCCAGCGCGCCAGCAGCACCATGACGATGCTCTTGCCGCTACCCTGGGTGTGCCAGAGGATCCCGCCCTGGCGCCGCCGCACATGCTCCTGCGCCGCCTGGATGCCGAAGTATTGATGGACGCGCGGGAGCTTCTTGATCCCGCCGTCGAACAGCACGAAGTCGTGCATCAACTCGATCAAGCGGGGCTTCGCGCACAGCTTGAGCAGGTACTTGTCGAGCTTGAAGCGGCGGTTGTCCGACTCGTCTTCCTTCCAGGTAAGAAAATACTTCTCCGGGGTGCCGATGGCGCCATAGCGCAGCCCCTCGGAATCGTTCCCGGCGAAGACGAACTGCACCGTGCTGTAGAACCAGGCGTTGAACACCGGCTGCTGGTTGGACAGGCTCTGACGGATGCCGTCACCGATGGAGACGCGGCTGTTCTTCAGCTCCAGGGTGGCGATGGCAAGGCCGTTGACGTAGAGGACGCCGTCGGGGCGCCGCTCGCCACCACCCCCACAAGGGCCGCCCTTGAGCGTCACTTCCTCGGCGATGGCAAAGTCGTTCTGCTCAGGCGCGTCCCAGTCGATGAGCTGCACGGTCTCGGTGACCTGCCCCGCCTCGGTCTTCACTGGCACGCCGTAGCGCAGCAGGCGGTAGACCGCCTGGTTGTTGCCGTAGAGAGTGCGGTTGTGGTTGTCCGCCTCGGTGCGCAAGCGATGCAGGGCGACGGTGATCTGTGCCAGCGTGTAGCCGCGCCCGGTCAGCCAGGATGAGAGCAGCCCCTCCTCGATGTTGCTGTTGGCGTCACGGTCGGTCCAGTCGCCCAGATAGCGGTAGCCCAGCTCATCGCGGAAGAGGGCGAGGACGCGGTTCTGGGTGATGCGCTCGGGTTGGCCGATGGTCATACGCTTTCCCAATCCTCCAATTGCAGACCCTCCACGCGCGCGAATTCTCGCGTGTTGTGGGTGATCAGAATGGCATTGAGCGAGCGGGCGTGGGCGGCGATGAGGGTATCGTAATGGCCGATTGGTTGACCCTTGCGGGTCAACTCGCAGCGGATTTTCGCCGCTTCAATGGACTGCGCGTCCCGCCAGTCCAGAACCTGCACATACTTGAGAAAGTGCGACAGGTTTGCCCGGTTCTTTTCCTGTTGAAGCGAGCGGCCTCAGTACAGTGCATTTCACATTAAGATATTGATTATAATGACATCGCCATGAGATTCTGCCCCCAATGTCCTGATGTCTGAAATCCGTACCGTCAAACGGCTCCGAACCCTGCTCGCCACTCAC
>NZ_NRRG01000108.1 GCF_016583575.1 Thiocystis violacea
GCAAAGGCGATGGCGAGCCCGGCTTGAAGACCATCTGGCTGGGCTTGCCGCGCGTCATGGACTTCGCCGCTGGGATCAAATAGGCCAGGGAGATGTCGGACACGGAGAGTTGTGTGTAATGGGATGGGTTGAAACTGAATGTTGTTGATGGCCATGGCGGCTCTCCTCCTCGCGCTCCGGGTACGGCGTTAGACACCCGTTTAGTCGATTTGTGTCTAGGTCAGGGCGCGTCTGAGGAATGGGGATAATCACCATGATTATAAGCGGGTGATCGGTGCCATCACAAGGCTTGTGCCCGCCGCGTCCACGACCGGCCGGGGTCTCGCTCAAGGCCCGGAAAAGTACAGGGTCGAATCCGCGATGGTCGCGCTATCCCTCGCCAAGTCCCTCGTAAGCCAGCGCCAAGCGCTCCACCCAGGCGGCGATCGACGCGGCTGTCAGCAGTCCGTCCTGGCGGATCTCGATCATCAGATGCGGAATTCCGCGCCCCTCGCCATGGGTGGGCAGGGTGAAATCGTGCGCGTCCTCCACCGCGTAGGGCTGATTGTCTCCGACGAGCCAGTCGCCCTGCGGAACGAGTGTCCGCCGCAGGCGTCTGGCCAGTCGCGGGTCGCGCCCATGGGCCAGACCGATCGGCCAGGGACGCCGCTGGCCGGCGAGCACGGGGGTGAAGCTGTGGAGGCTGAGCAGGCGCGGCGAAGGCTGCGGATGCGCGTCGAGCCGGCGCGCGATGGCCTGGTGGTAGGGCTGGAAGAGGGCGGCGATGCGCGCGGCGCGCGCCAGTGGGTCGAGATCCTGATTGCCGGGAACCTCGATCCCGTCGCTGCGGGTCGGGATCAGCTCGGGACTCTCCAGCGGGCGATTGAGATCGATCACCAGGCGGGAATAGCCACCGAGGATCAGCGTGGCATCGAGTCGCGCGGCCAGCCCGCGGGCGACCGCCGCCGCGCCTGGATCCCAGGCGATGTGCTCGCTCAACTGGCTGGAGCTGAGTCCGAGATCGCCGAGCCGCCTCGGTATCCGGTTCGAGGCATGGTCGCAGACCAGCAGGGCGTTCGCCGTCCCCAGCGGGTTGACCACCTCGAACGGCGGCGGCTCGTCGGGATCGAGCCACGAGGAGCCGCCAGCGGTCCATGGATCCGGCTGGCGGGATGGGTCCCAGACGGTGTTGCTCCTCATGGGCCACTAGTCCCAACCTCGTCGGCCCAAACCCTGAACGACTTGAGCGTGGTGGGGCCGAAGGCGTTGCTGAGCGGGACATCCGCAGCGTCGCGGCCCTGGGCGATCAGCACCCGTCCGATGCGTGGAACCCGGTTGCGTGGATCCAGGGTGTGCCAGCGTCCGCCCAGATAGACCTCCAGCCAGGCGGAGAAATCCATGGGGGCCGGCGTGGGCGGGACACCGATGTCGCCCAGATAACCCGTGCAGTAACGCGCGGGGATATTCAGGCAGCGGCAGAAGGCGATGGCCAGATGGGTGTAGTCGCGGCAGACGCCACTGCGTTCCTGGTAGACCTCGAGCGCGGTCTTGGTGGCGCGGGCATATTGATAGCCGAAGGTGATGTGCTGATGAACGAAGTCGCTGATCGCCTGGACGCGCGCCCAGCCTGGGGGCGTCTGTCCGAACAGGGACCAGGCGGTTTCGGAGAGACGGTCGGTCTCGCAGTAGCGGCTGCCCTGGAGATAGACCAGGGTCTCGCTGGGCAAATCCTCGACGGCGTGCTGGAAGGCCATCGGATCGACCGCGTCGGGCAAGCCGCTGTCGTTGATGATGGCGTCCGCCGTGATGCGGATGTCCCCCGGCGGCGCCACCAGGCGGCTGCACCAGTTGCCGAAGCCGTCGCGATAGGCGGTCATCGGAACCGCGGGCTGGGTGAGGATATGGTCGGGAGAGAGCAGGTCGGAGACCCGGCTGTAATGGACATTGAGGGTCAGGATCATGGGCGTGCTCTGGGGGCACGCATAGATCAATTCGTAGCCGAAACGAATTCGCATCGGGCAACTCCTGGCGCGAGGCCATTGGTGAATAAAGGGTTGGATCGGCTCTGTCCCCATCGCGGCGGGACGCCGCGAACCGGTTCGATGATGATGGCTCAATATCGACGGATTGACAGGATCGGGTCTCCGGCACAGGCACCAAGGTGCCGTGACCGCTATCCGAATTCGCCCGGCGCTAAGCCTTGGAGACCCAGACGCCAACATCCAGGGTGGCGCCGGGAGGTCCGAGGTAGGCGCCGGAGACGGGTGGAACGGACTCGGGCAGACGCGCCACCGCCACCGCGATGTGCTTGGACCCGACGATCTCGCCACTGGATGGATCGAAACCCTTCCAGCCCGCGCCAGGCAGATAGACCTCCGCCCAGGCGTGGGTCGCGCCGAAATCGACCGTCGAGGGTGGTGTCTGGAGGTAACCGCTGACGAAACGAGCGGCCAGTCCCAGGCGCCGAGCGGCCTGCATGAACAGCGACGCGGAGTCGCGACAGGAGCCGGTGCCGAGCTTCAGGGTTTGCTCGACGCTTTGCACGCCGGGCTCTTCGCGGAGCTGATAAGTCAGTTGCTGCTGGATGCGTAGGTTCAGGCGTTGCAGGAGGGCATAGGTCTGAATCGATTCGCCCGGCTTCCATAGGGCCGCGACCCATTTGGCCAGGAGATCATCGTCCCCCGGCTCGTCGGCGTCCAGGTAAGGCGACAGGACCACCCGATCCTCCGCTGAATAAACAAAGGGGTAGTGCACGGCGTCCTCGTCGACCAGGAAATCCAGTGGGGCCTGATTGGAATGCCGGATGATGACCTCGCTCTCGATCAGGAGCTGGCTGGTGGACGCCTCGAATGTCGCGATCGCCACGGAATTGTCCTCCACGTCTCGATGCCAGCGCAGGGTCGCGGGAGGCGTGATCGCCAGTGTCGAGGACTCGATCCGAAGCTCGTGGCTCTCCCTCGGCCGCAGACGTAAGGCATGGGGTTCGAGCCGAATCTCGGCCGGAAAATTGTAGTAGGTGCGATGGAGGATTCGATAGCGCTGCATGATTCACCCTGCTCGGCCCTTCTACGAGAGCGCCGGAGCGCTCGTGACGGATATTCAAATCGGACCCAGACAGGCCGGATAGCGCTGGGCTGAAGCGGCGGCAAGATAAAACCGCGATGGAAACCGCCGACGCCTATACTGCTTGAGTAGCGTTTCACCAATCAGGAGAACATCTCGTGACTAAAGAACGTCAAAGCAACAAAGAAGCCAAGAAAAAACCCAATCTGACCTTGAAAGAAAAACGCAACGCCAAGAAGACCAAACAGGAAACCAAGCCCTTGCTGGGAACCGCTAAGGGCGGCCTGGCCTGATAGGTCGACGCCCCGACGCCTGCCGCCTCTGGCGGGGCGTCGCCAACTCCCGCCCGACTCGCCAACCCACTCTGAACTGGGATGAACTTCCGAAGCCCAGCCTGTCGAACGCCCATTAGGCCATCGCGGCTGGGAGGACTTGCGCTTTCCAGCCTACCACGTCCGAATGACGATCCAAGAATCGCGATCTCCATGGCCGGCGCGCCGCGCGGGCGCGAAGCCCGAGGCTCAATCGAATCGCCGCCAGGCTGGGAATCCGACACAAGCGCGTGACCGAGACCGTCGGAAAATTGCAGAATGCCGGGCTGATTCACCAGGGCCTGGACGACATCACCCTGCCGGACCCTAACCATGGCCTCGTCTCCTTCGCTTGAAGAGAGAGGGAATGGTTCCCACGCCTGCGTTTTGGCGTGGACGATCGCCTTGATTCGCGTGCCGCCGCTGTTTGTCCGAGGGGAAAGGTAAAGGCCCCGAAGGGCGCGGACCGAATCGGTCGCCAGGGTTCTGGATGTTTTACCAGCAATGATCATTCGCCAGGCTTGCCCGGTCCGACCCGAGCGCGGCCTGTCGGTCATGTACGAAAGGACGACGATGAAAGTTCCAAAAAGTCTCGAACCGCTGATGCGCGACGGTCTTGTCGACGAGGTGATCCGCCCGCTCAAGAGCGGTAAGGAGGCCGCCGTTTATGTGGTGCTCTCCGAAGGCGTGGTTCGCTGCGCCAAGATTTACAAGGAAGCGAATAAACGCGGCTTTCACAAACAGGCCCTGTACATGGAGGGCCGGAAGGTGAGGAACAGTCGTCAGGCCCGCGCCCTGGAAAAGGGTTCGCGATTCGGCCGCAAGGAACAGGAAGACCTGTGGCAGAACACCGAGGTCGATGCCCTCTATCGACTGGCCGCCGCGGGCGTCCGTGTTCCACGTCCCTACCACTTCCTTGAGGGCGTGCTGATCATGGAGCTGATCACCGACGAGGAGGGTGTCGCGGCGCCACGACTGAACGATCTCGAACTGAGCAGCGAGCAGGCCCTGGAGTATCACGGCCGGCTGATCGTGGAAGTGGTGAAAATGCTCTGCGGCGGCATCGTCCATGGCGACCTTTCGGAATTCAATGTGCTCATCGACGCCGAGGGTCCGGTGATCATCGATCTGCCCCAGGCGATCGACGCGGCGGCCAACAATCATGCCGCCCGGATGCTGGAACGCGATGTTCGCAATCTGGCGGACTACTTTGGACAGTTCGCGCCCGAACTGCTCTCGACCAGCTATGGCCAGGAGATCTGGTATCTCTACGAGAGCGGCAACCTGACGCCCGACATCAAGCTCACCGGCCATTTCAAGGGCCGCGACAAGGAGCCCGATCTTGAAAGCATCATGAGAGAAATCAACGATGCGCGCGACGAGGCGATCAGACGCCGAGAGGGACGAGACAGCGAATGAGCCTCGGAGCGTACAGAATGGCCGGTACGCGGCACTTGTGGTCGCACCCTGGCTCGCCGACTGGTTACCCCGGTCGGAATAGTTGAGCCACGTCCTGGGCCTCGAAGTCCATGCCGTAGTCGAGCCCCGGATTCAGCATGATGGCGTAACCGACCCCCAGCTTTTCGAGGATCCAGGCGAAATCCGCCACCAGGCCGCCGCCGAAGCCCGGATGGTCCTTGACGAAATCCTTGGCGCGCTCCGGGCTGGTGAAGAGCACCAGCGCCTCGGCGCCCTCCGCGTCGACCAGCTTCAGTGGCTGCGCGAGTTCCTGGGTTTGGAGCCCGCCGATCTGGTGTTTTTCATAGACCGGCATGAAGACCTCCGAGCCGATCAGCGTCTCGATGAAGGATTCGGCCGGGATTCGACCGTCCTGCGCGCGATCAACTGCCGTTCGAGGCTGAGGCATCCCCTAACTATTTATATTTTAAACAAAGACTTAAACAATGGTTGCGGCGCGACAATGAACAGGCACAGGGGATCGTGGTCCTTGGGAAGTGACGAAACCACCCAGGAGACCCCCGATGCCTGTCATCACGATTCTACACCGATGCCTGGATCCGTTACTTCCACACATCTATTGCCG
>NZ_NRRG01000109.1 GCF_016583575.1 Thiocystis violacea
CGTGATGATGAAACGTCGCAACTTGTCACCTGCCGGGTGAGCCCTAGAATGGGCGTATTTTACCTCCATCCTCTTGTTATGTAACGGGAATTCTTGGAAGACGGTTCATTCAGTTCACGGAACCAGGTATTAGTTCCTCCCCGGATAGATTGCTTTAAAAACAGCGCGCTAATGGAGTGCTTGAATGGCAGGGTTGCGTGATTTGACAGGGTTCGGCTCTTTGGTGGACGGACTGGTTTGGATCATCGGTCACTTCGACAACAAGGATCTGGCGTTTGCGATAGCCCTTGCGATCCTCTTGATGGCGTTGGCTATTTGGTTCTTTCTACACTTCCGGCGCCATCGTCCCTGGGTGCGGCCTATCCGCCAGGTGTCCGCCAGACTGCGGAAGCTGATCGGGGATACGCCGGACGCGCACAAGCGTCTGAGCGATGCGGATGAGATCTTCCGCGCGGAACCTAGGCTTGAGCCACTGTGGCGGGAATACTGGAAACATTTCAAGGAGGACTCCAAGGCCGGCGGTTACCTGAACCTCGTCGATCCACGCTTCTGGTTTTCGGTGGAGTCCCTTCCGGGGCGTAGCTATGAGCAATGGTGCGCCACCTGGGCGGGTGTCTTTCTCACCGTCGGTCTGCTTTTTACCTTCATTGGTCTGTCCGCTGCTTTGCTGAAAGTCGCTGACATCGGCGCGGCGGATTCCGTCGCGATGAAGGCCGCCATCACCGGTATCCTGGGGGTCAGCTCCGCCAAGTTCATCACCTCGATCGCCGGACTCCTGGCCTACATCGGTTTCAGCCTCGTCACCCGCCGCTACCAATCCAGCCAACAGGCCGCCGCGCGCGAGTTGGCCGATGCCGTGCAGCATCTCAGCCTTCCGCGGACACCTGAATATCTTCTGTACGAGCACAACGAAATCGCGCGTGAGCAACTGACGCGGATGGAGCGATTCACGGATGACCTGGCCGTCGCGATCGATGGAAAACTGGAAAAGCGTTTACAGATGCTGGCCTCTGACTTTGGCCAGCATCTTGGAACCATCAAGCAGAATCTTCCCGCCGCCACCGCCGAGCCCATCGTGGCCGCCATCCAGAGCATGACTCAGGCGGTCGCCACGGAGTTCTCGACACAAGTTCGGCAGACGGCTGGCGGCGAGATCAACGCCGTGGCGGAGCAGTTTTCCGCCGTCGCCCTTGAGCTTGCCAAGATCAAGGACGGCATGGGTGGAGCCGGCGAGGCATTTGGCACGGACATTCGAGCCGCGGCTACCGATCTGCGCAATGCCGCCGAGAAAATGGGACGGGAAGTCGAAGGTCGCTCGCAAGACCTGGAAGATAAGATCGGCCAATTCAGTGGACGACTCGATCAGATCGCAGGCACCCTGACGCAGGTTCCGACCACGATCGATAATGCCCTGAACGCAACACTCTCGAAACTCGCCGAGTCTATCGATGGTATTACCTCCTCGGTGGGCAAAGTACCCGCCAGGGTCGACTCGGCACTGACCGACACCTTGAAGAATCTTACCGAGGCGGTCGACACCTTGGTCGATCGGATGACTGAAGGTGGCAAAAATGGCGCGATCGCCCTGACTGCCGGCGGCGAGGAGGCTGGAGGCAAACTCAAGACATCCGTCGGTCAAGCCGGACAGCAACTCAGCGACACAATCGGTGGCGTCAGCGGCAAGCTTGATTCCATTGCGGCTGCGTTGGGACTAATTCCAGACAGTATCAGTCAGACGCTTAACGGAACCTTGAAGGCGCTGACCGAAGCCGTCGATGGCCTGAAGGATCGGTTTGCCCAAGGTGCCGAGGAAGGCGGTATGGCCCTTCGGCAAGGGGGTCAGAAAGCGGGGGATGACATCAAACAGGCGGTTGGTCAGGCCGGTAGCGATTTCGACCGGGTGATCAGTCAAACGACCGACCATCTGGTTATGCAGTTGACAGGCGTCCTGGCAAAACTTGAAGGCGCGATTCAGGATCTCGCGGGCCGGCTTCAAACCGTGGAATCGAGTCTTCAAACCTTACCCGGTGCAATCGCTGACCAAGTGCAAAATCTCGCCACAACGGGACGGACCTTTGAGATCACCGGACAGACCGTCACCAAGGCCGGTGACGCCTTACGGCAGGCCAGCGAGCCAATGCAGCAAACGGTCAGCATCATTCAAACAAGCCTTAGCCAAATACGAACAGGGATGAGTGAGGCTGCCGCCACTCACCAGCAAACCAGCGAATCCATTCAAGCCGCGCTACTCGGACTCAAAAACACCGCTGACGCGGCCCAGCGTACCTTTGCAATCCATGAGGAGCGCTTCGGAAGAGCCGACGCCGAACTGGCAAAGGCACTGACGACATTGAGTGATGGCGTGGAGCAAGTCGCGAAGGAAACCCAGAGCGTCTTTGCGGAATACGACCGGCATATCAACCATGCGGTTGGCAGCCTGAGCACGGTGGCGACAGAGCTTCAGGAAGCAGCAGAAGAGCTAGGCGACTCTTGCAAACAACTGGTTGAAGCAAGGCAGCCATCAGCTCGCCGGTATTGAGATTAGGATTCCAATAGCGTGTTCCGCCGCTCACTCCCCACCGTTCAGTCTGGTGAAGAACGCAAAGACCTCTTCGGCCCAGTGGCCGATCTCATGGTCGGTGTGATCTTCATTTTCATTATTCTTTTAATTGGGCTAGCGCTGAATTTACAACCCGAAGACTATCAGCGGTTGCGGGATCGCAATGCTCAACTGGAGGCGGAAAACGGACGCCTGAAGGAATTTGTCCGCTATGTGCGGGATCATCAGGTGAGTGCGTTATTTGCCCAGATCGCTGCCGCCAACGAAACCCGCGCGCAGATGCTCGATGATATGCGCCGAAAACTCCGTGTGCTGGGTGTTGAAGTGATTATCGACCCCACCAACGGAACGCTGAAGTTGCCCGCCGGGGGGCTGTTTCTGGCCGGACAGGCAGAACCCACCTTGCAGGGGCAAGAGACGATCCGTACTCTCGGACGGGTGCTTGTGGAGACTCTGCCCTGTTACAGCAACGTGAATATTTCGACGCCCCCCTCTGAAACATGCCCGGACTTCAAAATTTACAGCACCTTGAGTTCCGTCTATGTCGAAGGGCATACGGATGTTGTCCCCATCGGAGGCTCTAATGGACGATTTCGGGATAACTGGGATCTCTCTGCCGCCCGCGCCATCCAGACCTTCAAGCTTTTGCAGAATGCACACCCATTGTTGCGCGATCTACGCAATCAGGATGGCGATGCCTTATTGGGTGTCAGTGGTTATGCCGAGACTCGACCGGCAACCACCACCAAGGACCGCCTGCTGGAAGCGGTGCGCGACCTGGATCGACGGATCGAGGTGCGCTTGACCATGACCGCCAACGAAGCCACCGTGCGTCAAGCGATGGAGGAACTGAACGCTCATCTGGAGGAAGTCGATGACCTTGCTCGATGACCCCCACAGAGATTCGGCGCTGAAGCTCAAGGCTGCATTGAGCCGGCCTTGGCGAACCGTGCGTTTCGTGCGCCCCCCAGCCCTCGCCATCCAGGCCATGGCCGAAACATTGGAGCGTAAGTTTGGAGGAGCGCCGGTGGAATTGCCGCCACCACGCAATCTACTTGAGGAGGTTGAAAAACTCTTGATTGCCGGTCGCGGCGACATCTTCGGGCTGGATAGGAAGCAGTGCAAAGCAGTGCCCTACATCCTTTGGACCTCGCCACAGGGATGGTCGGAAAACGCGCGACTGGTTAATGACTACCTTGCCTGGGCAGATCAGAGCTGGCGCACCGCACCTCGTCGACTCTGGCGACACTATCTGCTGAATATGCAACCGGAGTCGCTTGCCACGAAATGCTTTGCCCGCTGGATCGAAGCTAGGGCTGACAAGCTCACGCCTTCCTTGCGCGAGTTTTCGATGCACTGGGAACTGTTCCAACCGGAGCGTGCCGTCGCCAAGATCGCGGGATCGCTGCTGGCCGGCGCGCACCTGATCGACGAAATCACGGGGCTCCGGGTTAATCGTGAAACACTGCTGAAATCCGCTTGTCTGTTGAGCGTATGCAAGGCCCTCGGTCAGCGTCTCCGGGATCATCCTCATTCCTCCAATATTTCAGTGACGCTGAAGCAGCTTCTGGCGAGTCTGGGTGACAATCCGATCCACAAGATGCAAGGCCAAGGCGGCCTGGGTGAAGCGGCGCAGAAATCCCTGGTTGAAGGATTGGTCATCTGGGCGGGTCGGCAGAACGCCGAGGTCATCGCTCAAACGCTCGATTTACTGCACACCCTGATCGGAGATCCGCGCCTTTATCCCGCACGTTGGACGAATATAGACCCTAATGCGCGCCAGACGGTTGAATGGTGGCTGACAGAGAGGACATTAGAAACTTTTTTTGAAGTCTTCCGACTACAGAATGCTGTCAAACCTCAAATGGTGGCATCAAGGGAAGCGTTTTGGCGTGGTTACATGGCGAAAAAGAGAATCTCTCGTGCGTGGCTCATTACAGGGTTAAATGGATATGGCATTGCCCAGCGCCTGCTGGAAAAATCGTTTGGGAAATTCCTGGATGGCGCAGGCGCTGATCATCTTGGATTGATGCTCCAGATCGAAAGCTATGTGATTCTGGAAATGAATCAGAACGGCAGTACGCTACTCTGGCAGATAGGCGATCCGCAGATGCCAGGCTTTTTTCAGCCCGAGTATCGACGTAAAAGATTAATTGACATGTGCTCGCAGGCACCTGGGCGGTTTCGCATGACGCATAATCACGATTGGCAAACCAAATACGAAACCGAAATCCTCCGACGTACCGGCGTATCGCGTTCCGGTTAAAGCACCTGTTCTATATCTATCTTGGGCACGGAGAAACGCCAGGTGACGTTGTTAGACCAAATTCACCTTCACACTGAACGCCTGCCACCCGATATGCTGCGCGAGGTCTTGGACTTCGTCGAATTCCTGGACACTCGACGCGATCGCCTCGCCAGCCTACTCGATCAGAGAGAAACCCCAGGCTCCTACCTTGCTCTAGCCCAGACGCACGGCCTGGTTGGTTGTCTTAAACCTGAATCCGTGATCTGAATGACGCGGCAACGTCCTCTTGGCAAATAGCGATGCCGGAATTCATTTCAGCGACGCGAATAGCGCCCGGGCGGGGACGAATCGGTCCACGGAAGGGCGGTTGGGCGAGAAGCTGCGGGCGACAGACAAAAGGATA
>NZ_NRRG01000110.1 GCF_016583575.1 Thiocystis violacea
TATCCTTTTGTCTGTCGCCCGCAGCTTCTCGCCCAACCGCCCTTCCGTGGACCGATTCGTCCCCGCCCGGGCGCTATTCGCGTCGCTGAAATGAATTCCGGCATCGCTATTTGCCAAGAGGACGTTGCCGCGTCATTCAGATCACGGATTCAGGTAATACGTACCGGGAAACAGGACCATTGTGAGGTGAAACCAGATTTTGCATGAGCGCAAAGTTGTCCGGGATGACCTCTTCCTCGATGTATCGGGCTGAAGCTCGGGTGTATCCTCATCGAGAAGAACACCTGATTCACCCGCTCCCGACGTCAGGCGCGATACAAACATGATCGTATCGACGAATCCGCTCCCGGCGATGGCTCAGGGACGCCGGGCGATGAGAATGGCGCGGGTCGGCGCCGGCAGCCCTTCGATGGTGCGGGTCGGATCCTGGGGGTCGAGGTGATCGGGCAGGGACTGGAAGCGCATCCAGTCGGTGGCGCGCTGCTCATTCACACTGGTGGGCGTCACGTCCACCACCTCTATTCCGGTGAAGCCGCGGCGGCCCAGCCAGACCCTCAGTGAGGCCACGCTGGGAATGAACCAGACATTGCGCATGCCGGCATAGCGCCCCGGCGGCACCAACGCCTGCCGGGCATCGCCTTCCAGTACGAGCGTCTCCAGGACGAGTTCGCCACCGGGTCGCAGCAGACGATAGAGATCGGCCAGGTGATCCATGGGCGAGTGGCGATGATAGAGCACGCCCATGGAAAACACCGTGTCGAACCCGCCGAGATCCTTCGGCAAATCCTCGATGCCCAGCGGCAAAACGGCGAGATCCTCGCGCCCCAGATAGCGGTTGATGGCGAGGAACTGGACGACGAATAGCAGGGTCGGGTCGATCCCCATCACCAGCCGCGCGCCCGCGCCCAGCATCCGCCAGGCGTGGTAGCCGTTGCCGCAACCGACATCGAGCACCAGGCGGTTCGTCAATGGGGCGATGACCTGCTCCAGCCGGTCCCATTTCCAGTCCGAGCGCCATTCGGTGTCGAGGCGCAGGCCGTGGAGACAGAATGGTCCCTTGCGCCAGGGATGCAGCCCCATCAGGGCCTCGCGCAGACGCGATTCGACCTCCGCCGCGAGCGGCCCGGTGCCCTGGAGGCCGACGCAGGATCGATCCAGCGAGACCAGGCCATCCGGACAGTCGGGCAGCGCCGCCAGAGCCGCCTCCCAGCGGCCGAGGTCGCCGTGGGCGCCGGGGCCGAGTCGCGCCAGCACGGCGGAACTCAGTTCGCCGACCCAGGGCGCGAGCGGGGTCGCGGACAGACGCGCCAGGAAGGGCTCGAAGGACGTCAGGTCCATGCCAGCCAGGCGACGAAGTTGAGACTCTGGAACCAGCGGACCGACCCCGCGAAACCGGCGGTGGTCAGCCGTTGCTCATGGGTCTCGATCGAGTCCGGAATCAGAACCCGCTCCAGAGCGGCCCGCTTGCGGCTGATCGCCAGCTCGCTGTAGCCGTTGGCGCGTTTGAAATCCTCGTGCAGCACGGTCAGCCAGGCCCCGCCGCGATCGGCTGGAACCGCGATCTTCTCGGCGAGGATCAGTGCGCCGCCCGGAATCAGACCGGCCCGAATCCGTCGCAGCAGCGCCAGTCGGTCGGGGGGCGGAATGAATTGCAGGGTCAGATTCAGCACCACCAGCGCGGCCTGTTCGATCGCGACCTGCTGGACATCGACGCACCGGGCCTCCACGCGCTCGGCTCCCGGAAGATCGGCCAGACGCGCGCCCAGGCCCTCGATCATCGCGGGCGCGTTGTCGACGGCGATCAGACGCACCTCCGGCCCCGTCTGACGCAGGATGGAGCGCGTCACCGCCCCCAGCGAACAACCCAGGTCATAACAGCGGTCCCCCGGACGCGCCGCGCGCCGGGCGATGAGCCCGGCCAGATCCACCAACTCCGCATAGCCAGGCACGGAGCGACGCACCATGTCCGGGAAGACCCGCGCGACATCGGCATCGAAGGCGAACGGGCGGATCGGGCCATCGGCTCGGTCGAGCGGTCGGTCGAACAGATCATCGGGGTCGCTGGGCGTCATGGGCGCGCATTCTAACCCCGACGCCCGGCGTCGCTCGACCGGGCGGGTCACAAAACCACCATCCAAGATCGACAGGCGATTGTTAGAATGATCGCCGGTCACGCCCATCCTCTCCGAGAACCACGGATACCCGCCATGAGCACGAGCGAACTCCAGTCATTTATCGAGGAAGACAGCCAGTTCGAGACGATCGATGATGAAGCGCCGAGCGTCGCCCCCGATGTCCATCTCGACGACCCGAGCCTTTATCTGAATCGAGAACTCACCTGGCTCGCCTTCAACCGCCGCGTGCTCCACGAGGCGGACGATCCGCGCACGCCGCTGCTGGAGCGGGTCAAGTTCCTGGCGATCGTCAGCAACAACCTCGACGAGTTCTTCATGAAGCGCATCGGCGGTCTCAAGCAGCAGATCGCCGCGGGCGTGCATGCGCTGAGCCTGGACGGCCGCACCCCGCTCCAGCAGCTCAAGGAGTGCCAGGACGCCGTGCGAGCCTTTCAGGCGGAACAACGGCGCATCCATGACGACCTCATGCGGGAACTGGACGCCTTCGACATCCGTATCCGTCTGTACAAGGATCTGACCGCCGACGAACAGGAGCGGCTGCGCGAACAGTTCCGCGCCAACATCTTCCCGATGCTCACCCCGCTGGCGATGGATCCGGCGCATCCCTTCCCCTTCATCTCCAATCTGACGCTCAATCTGCTGGTGACCCTGCGTTTCCCCGGCGGCAACGAGGTCTACATGGCCCGCGTTAAGGTGCCGGTGAGCAAGGATGTGTCGAAACGCCTGATCTCGGTCGCGGGCACACATACCTACGTTACCCTGGAAGACCTGATCCTCAACAACCTGGACATGCTCTTCCCCGGCATGGAGTTCGTCTCCTGCGCGCTGTTTCGCATCACCCGCAACGCCATCGTCGAGCCGGACGTGGAGGCCGCCAACGACCTGCTGGAGATGATCGAGAGCGAGCTGCGCGAGCGTCATTTCGCGCCCATCGTGCGCCTGGAGGTCGAGCCCGGCATGGAGCCCACCCATCGCGGCATGCTGGCCGCCGAGCTGGGGCTGAACGAAGAGGAGGACGTGATCGAGGTCGAAGGCATGATGGCCCTGCGCGATCTGTTCGAGATCGCCGCGATCGAGAGGCCCGAGCTGCACGACAAGCCCCATCGCCCGGTCGACCATCCGCTGCTCGCCAACGATCGGCGCAACATCTTTCACATCATCCGCGAGAACGGGCCGATCCTGCTCCAGCACCCCTATCAGCCCTTCAGCACCTCGGTCGAACGCTTCCTGCGCACCGCCGCGGACGATCCCAAGGTGCTGGCGATCAAGATGACGCTCTACCGCACCTCCGCCGGGGCCATCCTGGACTCGCTGATCCAGGCCGCGCGCAACGGCAAGCAGGTCGCGGTGCTGGTCGAACTCAAGGCGCGCTTCGACGAGGCCGCCAACATCCAGTGGGCGCGCCGGTTGGAGGCCGAGGGCATCCATGTCAACTATGGCGTCATGGGACTCAAGACCCACAGCAAGCTCATCTTCATCGTGCGCCGGGACTACGCCCAGCTACGCCGCTACTATCACATCGGCACCGGCAACTACCACGCCGGCACCGCCAAGCTCTACACCGACCTCGGCATGCTCGGCTGCGATGAGGACATCGGCCAGGATCTGACCGAGCTGTTCAACTATCTGACCGGCTATTCGCCGCCGCCGAGCTACCGCAAGATCCTGGCCGCGCCCTACAACCTCAAGCGCGCCATCCTCGACAAGATCAACCGCGAGATTGCCCACCACAAGCGCGACGGCAACGGCGTCATCCAGATGAAGATGAACGCCCTAGAGGACGCCGCCATCACCCGCGCGCTCTATAAGGCCAGCCGCGCCGGGGTGCAGGTCGACCTCATCATCCGCGACACCTGCCGCTTCCGCCCCGGCCTGCCCGGCATCAGCGAGAAGGCGCGCGTGGTCAGCATCGTCGGGCGGTTCCTGGAGCATGGGCGGATCATCTATTTCCGCAACGGCGGCGAGGAGGAGTATTTCATCGGCTCCGCGGACATGATGGGCCGCAACCTCGACAGCCGAGTGGAAGTCCACGCCCCGGTCGAGAACCCCGAGTTGCGACAAGAGTTGCGCCTGATCCTGGATGTGCAGTTCGCCGACACCCGCTCTGCCTGGGACATGGACGCGGACGGCCAGTACACCCAACGCACGCCGACCGACGACTCCAGCAAGGGCGCCCAGGAGACCCTGATCGGAGTCGCCGAAAAACGGCTCGCCGCCGCCGCCAAGCACAAGGAGAAGAAGGTCCGCTCCAAGCTACTCAGCCATTTTCAATGGCGGCTGCGGGACAAGGGGCTTCAGTAACGACGGGGGAAGCGAGGAGGCTCGACGGCGCCCGCGAGGCGCCAATGGCCCTCCTTCGAGGATGACCGGGAGGATCCTCCCAGGCTCAATCGTCGCGACGATACTTACTCAGGCCGGACGTGGCATTCGCCCCGTCCGTAACCTTTGGTGACCGCCCAAGGCGTCGGCGCGGCCGATCTGTTCGGAAAACGTTCAGGACGGAGTCCATGCCCCGCCCGCCCCAGGAACGCTCCAAATGGGCGAAAGCTCCGTCCGCCCGGATATCGGACACGCGATGACAGGGCACCTCGGCCAAGACGCCATTTAGAGACCGCAGAGAAACTCGATTAAAGAAAAGCAGTAACTTACGCGATGGAGGCCATCGAAAATGCCAAGATCGCCGCAAATACTACAAGTCACTCTAACCTGGTTCCGTGAACTGAATGAACCGTCTTCCAAGAATTCCCGTTACATAACAAGAGGATGGAGGTAAAATACGCCCATTCTAGGGCTCACCCGGCAGGTGACAAGTTGCGACGTTTCATCATCACG
>NZ_NRRG01000111.1 GCF_016583575.1 Thiocystis violacea
GCGGGGGCTTGGGCGGGGGGCGTGGCGCGGCCCTCGAACGCCAGCTCTCTAGCATGACCGACACCGCCAAGGTGACGGCGCCGAAGCGGAGGCGATCGTCGGGGGTGACCACGGCCTGGCGGATGCGACGCGCGCCTCCGCCAGGTTCGATCACGAAGGTGCCATTGGTACTCTGGCAGTCGGTCAGCAACAGGCGGCCGTCCTCCAGGACGGTCAATTCGGCATGGTAGGCGCTCACCGAGTCGTCGCCGAGCGGGATATCGCGGGCGCCATCGCGTCCGATGCTGATCTTGCGGTCGGGTCGCTTCATTCGGCGGTCGCCTCTGGAGCGACCGCGGCGGGGGGCGCGACGAGCCGCGGATCCGCCGGGACGGTCGGCGGTCTCGCCTCGGGCCGCGAAGCCCGCGCGGTCGCCTCGGTCGGCGTCGAATCCGCATCCAGCCAGCCCTGGGGATCGAACCACAGCCATGTGCCCGTGAGGAGCGCACCGACCAGCATCAGCCTGGCCAACCGCCGCGGCCAGCGTCGGCGCGTGGGCACGGTTGTCTCGCCCGGCATCGGCTCGCAGGCCAGGATGGCCACCGTGGCGTTGTCCTGATACTCGAGCGCGCGTTCGCGCAGACGCGCGATCAGCGTCTCGGCGGCCGACTGCGGGTCACCCGGCAGGAGTGCCTTGAGTTCATCGCGCGACAGCACGCCATCGACCCCATCGCTACAGAGCAACAGGCGGTCGCCTGGCTCCAGCGGCAGCGGGCGCACACTGGCGTCTGTCTCCGGGATCTCGGGTAGCCCGAGGAAGCTGGTCAAGGCGTCGCGGTCGGGATCCGCGGCGATGTCTTCCGGGGTCAAGTGGCCGGCGATGACCCGCGGCCACAGCCGATGCTCCAGGTTGTGCGAATCGTTGCAGGGAGTCAGCGACCGATCGGCGGCGCGATACAGATACAGACGGCTGTCGCCGACCCCGATCCAGTCGAGTCGCCCCTCGCGCACGGCCGCCGCGATCAGGGTGGTGCCGACCTCGCCCTCACCCTCGGTCGCGCGGGCCAGGGCGTTGACGGCCTGATTGGCGGCGTGGAGGGCGTTGGCCAGGGTCGTGGCGACGGGCGCGTTCGCGGACGCCGCGGCCTGGGCGAGAAAGGTCCGCACCGCCAGTCGGCTCGCCTCGCCGCCCTGACGCAGACCGCCCATGCCATCGGCCAGGACCACCAGGACATCCCCGGTCTGACGTCCGCCCCGCGCCTCGCAGCCGACGAAGCCGAACGCATCCTGCTGCTCGGCGCGCTGACCAATCCATTGCGCGTTACCGGGATGCAGACTCAGGCTCATGGACACTCCACGCCACCCACACGCAACTCGGTCTGGCCGAACCGCAGCACATCAGCACATCGCCGGCGCGCACCGGATGCGGCGCGGACAGGGACACGCCATTGAGCCAGGTGCCATTGGTCGAGCCGAGATCCTCCAGGATCAACGTCTGGCCGCTCAGGCTCAAGCGCGCATGACGCGCCGAGAGCTCATCGTCCTCGGGCACGGCCAGCGCGGTTCCGGCCGCCCCGCCAGGCGCGCGCCCGAACAGCCCCGCCGGGGCCAGCACCAGCCGCACCGACTGGCCACGGCGCGGCCCCTTCATGAAGGTCAGCCGAATCGCCGGACCCGTCGGGGGCGGCGCGGTCCGCGCGGGTCGCGGATCGGGCGCCGGGATCTCGACGCGTTCCGGACCCGGCTCCGGCGCCGACGGCGCGGCGACACCCCCGGCGGTGCGCGACCTAGCCGTGGCGCGGGCGCGCCACGCTAGCCCCAGCATCAGCAGCAGGAGCGCGGCCGCTCCCGCCGTCTGGGGCCACCATTGGACCAGCCAAACGCGAACGCCATCGAACGGAGCGGTCGACACTTCGGGCGCGGTCGAGGCGGACGGCGACTCTGGCCCCTCGACGTCGGTCGCGGCGTCGGGAGTGGCGTCGACGCCCTCCCCCTCGAACGGCCCCGCTGGCGGTGTCGCCACCGCCGCGGGCTCGGGCGCGGATTCGGGATAGAGCCGGACATCCATGCCGTCCTCAAGCGTCAGCCCCGCCTCGGTCGTCAGGCCGATCCGCAGCCGCTGCCGCTGGCCATCCGCTACGCACTCGGCGCACTGGAGTCTGACGCGCGTGACGGCGTGGAGCCGTTCGCGCAAGGCCCCATAGGCCGCGCCCGGATCGTCGCTGGCGCTGGCGTCGATGAGGAAGCCGCCGGTGCGTCGGGCCAGACGTCCGAGATTCGACAGACCCGCCTCGCGCCGTGCCCGGTCATGGGTCTGGCCGAAGCCGATGGCCAGAATGGGGATCGCGCCCTCGTCCAGTCGCGCCAGCACCTCGTCGGCGGTCATGCCGCCCGGCGCATCGTCGAGTCCATCGCTCAGGATCACGATCGCCCGGCGCTGCGGCAGACCCTCGGCGCGTTGGCGTCCCAGGACCAGGGCGGTCGCCAGCGCCTGATGCAGCGCGGTGCGGTCATCGGTCGGGGCCAGTTGCGCGATCGCCGTGTCCAGCGCCGCGCGATCGCCCGTCGGAGCGACGCGTGTATGCACCTGGGTGCCGAAGGTCAGGAGCGCGGCCTGGTCGTGTTCCCCGAGCGTCGCCACCCAAGCGCGCAGCGCCTGGCGGATCCGGGCCAAACGCACTGTGTCGAGCGAGCGTGAGACATCGACCAGCAGGAGTGTCAGCACGCCCTCGCCAGTGGCGTCGAAGGGCGTGGTGTCCTCCAGGGTCGCCATCCGGGCGCCGACCGTGGCCCGCAACCGGGCGGCGTCGACGTCGGTCAGGGCCGCGCCGGCGGCGTCACGCACCGCGACATAGGCGGTGATCCGGGTTCCCTCCGCGACCGCCTGGGTGATGACCAGCTCCGAGGGCACGCCGGCCTGGACGCTCGTCATCCACCCCAGGGCCAGCACCAGCCACAGGCGCCACGACCCGAACCGCGATTCAGGATTTCGGCGCATCACTGGGTGTCTCCGCCGCCGGCCAGACGAACCACTCGCCGCACAGGGGCACGAACAGCAACTTGGTCTCGCCCAGCTCGATCTGGTCATAGGGCGCCAGCTCGACCGGGGCGATCACCTCCTCGTCGTTGAGATAGGCCAGCCCGCGACTGTCGCCGGGCGCGAGCCGATAGGTATGACGCTTGGGGTTGTAGCTGATGACCGCCTGAGGCTCGCGACTGATGGTCGGATCGCCGGTAATGGCAACATCCATGGTCGGATCGCGGCCGATGAAGTTGCGCTCGGTGTGCAGCCGATAATCGCGTCCGCGCTCCGGCCCGGCGATGCACACCAACCAGCCGACGACTGGATCGACGCCGCCCATCCGCTTGGCCCGGTAGTGCTTCAGACGTGGATTATCGTCTAAAATCAATGCTTCGTTAGAAATCCATTATTTTTCTGTGAGGTTTTGAAGATGGCCGAAGTATCCGTGCGTTGCCCGCATTGTCACTCTGAAAAAGTCACGAAACGCGGTAAGACGGACAGAGGCAAGCCACGCTATTCATGCAATCATGAATCCTGTTCAACAAGCACCTTCATTCTGGATTACAGTTATCAGGGACACCTTCCCGAGGTCAAGAAAAAGATTGTTGACAGGGCACTCAACGGAAGTGGGATCCGCGATACCGCGCGTGTGTTGAATGTGTCACAAACCACCGTCATCAAAGAAATAAAAAAAGAGTCGTCTCTCCGATCCATTAACGAAGCTGCCCTCAAAAAATTAATCCACAGCGAGATTAGCGTTGAAATTCATAAGGTTGAACCCGTTGACTCCGAGCTGGATGAAATGTGGAGCGATGTTCAAAATAAAAAACATCCACGCTGGTTATGGCATGCGATTGATCACCAGACGGGTACTGTCCTAGCCTATGTGTTCGGTCAGCGCAAAGATGCGGTGTTCCTCTCGCTGAAGGCGCTTCTTGAGCCATTTGGTATTACACGGTTTTATACGGACGCTTGGGGCGCTTATCAGCGCCATTTACCAGCGCAACAACAAGTCGTTGGCAAATCGAATACACACAAAGAATCGAACGCCAACATCTCACTCTGCGGACGCGGATTAAACGACTGGCACGGAAGACTATTTGTTTCTCTAAGCTCGAAACGATGCACGATATTGTCATCGGATTGTTTATCAATCGATATGATTTTGGGCGCTCCGTGTAGGCGCCATGTCTAGAGCACTACCGATCCCCCACGAGGCCAGCATGTCACGGATGTTCGTCCCTCAAAACGACCTCGAACGCTGAGGTATCCCCACGAACTCACCCCCGCCGACCCAGCGCCAGCCGAGGCGCTCGACTTCGCGGAAAAACGGCACTTTGAAGCCCGCATCGGCGATGATGATCGGCGCCAAGCCCGGCGGCAACAGCTCCGCCAACCGGTGCAGAAAACGATGCT
>NZ_NRRG01000112.1 GCF_016583575.1 Thiocystis violacea
TCACAAGGGGGCCGGGGTCAGGTCTCCCATTGCACATCCTCGCGTAGCAGACACTCTTGGGAGAGCATCCCGAATCGAATAAAAAAGGTT
The DNA here is from genome assembly GCF_016583575.1 of Thiocystis violacea. Taxonomy (GTDB): domain Bacteria; phylum Pseudomonadota; class Gammaproteobacteria; order Chromatiales; family Chromatiaceae; genus Thiocystis; species Thiocystis violacea. Next base: position 91 of record NZ_NRRG01000112.1, read on the forward strand.
CCAGGCTCGAATTATTTTTCATATTGAAGCGATAGGGAGCCGCAGGGTCACGGGCTCAGGTCTCGAAAAGCCACATCCCGTATCGGCCGTTGGAGGAGGCGGGGTCAGGTCTCCCATTGCACATCCTCGCGCTGGAACGTGGGAACGAGCCAAGCCGGGGCCGACCATCGGCTCGATGCGCCGGGATGACCGGCGCAAACGCGACCAAGGCGAAGCGCGGGGCCATGCATGGTTAATGCTCGCTGTCCGGCCGAAACACGTCGTCCAGGCTGGCGGCGTCCAGGATCCGCAGCGCCCAGCGTTCCAATTGCTCCGGCGTGGCGCCCTGTAGGCGTGCCTCGACCTCGGGCGGTAGCGCGCCGAATCGTTGCTGGAGTTGTAACTGTATGAGCCTGGCCTGACCCTGGCCGATCCCTTGCTCCACCCCTTTCTCCACACCTTTTCTCTGAGCGATTCGCTCGAAGCTGCTCACATAGCGCATGCGTCTTTCCTCATCAAATTGCTGGACCTCCGTCCATAACTGGTTTTCCAGTCCCTCCGGCAGCGTCAGCACCCAGTCGATGAAGCGGAACAACTCCAGAATATCCTGGCGCACTAGACCGCGCCGGTACAGGCTGCGAATCAACCCCAGTTTCGCCTGGTAGCGCGCGGTCTCGGAGCCGGCGGTGTCCTGGGCCTGGAGGTGGGCTTGGGTCACGATGGCAAAGGGATTGGACGAGGCGTCGAGTTCCGCCCAACGGTTACGATAAGCCGTCAAGCTGACCAGCGGGAAGCGCAGGCCCATCCGACAACCCCAGCGAGCCCAGCGAGCCAAAAGGTTCCAGGCTCGAATTATTTTTCATATAACGCCATAGCTTATTGATTACGTGTCGAGAAACTGATCCGGTGTGATATCAGCTTGCTTCAGGATGGCTCGCAACGTCCCTTCTGGTAGGCCTCCAGGGTGATTCGGTATGGTGTATACAGGCCCCTTGCGGGACGAAACCAGGGTCATAGGGTCAGGTCTTGAAAAACAACATCGACGCATGATTGCCCCCGCGGCTTCTTTCCGAAACCTCTAAATCGATCAGTGACATTGTGTTTTGTTTGCCTGATCAAGTGCAAAACGGATCACCTTCTCGCTCAGCCAGATGCCGCGCTTGCGCATGGCGGCAAGGGCATCGGGAATCGACAGCGTGAAACCGAGTTGTTTGGCCCTGAGTAAGATTCCGATGGAACCGGTCAATCGCAGGCCAGAAAGCCGGGCGACGCGACGACCTTGGATTTCGTCGATACAAACGAGATCCAGGTTACGATCGAGCGCGCTTTGTATAACGGCCGCTTCTCCACGATCAAGCGAATTTTCCAGATAAGGTGAAAGCAGGGCAGGGGCTTGGATCAGATCAAGCCATGTTGCGCGTTCGAAAACATCCAGGGCGAAGGCATCCTTTCCGCCGACGCGGATTTCCTGAGCCACTTCATCAGGCACCAGGACGTGATCGTACAAAAAACGTAAGACATCCAAGTCTCCGGTGGCCGCTGTGAGCGCAATGAGCGGCGTGGTGTTGATGACGATGGTGCGTTGGCGCTCAGGCATTGAGGATATCCGAGCTCAACTCGTCATCATCCAAATCGATGATCGCCACTCCGTAGCGATGCAAGTCACTCAAGAACCGCACGCGATCCACTCCAGCCAGGGTCGCGGCCATGCCGGAGGAAAGGCGCTTCATCTCGTAGAGCTTAGCCGCCATGGCCATCTTGGCGTCGTCGGCGAACTCCCGTTGGGTTTGCTGGAGTGCATCGGGCAGGTTCGCCGGAACGTCAACGACGATTTGCATCGGTATCGGCCTCGTCAGATGAAAGGATCATTTCGATCGCCTGTCGCAGACTTTCCTTGGTTTCCTCCAGCGTCTCTCCTTGTCCATTCGCGCCAGGTATCTCAGGACAAATCGCCCAATATCCACCTCTCTGGCTCCCACGCTCCGGCGTGGGAGCGCGCGGCGCGACGCTCGAGCGTCGCGTCACCATGCTCACCGCCAGAGCGGTGCCACGGCATTCCCACGCCGGAGCGTGGGAACGAGCCACGAGCCGTATCGCCACCACAGGGCCACAGGTCACGGGGTCAGGTCTTGAAAAGCCACATCCCGAATCGGCCGTTCGGGAGTACGTCGCGTCCAATAGCCGCTCGGATCGGCCGGGCCGGCCCCGAGAACAGACCTCAAAAGGCATTCTCTTGCCTCTTGAACAAGAGTAGCAGCGTCCTGGCGATGGTCAGCAGATCGAGGAAGACGCTCCAGTTCTCGATGTAATAGAGATCGTGCTCGACACGTTTCTGGATCTTCTCTTCGGTGTCGGTCTCGCCGCGCCAGCCGTTGCATTGCGCCCAGCCGGTGATGCCGGGCTTGACGCGATGGCGGCTGGCGTACTGCGCGACGGCGTCCTGGTAGAGGATCTCGCCGGCCTTGGCGCGGGTGGCGTGGGGTCGCGGGCCGACGATGGACATGCAGCCGCGCACGACATTAAAGAGCTGCGGCAGCTCGTCGAGGCTGGTGCGGCGAATGAAGCGGCCGACCCTGGTGACGCGCGGATCGTCCTTGCTGGTGAGTCGCTCGGCATTGAAGTCCGTCATGTGGGTGTACATGGACCGGAACTTGAAGACCCGAATCAGGTTGTTGTTGAAGCCGAACCGCTCCTGCACGAAGAGCACGTCGCCCTTCGACTCCAGCCGGATGGCGAGCGCGACGAGGGCGAGCAGGGGGGAGAGCAGGACGATCGCGGGAATGGCGATGCAAAGATCCTCGATGCGCTTGACGACCGCTTCCCACTCGCTGATCGGGCGGTCGCGGAGGCTGAGCAGGTTCATGCCGCCGAGCCGGTGGACGGGGCGGTGGGCGTGATCGAGCCCGAGCCGGTCGGGCGCCAGGTAGATGTCGACCGACCAGGTGGAGAGCTTGGTCGCGAGGCCGTGGATGCGCGCTAGGGCGGTGCGCGGGAGCGCCAGGATGATGAGATCGGGTCCGCCATTGTGGAGCAGCCGTTCGAGCCGGCTGGTTGGCCCCAGGACCGGCACGCCCTGTTGGGCGGGCGGCAGGCGGCTGGCGCGGTCGTCGAGGAAGCCGATCACCCGGATGTCTTGCGCCTCGAAGCGGCGGAGGTGATCGAGCACGTCCTGTCCGGTGTCTCCCGCGCCGACGATGATGGCCTTGCGCTGCATCAGGTTGCGTTGATCCGGCCGGGCGAGATAGATCGCGAGCGTGAGCCGGCTGACCGCCAGATAGAGGATAACGCTCAACAGCCAGAGGGCGGTCCAGAGTCGGGAGAAGTTGTCCGTGATCTTGAGGCTGAAGGCGATGAGGAGGAGGACGCCGAAGGCGAAGAGCACGGCGTTGAAGGTGGTCGTGGGGTTCTTGATCTTGTGGCGGAACTGGCGCCAGTCGTAGAGGCCGCTGCTGAAGGTGAAGAAGCTGTAGGCCAGGATGGCGAGCAGCGCGGCCAGTGCGACCGGGATCAGATTATTGAGCCATTCATCCTGCCGCAGGCCGAGATGGATCAGGATGGCGGACAGGCCGAGAAAGCCGATGTCGGCGAAGTAGAGGAGGTAGTTGAGCCGGCATCCCAGATCGCCGAAGGGCAGGGCGGCGGCCGTTCGATGGCCTGTTTCAGAGAGTGCTTCTTGCATCCTTCAAGCTCACTGGTTGTCCACGAGCGCGCCGCCTCACGGGCCATTGGGCACCGCGGGGTGACGACTGAGTGTTCCGGATCCTTGGCACGTTCGGGTGTCGGCTTGGCGGGGGAGGGTGTGCGTCGCGTTCGGCGACCCCGCTTGTTTGCTGGCTGACACACGAGCCGCGCGTTGACGAGGGCGGAGCATAGTGTGTTTATTGGTGCGCGTCCATAGCCCGATGGGATGTATGGTCATTGTTGGTGGCTTGCCGCTTGGGCGTGTAATTTTGGGGGGCGGGAGGAGGTGGGGCGTTGGCGGCGCGCGGTCTGTCGTTGGACGAAGGTGGCGCGGCGGGTCGATCGATTAGGAACGGTGTAAAAACAACCGATACGACGATGGCTCGACGTTCTCCCCTTGTAAGTTAGTTTTGTCCGGTTGTAGGTTTGTTTTACCCGTCTCAGACCGTAACCCCTCTGATTTCGAGATCGTGGGAGAGCTTGGGTCGATGCGGGGTTTTCCTCAACAACCCGAACAGTTGCCAGGGCGTAAAGCCCGATTCTGCAAGGCGGGGTATAGGGAGGGATGAGCATGCATTCTGAAACCTGTTGGGTTGGTGTAGACGTCTCGAAGTCAACCTT
>NZ_NRRG01000113.1 GCF_016583575.1 Thiocystis violacea
GCATCGACGCCAACCCCGTGGCCGTGGCCGATCCGAAGGTGCTGATCAAATAATCGGTGTAGATGTCGAGAGCGTCTTGGTTCATCCTCGAAACTTACCAAGTCCTGAGCCTTCTGCGTAACATCAGATATATAAGCTTTTTTACCTGGCGATCAGGGAAGGGGCGGACTTATTCCTCATTGGTTGACCGGTTTCTCGTCATGGCTTAGTAAAGTGGCCCCCTGTCCAGGACAGTTTTTCCGCGAATTTAAGTTGTGCTGCCGATCTCAATCGCAGCAGTTTGGCGCTGCCCCAGTTCCGCTTGTGCGTTGCCGAAGCGATCCACGATCTTCGCTCCCCCGCCTTCCCCCGAGCGGTAGACCGCCTCCGGCGTCAGGTACCCCAGGGATTGATGCGGACGCTCATGGTTGTAGAAGGCGAAATACTCGGTCAACCCCAGGAGTAGCTCGGATAGGCGGGTGTAGCCTTTGAGGTAGATGTCCTCGTACTTGACGCGGCGCCACAGCCGCTCGACAAAACTGTTGTCCAGTGCCCGCCCACGTCCATCCATGCTGATGGCGATCTCCTCACGCCGGAGCACCCCGGTGAAGGCCGTGCTGGTAAACTGGGATCCCTGGTCGGTGTTAAAGATCTCGGGCCGACCGTGGGCGCGCAGCGCCTCTTCCAGACAGTCCACGCAGAACCCCGCCTCCAGGGTGTTGGACAGACGCCAGGCCAGCACCCGGCGCGCGTACCAGTCCATGATCGCGACCAGATACGCAAAGCCCGGCGCGAGGCGGACGTAGGTGATATCGGTACTCCACACTTGGTTGGGGCGTGTGACCTCGACCCCGCGCAGCAAGTAGGGATAAACGTGGTGCTCCGGGTGCGGTTGGCTGGTGCTCGGTCCCGGCGCCATGCCAGCTAACCCCAGAATCCCCATCAGTCGCGGCACGCGCTTGCGATTCACCACCTGGCCTTGCGCCTTCAGAAAGATCACCAGGCGCCGGCGGCCGTAGAACGGGTGACGGGTGTACTCGGCGTCAATCAACGTCAACAGCATCTGGTCCAACGCGCTGACGGTCTCGCCGGTCGCGGCGCGATACACCCCAGAGCGCACGACCCCGGCCAAGGCGCATTGCCGGATCACCGCGATCTCACCCTCACGCTCGATCCATCCGCGACGGATGCTCACCGGCTCAGTCCGGACTTTTTTTCAGCCAATCCAGTTCCATCTTCAAGCGCCCGATTTCGCTGTAGAGCCGCTCTGGCTCTCCTTGGTCAGCCGCTGGTTTCCGCCCACGTTTGGTCTCGAACAGCGTACCGGCTTGTTCCAGAATCTCCTTCTTCCATGGCCCGACTTGGACCGGGTGCACACCGTGCTCCTGGCCGATCTCGTTGACCGTCTTCACGCCACGGATGGCCTCCAACCCGACCTTGGCCTTAAACGCCGCCGCGTAGGTCTTGCGCTTTGCTTCACCCATTGTGGTCAACCCTTTCGTACCGACTTGACAGCTTAAATGACTGTTCGGTTTTCGGGGTCCACTTTAGCCCGATCGGTGCCCAGGCGAACGGGCGGACGTACGCCGCGCCCTCGAGAGAGTGTTGCTGGTGCGGCTCCCGCCCCGGCGTGGCTGGCCGGCTGATCCTCGGGCATCTGCTGTGCGCCACCTGCGCCAACGAACTCTATGAGCACGTCCGTCAAGGTTACCGAAGAGGTCGCCCCAGCGGTCTGGCTCGCTCGCTGCAAGTGTTCGTCGTCAACCTGGAGGATCCCGCCCATGAAGTTGATCCTGGTCGCTCCAACCCTTGAGGCCGCCGCCCGCGTCGCCGCGCGCCTGTACCCAGGTCGCCGCCTCCTGGCCGACCCGATCCCCGTTTCACCGGCTGGACCGAAGGAATCGCGAGACTTCGGCGAGCTGGTCAAGCGGATCACCAACACCCGCCGACTGGAGAGCACGCATGTCTGACTGGACCGACCTTATCGACGCACTCACCGACATCATGGCCGAGCCCAAGCCGCGCCGCCTCGCCAAGGCCGCGACCAAGGTCAAGCCGTTCGTCATCCTCAAGCGCCGCCCGCCCGCCCGCCAGGTCAAAGTCCCACGTCGCCTGATCCTTGTTTTCCGGTCTCAACGGCTGTCGTGACAGTAGGGTTTCCGTGTCGAAACCCCCATGAAACCCCCGAGGAAAACCCCATGACCCTGATCGAAAAGGCCCGTGCTCAAGCCGACACCGCGCACGAGCGCCTGCGTGATGCCTTGTTGGCTGGAGTCGATACCAGCGAGGCCCGCCGCGCCCTGGTGGCCGCCGAGGCGCGGCTGGTCGAACTGACCCGCACCGCCGCCCCCATCGGCCCGGACCCCGAGATCGAGCGCGCGATCCAGACCGAGGCCGAGACGCTGGCCACCGAGACCGCCGAGGCGATCGGCACGCGTCAACGCCTTCTCGCCGTATCCCCGACCTGAGCCGGTCACCGTGCCGGTCGCGCTGGCCGTGCCCCTCGTGAGGGCTCGTCTCAACCAGCGCGCCTATGAGGCCGACATCGCCGAGCACCGGGCGCATGGCGAGCGCATCCAGACCCGCCTGGACGATCTACGCGCCCGCCGCGTCGCCTTGCTGGAGCGTCGGATGGCCGGTGATGAGCGGCCCAAGGATGCCGCCGAGCTGGCGCTGATCGAGGCCGATCAGGCGGGACTGTCGCGCCTGCTGGACGAACACCGCGCCCAACTCCCGGCCGAGCCGGCCGACCTTCGCCAACTCGAAGCCAACTGGCGCCGCGCCTGCCAGGACATCGAGGGACGCGCCCTCAACGCGCTGGCCGGGCAGTTGCAGCAACACACCATCGTGGTCGCCGAGCGGCTGGAGCTGTTCAATCGCGAGTTCGGCACGATGGGAACCCTCGGTCACCGTCTGCGCGTCGATGCCCGTTGGGCTGGTCCCTCGCTGCGTGGAGTCTGGTGATGAACGTGCCAGCGAAAGGCGGACGGCCGCCGTCGATGGCGAAGCTGGCGCAAAAGGAACTGCGCCTCATCCAGGTCGCGGCGATTAAGGAGTTGGCCAAGCGAGCCGCCGGCGGTTCGTCGAACGCGCTCAAAATCCTGCGCGAGATCGCCGATGAAAAACCCGCCGCCAGATCTTGACCGCCTGACCCGTCGCGCCATCGAAGCACGTTTGCTGGCATCGCCGAGCGCGCGCGAACTGGCGTGGATTGATGAAGTGAGTGCCACCTACGCCGAGCACTTCGGTTGTGTGCCGGATCGAGACGAGGCCCGGCGCTTGTTCTGGGAGGTCGAGATGGGCCTGGATCGCCATTAGCCGATACCCCGCGTCGAGGATGAACCCGACCATCCCGGCTGGGTCGCGGGCTGCGCGGCGCTTCAATCTGCCACGGCAGGCTGACGGCAGGCGAGCATGGCGAAATTTCAACCAGGACAATCCGGCAATCCGCGCGGCCCGAGGCCCGGCTCTGGCCCCGTCCAGAAGCTCCGCAAGGCCATCGAGAAGGATCTGCCGGACATCATCCAGGCGATGAGTGAAGCCGCGAAGCAAGGCGACCCCAGCGCGGCGCGATTGTTGATGGACAAGGTTCTGCCGAACATCAAACCCGAAACCCGGCCGCTTCCCGTGATGGGAACCGCCGTGGAGCCGCAAGCCATCGTCGATGCCTTGACCGCTGGTGTGTTGACGAGCGAACAGGCGCGAGAGGTCATGGCCCTGCTGGCGGATCGCGCCAAGATCAGTGAAGCGGTCGAGAATGCCGAGCGGCTGGCGCGAATCGAGGCGATGCTCAAAAGTCCTGTCTGAGTGGTCGGAGCTTCGGCGTTTTGGGCGCCAAATTCCGCCGACATCGTTCCTGAGGTAGCACCAACAAAAAAGGCTTGTCGCCGATGTGGTGACAAGCCTTTGTTTTGTTTGGTGCCCAGGGGCGGAATCGAACCACCGACACGCGGATTTTCAGTCAACAGCGCAACCGTTATAAATCAACGGTATAGCCAAAATCATTCTAAGTAAACAAGCAAACCGCACCTAAGCGAATCA
>NZ_NRRG01000114.1 GCF_016583575.1 Thiocystis violacea
GCTGCCCGGATAGCACGTAGTTGTTCCAACACGAGGTTTTCAACATTTTCAGTCATGGCTGTTTGTCGTCATCTGGAAAAACACAATTAAGTATAGCATCACGCAGGCATCAGCCAAGGATAGGGGCAAAGCGAAACCCATCGAACCCCGCGCCGGCGTTTCAGGATCGCGCCCGACAAAAAACGCCCCCGGTTTCCCGAGGGCTTTGTAGGGTGGGTAGAGCGCAGCGAAACCCACCGAACCCCGTGCCAAGTCATCAGGATGGCACAACAAAAAACGCCCCCGGTTTCCCGAGGGCGTTTAAAGGTCAGGCGTTGGAGCTGTGAACGATGGGTTTCGCTATCGCTCTACCCATCCTACCCCGCTAAAGAAATTTCACCAGTGCCACAATGGAAATGACAGCGGCCATTATCATGGCGCCCATTTTGATGATCAAACGATATTCGAGTTCACGCAAGCGCATATCCAAATGATCTTTCGTCACCAAGGAATCTTCAATGATTCGCCGATGTTCAGAGGCAAACACTTCGGCTTGTTCTTGCGTAAAACCCACGGATTGCAGTTTTTTGACAAATTCATGGGTGTCAAAACTGATCGTCGTCATGATATCGACTCCATCAAGATGCAACGCCGTTCAATATAGCATTCCCGCGCGGAAACAACATACCCCGGCTGGCGTAGGGTGGGTAGAGCGCAGCGAAACCCACCGATCCCAAGCGCCAACCCATAAGGATTGCACAACAAAAAACGCCCCCGGTTTCCCGAGGGCGTTCAAAGGTCAGGCGTTATCGCTGGGAACGATGGGTTTCGCTATCGCTCTACCCATCCTACCTCGCTACGCGGCTTCACGGCGATGATGGGTCAGATCTCCCTCGCCATTGAGCAACCCCGCAATCGAAATATCTTCATTCAGCGCGTCCCAATGAATACCGCGGGGACTGAGGTCAAAGTCATTGCGTTGTTCAGGAGTCGCCGCAAGCAAGCGAGGAAACCATGCCAGCGGAACACCAAGCGTGCGCCCGTCATGCAATTCAACCCATAGATTGTTCTCATCGGCTCGGGCAGATTTAGGTGAAGTATTCATGCCAATTTCTCTTTAATTGCGCTTGATGGCTTGCCACGAATTCAGCGATACGCCTCAACGTCGGAGCATCGAAACCGTCATTTCTCGCGAGTTGTACTTGAGGTTCCAGCCAGAACTTCGCTTCAGCGCCGGACTTTCTGATGTGAATATGAGCAGGCTCGCGTGGATTACCCTCGTTTGCATAGAAGAAAAACTTGAATCCGTCCAAATGTAAAACGACTGGCATCAAGCAATCTCATGCGAAAGATCGAGAAATGACGATACGAGGTGGACCATGGCGGTCAATCTCAAGCCATCGGTGAAAGAGGATGAGTAAAGTATAGCCGCGTTAGCTGGGTAGCGCATAAATTCGATGGGTTTCGTGACCAGCCGGCATCCGTGCCAATCATCGGCGTCATACCGTGGTCACTCTACCCATCCTTGTATCTTGAGTTCCGTGATGGTTAGCTCCCATCACGCGAGACGGCGGCAGCTTGAACCCATCCTGAAGGCGTTGACCTTGCAAGGTAGATGAAGCCCGTCGTCTCATCTTTCACGCCAGCACTGACACTGAACGGTATCCAAGGGGCGAACCCTGCAGGCACAAGGCCAGTGGGCGTGATGGTTCCATCGTCGGAGGGTTGACACATGATGTCTCTCGGCATTGATGTCTCGAAAGCGAAACTGCATCTGTGTCTGCTGCGCGAGGCGGACGGCAAGCAGAAAACCAAGGTCATCGAGAACACCCGTGCGGGCCTGGCCCCCGAGCGTGATCATGCCGCCACAGGCTCCTGCAAAATCTCCAGCACGCGGCGCAATGTCCTCGCCTCGAAGTCCGTGCCGACCTCCAGGCGTACGCCGTTGGCCAGCACCAGGGTCAACGCCGAACCCGCCACCGGGGCCATGGGCGCCTCGTGCACCTCCTCGACCGGCAGCAACCGAACCGGCTCGGCAACGTTTCGGAGTGCTCCCGGCCCGCGGGGATCAGCGCCCTGACGCAGTCGCTCGCGCCAACGATGAAAGCTCGTCACCGAGATGGCGTGCCGGGCGCCATACTGCGCCTGGGTCAGGCCGCTCTCCGGAAAGCCCTCTACAATGTCCCGCCACTGCTCGCGGGTGCGCCGTTGATCTGTCATGCTGAACCTCCTGTCAATGGGGAAAAGAAGTTCATCTTGCAGATCCGACAGCGGGCGGGATAGATGTAATTGGCCGGACGCTTACGGCGATCCAGCGAGCGCCTGCTCGCCAACCGCGCGAATGACGATGCCTATCTGGCACGCGATCGCTATTATGCTGAGAGCCTGGCGGATCTGGAACGACTGCGCGCCCTAGTGCGCACGCTGGAACACGCCGAGCCGACCCTGCGGGCTTCAACCCGGCGTCAGGCGATGCGCTGGTGGACAGGTGTCTTCGTCGTGCTGGGCTTGTTCGCCTTGAGTGCGGTGCTTGCACTGACCTGGCTGTTGCTTGGCTGCCCCTGGAACGCGGCTTAAAACCCCCACTGTGCTCTGGAAAAAGCAAGCTAGCCAGGTAGATACCGTCTTGCGCGTCAAGCTGCTTTCGTATAATCGGCTTGGTACGGTGTCCGGTTTTTGAGGACACCAAAACACAGATGAACGAGTTTGCGCATCGCCGCACCGAGGGCGGCCATCTTGGATTTGCCCCGCGCCAGCAGGCGTTCGTACAGGGTTTTGACCGGCGGGTTGTAGCGGATCGCGACAATCGCCGCCATGTAGAGCACGGCGCGCACCCTGGCGGGGCCGGCCTTCGACAGGCGCGGGCGACCATGCACGGAGGTGCCGGATTGGCGTTCGATCGGCACGACACCCAGGTAAGCGGCGGCTTGTTCGGCGCGTTGAAAGTCATGTTCGCGCAGGACGACGAGGAGCTGAGCCCCGACCTTATGCCCCACGGCGGGAATGCTGGTGAGCAGTTGCCGATCGGCCTTCAGGTCCGGATGGCGATCCAGATGGCCGTCGATCTCGCGTTGCCGTGTGGCGAGTGCCTGCTCCAGGAAGGCAATACTGTCATCCAGGGAGGTCAGGACCAGCGCCGGCGTCGTGGTCATCGCCGCGGTGTCGCGGCGATTGCGTTCGCGGCGCAGATCCTCGGCGAGTGCTTGCTGGCGCAGCAGGAGCGCCCGCAGTTCACGGACGGCCGGCGGCGGGGGCACCCAGGCCGGCGGGTTCACCAGGTGACCGAAGCGCGCCAGCGTGAAGGCATCGACGCCATCGGTCTTGGTGCGCACCGCCAAACCCCGTGCAAACTCCTTGATTTGCAAGGGATTGACGACGGAAACCCGGATACCGGCGGCGTGTAACGCTTCGGTGACGGCTTCGTGATACATGCCCGTCGCCTCCAGGATCACCTGCACCTGCGAACGTTCCACGCCCTGGCGAGTCAGCCAATCCAGCCGCGTCGCCAGACCCAGGTCTATCTGGGCGCTGGGGCGACCGACATGCACAAACAGATCGACGGGCTGGCGGCGCTGGTGGTCGATGTCCTTGAGGGCGATCCGTTCTCGAGCCAGGTCTTCGTTTTCTGCAATCGCGCCCGCGACAAGCTCAAGATCCTGGTGTGGCACCACAACGGCTTCTGGCTGTGGTACCGACGCCTAGAGCGCGAGCGCTTCTGGTGGCCGTCGGCACCCAGCGAGGGGCCGGTGAAGCTGTCGGCGCGCGAGCTCCATTGGTTGCTAGAGGGTCTGGATCCGACCCGCGTCAAGGCCCACAAGCGGGCCGATTTCGACCTGGTCTAGCGTCAATAAGCATCGGATTTTAGAGGGGAATCCGGTATCATGGCGGCTATGTCCAGCCCCGCTCAGAGCCTACCCGAAGCGCCCGCCGAACGGCGTGCGATCATCGCCCAGTTGACGGAACAATTGGCGGACGCTGAGCGTGAGCGCCAGGCCCAACAACACCACATCGAGCCGCTACTCGAGACCATCGAGCTACTCAAACGCCAGCGCTTCGGACGCAGCGCCGATCAGGTTCCGGACAGCCAACGGCGTCTGTTCGACGAAACCGAGCTCGAAGCGCTGACGCTGAACTCGAGGCCGAGCGGCCTCCGGTCTCGACGCCGGACACGACCAAGGACGTCACCCCGCCCCCGAAGCGCAAACCCGTCCGTCGCCCTCTACCGAGTCATCTGCCCCGCGTCGAACGTCTGCTCGATCTCTCCGAGGACGAGAAGGCGGCGATGGGCGAGGACTGGACCTTCATCGGTTACGACACCTCCGAGCCGCTCGCCATCCTGCCGCGCCAGACCTACGTCATCGTCTACCAGCGTGCCAAGTATGTTCCTCGCAACGCCGAGGTCGTCGGCGCCGAGGTCGGGGTCAGGATCGCCCCGCGTCCCGAGCAGATCATCCCCAAGTCGATCGCCCACAGCTCACTGCTGGCAAGCCTTGTCACCGCCAAGTTCGTCGATGCCCTGCCACTGTATCGACAGGAGAAGATCTTCGCGCGCGACGGCATCCCCCTCAAGCGCCAGACCATGGCCGGGCGGCTGATCCAGCTCAACGCCCCGCTCGCCCCGCTCGCCGCCGCGCTCAAGGCCCTGCTGCGCCAAGGCCCGGTGGTGCACGTCGACGAAACGCCACGGCAGGTGCTCGGCGAGCCCGGACGCGAGAACGACCAAACCTCCTACATGTGGGTGTTCTGCGGCGGGGCGCCCGGACAGCCGGTGCGTTGGTTCGAATAGGCGGCCAGCCGCGCGGCGACGGTGCCCAAGGGGGGGCTGCTTGACGCCCCGAGCGAGGGGTCTGGAGCCGATCCGCCACCGACCTTCTATCTGCCGTCCGATGGCTACAGCGCCTACGGCGTCGTGGCGAGCGCCCCCGAGGTGATCGGCCATGCCGGTTGTTGGACCCACGTGCGGCGCAAATTCGTCGAGGCGGCCAGCGGGCGCAACACGTGCGCCGCTCAGCAGATGCTCGCCTATATCGGTCAGCTCTATGGCGTCGAGCGGCGCCTGCGCGAAGCCGAACCCGCCGCGCGTCACGCCGCTCGCCTGCAGCACAGCCGCCCCATCCTCGACGCCATCAACGTCTGGCTCGACAAGACCGTCACCCGCACCCCGCCCAAGGGCCTGCTCGGCAAGGCGATCCACTACGCGCTCGGCCAGTGGCCGATCCTGACGACCTTCCTTGAGGACGGACGCCTCGAGATCGACAACAACACCGCCGAGAACGCCATCCGCCCCTTCGTCATCGGACGAAAAAACTGGCTCTTCGCCGGCAGCCCCAGGGGCGCCGAGACCAGCGCCTTGCTCTACAGTCTGATCGAGACGGCCAAAGCCAACGGCCTGGAGCCCTGGGCCTACCTCAACCACCTCTTCGAGCACCTGCCAGCGGCCAAGACCCCAGAGGCCATCGCGGCTCTCCTGCCGCACAACCTGAAAATGGACGACATCAAGCCGGTT
>NZ_NRRG01000115.1 GCF_016583575.1 Thiocystis violacea
ATTCCGCCTTCGCTTGGCGCTTGGCGTCCTCGTACAGTAAATCGTCGATACGCACCGGCATGCCCATCCTTTTATCTCCCAGAGTTTGCTACTTTTGTAGTTTAGACGATGCGGTCGGGTGCTGCAAAAACTCGAAAAAAACTCGGGGTTTTGAGTAGACCGGGCGCTCCCCGGACGGTAGACCACCTACGCGGCTTCGGGACTCTCGCCCCCTACGCCACTCCGGTGATCCGCTCGCGCCGAGGCCTACCCGGGACTACCGGCCTCGCGCTTCGCGCCTCCATGGCCGGCAGCGGGTGCTCGTCTATAACGCACCGCCCGCTTGGCCTGCGCCCGACCTGACAGGATCGGCTCTCACCCAAAATCAAAGTTTCTCGGGGCTCTGTGTCGGATTCAGTGCCACACCCTTCACCTCGTGTCACTCATTTCTCTGACCATCGGGCTGACGCCGTCCAGTCATTTCACTTCCGAGCGGCTGACTAAGCCTTACTCGGGAGAGCTTCCCGCTTGCGCGGTTCTCTCACAGTCGGCAACCATTGCGAGGTCACCCAGGTCTCCCATTGCACACTCCCCCAGAGCTGATCGAATCTCTGGTTGAAGCCCCAGCCATCTAGCGACCCTCTGCTCTTCCTGTCTCGGCGCGACTTGCATATCTGTACAGACGCGCCTAACGTCGACCCATGGAGATCGAATTCGACCCAGACAAAGCCGCCGCCAATCCGGTCAATCACGAGGGAGTGACCTTCGATGAAGCACGTCATGTGCTGCTTGATCCTTTCGCGCTCACGCGCGAAAACTTGGACGCTAACGGCGAACAGCGGTTCGTGACCCTCGGCATGGGTGGCCGGGGACGTGTCCTAGTGGCGGTGTGGACGCTCCGAGGCGATCGCATTTGTTTGATTTCCGCTTGGAAAGCTAACCAACCCCAACGGCGCCACTATGAACAACCGTTCTGACCCCCTTTTCGACGACTATGCCGACCTGGATTTTACCGATGCCAAGCCCGTTTCCGAGGTGCCAGCCTTAGCACGGCTGCAAGCCGAGCGAGGAAACCAGTCCCAAGTCACGATGCGGGTGGATAACAGGATCTTGGCGGCGTTCAAGGCACACGCCGAGATGATGGGTGGCAATTATCAAACGCTGATGAACGAGGCGCTGCGCCAGTTCGTTGAAGGGCAGACGCTCGCGAATGTCGTGCGCGAAACGATTCGGCGCGAACTTCATCAAGACGGAGCCAGGTAGAGAAAGCCGGGGTCAGGTCTCCCATTGCACGGAGCCACTTACGGACGCCGCCGCGTGATGTCGTACTGGTCCCAGCACGAATCCGAAGAAACCCCTCGCCTTGCGAAGCCACCAACCGCCGAAATACCACGTATCGTTATCATCCTTCCTCTTGGAGCAGACGTGACAGCGCCTCAACGTCGATATCGGACTGATCGGCTTTTGAGTAGATCGTGACCAGTAACACGTCGGTTGTTGAGCGCAGGTAATAGATGATGCGATAGCCGCCGCTCTTGCCGCGCCCAGCGGAAGTATTACGAACGCGCACCTTGTAGAGCATGTCACCCACGCCCTGAATACGGTCACCAGGGGTTTGGCCCGCAGCGAGTTGATCGATGATCGGCTGAAGATCGTCACGAATTCGACGATAGCGTCGGCTTAAACGCTTGATCTGCCGTTTGAACGCCTCTGAGTAACTGACAACCACCGCACTTAATCCGTGTCGATGCCGTTCCACAGCGTTTCGACCGGATGGATCCGTCCGGCCCGAACATCTCGCCAGCCATCGCGGAAGGAGTCGGTCGCGTTCGGCCAAGGTGCCTCCTCTTCGAGACCCTCACGGAAGGAGTGGACAAGCCGCAGCAGTAATGATCGGTATCGTTCGGGGGTGCGCTCGATCTCGGCGTGTAACTGTGCGGTGATGTTCGTGGCTTCAACGGTCATGACGCGGTCCTCTTGATGGCGGCATCTAAAGCGTGAATTAAAGGGGCCAAGCTTGAATTGTTATCAAAGAACTATAACACCTTTCGATTGAAGTCTCGGAACGGGGTCTCCCATTGCACACCCCAAGGGAACGGGTCACAAGGGAACGGGGTCAAAAGCCGGGGTCAGGGGTGAAGCCGGGGTCAGAAGCCGGGGTCAGGTCTCCCATTGCACACGCAAAGCCCAAAGCCGGGGTCACAAAGCCGCAAAAAGCCGTTGCACATCTCAAAGTTCGTCCCAGACCGATTTCTCAACAAGACAAAACGGGGTAGTCCGCGCAGACGTGCGACCCTATCGATCATTCGATCGTCTCGATGCGGTCTTGGTAAATCCGAACCAATCGGTTACTCGTGCTCAATGTGATGACTTGCGGCCACAATCGGGTCATCAGGCCGTGGAAGTCACGCATCCGCATGTTTCCGATACGAATGTGAATAACCCGTGGTGGCGGCGAACTCACCACGATTCGATCCGAGAAGTCCGTATCCTTCGACACGATCACCATGTTGCGCTCACGGGCATACTCCCAAATCTGGGTGTCCGTCCAAGTCTCACCGAGATCGCGCATGTGTGAACAGTCGCCACCCGACCACAAGGCGAAACGATACGGGAGGTTGACATCGATCAGGAAACGCGGCATCAGGCGACATCGCGCAGCATATAGCGACGGGCCATCAAGTGAGCGGCAAAGCGCAGGCAAGCCTCGATGTCCGCCGGCTCTAGCGAGGGATACTGGCGCAAGATCTCGTCCGGGGATTCCCCCACACTCAAAAAACCGAGAACCGTCTCGGCGGTGATCCGCATGCCCCGGATCGTCGGATGCCCGTTGCAGATATCTGGGTGAACGGTGATCCGGCCATCCAAGTATTTGAGCGAGGCGTCATGATCGATGACGGCATTCATCGCGCGTTAGGCTCCAAGTCAGTTATTTCGTCTGAATGATAGCAATGTCGAGAGGAGAAAGCCGGAGAAAAAAGCCGGGGTCAGGTCTCCCATTGCACATCCCATCCGCACAGCGGCGTCGGTTGAGTTGTCGCTATTGGCCACCCAACATTCGCGCTCGCTCCACCCGACGTTGCTAGCGGCTAGTGGCGACATCCCGCCCCAGGCCGCCCTTCCGCCATGCCATCTGCGAGGATCGCACTCTCTGAAGCTGGTCGAGTGACTGTGCGCTAACGTCGACCTCACCCCGTCATGAACGGGTGGGATTGCCCGTCTACGGGTGCTGGTGCCGTCTCTTCAGTACAGGTTGCGGATCGTATAGCGGCGCTATACTATCGCGGCATGATTCGTAGTTTCCGCCACAAAGGACTCGAAACCTTTTACCGCACAGGGATGCCTTGTTCATTATCCCGACCACCGCCCTCAGGCCGCGACCGGCATCAGATAGGGTCGTTTCGGCGGGCGTGGCCGTCGGCGTCGCGGTCGCGGCGGCAAGGGCACACGCAGGAGGATCTGCTCGAACAGCGCGGGGTGTGTTCGCCCGAAGAAGCG
>NZ_NRRG01000116.1 GCF_016583575.1 Thiocystis violacea
CCGCGTCCCCGATGTCAGGCCAGCGGCTCGTGCGCTGTCCCTGCGGAGGCATCAAGGCCCGAGGGCGCCCGCTGCCAGGAGTGCGGCCAATGACCCATCTGTACGAAGCCCTGTGGGAGCGGCCACGACGCGCGCCGGTGCTCGCGTTGTCACTGGTGCTGGGTGGCCTCGTGATCGCCCTGCTCAGTGTGGCGCTGCCCGCCGGCCAACCGGCCGCCGCGCTGCTGCTCGATCATCAGGCCGGATCGCCGCCGGGCTATCCCTTCGTCTATCCGTTCACGGTGCAGAATCTCACGCATCTGATCCTGTTCCTCGGACTGGGCGAGATCTTCTGTCGCTGGCGTGACGCCGCGTATGAGCACGCCTTGATCGCCGAGGGTCTGCTGCCGCACGCCTATGAAGTCGTGCTCCAGTCGCACGACTTGCCCGCCATCCGCGCACGGGTCGCCGATCGGCACGACGGCGAGCGCGGATTTCTGCCGGGGCTCATCGATCTCTGCATCCTGCAATTCCAGGCCAGTCGCTCGGTCGATCAGACCGTGAGCGTGCTCAACAGCAGTCTGGAGCTGCTCGGCCATCGCGTGGATCTGCGTTACGCCCTGTTGCACTATCTGGTGTGGGTGATCCCGACGGTCGGTTTCATCGGCACCGTGATCGGCATCGCGCTGGCCATGTCCCTGATCGATCCGAGCGCCGCCGGTCAGCCGCTCGGCGAGATCGCCCGCGCGCTCGGGGTGAGTTTCTACACCACGTTGGTGGCGCTCGCCGAGAGCGCGATCCTGGTGCTGTTCCTCCATCTGGTTCAGGCCCAGGAAGAGCTGGCCGTCAACCGGGCCGGACATTACACGCTGGTCAACCTGATCAATCGGCTCTATGCGGGTTGAGCCCGACGCGCCCTCGCGCGACTGGCCCGAGGCGCATCCATCGGGTTATTGACCTCGGCCCTGGGGCGCGGCTAGGGGCTGGGATGGCGACCTGGACTCCACCGCCCGACGGTAGCACCGCACCTCGCCCCGTGGCGTCAGTCCGCAGACTTGTCCGTCGAGGGCCAGCGCATGCGCCCGCGACCCGGCGCGCCAGGCGGCTCCGCCGATCGTCGGCGCGCGGGTATTCTGCATCCTGCAATTCCAGGCCAGTCGCTCGGTCGATCAGAGCGTGAGCGTGCTCAACAGCAGTCTGGAACTGCTCGGCCATCGCGTGGATCTGCGTTACGCCCTGTTGCACTATCTGGTGTGGGTGATCCCGACGGTCGGTTTCATCGGCACCGTGATCGGCATCGCGCTGGCCATGTCCCTGATCGATCCGAGCGCCGCCGGTCAGCCGCTCGGCGAGATCGCCCGCGCGCTCGGGGTGAGCTTCTACACCACCCTGGTGGCGCTCGCCGAGAGCGCGATTCTGGTGCTGTTCCTCCACCTGGTTCAGGCCCAGGAAGAGCTGGCCGTCAACCGGGCCGGGCATTACACGCTGGTCAACCTGATCAACCGGCTCTATGCGGGTTGAGCCCGACGCGCCCTCGCGCGACTGGTCCGAGGCGCATCAATCGGGTTATTGACCTCGGCCCTGGGGCGCGGGTAGGGGCTGTGATGGCGACCTGGACTCCACCGCCGGACGGTAGCAGCGCACCTCGCCCCGTGGCGTCAGTCCGCAGACTTGTCCGTCGAGCGCCAGTGCATGCGCCCGCTGGGCGGCGCGCCAGGCGGCCCCGCCGATCGTCGGCGCGCGGGTATGGGTGGCGTAGCGCGGCAAGGGCAGGCGCGTCGGCCGTTGGTGCGCGTGCGCGAGCTGGACGGCGTCAGCGGCCTCCTGCTCGCAACGGCTATCTCCGAACGGCTGCTGTCCTTGGGCGATCCTGCTGCGGGCGCCGCCCTGTCGTCCGGCCATCGCCCACCCTCCGACCGGCGCCGAGCGGCTGGCGCGCACGAAGGCGTTTGGCCGCTCGAGCCAGTGGACTCGGCTGGAGGTCACGACGCCACCGTTGCCCGCCTTCGAGCGCTCGCTGGTCTTCCACGAACGGCAGGGTTTCTCCATCAGCGGCGGGCGAAAGCTTAAGGTGGCGCTGTGAGGACGGACGGCGACCTGGGGCGGGATGAGGCGTCTCCCAGGCAGGGGCCTTGATTTCAGGCGCCGAGCACGAGCCGCACAACACCTATTCTTGCTCGTGGCACACCCCGACTTCACGAGCACATTGCCTCGGCGGGGTCGGCGTCGGCGGTGCTGGCCCCAGCCCCAGCCCGCGGGCGGGCGTGGGTGATGTTCACCGTCTCCACGCTTGGGAACCAAAACGGGGCGCGGAGCGGCTAAGATAGTTGACGCGATCAATCATAAAGCGTGCTGCAAAGAGGTGGCCCAATGACCCTGGATGATGTATTGCATGACATCCATGCCATGCGCGAAGACCTGCTCGTATTCGAGCGCAAGTACGGCGTTCCCACCGAGATGTTCTACGAGGCCTATCGCACTGGCGAAGAACCGGCGGACTCGTCATGGGTCTTGGACTGGAGCGAATGGGCCGCGTCCTATCAGATCCTTCAGGAGCGCCTGGCACTGTTTGGCGATGAAAGCCGGCGCTTGCTCCAATCGGCGCAGGTCACGAGCTATGTCGATCTGATGGAACGCACCGCCCGCCATGAATCCATTACAGTCTCTCGCTGACTACGAGGCGTTCATCTACCAACTCGGCAGCCAGTTTGCAGCCATTCGGCGCTCGACCCTGGTGGTGGTTCGTCGCGGCGCGACCGTGGCGGTCCTGAGAGGCGAGCTGGAATTCGACCAGGGCATCCGCCTGAACGTGCGCGAACGGCTGACTTTCGAGCACTCGCCAGGCAGGATTCGCGAGTATGGCTATGAGGTCTGGCAAGATAGCCAACTGCTCTACTGGTACGACTCGCAGCCGCACCCGGATGATCCCAACCTCGCCGCCACGCATCCTCACCACCGGCACATCCATCCGGATATCAAGCATCATAGGGTTCCCGCCCCAGGGTTGACTTTCAGCAGCCGAACATTACGCGATGTTCGACTTTTTCAGTCCGTCACCAACCCCTCGAACTGGAGATCTGGCCGGCCAAGTGAGCGATTCAGGAAAATGCAGAGGGTATGCGATAAGACCTTGCGTGCCATCCGACTCGTCAAGTGCCACAGATCCCGCGCCCGGATTTTTTCAAAATGAAACCGTTCCGTGAGTTGCCCAATGACGGTTTCAATCCGGCGGCGCGTCGTCGTCAGGCGCGGCACGGCGCGGGGGTTTCGGGAATCTGGCCTGTTCGTCCGCACGGGGGTTTGCAGGTCGATACCCTCGCCGACGAGTTCGTCTTTGAGAGATGACCCCGTTGAAGGAAATCATCAGATGACCATGAAACCCGTAGTAGTACTCTTGCTTGGCCGCACAATACCCATACCCTACCTCACCGGCAAACACGCGACAGCGCGGCGCGCGGGTGATCACA
>NZ_NRRG01000117.1 GCF_016583575.1 Thiocystis violacea
GTGAAAGAAGAGACCAAGGGCTTGATCTACGCAACAAGGTCAAGGCCTTCAGGATGGGTTCAAGCTGCCTCGGTCTCGCGTGATGGGAGCTAACCATCACGAAATTCAAGATACAAGGATGGGTAGAGTGACCACGGTATGACGCCGAGTGTTGGCACGGATGCCGACTGGTCACGAAACCCATCGAACCACCGACCTTGAAGACAGACTTGAACGCCCTCGGGAAACCGGGGGCGTTTTTTTCTGCGCGAATCTGAAATGTCGGCGCTTGGGTTCGGTGGGTTTCGCTGCGCTCTACCCACCCTACGTGGCTACTTAACCTGTTTGGGGTTACACTGATCACCTGACAAATGACGCGGGCAAATGACGATGCCAACCATCAGCATGTTCTACGGTATCATTATTCGGATGCTGTTCATGGATACCCAACAGCATCACTTGCCACACCTTCATGTTGAATACCAGGGCCAACAGGCGGTCATCTCTATTCCGGAAGGAAACCTGCTGGAGGGTGATCTTCCGGCAAAGAAACTACGCTTGGTACAAGCCTGGGTCACCATCCATGAAGAGGAATTGATGGCGGATTGGGCGCTGGCGGTGAATGGCGAACCTGTGTTTCCGATTGATCCCTTGCGGTGAGGCATTGACGATGATCGAGGTCAATTCCGTTGAGACGATTCCCGGTTATGGGTTACTGCTCACCTTTACTGGAGCTGGGGGTGAACAGCGGCGTTTCGATATGCGCCCCTATTTGCACTATCCGGTCTTTCGTCGTCTGGAAAACCCAGGGTATTTTTCCTTGGCTCGGGTTGATTATGGAACCGTCACTTGGCCGGGTGATATCGACATTGCGCCCGAGACACTTTACGAGCAATCAATACCTTTATAGCAAGGTAGGATGGGTAGAGTGACCACGGTATGACGCCGAGTGTTGGCACGGATGCCGA
This sequence comes from Thiocystis violacea, assembly GCF_016583575.1. Taxonomy (GTDB): domain Bacteria; phylum Pseudomonadota; class Gammaproteobacteria; order Chromatiales; family Chromatiaceae; genus Thiocystis; species Thiocystis violacea. The sequence goes on from NZ_NRRG01000117.1 coordinate 948, forward strand.
TTGGTCACGAAACCCATCGAACCACCGACCTTGAAGAAAGACTTGAACGCCCTCGGGAAACCGGGGGCGTTTTTTCGGGTGCAATCCGGATGCGTTGGCGCGATGATGGCGCCCCGCCCGCTGCACGCCGCCGCCCATGTCCACGCCGCCCCATCATCACGACCACAGCTACAAACGCCTGTTTTCCCATCCCGAGATGGTGCGCGACCTGCTGACCGATTTCGTGCATGAAGACTGGGTGTCCCAACTCGACCTCGCCACCCTCGAAGTGGTCAAGGGCCACTTCGTCACCGACGACTTCCGCGACCGCGAGGACGACATCATCTGGCGCGTGCGCAGTCGCGCCGGCTGGCTGTACCTCTATCTGCTGATCGAATTTCAAAGCCGCGTCGACCGCTTCATGGCCGTGCGCGTCGCCAACTACGTCACCCTGCTGTATCAGGATCTGATCGAGCACCAGCGCCTCGCCCCCAACGCCCAGCTCCCCCTGGTGCTGCCCATCGTCCTCTACAACGGCGAACCCCGCTGGCACGCCGCGTCCAGCCTCGCCGACCTGATCGAGGACGTGCCCCCAACGCTCGCGCGCTATCAAGTCCAGGTCCGCTACCTGCTGCTCGACGAAGGCGCCCTGGTCCAGGACGCCCGGCAACCCCTGGCGCTGCGCAATCTGGTTGCCGCCCTGTTTCAGCTCGAACACGCCCGCGATGAAGCCACCTGGTTTCGGCTTTACGAACGCCTCGTCGAGGCGCTCGACAGCGACGCGGGCGACAGCCTCAAACGCACCTTTGGCCGTTGGATCTACAAGAGCTATATTCTCAAGAAGCGACCGGGGATCGTGCTCCCCGACATCAACGACTTTCACGAGGTGCATGCCGTGTTACAAGAACGCGTCGAACGCTGGAACGCCGAACTGATCGAGCGCGGGCGGTTGGAAGGACGCGAGGAAGGACGTGAGGAAGGGCTTCAGGAAGGAGAGCAGAAAGGCCGCCTGGAAGCCGCCCAGGACACCGCCCGCAACCTCATCATGCTGGGCGTGCTCAGCGATGGGCAGATCACCCAGGCCACGGGACTGAGCGTGGCCCAGGTCGAAGCGCTGCGCGCCGCCGCCCCGTTCTGAGGGATACCGGGAAAACGCCGGCGAGGGGAAAGGGTAGAGTAGGGGATACCTCAGGGACAGACCACGTTTTCTGCTAGCAAGGTAGGATGGGTAGAGTGACTACGGTATGACGCCGAGTGTTGGCACGGATGCCGACTGGTTACGAAACCATCGAACCACCGACCTTGAAGAAAGACTTGAACGCCCTCGGGAAACCGGGGGCGTTTTTTTTGGGGAATTTGGCTATACTCTTCAAGAAGTGATGGATCGTTGAGAATGCCGACAATCAGCATGTTTTATGGGATCCTGGTTTCCATGTATGCCCTGGACACCCAAAAACATCATCTGCCTCATATCCATATTCGCTATAACGAGTACAAGGTCGTGTTGTCGATCCCGGATGGTGACGTGCTGGAAGGCCAACTGCCAACGCGCCAAATGAAATTGGTGCAAGCCTGGATCGAATTGCACCGCGATGATCTGATGGCTGATTGGTTCTTGGCGTCCAGTGGGCAAACTCCATTTAAAATCGATCCATTACGCTAAGGAGATTCTGAGATGACACCAGATGCTATTCGGGTAAAACCGTTGCCTGATTTTCGTCTTGAAGTTGATTTCGCAACCGGCGAGCACCGTTTTTTTGATATGAAACCGTATCTTTCATATCCCGCCTTCGCTCCCTTGGTTGATAATAATTTATTTATGAAAGCATCCGTTGTTCATGGCGTCGTCACTTGGAGCGATGAAATCGATCTTTCTCCTGATACTCTTTATTTATTAGCGAGGTAGGATGGGTAGAGCGATAGCGAAACCCATCGTTCACAGCTCCGGCGCCTGACTTTTGAACGCCCTCGGGAAACCGGGGGCGTTTTTTGTTTGCGGGAATCTGACACATCGGCGCGGGGAATGATGGGTTTCGCTGCGCTCTACCCATCCTTGTATCTTGAATTTCGTGATGGTTAGCTCCCATCACGCGAGACCGAGGCAGCTTGAACCCATCCTGAAGGCCTGTAAGCGTCCGGCCAACTACAGGATTGACCTAACCGGCTTGATGTCGTCCATTTTCAGGTTGTGCGGCAGGAGAGCCGCGATGGCCTCTGGGGTCTTGGCCGCTGGCAGGTGCTCGAAGAGGTGGTTGAGGTAGGCCCAGGGCTCCAGGCCGTTGGCT
>NZ_NRRG01000118.1 GCF_016583575.1 Thiocystis violacea
CCGGTGTGTTTGTCTACAAGTTCCAATGCGTCGGCAGACGCTTTCTGCTTGCGTACGAATACGACCCAGACACCCGGTGGCTGCTGTTGGTCGGTACGCATGAGAATTTCTATCGCGATCTGAAACGTTGAATGGGTCGTCCTCGTCGCGGAGCGATAAGGCACGGCGATCGACCCCGCGCAAGATGACATGCCGCAGGCGGTGACTCGTTGCCCGCATCTCGCAAGGAATATCCGAAACGTGCCTGATCAACGCCAACGGCTCACCACCTATCGGTTTACGTAGCCAGGGCTTCTAGCCCTGGAAAACCAGGTCAGAATGGCCTGGCTACGCAGGCCTGGAGCGGCTATTCCGGTTGGTTCCCGGAAACTGACAGGTGATAAGCGCCAGCGGTCTAGCAAAAAACATGGTCTGTCCCTGAGGTGCAATGGGAGACCTGACCCCGGCTTCTTCGGTTGCACTCAAATCCCGTCGGCCCTAAAATCAGAGCCTATTTTGTAGCTTATTCCGAGTAGCAACGATGGATACGATCTACGCAGACCAAACTATCAGTATGTCCGAGTTCAAGAAAAACCCGGCGCAAGTGCTGCGCACGGCTGGCGATAAGCCGGTGGCGGTGCTCAACCATAACCGCCCGGCCTTCTACATGGTGACGCCCAAGTTGTTCCGGTTGCTCGTTGAAGAACTGACCGATCACGACCTGGTGGAGATGGCCCGGGAACGTCTGACGCGCAGACACACGGCCATCGATGTCGATATCGACCAGATCTGACACTGTTGTGACGTACCGACTTCAGTTTTTACCCGAGGCGCTTGAGGAATGGCAGGCGCTGGATGGCAGCGTCAAAACCTTGCTGCGCAAGGCCCTCAAAAAACGGCTCGAGCAACCACATGTTCCGGGTTCTGAACTTCACACCGAGCTACGCCACTGCTACAAAATCAAACTGCGCAAGATGGGATACAGGCTCGTCTACGCCGTTGAGGAGGATGTGCTGGTCGTGCTGGTACTCTCGGTCGGCAAGCGAGAGGAGATGGCTGCCTACCTGCAAGCCATCGAGCGACTTCTGACCAAAGACAGAACTGATCGATGACCCAGGTTTGGAAGTAAGAACCGGTCTTGCTCGATTCAAGACCCTACCCCCTTGGACTGGCAAGGCGTGCAATGGGAGACCTGACCCCGGCTCCGCTGCGCGGCTTCGTGCCCGGCAATTGGCGATTGGGTCCAGGCGCTGGATCTCACCACCCTGGAGCGCTGCAGCGGGAGCTATGTCATCGACGACCTGCGCGACCGCGCCGACGACCTCGTCTGGCGTCTGCGCTGGGGTGAGGACTGGCTCTACGTCTACCTGCTGCTGGAATTCCAATCCACCATCATCGACCCCTGGATGGCGGTTCGCATCCAGACCTACCTCGGTCTGCTCTATCAGGATCTCATCCGCGCCGAGCAACTGAGCGCCGCCGGACGCCTGCCACCGGTCTTGCCGATCGTGCTCTACAATGGAGCCCAGGTCTGGAATGCCGCCGAGACCCTGGAGCCTCTGATCGAGCCCGCACCGCCGGTGCTCGCGGCCTATCGCCCCCGGCAAGGCTACCTGTGGCTCGACGAGCGACGCCTCGCCAAGGTCGAGCGCCAGCCGACACGCAATCTCAGCGCCGCGCTCTTTCGGCTCGAAGCCAGCCGTGGCTCAAGCGAGGCGATGGCCATCGTGCGCGCCGTCATCGACTGGCTCAAGGATCCCGGGCAAACCGGACTGCGCCCGGCCTTCGCCGTCTGGTTTGGCCGTGTCTTCCTACCCAAACGGCGGCCCGGTATCCACTTTCCACCTTTGACGGATCTGATGGAGGTCTATCACATGCTGGCCGAGAATCTGGAAGCCTGGACCGATCAGTGGGAACAGCAGGGCCTGGAGTAGGGCCTGGAGCAGGGCCGTGAGGCGGCCCGGCACATCCTCATCCGCCAAGTCCGCCGCCGCTTTGGCCCGGTCATCGCCGAGCAGACCAGCCTGCTGCTCGCGCGCATCGCGGACCTCCAACAGTTGGAAGAATTGGGTGATCAACTGCTCCTCAGCTCAAATGGAGAGGACTGGTTACGCCATGTGCGCGAGGCGGACGCTTGATGAAACGGAGCGGCTCATGAGACGTTCGCCAAAGGTGTGCAATGGGAGACCTGACCCCGGCTTTCCCGCGGGCGGTGACTCGTTGCGCGCATCTCGCAAGGAATATTCCGAAACGTGCCTGATCAACGCCAACGGCTCACCACCTATCGGTTTACGTAGCCAGGGCTTCTAGCCCTGGAAAACCAGGTCAGAATGGCCTGGCTACGCAGGCCTGGAGCGGCTATTCCGGTTGGTTCCCGGAAACTGACAGGTGATAAGCGCCAGCGGTCTAGCAAAAAACATGGTCTGTCCCTGAGGTGCAATGGGAGACCTGACCCCGGCTATGACCCAAAACCCCGGCTTTCTCTTTAATTGTGACCTGTCCCGGTTATTCGATTCAGCCGCTCGATATGTGGCCGTTGCCGGTTATATTCGGCTTGCCACAGATCATAAGCCGCCTGCATACGCAGCCACATCTCGGCATTGATGCCCAGCCAATCCTGCAAGCGTAAAGCCATGTCGGCACTGATGCCCGCATGGCCATTCAGGATGCGCGATAGCACCGCCCGCGTCACACCTAACTGCTTTGCTCCCGCCGTGATCGTCACCGCCTCCGGCCAGCCGTCCTTGAGAACCTCACCGGGATGCAGCGGATTGTGCATACGACTCATGGCTCTCTACTCCTAGTGGTAATCCAGATAATCGACCAACTCCGCGTCTGCACCGTCAAATCGAAACATTACGCGCCAGTTGGCATTGACGGTCACGGCCCAGAACCCTGACAACTCCCCGGTCAAAGGGTGCAATCGCCAAGCCGGAAGACCCATTTCCTCCGGACACGCCGCGACATCCAATGCGGACAACTGCGCACGCAGCCGATGGGCGTGATGAGGCTGAATGCCCGCCTTGCTCCCTGTGCGGCCTTGTTCATAAGCCCGCCCAAGTCCGCGTCCAGAACTTGGTGATGGATGTGCGGGGATTTGGCAGAACCCTCGAAATTTCCTACCCTTGGAAGTGCAAACTCACCGAGGGTTCGGAAAGATGTTCGAAGATCCTGCCGAGATTGACTTTAGACCAAG
>NZ_NRRG01000119.1 GCF_016583575.1 Thiocystis violacea
GTCGTTGCCGCTGCGCGGCGCGCTGACGAGGATGCATGGGGGCTGGCTCCACGGGTGGGCAGTTGGGTTTGGCCACTCTCAGCCTACCACCACCGCCAGCCTTTCTCATGCGTTTCAGCAGGTTGGGCTTATCTTAGTGCCATTCAACCCTGGCCCTTTTATATATACTCAAACCGATCCGCCAACATTCGTAGCAGCCAAGGAACAGCGCCGACGGTGGCGCGGTCAGTGGCACCCAAATGGTGGAACCTCCTATTTATATAGGTTGCGCGCCTATCTTAGCGCCATTCTGGTCCATCCCCGGCTTCTCGCTTGCCGCGTCCATGTTGAGCGCCGGATTAGCCGTTATTTCCACTGAGCGACAACATCGAATTCCACCAGCTCTTTCTTTGAGTTGCGCTTGCGAATTGCACGACATTCAATTCCACTGAACCCAAGTGCTGTTAGCATTTCGGCATAAAACAGTTCTGTGGAAATCAGCGTTCCGTAGAAGGTTGAATTGCCGACTATGTAGTGCAACTCAGCGCCACGGTCGAGGACGGGAATTAAGCGTAGAAAGTGAGACCACATATCATCAAAATATTTCGCCACATAGTTAGCAAGTACAACGCCATTCTTGTTCTCTGCGTGCGCGATTTGGTCTAGCGCCATGGAAAGATTGGCGCTTTTGAAATGGTTCGTGGGACGTTTCCAATCTGTCAACCGACTTGTTGCGATTCCCCAAGTGCCGCCTATGGCTGTCCAGTCTAACTCGCCTGCGTCTCTGCCGTTAATCAAGAATCCAAGCCAGTACATGTAGGGGCGCAGTTCTCGAATATAGGACATTCGGTTAGCGTAAGGTGGGGAAGTGATGACAAGATCAAACAGGCCTTTAACCGCTTCTGCGGGGTTCCTTGAATCGCCAAGAATAACATGTCCCTCGCCTACAGGATTTTCGCTGGCACCGCTAAGTACGAAACGAACATCCTCGGAAAAGACGCATGCCATATCCTCATCAAAGCCAATTTCAAATTGAATGTCATTCTTGAACGACATTGATTGATGATTGAATGCGGCATTCGACAGCTCAATTAATGATCTGCAAAAAGCAATCAGTAGTAGAGTGCGTTCCGCAGAGCGTTCCTTTGTCACTGCTGGAATGGCGGCACGAAGAAGCCGCAGAAAATCGAGCGATTTTGGACTCCACCACCGTTCTATGTTGTGGATAGACGGTGCGGGAACAGGTTCAACGCTTTGACTCTTTACCAAGTCAAGCGCGGATGCATGGGCTTCCCGCGTTGCGGCAATTTGCCCAGGAGAGTAATGCGCGATTTTCGCCTGAGCGAGCCACACGAGAAACGGATTGATGTCAGTTGTGACTCCCTCATGCCCGTGGTAGGCAGCACTCAACACAGTCGTTCCGGTGCCGCAAAAAGGATCAAAAATACGTTTTGCTTGTTCGTGATCAACAATCAGCTCTTCAACAATCTTAAGGGAGTAGGCGGGAGTAAGGCGCAGCCAGCCATGCCGCCCTGTCTTTGAATTGAATTTGTAGGTGTAATCTGATCTCTGGCGAAGTTGCTCACGCTCTAGTACCGCAGACATTATTTGGTCTCCGGCGCGAGTAATGCTGTCAGTACGGTATCTATCTCTGATCGAAGTGTCTTGCTATTTCGCTTGAAGAATGCAGCGAGGTCGTAGCCGACTACATCACGCATGAAGTCGTAGGTAGAAATCAGGGGATTGTTCGCGCCCTCGATGCCGGTAACAACAGCCCACTTTTCCGCACGGTAGCGGAGCAAGATGTCACTGTCGATTTGCGCTGACAAAATAACCGCGCATGGAAAATAAGCCTTTGTGTATGCGGTTGCTGCGTTTGCGATGTCAGCGTTCTGGCGCTTGGAGTCTTTGCTTTTGTATCCCTGCCGAACCTCGAAGATGGTGCCGGTCAAGGTCGAGAATACGTTTGAGTCAACGCCGATAGATTCAGCGTAATCCTTCATCCATGCGTGGAAGCGAGCACGCTTTGCTTTGTCGGCAATTTTGTCGAGCGGTACACGTCCATCAAGGTACAACGTCCGAGTCTTCCCGCTGGGAAGCGGAATTGTATAAGACCACATGACATCGGCTTCAGATAATCCAAGGGCATCCTTGACAGCGGTTCGAAAGAGCTTTTCGCATCCAATACCAATTTGCCTATATACGCTGGTCATCCCGCCCGCCGCTTTGTGAGCGGCGTACATCATCGGGTTGTCTAGGCCGAACCAGCTATAGAACGGGTCACTTTGGTATAGCGTTTGAAATTGCGCGAGTGTCAGCCCGTCTCCCTTTGCGCCTTGACCAAATTTCGGCTTGTACTTGGCGCATATCTTTATCGGCTCAAGGACAAGATCAAGGTATGCGGCATCGTTTTGTTTCAATGGGAAGACTCCTGATGATTTTTCGTGAAACTAAGCGGAAATGTGTCCGATCTCTATTTTGAACGGCTAAAAATAAGCATTTATCGATCAGGCGCATGGGCCGTGAGCGTGAATTTGCTCTGACGCTTGGGCGCCTGATGGATAAATGTCTGTTGGACTAATCCGATCCTGGCACGCCCTGCCCGGCGGCGCAACGGGCATGCCTTATAGAGAGGGAACTGGAAAAACCAGGGGCAGACCCTGAGGTATCCCCACTTAAATATATTTAAAAATAGTTGATTAGAAGCGTATTCCAATGCGGAAGTGAACATGCATGGGGTTTGATGGTCCACAACGGGCGACGAAACCTGCGGAAACCCCCCATGCATGCCCTAACGATTCTACACCGCTGTGTCGCGCCGCTGCTGGTCGGCATCCACGCTCGGCGCTTG
>NZ_NRRG01000120.1 GCF_016583575.1 Thiocystis violacea
GGCCAAGGCCTGGGCGGATCGCCGCAAGGCCTCCAGCGCCACAGTCGATTGGCACTTCACGACCGAGGAGGCACGGATCAAGCTCAAGCGCCTCTATCCGCAAATTAAGGAGGAATGAGGTACTAGGCCATGAACGTTATCCTGCCCCCTTTCGACCGCCCGCGCGCGATTCCAGGCTCCGATGCAACTCAAACAACAAACCATTTGGCCATGGCTTCTGGCCATCGTCCTGATGCTGGGCGCGGCAAGCGTCATGTCCGCATCCCGGCTTCAGAACCCGGACGCCGGGCCATCCATGAGCCGCGGCGACTTCAGCTATCCCCAGGTGCCGCCCAGCCATCGGCACATGCGGCTCCTGCTGGACAACGCCTTCCAATACCTGAACCCGACTCACGGAATGATCGACCCAACTTCCGGATATCCGGTGGAGGGTTGGAATAAGGAGCCGGAACATGGGCTCTTTCTTCGCTCCTTCACTCAGCTCACGGCCGTTGGCGCCTGGATCGAACTGCTGGCCAATATCGTCGCGGGCTACGCGGACAATCCCTATGTCTCCAGGGCCGCCGCGTCGGAGGGGCTATCGCTCGCGGTCGGGACACTTCTGAAGGACCAGCGCGACCCGGCCCTCGCGGCGAAGGGACTGCTGGTGAATTTCCTGGGTCTGGACAATGGGAAAAGACAGGGTCCGCTTCTGGAGTCGATCGAAAAAAGGCGGTTCATCGAGACCTTCGGCGAGCCGGCGGGCCAGGCGATCTGGCTGGCCATGCTGGAAAAGGGCTGGCTCCAGGAGCAAGACAACGGTCGAAAAGGCCGAATCCGCCGTGACGCGACCTATGGGGATGCCTATTTCGACGGGGCGCTCGCCCCCTATTCGCAGGCGTCGCTGAGATCCAGGATCATGGGACTACTGGATCAACGGGTGGTCACGATTATCTTCGGCGACAACGCCAATCTCACCGCCGCGCTGGCCCGGTCGGTGGGCGCGCTCCTGCGGCCCGAGATCCGACAGGATCCGACGATCAGCCGATCGAGGGAGCGGATCGAGCGCTTCATCGCCGCGCAGCAAGAGGGCTACGCGCATCTTTTCGATCCTGGGACCGGCACCTTCGTCTTCGGCTGGGACGCCACGGCGAACCGCTTCACGGGCTGGGACGACGGCCAGGGAAACTGGGTGACCGGCCGGATGAACTACTTCATCAACGAGTTTCGCGGACCCTGGACCTTCGTCGTGCTACGCCATGACCTGCCGATCGACTCGCTCCGGAACGCAGGCTTCAAGATCAAGACTTACAGGTTCGGGGACGGACGCGAAACCCACGCCCTGGCCGCCTGGGACGGATCGGCCTTTCAATTGCTCGGGCTATCCCTCTTCATGCGGGAGACCGAGAATCCAGGCTGGAGACGCAGCCTCGAAACCCTCGTGGACATCGAGCTCGACTTCTCGAACCGAAATCGTCTTCCGGGGTTCCTGTCCGAGGCCTACAGCGGCCATGGAACCGAATACACCGGGCGGATCGGGATTCCCGACCTCGCCGTCACCGACCACGCCCTCATCACCCAGGCCCCGTCCCTCTATACCCTGGGTGTCGCCTACACGATCGCCCCCGAGAAGGTGGAGCGCTTTCTGAACGAGCATTGGCCCAGGATCTCGGGGCTGTTCACCGACCACGGCCCCTGGGAGGGCTGGGACATCTCGACCAACAGGATCATTCCCTATCAGACAACCGCGCACAATCTGTCGCTTATTCTGGGTGGACTCAACTCCGCCCAGGAAAACATGCGTCGCTATCTGGAGGAGAACCAGCTCGACGGTCGACTGAAAGCCCTGTACGAGCCCGGAGACAGGGTCGATCTCCTGGACGCCGGGAATCGGATTCTTACCTGGACCTCGGACCAGAGTCAGCTCGACTTCTCGCGCGAGCCGGGAGCCTGCCGTTTTGTCTCTCCCCTCGGCGCCAGCGCGGGGATGGCATTCATCGTTCCGGAGGGTCGAACGGTCAGCCTGTCGAACGGAAGCCTGGCGATCCGATACCGATCGGCGACGGAGGTGAAGGATGTCTCCATTTCATTCAAAAGGGCTAAGGACGATCCGCTCGCGCCGCCCGCCATCCCAATCGAGCTGTTCACGCGCTTCAAAGAGACCCGGGGCGATCGGATCGAGATCCTGCTGCCCGCGACCCCGGCGCTCGACGGAATCGCGGAGATCTCCCTGACCTTCCGAAATAGCGGACAAGCGACACCCATCGATGTCTCCATCACCGCGTTCGAGTTCCTGCCCTTTGCCAACGCCCTCGAATCGCCGAGGTGAGCGAGACACACCGAACCGACCTAGGGCGCGTCATCAATTCTCGTTGTGAGGGATGAGCGCGGAGACCAGGGATCCCTCCATCCCTGGAGCCGGACGCCGGTTTGTAGGAGCGAATTCATTCGTCACGCTGGTGGCTCCGATGCCGGCGGGGCGAATGGATTGATCGTGTTGGTGGCGCGGATGTCGAGGCGAATGAATTCGCCCCTTGTATGTTCTGTTCTCAGGAATTGATAAGGAGAAGGGATAAACGGAGTTTATGAAGAGAGCCCGGGAAGCCGTTCGCCCCTGAAGCCTGGACGTGATGTTCAGAGCTT
>NZ_NRRG01000121.1 GCF_016583575.1 Thiocystis violacea
ACCCGCACCCTCCCCAGCGCGCACTGGAGTCGTCGATGACTGCCTCCCTGGCTGCGATCGCCGCCGTGCCGCTCCCCGCCGCGCTCTGCGAGCCGCTGTTTGCCGCCGATGCCTGGAACGTCCTGCCGACCCCCACCCTCACGGCGGCGCTGGCCGCCGCCGCGCCACCGACCCAGCGGGACTGAGCCGCCGACTGGCGGGTCTTTCGCACCTGGTGTCTGGACGCGGCGGCCGCCCAGTTTTCGGACCGGGCGGCGCGGGTGCGCCTGCCGGTGACACCGGCGGCTGCTGGTGGCTTTTCTGCACGCGCAACGCAGCGGCCAGGGGACGGCCGACGGGCACCCGCGGGCGATCACCACGGTGCGCCGCTATCTGAGCACCCTGGCAACCTTGCATCGGCTGCTGGAGTTGCCCGATCCGGCGGCCTCACCGCTGGTGCGCCAGACCCTCAAAGGGCTGGGGCGGGGCGTGGGCGATGCACTCCAGGCGGCGCCGCTGCGTTGGGTGCGGACCTGCAGGCGATCCAGCCGCTGCTAGGGGAGGATCTGGCGGGCACACGCTCGTCGCCCTCATACATAACCGCTGGCGCGGCAGGCGGAGTTGGTGGCCCTCGATATCGCGGATCTGACCTGGCTGGCGGAGGGGGCGGCGACGGTGTTGCTGCGCCCGACCAAGACCGATCTGGCGGCGCGCGTGGAGGTGCGCTATCTGAGTCCTCCGGCCACCGCGTTGGTGCGCACCTGGTTGAGACGCAGTGAGTTGGTGCAGGGGCCGGTGTTCACCCGCTTGCAACGCAACGGGCTGGACCAAGTCGGGGGGACGGGGCGCGGGCTGCGGTTAAACGCGGCGGCGGTCAATGACCGGATCAAGGAAGCGGTCGGGCGGTCCCTGGAGGCGCGTGGAGAATGGACGACCCCGCCAACGGATCCTGCGGACCCGATTGGTCAACGCGCGGCGGCGTGGTCCGGGCACTCGCTACGGGTCGGGGCGGCCCAGGACATGGCGGCGGCCGGGGTGGCGACCGCAGCGATTCTGCAGGCCGGCGGTTGGCGCGATGGGCGCATGGTGTAATGCTATCTGCGCCATCTGAGCACCTTGGAGGGAGGCATTGCGCAGTGGTATGCGCGATCGGCGGCGATCAGTTCGGGTGTTGTATAGACACGGGCGCAGCTGCTACTGACCGCCCCTCTTATGTTACTTGCTCACTAATTTATCAGCATCGTTGGTTCTTATCACAAAAACCAGATCTGAGCCGGACTGAATCTCTGCAGAACGCAAAAACCCTACGGAAATCAATTCCGATAACGAAGCTTTTAACAACTGTCTGAATTTCGATAGATCTTTTGTTGTCGATCCGCAAAGGGTCCGAATTGTCCCGGTTTTCATCGGGAAAGGTTTTTGATGAGTATAATAAAAAGCATGTAGCCACTTCGCAAGAGTTCCAAGTCGAAGGCGTTGATCCCAGTCTATCTGTGTATATGATACATTGTCGAAAAGGGACGCAATCCGCGGCTCAAGCCTGACATTCCATGATCTCGATGATGTTCCAGATCCATCCTCTCTCCATTCAAAATCTCGAATCAATGAACCTGAGTACCCTCCCCTAGCAGTACGAATTTCGACGCCAGATGCCTGTAACCTCATGATTGTTTCGCGCAGACGATCATAAGAGCGAGAATTTGTCGGCCACTTCAATGATTTGAGCATGGAATGCGCAGTGAACGATACCTCCGATCCTAAAGGAGAAACTCTGGCAAGATGGACTAGCTGTAAAAACACATCCTCATCGTCCTGCCGAAGTTCTTCTCCCGTGTAGTTAATTTCAATATTACTTAGAGAAGCGATCACCATGCTTCTTCGATAGGCGCGTGGTGTCCTTGTGTTTCCAATCGTAAACAGAGCACCTCGCACCAACTCGTTGGGAACACCTCGACGAAACTCAGGCCAGATCGGGAGTTGTACGACTTTTCCAGTCGTAGTTGGATTTATCTGAGCGCGTTTAGGAAACGTCTTTGGATGTCGTTCTGCAACGCGCGCCTCCAATTTGGCGAGTGTCCTTTCCAGCGATTTCGATTCAGACTCAGAGTCATCACCTACTACATGAGATGATACTTCCGTCATTTGGAGTCGGCTCCTCATGGTTCGTCGCGCGTCATTCATGACCCGCTCAACTACATACCAGTTTGTTTCGGACTTTATAGGGTTCCAGCATTCCTAGACTCACATGGGCCTCGACACTCTGGATCATCTGGCCTTCTGTGTGCATCACCTCCGGGCCTATAGCCCATAACGAGTTTCAATGCATTCACGGCGCAGATCCACCAGGCCTAGATCCTCAGCGGCATCTCAATTAGCACCATGCCGCTGCTGGCCAAGGTCTAGCGTATGGACGCGAAACAGTCCTGGATCAGGGTCACGCATGCGCGCATAATTAATAACTGATGTTACGCAGCCGCCGCTTTCAAGCGCCTGAGTTCGCCGAAAGCATGCTGAAGCGCCTCGACATAGAGCTTCGCGCGGAGTGCGAAATGGTTGAGCTTGTGGGCCCGCTTGAGGCATTCGAGC
>NZ_NRRG01000122.1 GCF_016583575.1 Thiocystis violacea
GTCGTTGCCGCTGCGCGGCGCGCTGACGAGGATGCATGGGGGCTGGCTCCACGGGTGGGCAGTTGGGTTTGGCCACTCTCAGCCTACCACCACCGCCAGCCTTTCTCATGCGTTTCAGCAGGTTGGGCTTATCTTAGTGCCATTCGGGTTAAAGGTTTCCATGTTTTACCCCGCCGTTGGGTCGTTGAGCGAACATTTGCATGGCTTGGCCGATCACGTCGGCTGAGTAGAGATTATGAACGCAAGCCTACGTCGAGTGAGGCACAAGTTTATCTCGCCTCAGGCCGCTTACTTCTTCGTCAAATAGGCCATAATCAGATACAATATGAATTGTAAGTTAATTGATTTCTATTAACGGTTAATTGGATCGACTATAGCGATGTGTTCCTATACAGCCTCTTAAACCGTGACAGTGATTAAAAATCTATTGCCAGCTTGTCGTTGAGTTTGGTTCTCGCCATGCTGGGCTGGCTCATGCGGATCCAGCCGTCGATTCAATTGTCGCGCGCGTCTACGACGGCTGCGATCAACAAAACGCCTGCTGGCGTTCCCGTTCCGATACGCCCGGTGGAGATGGCCGCCTGAAGATCGATCGTCAGGATCGTGTGGAAACCGCCACTGGTCCCAGGCTCTATCTGTTACTGACTACAACAGCGAGGACAAATCGGAAGACATGCACCCCAGCACAGTGATGATCGGCGCCCTAGTGCTGGTGCTCGGGCCGGACGAAGCGAGCATTCTAGCTGGCGATCCGAGCATGCCAATGGGGTCATTTGGAGTTCCTCCTACCCTGAAACCAAGCTGGAAATCGACATCATTCAGCTTGACACGCAGGTGTTGCCGTTGCGCCTGACGCTGACCGGTCAGATCGAAGGCAAGCCCATCGCGGTCAATACCTGGGCTTTTCCATTCAAGGCGGAATCCTGGACTTATGTCGAGCCGAGCGATTGGAAACTCGCCGCTTATTGGTGAACCCTGGCAAACAGGTTCGCCATGTTCGGCGGCATGATGACCGAAAACTAATTCCTCAACGATGCTGCGCTTTGCTTGGTGCCGGGCTGATATTCAGCAGCGGGCGGGCGATCAGGCGACGTGAGGTGGGCGCCGAGGGACGCCATGAAGAGGCTTCGGCGGTGGCGCTTGGTTGGCTGTGGCTCGTCTTGGGCACGCTGTTCGTGCTCGGGGTGGTATTCGAGTCACGGCCCTGCGGGCACTGTTTCGGCTCTTCCTGAAAGCCCCGAGTTAACCCATCCCATTACACACAACTCCCCGTGTGCGGGTAACATCGGTTTTGAGCCTTCACGTTCATTGGGGATCGCATGGGCTGGGCAGAAGAAGAATTTCGCGGGATTGATCTGGGCGACGCCCGTCGCGACCGACGGGCGGTGCCGTTGGTGGAGCGTTTGGCCGAGCGACCCATGGCGAGCCTTCCGAGCGCTTGCAACGGCTGGGCGGAGACCCAGGCGGCGTATCGCTTTCTGGCGCAGGAGACGTTCGACTGGATGGACATCCTGGAGCCACATCGCCAGTGCACGCGCGAGCGCCTGGCGACCCAGCCGGTGGTGCTGTGCGTGCAGGACACGACCGAACTGAACTTCAACGGACAGACCATTGACGGGCTGGGTCCGCTGAGTTTCGAGGCCCAGCGCGGGATGTATTTGCATCCCACGTATGCCATCACCCCCGCGCGCGAACCGCTGGGCGTGCTGGATGCCTGGATGTGGGCGCGGGAGCCGAAAGCCCCCGACGGCACCCGTCCGGGAATGAAGGAGAGCGTGCGTTGGGGCGAAGGGTACGCGCGCGTGGCCGATCTGGCGGCCGAGCGGCCGCAGACGCGCTTGGTTTATGTCGCTGATCGCGAAGCCGACCTGCTGGACCTGATGGTGCGCGCCCGCGACCTGGGCCACCCCGCCGACTGGCGGCTGCGCGCCAAGCACAACCGCGCCTTGCCCGACGGTGATCGGCTGTGGGACCGGGTTCTCGCGAGCGACCCGCTCGGGGAGATCCGCTTCGTCCTGCCGGCGGGGCGCGGGCGGGTGGCGCGCGAGGTCCATCAACAGCTCTACGCGCAACGGGTCACCCTCTCGGATGGACGCTGCGGCACCTTGGATGCGACCTGTTTGATCGCCCGCGAAATCAACGCCCCGGCGGTTGTGAAACCCATCGAATGGCGCCTCCTGACCAATCGCGAGGCCACCACCCTGGAGGCGGTGGTCGAGTTGATCGAGTGGTACCGGGCGCGCTGGGAAATTGAAAGGCTCTTTTTGGTCCTCAAGGAAGCCTGCCGCGTCGAGGCCCTGCCATTGGGCACCATGGCCCGTCTTGAACGCGCCCTGGCGTTGTTCCTGGTGGTGAGCTGGCGGATGGCCCGCTTGATGCGCCTGGGGCGCACCCTGCCGGATTTGGAC
>NZ_NRRG01000123.1 GCF_016583575.1 Thiocystis violacea
GCCAAAATGGCGGCTCTCGGCGCGGCCATGCGCAAACTCGTCCATCTTTGCTTTGGCGTCTTCAAAACCCGTCTCCCCTACCAAGCTGACTATGCCCCCGCGACTTGACAGGAAAGACGGTATCTACCTCGCTACCTCGCTAAGGATTAACGGCACTCAGCAGGTGCAAACTTATCCTCTAGAGTAGCGACAACTGTCGGCGCGATACCGCGAGCGGTTGCGTTGGCAATAGTTTTAGAACCACAAGCCCAATCGATAGGACCATTTTGACCAGTCGCTAATGCCACTTTGTTAATAAATGGCTCTATAGTGATCGTATTATCGCCTGAAAGCTGAGGAATGCCAGTAGCACTTTTGTCATAAGTAACTAGAATTTTGCCGTTTGTACCATCAATCGCTATGGTTTTTACATACTTTGTGGGTTTCCATGCGGTAGTCCACGCTGTCGCGGCACTCGCTACACCGGTCATGTCATTTGCCATGTAACCTTCGCCAACGGCCACCTTAGCTGAAGAGGCGAGATTCAATCCTTCAGTAACCTTCGAACGTACGACATAATCGGAATAAGCCGGAATCGCAATCGCCGCCAAAATCCCAATAATCGCCACAACGATCATCAGTTCGATCAAAGTAAAGCCGGCCTGGAATTTTCTCATGAACCTTCTCCAATGAATGAATTGAATTCAGCGCGTCTCGCGGGAGAGGAGACGGGGGCCGGTGCTTCATTTACCGGTCCTGGCGAGAACAGGTCAAGTTCCGGGCCAAAACCGCGATCTCCATTCAATTCGTTGAATGCCATGACGATTCCGATTCCGACCACGGCGGACCCTCGGTCCCGTCACACCCTGGCACAGTGACGCAAGACCCGGCTGTCATACCTCCTGGCCGTGACAGGTGGCCTCTGTCACACCCCTTGACCATGACAGGCCGCCGCGCACGGTCGCGGGTCGCCGCGTGGGCGGTCCTGGCTTTACACTGGCGCTTATCCTGACCATCCGGTTCGATCCGGGGAGCGAGCGGAGATGCCATCGATCAGCCTCAACACCGCGACCGCCGTCAGCGGTCTGACCAAGCGCACCCTCTGGCGCTATATCCAGGATGGAAAGCTAAACACGTTACGTGATTTCGGGGGGGGGTAGAACACATGTCGCGCTCGCCGATGTGCTGGCGCTGGCCAATGCGACACTCACGCCCGAGGACGAGGCGCTGGTGCTGGCGGCCGATGGCGACGACCCGGAGGCCCAATGTGATCTGGGATTGTGGCTCCTGGAGGCCGGACGGGCGGGGGCCGCGCGTGACTGGTTCAGTCACGCGGCGCGCGCGGGCTATGTCGATGCCATGTGTTATCTGGGGCGCGATCTGCTCGCCGGTCAGGGCGGCGCGCGCGACGAGTCGGCGGGGATGCTCTGGTTGAGTCAGGCGGCGGCGCGCGGCTCCGTGCTCGCTCAGGCGTTGCTGGCGGCGCTGCACAGCGTCCCTGGACAGCAGGCGCGCGCGGCGGGCGATGTGGAGACCCAGGAGCGCTTGCTCGACGCCGCCGAGCGGCAGGTGCTCTTGCGCACCCTGCGCGAGACCGCATCGTAGTACGCATCGCGTACCTTTTAGGCGTCAATCGACCCGCGTCGTCGGTTGATGCTGAAACGGTTCGCGGATTTCCGCTTATCGCCCTCGCGGCGGCGGCAGACGAATCTGGTTCCGGCGCGGCTTGATGGTGACAAGGGCTCCCTCTTGAAGCCTCTCGGCCGCGACCGTCAGTGTTTCCAGGTTTCCAGTACCGCCGCGCCGATGAATCGGGGCAGGATATGCTCGGCGCGAATCTGAATCACGCTGGGCGCCGCCGCATTGGTCAGGAATAGCAGGGCACCGAAGTCCAGATCATGGGTAAGCACGATGTGATCCTGGCTTCGTGCCCATTCCATGATCTCCTCGTCCGGGGCGCGGATATTCCCAACTCGGCTCCAATGGATCGCGCAATGGCCAGCGTTTCGGAGAAATGCCTCCCAGACCTCTGGAATATTCATGTCGAGCAGAATCTTCATCCCGCTTTGAGCGGCAAGTCATACTCTTCCGCCCGCCAGCTTGCATAGGCGAGGGCCGCATACACGTCCTCTTGCTCCAGACTTGGATAGAGCTTCAAGATCGATTCGATGGACTCGCCGCAAGCAAGGGTAGTGTTCTGAATTTGTGCATAAGCCTATGAAGCAGCCTATTGATGAGTCCTATTCCATATCGCTATAATAGTCATTTTTGTGCTCGCTTGAAGAAAAGGGGGTATGCACGAATGGCACTAAGATAAGTCTCTCGATTTTTAAAAACAAACAGTTACAACCGCTGATGCGGTTTGCGGAATCGGTGTCCTCAGCGCTGTTTCTTCGGGTGGCCATGGTTACGGACCTCTTCCTGTGC
>NZ_NRRG01000124.1 GCF_016583575.1 Thiocystis violacea
GTCGTTGCCGCTGCGCGGCGCGCTGACGAGGATGCATGGGGGCTGGCTCCACGGGTGGGCAGTTGGGTTTGGCCACTCTCAGCCTACCACCACCGCCAGCCTTTCTCATGCGTTTCAGCAGGTTGGGCTTATCTTAGTGCCATTCGGGATCGACCCCGAATCACGTCCAGCGCCAATTTTTCCACGATCAAGCTTCAAACTCCAAACTCAGCCGAATCGCTTAATAGCGAATAAGGCTAATTCAGCATAACTGGCTTCAACATAAAACCGCATGGCAGGACAGTTCCTTCCGAGTGCGCATAACTCATCACCAACTTTCTTTGTTATATGGATATCCGAACAGATATTGCCCCGTTTCCGGCTGGATGACCTAAGCAATGAGCATAATCAAATCCGGCTTTGATATGCGGGCCTAAAAACGCCTTAACGCCCTATAATTATCTAGGATTTCCTTCGTTTCTGAGGAGAACAGTTTAATGTAATTATCACTAAGCCCTCTTGTGCCACTCGGGTGAGGAAAAGAAATAATCTGAACACGTTCAAACATTTGAAATGCTATTTTGAACTTTCGACCTTCAAATGGCTTCAATTTTACATCTAGCCGTGAAACTTCCTCTCCGAATATTTCTGAAAATCGATTCTTGATAGCAGGTTTTTGCAAATACTGTATTTGCTTTGAACCCATAAAAAAAAGTATCCGAGGGCGAAAAACATCCATGGTACTCAAAAAATTTCTACAATTTGCTTCAGAGAGGAATTTGGCGTAGTCATTAACATAAGTTCCTTGATCATCACACCAATTAGTTTGCAGCAGGCATTTGTCGAATGAAGAAAAACCATTATCAATGCCAAGCGGATGACTAAAAAAACTAAACCACTTTACGATTCTAAAATCATATGGAGATGTATATATTTTCGACTTACTGTAGAAAGTATTAATTTCTTGCTTCTTTTTTTCAATTTCGTCTTTATGGTAATTTTCAAGATATTGATCGTGTGCGCTATATCCATATTCATAGCCACATAAAATTATGCCTTCCTTGTCGTTGAATCCTGGAAAAATAGAATTCCCGACATTATAGGTAGTTTCGTTAAATGGATTCTTTAACATACAATGATGCCCCTCTATGTGAATGTCTAACTGTCATGCGGTTGGACCAGATTGTGCCAGATATCCAAGTGCCGCTCACCGGCGGCGTTCAGGGCCTCGAACAGCCGTTGTGCGATCAACCCGCGATTGGCCTCCGCCCACCGTATCGCGCCTCGGTTTCCAGATTGCACCACGCTGCATCGCAGGCCATGTCGCCGTGATTGGCGCGGCTTCATCAGGGCCAGCTTTAGCTGGTGGATGTGCGATCTGCCACGCGGCAATGTGCGGCAGCTTCAGTAGCACGGCGCTTGCCGATTCATGGCTGATCGATGGTGTTGTGTGCGACATTCTCGGCAGTTCCTCATTCGCTGTCGTCATCCTCAATCGCGTTCAAGCGCCTCCGCTCGACACGCGCGTCATGGTGCTGTTTGGCGACATCATACGGCAGTGCCCAGAACACGGCATTGCAAGACCGGGGGCCTCCTTCTGGACGCTCATATTTCTCGACCAGGGCGTTGTAAACAGGACTGTCTTGCTCGATGCCGAGAGCAATCGAACCCAGATAGGGCCAGCTCTCCCAACCCATTGACACGAAGTCGAAGACATCATGCAGTTCGACTTCCGGAAAATGCTCCTGCATCAATTGGATGAATTCATCTCTGGCGGATTCGTCCGTTGCTTCTGGATCCAAAGACGAGAACGCATCGCCGGCGGTCTTGAAGGAATGCACATCAAGGAATGTACATCGTTGTAAGCACGATTGAAAACAAAATAGTAGCCGGTGCGTCTAAACTGGTTGGCGCTCAGTTCCTCGACGGTGGGCAGCCGCATGGGCATCGGTGTTCTCCAAACGAGACGGTCATTCACCCCGCCCCACACGTTTTTGACGGCAGATCGGCACGATTCAAATCATTCCGTATGGGGCGAATGCCCCGTCCGGTTAGAGTCATGCTGTACACCTGCTCAGGATAACGCTTCGGGTGGTCGCCATTCCCCGCTGTCGATGTCGAGTGTCGCCTGATGGCGCACGCCGATGTCCACCCAAATCCGCCCGACGCGCAGACAGTCTTGCAAGCTCAAGGCCGGCTGGCTCAAACCCATCGCATTACACATATATGGTCCGCCCCGCGATGCAAGAGGGAAATCGCTATTCGGCAGAAGGAGACGTTGCAGCCATATATCCGGCATCGTGGTGAGGTGTCGCCACCGACCTACGTGCCCTGATGGAATCCGCGGGCCTTCCCGTCCTCATCAAGTCATCAGTCTCGGCAACGCCGGCTTGTGTGTAACCCAGGGTTTCGGGAAGGCAGGACGTAGCCTTTCATGCCATCACAGTGATGTTCACTCTTCGCAACTCGTGGTGATTGGTACTCGGTGGTGGCAACCTGTCGGGCGCCGGTTGATTGATCGTGATCCTGCCGTGCTGGCTTTCAACGCCGAGCGTGATTCACCCCTTGACGAAAGCCCCGATCGCCGGATCGTAGGATTTGCTGGTCATCATCACGGCATAGGCGATCCGGGCGATCTTGTTGGCCATCGCCACGATGGCGACATTGCTGTGCCGGCGCTTCTTCAGCGCCGCCGCCCAACGGCTGTTGGTGTCCTCCTTGCGCTCGACCCAGCGCATCACCGAACGGGCTCCGTGGATCAGCAACTGACGCACATAGACATCCCCGCGCTTGCTGATCCCCAGGAGTCGCTCACGTCCTCCGGTGGAATGCTGGCGCGGTACCAGCCCCAGCCAGGCGGCCAGGCCACGGCCGTTGCCGAACACGCTGGGATCCTCGCCCACCGCGGCCAGCAAGGCGGTCGCCACCGTCGCGCCAATGCCCGGGATCGTCATCAGGCGCTGGGCCGTCTGATTGCTCTGGGCGATCGCCTGGATCTGCGCATCATAGTGAGTAACCCGCGCGTCGAGGTGGCGCAGTTCCTCGGTCAGTTCGTTCAATTCCGCCCGAAAGCGCTCACTCAACCCGTTGTCGGGATCCTCGAGGATCTCCGGCAGACGCCGCATCAGCGTGGCGCGCCCCTGGGCCACCTCGAGGCCGTACTCCAGCAGCAGACCGCGCACCTGATTGACCTGAGCGGTGCGCCGTTCCACCACCAGGCTGCGCATCCGATGAATCGCCTGCACGTCTTGCTGCTCGACCGTCTTCACCGCGACCAGGCGCATGTTGGGACGCTGCGCCGCCTCGCAGATCGCCTCGGCGTCGGCCGCGTCGTTCTTGTTCGACTTCACGAACGGCTTGACGAACTGCGGGGCGATCAAGCGAATCTCATGGCCAAAGGTGCGAAACAGCCGAGCCCAGTGATGGGCACTGCCGCAAGCCTCCATCGCCACCGTGCAGGGCGGCAGATTCACCATCAGCTCAATCAACCGCGCCCGGGTTAGTTTCTTGCTGAAGACGGGCTTCCCGCCGACGTCGGCGCCGTAGACGTGAAAGCTGCGCTTAGCCAGGTCAATGCCCAGGGTGACAACCGGTTCTTTGCTAAATTCTGCCATTGGTCTGCTCCGCTACCTCGGTTGACGATGTGTTTCACGACATCGCTCATTGTGCCCACCTTGGGCGCGTGGGAGGAGCGGGGCGGACCATTCCATTAAGTCTGTAACTTGCTGATTTGTATAGAACACGAATCA
>NZ_NRRG01000125.1 GCF_016583575.1 Thiocystis violacea
AGTCTTATAAGGTT
The DNA here is from genome assembly GCF_016583575.1 of Thiocystis violacea. Taxonomy (GTDB): domain Bacteria; phylum Pseudomonadota; class Gammaproteobacteria; order Chromatiales; family Chromatiaceae; genus Thiocystis; species Thiocystis violacea. Next base: position 15 of record NZ_NRRG01000125.1, read on the forward strand.
CAAGTTCGTCAAAGATTGGCCGAAGGACTTCCCATTCTTCATCGGAAAGGTCGCTCGGATATCTCAAAGGCCATTTTTCCAGGTCTGAAGTCATCATAATCCGCGAATTAGAATCCGCATTTCGTATAGATTTGGCGGATTTTATGGCGCCAGGCTCTTTGAAATCAACAGTTTAGTTTTTAGACAGCCTCTCAAACTGAGACGCCACCCAGTCGAATAGCTCCGCACCGGAGTAGCCGCCATCGGCCCAGCCCTTTTAAGTTGCCATTCTGAGTACGCCTAGGTGCCCGCCAAGACCTTGGCGGTGGAGATATGGGTCTTACCCTTGTATTTGGTGCGTGGTGTGGGCGCCTTCTTCGGCCCCCGTTTGCTCTTGCGCCACTGGGCGAGGTTGACGCGGGAGGCCAGGTCGAGCAAGAAAATACACATCGCTTCATGGCTGGATAGAGCGAAACGTGTCCATTCGACGTCGTCGACCGCGATGTTCATGCCCGTGGTGGTGTTGGCCATCTCGGCGGCGAGGTCATACGGCGAAACAGTCTCATCGACGTTGGCGTCCGGATGGGCCGCGCGCAGGGCGGCCATCACGACGGCGTAGAGATTGAAGGCGACCAGGGCCAGACAGAAGCCGAACAAGGCCGCCTCGGGGTAGCCCAAGGTGTTGATCTCGGAGTGAAGATGGGCCTCCAATTTTTGAAAGGCGGTCTCGATGGTCCAGCGGGTGCGATAAATTTCGGCGATCGCCGCGGCCGCGGCGACCTCGGCCGGGAGATGGCTCACGAGGATGAGGGCGCTGTCGCCGTTACGCGTCTTGGTCTTGAGCTTGACCTGGAGACGGCGCCAGATCCAAGTCTCGCCGGTCGGTGCCATCACCGGCACGGCCGGCTCGAAGAGCGCGCCCGTGGGCGAGGTTCCCACACGGCGCATCGGCTCCAAGGGCTTGCAGGGGAACTGGGAAGGCTCGCGGAGGATGAAGCGCGCCGCCGCGCGCTCAATGTGGCACAGAAAGCTCAGCACGCAGAAGTTCCGGTCGGCGACCCACAGATCCTGCGCCGCCACCGTCGCGCTGACCGAACCCAACAGCGCGCGCTCTTGGGCCTGCCCATCGGCGCCGGGAAAGACATCGTCGACGAGGTCGAGGGCCTGGTCGAAGACCACCAGCGACTGGCCCGGCCGCGCGGCCGCGGCGCTCTCGCGCAACGGCTTGAGCCGCCGCTCGCTGGCCTCCACGCAATGGCCGTCGAGGGACTTGATCCGGTAGCCGGGCAAGCGCGGTGGGCGGCTCCCCTGGAGGCCTTCAATGAGTTGGGTGCTCGCGCGGGCGATGTCACGGACCAGCGCTTGGGAGGTCTCCAGCTCAACGCCGCGCCGCTTCCCGTAGACGGCGACAATCGAGGCGGCGATCGTGGCTTTGCGGTACGCGGCGTGAACGCTCGCTTGGGTTTTGCACACGACCTGCAGGAGCAAGCCCACGAGCGAGGAGAACAGAATCTTGCGGGTGTACTGGCTCCCGCGGGTGCGCTCAAACCACGCATCGAGGCGCTCCGCGTTGAGGAGGTGCTCCAGCAAGGCGCGCACCATCACGGCGCCAGGGGCTTGGTCGGCGAATTTCTGCAGGATACCGTCAAACAGGCTCGGGTCAGTGGGGCTGTGGTTCTGGAAATAATCTTATTATACTAGATGTTACGAACACCTTGAAAGGGCTGGCCGAAGGACTTCCCATTCTTCATCGGAAAGGTCGCTCGGATATCTCAAAGGCCATTTTTCCGGGTCTGAAGTCATCATGATCCGCGAATTAGAATCCGCATTTCGTATAGATTTTTCGGATTTTATGGCGCCAGGCTCTTTGAAATCAAGGGTTTAGTTTTTAGACAGCCTCTGAGAAAGGCACTGAGATAGCCCTTATCGCCAATGGTCAAGCCGTGAATCCCGGAGGTCAGATCCCAGAGCGCCTCGCGTTCGTCCGTGGCCGCCGCCGTCACCGTCAGGCCGGTGATGACCCCGTTGAAGGAAATCATCAGATGACCATGAAACCCGTAGTAGTACTCTTGCTTGGCCGCACAATACCCATACCCTACCTCACCGGCAAACACGCGACAGCGCGGCGCGCGGGTGATCACACAAACCGGTAACGGGCCGCCATCGAGGATGTGAATCGGATCCGCCACAGCGCCCAAGCTGAGCGCCAATTGTTGATGAAGGAGCTGTTTCACCACCCAGAGATTGGCGGCTTGTTGAGCGAACGTGGTTCGCGACCCAAGTCCAGGAAACCATGCCCGCCAATGC
>NZ_NRRG01000126.1 GCF_016583575.1 Thiocystis violacea
AGCTTGAAGTCGTTAAAAAGAAAAAAGGGGTTAAAGGTTTCCATGTTTTACCCCGCCGCTGGGTCGTTGAGCGAACATTTGCATGGCTTGGCCGATCACGTCGGCTGAGTAGAGATTATGAACGCAAACCTACGTCGAGTGAGGCACAAGTTTATCTCGCCTCAGGCCGCTTACTTCTTCGTCAAATATGCCATAATCAGATACAATATGAATTGTAAGTTAATTGATTTCTATTAACGGTTAATTGGATCGACTATAGCGATGTGTTCCTATACAGCCTCTCAGGATCACACCCAACAAAAAACGCCCCCGGTTTCCCGAGGGCGTTTAAAGGTCAGGCGTTGGAGCTGTGAACGATGGGTTTCGCTATCGCTCTACCCATCCTACCTCGCTAATCAATGACCAGGCGGATGATGCTTGAGATACCAGATCAAAGCACCGCCGATCACATTAACGATCAGCAAGAGCATCAAGAGAGAAAGCACTGAACTCGTCATGGCGGATTCCCCGAGTCACGAACGTAAGACAACACCCAAACAGCCACAAATTCGATATTGAAAAAACCGATGATCGACAGCGTGAGTTGCACCCAGGCAACAGGTTGAGCGATCAGCGCGGTGTAGCCAAAGACCGCAAACTGCGCCAAGGCAATCGCGTGCAAGGCGGCGGCAATATGTTTGAGTTGTTCTTTGTTCTTTGTTCTTTGTGAGGTTCCCTCGGTTTTTCGTCTTCCAATGGAGTGGTCTCATGCTACCTGATTCTCCGCTTGCTGGGCCTCTCTCCAGTTTTTCAGATAGTGCACGGGGGAGGTGTACCCGAGGGTGGAGTGTAGGCGCCGCCGGTTGTAGAACACCTCGATGTACTCGAAAGCCGTGGCCTTCATGGCTTCGCGGGTCTGGAAGCGCTCCCCGAAAACCCGCTCTTGCTTGAAGCTGTTGAACCAGCTTTCGGTCGGGGCATTGTCCCAGCAGTTGCCCTGGCGGCTCATGGAGCCAACCATGCCGTATTCTTGGAGTTTGTCTTGGAAGGCGTGGCTGGCGTATTGGCTCCCGCGATCGGAGTGATGGAGCAGCCCCGGCGCGGGTTGACGGTGGAGCCAGGCCATCGTCAGCGCATCTGTGACGAGGTCAGCGGTCATCCGAGGCTTCAACGACCAGCCCACCACCTCGCGGTTGAACAGATCCAGCACGATGGCCAGAGACAGCCAGCCTTCCTCTGTCCACCGATACGTGATATCGGAGGTCCAGACCTGATTCGGTCCGCTCGGGGTGAAGTCACGCGCAAGCACGTTATCCGCCACAGGCCGGGAAGGGGTGGAGTCGGTTGTGGCCTTGTACCGGCGCTGGTGACGCGCCTGGAGGCCGTTCTCGCGCCTCAGGCGCTCGCCCCGCTCCTGGCTGACCGAGAAGCCCCGGGCGCGCCGCTCACGGACCATCCGCGGGCGGCCATAGGCACCCTTCACCTCGGCATGAAGGGCCTGCAGGAGCGCCAAGAGCTGGGTATCCGTGAGTCCTTGACGATCCGGCGTGCCGCCCCCCTTCCAAGCCCGATAACCGCTGACGCTGACGTCCAACACGGCACAGAGTTCCCCCAGCGTGAACTGGGAGCGGCGCGCATCAATCCAGGCGTCCTTCACAGCGCCTCCCTCGCAAAGTACGCCGTCGCTTTTCGCAGGATGTCGTTCTCCCGCTTCAGCCGCGCGTTCTCTGCCCGCAGGCGCGAGAGCTCCATCTGCTCGGGCGTCACTTTCGGCGAGCCCGCACCGCTGAGCGAGCCGGTCTCCGCGCCCTTCACCCAGTGGCGCAGCGTCTGCTCAACCAACCCCATCTCCTTGGCCACCGCCGCCACGCTCCGGCCCTCCTTGACCCGCTTGACCGCTTGCTCCTTGAACTCGGCGGTGTACTCCCGCTTTGGAATCTTCTGCATCGTCGTCTCCAATGTGAACGTCATTCTACGTCACCCTTGGAAGACGAAATTTCGGGGGAACCTCAGGTAGAGCAAAGCGAAACCCATCGAACCCCGCGCCAAGTCATCAGGATGGCACAACAAAAAACGCCCCCGGTTTCCCGAGGGCGTTTAAAGGTCAGGCGTTGGAGCTGTGAACGATGGGTTTCGCTATCGCTCTACCCATCCTTGTATCTTGAATTTCGTGATGGTTAGCTCCCATCACGCGAGACCGAGGCAGCTTGAACCCATCCTGAAGGCCTTGACCTTGTTGCGTAGATCAAGCCCTTGGTCTCTTCTTTCAC
>NZ_NRRG01000127.1 GCF_016583575.1 Thiocystis violacea
GCATCGACGCCAACCCCGTGGCCGTGGCCGATCCGAAGGTGCTGATCAAATAATCGGTGTAGATGTCGAGAGCGTCTTGGTTCATCCTCGAAACTTACCAAGTCCTGAGCCTTCTGCGTAACATCAGTTACCTAATCAAGCGTTCATGGATATGCTCACAAAATGCGAGCACTTCTTTATGAGCTGGATCTTTAGGACTCAAATCAAAGAGACTCTTCGGCTGAGCACCGGGATGGTCTGATTCAGCAAAGGCGATGCGCTGGCGAAGAATCACAGGTGACAACATTGACGCTAAAGCTTGGTCATCCCGCAAGGAATCCAGCAATCCCTCATGCAGAGCAACACCTTTCCTGAACAAGTTTGGCTGAATCGCAGCAATCTGAAGCGGACGATCGGCTTCACGACTATTTTGCTCACGACGCCAAAGTTGCAGCATTCCATATAGACCCTCGATCGGTTGTGGTTCCAATGTTGTGGGAATAATTAGATGGGTTGCGGCCCGAACAGCGCTGATGGTCAGTGGACCTTTAGCGGGTGCAGTATCAATAAACACTAAGTCAAAAGATCTTTGAACATCCACCAAGCTAAGGAACAAATGCAGGCGGTTATGCACGGCATCTCGAACCTCGTCTGAACGCACAAGCTCGATTTCGCGAAGTCTTGGACCATGTCCTGGTAGTGCCAGTAACGAGTCCAACTGAGTCGGGTAGGGATACACATCGCCAGAAAAATAGATATCCGCACTAGAGCTTCGTCCTGACCAGCCGCTTTGATCGTCTGAAATATCAAACTCAGGATGAAGTGGGGGAAGAACACCGTCCGGGTCGGCAGCGTCATACTCCATGGTTAGGAAACGTCTTGAGAGATTGCACTGGGCATCGAGGTCCAACACCAAAACACGCTGTCCTTGACGGGAAAAATACTCTGCCAAAACACGAGTAACTGTTGTTTTGCCAACACCACCTTTGTTTTGGACGACTGCAATCACTTTCATCATCACCCTCCCATAAAAACAATACCGTATGTCTTCCGTAAAAATAACACGGTATTGCATTTCAGGACAAGTAATCATAAAGTGCAGCAGCGACGACCGGCGGTAAAGGAAATCCTTTGAATGCAGGAATTTACATTCGAACGGGTGGTGGAGGGCAAGTAATTTCCCAGTTAAGGATGCACAGCGCAGCAGGGGGCGACAAAGTATGTCTCCCTTGGTCTGCCCTGACTTACCGACGAATGAGCCTCAGAGTCAATTACCCCGGCTAAAGCCGGGAGCTTGAAAAAGCTAGGTTGACCAGGGAAAGTGGCCGCCAACACGCTCCGTTTGCAACGGGTCGTTAAGAGTCTGTTCATAAAGTCCCTGTTGAATTGCATGTGTTTTTTCAAGCATGGGAGCACAAACTAGACGGTAATCGGCTTTTGCCTAGATTTCACGTGAAAGTCAAACTGCAACAATATAATTTAATTAGATAAACTGTCTGAACAGACTCTAAGACCTACACCGGGGTGCTTCCTCAGCCCCGGACCCTAGAAGGCCAGGATAATGCTGGCGAAAGGTCAAGCGCCGAAGGTTCTGATCGCCGCCGCGAGGCGGGAGCCGGTTGCAGACATTCCCGAGGGGAGCGAGCCGAGAGGCTCCGTTACCATGCCCGTAAGGGCACGTTTACGGTTGGCAGTGTCCGGCCCTGGCGATCGAGGCGATCGAGCGCGGTAGCTACCAGCGTACGCGCCTGGATCGCTTCGGCATTCCGCGTGGCTATCTGATGCGCCAAAATCGGGTCAAAGACTTCCAGACCGGGGATCGTGTGATCGCGCGTGTGCCGACCGGCAAGAAGGCTGGCGTTCATGTCGGCCGCGTGGCCGTGCGCGCCACTGGCAGTTTTATAGTAATCTTATTAACTGATGTTACGCAGAAGGCTCAGGACTTGGTAAGTTTCGAGGATGAACCAAGACGCTCTCGACATCTACACCGATTATTTGATCAGCACCTTCGGATCGGCCACGGCCACGGGGTTGGCGTCGATGC
>NZ_NRRG01000128.1 GCF_016583575.1 Thiocystis violacea
CAGAACTTGGTGATGGATGTGCGGGGATTTGGCAGAACCCTCGAAATTTCCTACCCTTGGAAGTGCAAACTCACCGAGGGTTCGGAAAGATGTTCGAAGATCCTGCCGAGATTGACTTTAGACCAAGCGCGAGCGCGACGCGACCCGGCCGGGAGATCGGGTCGTGACGCGGCGCACACGCTTGGAGCAAGCCGAGCACATCGCGGCGGCCGAGATGCGGCTGGCGACGGGAGAGACGCAGCGCGGCGTGGCGGCCGCTGCGGGGATTGCGCGCAGCACCTTGCGGGACTGGTGCGGGGAGGTTCCGCGCGGGGATCCGCCGACGGGCTTGACGGCCTTCGCGCGCACCCCGGAGGGGATCGCTTGGTTACATCGGATGGTCTTGGCGGCGCATTTCAGCCTCACCTTGCGGGCGGCGGGCGGAACCCGGCTGGTGAGTGAGTTCCTGGAGCTGAGCGGACTGTCGGCGTTCGTCGGGGTCAGCGACGGCGCGCCATATGCCCTGAATGCAGCCCTGGAAACAGCCGTGGTGGCCGTGGCCGAGGCGCCGCGCACGGCGCTTGCTGAGGGCCTGGCGCCGCGTGCGGTGACGGTGTGCGAGGACGAAACCTTTCATCCGGGGATCTGCTTGGTGGCCATCGAGCCGGTGTCGAATTTCATTCTGCTGGAGCACTACGCGGCGGATCGCACCGCGGCGACCTGGACGGCGGCGCTGAAGGACGCCGGCACGGGGCTCGCCGTGGAGGTGATCCAAAGCACCGCCGACGAGGCCAAGGCGTTGCGCCGGCATGCCGAGACGGATCTCGGTGCCCACCACTCCCCGGACCTCTTTCACGGCCAGCACGAGGTCTCCAAAGCCACCTCCTTGGCGTTGGCGCGCGATCTGCGCCAGGCCGAAGCCAGCGTCGCCGCCGCGCCGAGACACTGGGAGGCCGAGCGCGCGGCGCAGCAGGCGTTCGAGGCGCGCGTGCCGCGCCCGCTCGGGCGTCCACCCGCCTTCGAGACCCGCCTTCAAGTCGCCCTGAGCGCGCTGGTCGCCGTCGAAGCCGAACGCGACCGCGCACGGGAGCGGCAGAACGAGGCGCGCGCATTGATCCGCGAACTCGGTGTGTTGTATCACCCGTATGATCCGGTGGATGGACAGACGCCGCCGGTGGAGCGCGTGGCGGCGCGCTTCACCGAAGTCTGGACGCGCCTGAAGGGATTGGCCGAGGCCGCCGACCTATCCGAACGCGCCCGCGAACGCATCATTAAGGCCGAGCGCCTGACCGTGCCATGGCTCGCCACGCTCGCGTTCTTCTTCGCCACCGTGACCGCCAGGGTCGAGGCCCTCGCGCTGTCCCCGGAGTTGGAAGCGGCGGTCCTCAAGCAACTCATCCCCGCCATCTACCTCGAGCGCGTCGCCTCCCGCAGCACCGCGGCCGAGACCCGACACCGCGTACAGGCGGTGAGTACCGCGTTGTTCGACGCGCTGCGGCGAGCCGATCATCCGCTGCCGCGTCTCGCGCCCGCGGATAGCGCTCGGGTCGAACAGGTCGCCGGCGCTTGCGCCGATCTGTTCCAACGCAGCAGTTCCTGCGTAGAAGGACGCAACGGCCAACTGTCGCTGCATCATCACGGGCGTCATCGTTTGAGCGACCGCAGGCTCGCCGCGCTCACGGGTGTGCACAACTTCCACATCCGTCGCGCCGACGGCACGACCGCCGCCGAGCGCTTCTTCGGGCGAACACACCCCGCGCTGTTCGAGCAGATCCTCCTGCGTGTGCCCTTGCCGCCGCGACCGCGACGCCGACGGCCACGCCCGCCGAAACGACCCTATCTGATGCCGGTCGCGGCCT
>NZ_NRRG01000129.1 GCF_016583575.1 Thiocystis violacea
GCACAGGAAGAGGTCCGTAACCATGGCCACCCGAAGAAACAGCGCTGAGGACACCGATTCCGCAAACCGCATCAGCGGTTGTAACTGTTTGTTTTTAAAAATCGAGAGACTTATCTTAGTGCCATTCGGATCGATCCCTGTTTGATAAAGCCCAAGAGGGAAGATACATGAACCGACGCCAGCTTTTGCAAATCCTTGGCGATGGAACCCTGTGCAGCCCGCTCGCGGCCTGGTCGCGCACCTCGGATGAACCAACCGTCGGGCAGCCCAGATCGGTAGCCGCCATGGCAACGCTGGTCGATACGCTGCGTACCCGCCACGACGTCGACGTGCGTTATGTTGATTTTGCAGCGTCACGGCCTCTTCGATCCAGCGGATCACGTCGTAGCCAGTACCACGGATATCGCCACCTAGATCATGATCGAGGCTCAGCTCAGCCACATCCCCAGCTTTGCGCGCAGCAATGACCTCATCAGGCCAATAGACCCGCTCCTAATCTGGATGTGCCTGACGCACGTCATCGATAACAATCCGTCGTGAGGGTTTGGCTGTCGTCATCGTTCACATTGACCAACATCAAGAGGATCAAGCGCGATCGTTCCCTTTGCGGGTTTTCAGGCCAAGAAGTTGCCGATGACAGAAACAGAATCCAGCATGGCTGATCCCGATGATTTCTTTACGCGCCCGGATGAGCGTCCTGAGGCCGTCCAACTGCTGCAAAACCTGAAGCGCGATCTACCAACGCTGGCAGCGCTCCTGGAAGAGTGCCACGACCATTTCGCCGAGGACGGCATCTATCGCTTCTACCACGGCAGCTTCAAGGTCTATTGGCTCCAGGAGTTGACCGAGCGGATCGTCGCGCAACTGCGCCAGGTGATGCCCGAGCGCGAACCCGATCCCCGCTTCACCCACATCCTGCGCGAAGGGACGGGGTTGGTCTTCGTCAAGGGACAAAACAAGCGCTGGCTGGACGTCACGCGCCCGATTCTGGAAGCCTTCTTCCATGCTCGCTACTTTCTGGAGATGGCGGTGAAGTACGGACGCGAACTGGACTATCCCCCCAGTTGTATGCCCAGCGGCTGGGCGGCGCTTTTGTATTTCTACGGTTTGCGCTAATGACCAACGGCTGTTTGCGTCAAGTCGGCCGCGCTCATGTCGCGCAGGCGACTAACTCTGTCGCCTGACTGTGCGGTAGCGCGGTCGGCTGGCGGCTTGTCAGAAATCAATCACTATGGACTACGACATCTGATCGCACCTGAGAGGGAAGACACAGGAACCGACCCGATGCCCTGGCTCATCTTCCGTTCTGGACGGCACGTCTGGCCGACCAGGGCGAAACCCGCCATCGGCGATGACGCCCGCGATCCGGACGCCCCGTGGCGTCGGGAGCTGACGGCGAGCTTCGATGGGGCTTGAACTGAATCACTCATCGCCTCCCCAGCCTGTCGCGTCCGCTGATGCGATTCCGCCGGGGCTATCCGTTGGATGATCTCAGGCCGTCTCTGGTCTTTCCTCGTCTTCCTGGGAGAGCAGCGGAAACGAATGAACGCAGTCATGCTTTTTCAGGTGGTATGGTGCTGGTCAGCCCTGAACATCAGTCTCTATGCGACATAGTTTGACGTAAAACCTGAATCCGTGATCTGAATGACGCGGCAACGTCCTCTTGGCAAATAGCGATGCCGGAATTCATTTCAGCGACGCGAATAGCGCCCGGGCGGGGACGAATCGGTCCACGGAAGGGCGGTTGGGCGAGAAGCTGCGGGCGACAGACAAAAGGATA
>NZ_NRRG01000130.1 GCF_016583575.1 Thiocystis violacea
CAGTCCAGGTGAGTGGCGAGCAGGGTTCGGAGCCGTTTGACGGTACGGATTTCAGACATCAGGACATTGGGGGCAGAATCTCATGGCGATGTCATTATAATCAATATCTTAATGTGAAATGCACTGTGATTTTAACGACAATCCATGTCTGAAGCACTACCCGTTTATCGTCATCCTATGAATCGAGGCACTACCAACGCGGGTTCTGACGAGCCGTGGTAAGCGCTGAACGGCGCCAACGGACCCGCTGTCTCGATCTTGGTCGCCGCAGCCGCCAGGATATACAATGTACATCTCTCAGATCGATCACGAGTGATCCGATGCCAACTTCGACTCCCCTCGCGCCCGCTCGCCAACCGCTCTCTCGCCCCGTCAATCTGCGCGTTCGCGAAGATATTCGCGACCTCATCGACCAGGCAGCCAAGAGCCAGGGCAAATCACGCTCGGAATTCATGATCGATGCCGCCCGGCGCGCCGCCGAGGAGGCCTTGCTCGATCAGACGCTGGTGCGCGTGGACCGTCAAACCTATGAGCACTTTCTGGCGGTACTGGACCAGCCGCCCTGTGGCGAGGGTTACGCGCGCTTGATGCAGGCCCCCAGCCCCTGGAAGACATGAGTCTGGAGGCGCCCGCTCCGCTGACCGCGGGACATATCGTGTCGGGGTTTTCTTGTGGCGTGGCCAGTCTGGACGACTGGCTGATGCGGCGCGCCTGGGCCAATCAGTCGAGCGGGGCCTCGCGGACCTATGTGGTGGCCGCCGCCGGTCAGGTGAAGGGCTATTACTGTCTCGCCTCGGGGGCGCTGGCGTTGAGCGAGGCCCCTGGCGGACTGCGGCGCAACATGCCGGATCCGATTCCCATGGCCGTCCTCGGGCGGCTAGCCGTCGCGCACGACTGGCAGGGTCGCGGCCTCGGTGTCGCCTTGCTGCGCGATGCCGTCGAGCGGACCCAAGCGGCCAGCGCCATCCTCGGGATTCGGGGTCTGCTGGTGCATGCCTTGTCGGAGCCCGTTGCGGCCTTCTATCGAAGCTATGGCTTCATCGCCTCGCCGACCCAACCGCTGACATTGGTGCTGTCCCTGAAGCGGTGGGTGTGACCTCCGCTAAGTAACTGTCCATCAATTATTTCCCGATCGTAGGATGGGCAGAGCACAGCGATGCCCATCTAACCGGAGCGCCAGCGGGAAATATAGTCATCTTATTAACTATGCGTACACAACTGATTATTAAAAAGTAAAAATCAAATTAAAAACAAAGATTTGCATATTCATCCATATTTTCAGTGTCTGCATATCATATTAGTTGGCTATAGTTACTGGACGCTTTCTTAAGAAGCTGTTTGGAAACCCTCAACCGCCCCTGTCACGGGGCCGTCTGCTTGGTCATCGTCAGATGAATCTGGTCATTTTCGGCCGTATCAGGCACTCGGAAACCCTGCCGAGATAACGTAACTCTTTGAAATAGGAGTTTCCAAACAGATTCTAAGAGACTGTCTAAAAACTAAACCGTTGATTTAAAATGGCCTGGTGCCATAAAGTCCGCTAAATCTATATGAAATGCGGATTCTAATTCGCGGATTATGATGACTTCAGACTTGGAAAAATGGCCTTTGAGATATCCGAGCGACCTTTCCGAAGAAGAATGGGAAGTCCTTCGACCAATCTTTGACGAACTTGAGAGGATGTCTAAAAACTAAACCCTTGATTTCAAAGAGCCTGGCACCATAAAATCCGCCAAATCTATACAAAATACG
>NZ_NRRG01000131.1 GCF_016583575.1 Thiocystis violacea
AGTTGTCGTCCCGTCCTGGATGAGTTGATTCCAACCGTCGACCTGCCTGGTCAATGGGTAGCGAATGACCATGACGCACTGCTAGCCGATGGCGTTGGCGGGGGTGAGTTCGTGGGGATACCTCAGGCCTGGACCCCGATCTGTTTCCCGCGGACAACCCCTATCCCCTGGAACAACTGCTCGATCCCGAAGTTTGGCCCTGAGGCAACGCCGCCGTTCCGCGCCCTGATCGACTCAACCGCCGTCAATGCCTCTTTCCAGCCCTGCTCATTCGTGGAGATCCTCCTAATGACCGCCGCCGCGACTCTTTTTGACCGGGCATCCGCCTCCCTTCGCGCACTGCGCACCGAGCTGGTCTTCGTCGATGCCAGCCTGCCGGATCTCGACAGCCTACTCGCCGGGCGCGAGGGCATTGATGCGTTGCACATCCTGAGCCACGGCGACAGCGGGCAGGTGCGGCTCGGCAATCTGAGCCTGGACGGCGACGCGCTCGACGCGCATGCCGAGACCCTGGGCGAGATTGGCGCGGCGTTGAGCGAAGAGGGGGACATTCTGCTCTACGGCTGCAACGTGGCGGCGGGCGCTACGGGCGTCGCGTTCGTCGAGCGGCTGGCGCGGGCGACCGGGGCGGATGTGGCGGCGTCGGAGGATGTGGCGGGGAGTGCCGGGAGGCGATTGGGATCTGGAGTCAGGGCAATCGCACGGACCTTGCAAATCAATATCTTTCAGCGCATAAACGCTTTCACCAAGAAGCGCAAGGCATTGAGCGACCACAAATGCACGCGGTCACTTAGCCAAACAAATCGGCGAGTACAGAAAATCGGGGACATATAGAATCATCATGAGCGCCATTGGTATTGAAAGTGTACGAGAACAAGAGAAGTCCGAGAAAATCAAACCCAAACTCATTCCTTCCCCAATGTTGGCGGAGTGGCTTCGCAAGATGGGGGGAAGTTTGGTATTTACCACTTATCAAAGTGCGCGTGTGTTCTTTTTATCGGCGGATACCGAGGGTAAAACGATTGCGCTGGAGCGGATTATCGGTTCGGCGATGGGGATTGCGGTGGATAGAGATACGCTTTGGATCACCAACAAAGAGCAGGCATGGCGTTTTAGCAATGTCGGGGCTCGTACCTTGAAATTGGAGGAGGAGGCACCGGCTGTTTCTTATGACGCGGTTTACATGCCGCGCAAGGGGATGTTTTTGGGCGGGTGCGATACTCATGATGTCTTGGCAAATATCAACTACGATGGTAAAGAATACGAACTGCTGTTTGTCAACACCAATTTCAGTTGTATTTCGGCGATAGATTCTCATTACAACTTCGTTCCTGTGTGGAAGCCGCCGTTTATTTCAGCACTCAGTTTTGAAGACCGCTGTCATCTCAACGGAATGGGCGCAAAAAATGGCAAGCTTGCGTATGCGACCGCGTGTGCTCGGACGAATACAGGACATGGCTGGAAACCGCATAAAAACGGTGGCGGTGTGTTGATCGATGTTCAAACGAACGAGATCATCACGACAGGACTCTCCATGCCCGAATGGCACTAAGATAAGCCCAACCTGCTGAAACGCATGAGAAAGGCTGGCGGTGGTGGTAGGCTGAGAGTGGCCAAACCCAACTGCCCACCCGTGGAGCCAGCCCCCATGCATCCTCGTCAGCGCGCCGCGCAGCGGCAACGAC
>NZ_NRRG01000132.1 GCF_016583575.1 Thiocystis violacea
GTCGTTGCCGCTGCGCGGCGCGCTGACGAGGATGCATGGGGGCTGGCTCCACGGGTGGGCAGTTGGGTTTGGCCACTCTCAGCCTACCACCACCGCCAGCCTTTCTCATGCGTTTCAGCAGGTTGGGCTTATCTTAGTGCCATTCGAGCCAGGCCCCTTTAATTCGCCGATTGGACACGCTTTGCGACGGCGACTCATGAGCAGATGTGTACCTTCTTGCTCGACCTGGCCTCCCGCGTCGATCTCGCCGCGTGGCGCAAGAGCAAACGGGGGCCGAAGAAGGCGCCCACGCCACGCACCAAATACAAGGGCAAGACCCATATCTCCACCGCCAAGGTCTTGGCTGGCCCCTAGGCGTACTCAAAATAGCAACTTAAAAGGGCTGCCCCAGACCTTTAACCTCGAACTCACGCGGCTCAGCGCTCAGTGGAAAATGGTCTCGGGGGTCTCGGCAGTGAGGATACGCTCGGACCACTCTTCGAGCTGCTTTGGCTCGGCGGATTCAATGCGCGAGCGGTAGATCTCGGCTGAGTCGGGACCAAATTTGCAGGAGAACTGGCGCAGCAAGATGTTGGCTTCGCCACGCTGAATCCCGGCCTGTTCAACAGTGGTGACATACGGCATATGGTGTTGCTCCTCGTAGGCATAGAGTTCTTGACGAAAGTCCGCCTCCAGCCCTGCGGGCAGGCGGATCATCCAGTCGATCAGTCGAAATAATTCCAGAATCAGCGCGCGTTCGTAGCCGCGCTCATACATCAGGCGGATCAGGCGGAATTTCCAGCCCTTGAGCGTCTCGGCGTCCTGGGTGACCTTGGCGCGGATCTGCGCCATCACCACCAGGGCGAAGACGTTATCGCTCGCTTCCAGCGCCGCCCAACGCGCGGGTTCGTCATGGTCGAGCAGTTTGACCATCGGGAATTCGAAGACGATCCGACAGCCCCAGCGCCCGTCCTCGTAACGATCCGCGCGAAACCGCCGGTTGCTGTCGCTGAGCACCGCCAGACTGACCGCCGGGCGGTCATAGCGGTCGCGGATGCGGTAGTTGTAGCGGAACATCCGCCGGGCGAAGTCCGCTTGGGACTCGCCCTGAACCTCGACATGCACCAGCACCCAGGTCTCGCGACCGTCGCGGGTGCGCACGTCGAGCAGTTTGTCGGCGTAGCGCCGCCCACTGTCGGCGTCGCCGGTGATCTGCTGCAACTCGCTGTCGAGGGAGCGATAAGAAGCGCTCCAATCGATCTCGGCATGGATGGCCGGGAACAGCAGGGCCAGAAACTCCGGAAAGTAGCGCTCCAGCGCCTCTTTCCAGGGGCTATCGTGGTCGCTGGCGGGCGCCTTGGCGGGGGCATTGGGGGCGTCGGTGTTCATGGGGCGAGTTTAGCCGATGGAGCGCCGTCGGGCACCGCCGCTAGGTGCGCTCGGCGCCACACGAAAAGCCCCGAGACGCGAACCCCAGGGGCTGAGCGGTGAAACCTGAGATCAGGCAAGATCAGAAAGGGAACCAGGCGTCCCGGCCCAGGCGGCTCGAAAATGAAGTCGAGCCAGGCCCGAATGGCACTAAGATAAGTCTCTCGATTTTTAAAAACAAACAGTTACAACCGCTGATGCGGTTTGCGGAATCGGTGTCCTCAGCGCTGTTTCTTCGGGTGGCCATGGTTACGGACCTCTTCCTGTGC
>NZ_NRRG01000133.1 GCF_016583575.1 Thiocystis violacea
CCTGGTTCCGTGAACTGAATGAACCGTCTTCCAAGAATTCCCGTTACATAACAAGAGGATGGAGGTAAAATACGCCCATTCTAGGGCTCACCCGGCAGGTGACAAGTTGCGACGTTTCATCATCACGGAATCCGAGGCGGATCTTACCTCCCACGCGGGTCTTGGTCTCATTGGCGTGGCGTTGAATGAGCGCACCAACCTGGCGGCGGATGCTGCGGCGGTATCGCCGCTGCGGAGCGACGCCATGAGCCACGCCAATATGCTGTCGTGCTATGTGGCGCTGCTGTGTCTAGGCAAGAGCGACTTCGAGGCGATCAATGGGTTCCGAGAGGACGAGTTCTTCGCGACAGCGCTCGGCCTCGAGCAGGTCCCCTCCGAGGGCATCCTGCGCCAGCGCATGGATGCCCATGCCGCAGGGTACAGGCGTGTCGTGGAGGACGCGGTCATCGCATTTCTCAAGCGCAGCGGGGCCAAGCTGACGCCGCTGGGCAACGGCTTGATGCCGCTGGATTGCGATGTCACGCCCTTCGACAACTCCCAGTCGAAGAAGGAGGGCGTCTCGCGTACCTACAAAGGCATGGACGGCTACGCCCCGATGGCGGCCTATCTGGCCCAGGAGGGCTACTGCCTGGAGCTGGAGCTGCGTGCCGGCAGCCAGCACTGCCAGAAAGGCACCCCACAGTTTCTCGCCCGCGTGCTGGGGCGTGCCCGGCCGCTGACCGCCGCCCCCTTGCTGGTGCGCCTCGACGGGGGCAACGATGCCATCGAGAATATCGCCGTGATCGAGGCGCACAACGAGCAAGACGAGCGCGCGGCCCAGGTCCACTACCTGATCAAGTGGAATCCGCGCCAGGAAAGTCCCGAGCAGTGGCTCGCCTACGCCGAGGAGCACGGCGAGTGGAGCGAGCCGCGCCCGGGCAAGCGGGTCGCGCTGTTCGATGTGCTCGAGACGCGCACCCACGACGGCTACGCCTACACCTTGCGCCGGGTCATGCGCGTGATCGAGCGGCGCATCGACAAGCACGGGCAACAACTGCTGGTCCCGGAGGTCGAGCTCGAAGGCTGGTGGACGAGCCTGTGGTTCGATGAGCAGACGATCATCGCCCTGTACGCCGACCACGGCACCTCCGAGCAGTACCACAGCGAGTTCAAGACCGACCTCGACATCGAGCGCCTGCCCTCGGGGAAGTTCGCCACCAACGCCCTGGTCCTCGCCTGCGCCGTGCTCGCCTACAACATCCTGCGCTGGATCGGGCAAACCGGTCTGCTCGGCCCGGACGCCCCGCCGCGTCACCGCGCCAAGCGCCGGCGTATCCGCACCGTGATGCAGGAGCTGATGTACCTGGCCGCACGCCTGATCCACACCGGGCGACGGCTGAAGCTCGCCTTCGGCTACGCCTGCCCGGTGGTGCCCATCTTTCGGCGTCTCTACACGCAGCTGGCATGTACCTAGCTCCAATCGCTGCCGCCACATCAGCACTCGCGCCTCGCCGCGGCGGTATCCTTTTGTCTGTCGCCCGCAGCTTCTCGCCCAACCGCCCTTCCGTGGACCGATTCGTCCCCGCCCGGGCGCTATTCGCGTCGCTGAAATGAATTCCGGCATCGCTATTTGCCAAGAGGACGTTG
>NZ_NRRG01000134.1 GCF_016583575.1 Thiocystis violacea
GCCAAAATGGCGGCTCTCGGCGCGGCCATGCGCAAACTCGTCCATCTTTGCTTTGGCGTCTTCAAAACCCGTCTCCCCTACCAAGCTGACTATGCCCCCGCGACTTGACAGGAAAGACGGTATCTACCCGGCTTTTATGATGTTATAGACGTGTATGATTTTGGTTTTGAAGAGATGAATGGGGATAGCCATGCCGGAGTATCGTCGGATGCGGGTGGCGGGCGGAACGTATTTTTTCACCGTCAAACTGCGCGATCCCGAGAGCCATTTATTGGTCGAACAGATCGCGGTGTTACGTGAGGTGTTCCGGGCGGTGAGGCAGGCGCACCCGTTCACCATCGACGCCATCGTCATCATGCCCAATCATTTGCATGCGTTGTGGACATTACCCCCAGGGGATAGCGATTACAGCACGCGATGGCGCCAGATCAAGGCGGCGTTTTCGCGCACCATCCCCAAGGGTGAGCGGGTGTCGGCCAGCCGTCAGTCCAAGGGCGAACGCGGCATCTGGCAACGGCGGTTTTGGGAGCACACCATCCGCGACCAACGCGGGTTCAACAACCGCTTGGATTACATCCACCATAACCCGGTCAAGCACCGATACGTCGAGCACGCGGGCGATTGGCCGTATTCGTCATTCCACCGCGCCGTGCGCCAAGGCATTTACCCCGCCCACTGGCGCGCCGACGACAGCGACCCATTCGAACTCCCGCCCGACGAAGACGCATAAAAACGTCACCACGTAGGGTGGGTAGAGCGCAGCGAAACCCACCGAACCCCGCGCCAAGTCATCAGGATGGCACAACAAAAAACGCCCCCGGTTTCCCGAGGGCGTTCAAAGGTCAGGCGTTATCGCTGGGAACGATGGGTTTCGCTATCGCTCTACCCATCCTACCTCGCTACAGTTCGGCATTCCGCAGCTCCAACCGACGTTCAACGTGTTCAAGGCGTCGAGTAAGTGAATCAACCCGATCATGGATAGAAGGTAACGACAACACCAACGTGCCAAGGTGTTGCTCTTGGGCCGTCATGCGCAGTTCCAGATTGGCCATTCGTTCGTCCAGACGTCCCATCCGCAATTGGATATCTTTCAGGATTGTCAAAACAAGATTGTCAGCGTGATTTTCAGTCATTGCTATCATCAAACAGCAGTTGATCTTTTCAGAGTTTAGCACAACCCCGGCGCGCACGAGCAGGATGTCCGTTCTCCCGCGCGCCCAACAAAAAACGCCCCTGGTTTCCCGAGGGCGTTGTAGGGTGGGTAGAGCGCAGCGAAACCCACCGAACCCCGCGCCAAGTCATCAGGATGGCACAACAAAAAACGCCCCCGGTTTCCCGAGGGCGTTGAAAGGTCAGGCGTTATCGCTGGGAACGATGGGTTTCGCTATCGCTCTACCCATCCTACCTTGCTATACCGATTGAAACTCCAACCTTCGTTCAATGCGATCGACTCGGCTGCGCAATTCGTCCAGTTCGGATCTTCCAGAATAAACAGCCGTTGTCAACCCGCCCAACTGTTGCCCCATCG
>NZ_NRRG01000135.1 GCF_016583575.1 Thiocystis violacea
GCTGCCCGGATAGCACGTAGTTGTTCCAACACGAGGTTTTCAACATTTTCAGTCATGGCTGTTTGTCGTCATCTGGAAAAACACAATTAAGTATAGCATCACGCAGGCATCAGCCAAGGATAGGGGCGAAGCGAAACCCATCGAACCCCGCGCTGGCGTTTCAGGATCGCGCCCAACAAAAACACCCCCGGTTTCCCGAAGGCGTTGTAGGGTGGGTAGAGCGCAGCGAAACCCACCGAACCCCGCGCCAAGTCATCAGGATGGCACAACAAAAACGCCCCCGGTTTCCCGAGGGCGTTCAAAGGTCAGGCGTTATCGCTGGGAATGATGGGTTTCGCTATCGCTCTACCCATCCTACCTTGCTTTAATTCCCTTTTAATTCACTCTTCTTTACAAGAACACGGCGGCGCTCACATTGAACCGCTTAGCCAGCTTTTTAGCGATCTCTTTGCTGATGCCGCGCCGGCCGCTCAAGATGTCTGAAATGCGACTCTGCGGGGCGCAGTCGGCGAGGTCTTCCTGCTTCAATCCATGCTGGTCCATCAGAAAGCGTAGCACCTCTTTCGGCTCGGACTCCTGGATGGGCGTGTGCACATCTTCATAGGCGGCAACTTGGTCGGCCAGATAGTCGAGCACGTCGGCCAGTGGGTGATTTTCATTGTCACCGATCTCATTCAGCAACACCTCGATGATTGCCCGCGCCTGGGTGTAGTCTTCCTCAGAGTGAATCGAGGTCACGCCGACCACGTCCTTGAATGGCATCCAGACCCGCAGAATGGCTTGCGGTTCGGGCACCGTTTTATGTGCAAGGGTCATCAGTTTCTCCTGTTCCGCTTCCAACCATCGCGGTCGTACTCTTCATGGGTGAGCACCGCGCGGATGTAGACCTTGTGCCGGTTGTAGTGGATCGAGGCGATCAACCGGTACTTATTGCCCCCGATGTTGAACACCGTCAGCCCATCCACGTAGTCGGCGCTTGCGAAAGTCGCCCGCAGGTCATTGAAATCCGAGAAGACTTCCATCTTCATGGTGCGATACCAAGCGCCCAGCGAATGCTTGGCGTCTGGGTGCTTCGTCCAGAACTCGATCAGGATGGGCTTCGCAATCACATGCATAGAAGTCAGTATATACCAAGACGGTATATCGAGGAAAAAGTTCGCACCAGCTCACCTCGTGAGCGCTCTTCCAGAAAGACCCGGCACATTCTCCAGACCTTCAAGTCCAGCCGTCAACAGCGGCGTCAATGAAAAAACCCCACTCCGAAAAACGGAAGTGGGGTTTGAGAAGGGTGCAGGCCTCCTTGCCTGTAGGGTTAGGGTCTCAAGGGGCAGCTAGAAATCAATTCGAACCTGACCCGAATGGCACTAAGATAAGTCTCTCGATTTTTAAAAACAAACAGTTACAACCGCTGATGCGGTTTGCGGAATCGGTGTCCTCAGCGCTGTTTCTTCGGGTGGCCATGGTTACGGACCTCTTCCTGTGC
>NZ_NRRG01000136.1 GCF_016583575.1 Thiocystis violacea
CGCTTCTTCGGGCGAACACACCCCGCGCTGTTCGAGCAGATCCTCCTGCGTGTGCCCTTGCCGCCGCGACCGCGACGCCGACGGCCACGCCCGCCGAAACGACCCTATCTGATGCCGGTCGCGGCCTCAGGGCGGTGGTCGGGATAATGAACAAGGCCGACGAATCGATCAGCGGCAGTTTAGCTTGCGTCCGATATGGCGAGATCTACACGCAACATAATGACTATATCAAGGCATTCCACTCATGGATTTCACGCGATGTCGCGGCGACTGCTACGCGCTTAAAGCAAGGAGATATCTTGTTCGCAGGGTCTGGCGAGACCAAAGAGGAAATCGGCAAGTGCATTGCCTTTGTTGATGATGTGGAGGCTTACGCAGGTGGAGACATCGTGATACTCCGAAGCAAAGACGCCGATCCGTTGTTTCTCGGCTACTACTTGAACACGGTATCAATCAACCGGCAGAAGGCGAGCCGAGGTCAGGGTGATGCGGTCGTCCATATTAGCGCCGCTTCGTTGGCAGATATTCAATGCGCGTTTCCACCCGTGGCCGAGCAAACCGCCATCGCTGCCATCCTCTCCGACCTAGACGCCGAGATCGCCACCCTCGAAGACAAGCTCGCCAAGGCCCGCTGCCTCAAGCAAGGCATGATGCAGGAGCTGCTGACCGGGCGGATTCGCCTGGTATGACGGCGCCGAGGCATCCTTGAGCGGCCAGCGTTACCAGGCCGATGGCGTGCAGGGGGCCTGCCAACCTGGTTCCGATGACCATGTGCTCGCGAACGAGCCCGAAAGTCGAAGAGTCGCAGGAGAGCCATGAATATCTCATTTGCCGTCAACGACGATATCCTGTTGTCGCTGAAAGAAAATGCCCAAGAGTTCACGCGGGACATGCGGTTTCTGTCTGCCTTGATGTGGTATCGCAAACAGAAACTGTCCTTGGGCAAGGCCGCGGAGTTGGCCGGTTGCACCAAGCTGGAGTTCATCGAGCGCATGAAGCTCGAAAACGAAGCCGTCTTCACGTATGGCGATGAGCAGATGCGCGAGATTTTCGCCGACGTTGCGAAACTGTCATGATGTCATGAACGTCGATATCCACTGAATCGCTAAGGTGAACAGATGCAAGTGCAACGACAGTTTGTTGAAGTCACCGATCGGCGGCTGGTCATCGAGCTACCCGAATCCTTCGTCAATCATCGCGTCGAGCTGATCGCACTGACCGCCGATGACGACCTTGCCTCACAGCGCCCGCATCCTGGCGACCCCAGGATCGATAGCACCCTAACGCCTGTTGCTTGGGACGGGTTCGCCGAGGGGTTCACCGGTTTTAGCGAGGACTTTGGGATCGCGGGCGAATGGCACTAAGATAAGTCTCTCGATTTTTAAAAACAAACAGTTACAACCGCTGATGCGGTTTGCGGAATCGGTGTCCTCAGCGCTGTTTCTTCGGGTGGCCATGGTTACGGACCTCTTCCTGTGC
>NZ_NRRG01000137.1 GCF_016583575.1 Thiocystis violacea
CCCAACCTGCTGAAACGCATGAGAAAGGCTGGCGGTGGTGGTAGGCTGAGAGTGGCCAAACCCAACTGCCCACCCGTGGAGCCAGCCCCCATGCATCCTCGTCAGCGCGCCGCGCAGCGGCAACGACAACGTGTCCTCGATTCTGTCGGCAACACGGATGCGTGCGGGTTCTTTGACCTGCTGACGGGTCCGCGAATGCTTGAGCGGATCGAGGCGTTGCTGCCGGAGCATCGCGAGCGGGTGTTTCCGCCCACCGAGACGCTGTCGATGTTTCTCGCCCAAGCGCTCTCGGCGGACGGTAGTTGCCGCCAGGCGGTCGACGAGGCGGCCGTCAAGCGGTTGCTCGCGGGCCTGCCTCCTCACAGCACCAACACCAGCGCCTACTGCCAGGCGCGGGCACGTCTGCCGAAGAGCCTGATCGCAACCCTGGCGCGCCAGACCGGCGCGATGATCGCCGCCGCCGCACCCTCCTGGTGGCACTGGCGCGGTCGCCCGGTGCGTCTGGTTGATGGCGCCACGGTGACCTTGTCCGACACCGCAGCCAATCAAGCGGCCTATCCGCAGCCGAGCGGCCAAAAAGCCGGCTTGGGGTTTCCCATCTGTCGCGTCGTGGCGCTGTTGTGCCTGGGCAGCGGCGCCTTGCTGGATGCGCTCAGCGGTCCGTGCGAAGGCAAGGGCAGCGACGAGCAGTCGTTGCTGCGCGAACTGCTCGATACCCTGCAAGAGGACGATATCTTGCTCGGCGATGCCTTCTACGCGACCTATTTCCTGCTCTGCGAGTTGGTGCGTGGTGGCGTCGACGGCCTGTTCGAACAGTACGGGGCGCGCAAGCGAAGCACCGACTTCAGTCAGGGTGAGCGACTGGGCGCGCGCGATCATCTGATCGTCCTGAGCAAGCCCAAGCGGCCTGAGTGGATGAGCCAATACGAGTACGACCAGGTCCCAGCAACGCTCACCGTGCGCGAGTTCCACGCCGGCGGCAAGATCCTGGTTACCACCTTCCTGTGCCCCAAGGAAACCCCCAAGTCGGTTCTCAAGGCCCTGTATCGCTGCCGCTGGAACATCGAGCTGGATCTGCGCAACATCAAAACCACGCTCGGCATGGAGCACCTGCGTTGCAAAAGCCCGGACATGGCCAGCAAGGAACTGTGGGTTTACGTGCTCGCCTACAATTTGATTCGCCTGCTGATGGCCCAAGCCGCCTTGCTGGCCGACCAGATCCCGCGCCAACTGAGCTTCAAGCATACCGTCCAGGTCTGGGTGGCCTGGCAGAGCCGCCACGGCGAAACCCAGGATGCGGTGTGTCTGCACGCCCTGCTGGTCCTGATCGCCGAACCACGGGTCGGCTTGCGTCGTGGCCGCATCGAGCCGCGTGCCTTGAAGCGTCGCCCGAAGAACTATCCGCTGCTGACCAAACCCAGGCGCATTGCACAGGAAGAG
>NZ_NRRG01000138.1 GCF_016583575.1 Thiocystis violacea
CCGGTGTGTTTGTCTACAAGTTCCAATGCGTCGGCAGACGCTTTCTGCTTGCGTACGAATACGACCCAGACACCCGGTGGCTGCTGTTGGTCGGTACGCATGAGAATTTCTATCGCGATCTGAAACGCTGAATGGGTCGTCCTCGTCGCGGAGCAATAAGGCACGGCGATCGACCCCACGCAGGATGGCATGCCGCAGGTATCGGGCGCTGACTCGTTGCGCGCATCTCGCAAGGAATATTCCGAAACGTGCCTGGTCAACGCCAACGGTCTAGGGCGTGTCATCAATTGTCTTCGTAGTGGGATTGTCCGCCCGGCCACGGTTCCAAGGCTCGGATCGACGCGGATGTCGCGCGACATCCTTAGGGGCGAATTCATTCGCCCCATTGGTTGCCGGGGTGTAGGGGCGAATGAATTCGCCCCTTGTATGTTCTGTTCTCAGGAATTGATAAGGAGAAGGGATAAACGGAGTTTATGAAGAGAGCCCGGGAAGCCGTTCGCCCCTGAAGCCTGGACGTGATGTTCAGAGCTTGCGTGTAGATGGGCTCCCCGCCCTCTTCGCCCATGCCGAAGAGTATCCGAGGCCGTGGACGGTGTTCGCGAGCCTGCCTACACAAGGTCGGTAGGCGAGGGTACAGGGTCGGGGAACCGGGAATGATGTTAGTGCCTGAGAGCCTGGAGAGACAGAACCATGAACACGGCCGGAATCGATGTCGCCCACAAGACCCTGGCGCTGGCCATCAGCACCGAGGAGAAGCTCGGCAAGGTGCGCGAGTTTGCCAACACGCCCAGCGGTCATGCGGCGCTGATCAAGGTCTTGCAGAGCGCACAGGTGGAGCGCGTGTGCCTGGAGGCGACCGGCAGCTATCACCTCGACCTGGCGCTGGCCATCGACGCGGCTGGCGTGCCGCTGATGGTGCTCAATCCGAAGGCCGCCAAGCGCTTTGCCGAGGCCCTGCTGACGCGCCACAAGAGCGATGCGGTCGATGCTGGGGTGCTGGGGCCGTTCGCCCAGCGCATGCCGTTCGAGCCGTGGCAGCGCCCGGGGGCCGAGGCCCTGGAGTTGCGCGCCTGTGTCCGGCGCCTGGAGGCGCTGGTGGCCGATCGCACGCGGGCGAAGAATCAACGGCACGCCCTGCGGCAAAGCACGACCACGCCGGCGGTGGTGCTGGAAGACGTGCGGCTGAGCATCCGCCAGTACGCCGACCAGATCGAGGCCCTGCGTGACTGGGCGGCTGGGCGCATCGCCGCCGACGCGGCGCTGGCCGAGGTCCATGGGCGGCTCACCAGCACCCCCGGCATCGCCGCCGCCAGCGCCATCGGGCTCATGGGCGAGCGGCTGGTGCTGCCCGAGGACAGGCGCGCCAAGCCATGGGTCGCCCTGGCCGGACTGGATCCGCGCCAGAGCACCTCGGGCACCAGCGTGAACAAAAAGCCGCACCTCAGTAAGGCCGGCAACGGCCACCTGCGCAAGGCACTGTTCATGCCCGCACTGAGCGCTGCGCGCCATGAGCCCCACGTCAACAACTACTACCGCCATCTCATCGAAGTGCGCGGGCTGAAGAAGATCCAAGCCGTCTGCGCGGTCATGCGCAAATTGCTGCATGCTATCCATGCCATGCTCAAGCACCGCCAGGCGTTCGACGGCCGCCGCTTTTGCCTGCTGCGCGAGGTCGCCCCATGAGCGCCGCCGGCAACAGACGCCAACGCACGACCCTCGGTCGGCCCGACAGCACGCGCGTGGCCGTCCCCGAGCAGCGATCACGGTGAGCGCGTTCAACAACGATAGCGCATTGAATTCCTAT
>NZ_NRRG01000139.1 GCF_016583575.1 Thiocystis violacea
TTGGAAAATTTTGCTCACACCCAACAAGATCGACGAATTGAAGTGCTACGTCCAGCGGGTACGGCGTACCAACCGATCCCAGAAGGAGGCAGTATGAAGACTTTGGCGATCCCACCCTGGCCGATGCGATCCTCGATCGGCTGGTCCACAACGCCTACCGGATCACCCTCAAAGGCGAGCCGATGCGCAAACGTCACGCCCGGACGTTGACGCCAACCACACCCGCCGAGTAACAATGACCCGCCTGCGTCGCTTCGCTCCGACGGCCTCGGCCGAATGGCCGCGGAATGGGTGGCCGAATGCCGGTGGAATCGCCGGCCGGATGTTGGTGGAACAGGTCGCCGAATGGCGTGGAATGCGCACACATCCGCCGCAATCCGATGAATGGCTTCCTGCTGTTCGGGCTCGGCTCTAGCAGTCAGTGCTTGGTTCAAGGCGTACTCGAAGACGTTCGGAGCGCCCTTAAACGTCAAACTGAGAGTTGCCCAACGCACCAACGTTCTGGTACTCATGGTGACAGTGAGTTCAGGTTCGCCTTCACGCGAACCCATGAAGAGTCTCCTGACTTCTTCCGCGACAAGAATCATCTTGTCGATGATCTCGCCAGGGAGTTTGGGTGCCGCCGCCAGAATGACCTGCTTCTCGGTGTCAGGATCGGGGTAGCCGACGCTGATCACACGGAAGCGATCCATAAAGGCGAGATTCTGACGCAAGGTGCCCTGGTACAGGCCGGAACGATCTCCTGAGCCAGCGGTATTACCCGTGGCGAACACTCGGAACTTGGCATGAGGTTGAATCACCTCACCTCCGTTTTCGGCAATGACCAGCGGCTGGCCTTCAATGATGTCATTCAAGCACGCCAGTTCTGAGGGGTCCATCAGGTCTGACTCATTGAGGATGAGGATATGCCCGTCCCGTGCCGCGACCGACAAAGGGCCATGCACGAACAGCGTGGAGCCGTTGATCAGGACGAACTGACCGATCAGGGCGTTGAGTTCCAACCGACCATGACAGGTGACCGCTTGGACCGGGTAGTTGAGTCGACTGGCAATCTGCGTGATCAGGCTGGTTTTGCCTGAGCCAGTGGGTCCGGTGAGAAACAAGCCATCGCCTCCAGCATCATGCAGATAGGCGAGAACGTCCCGCAGTAGCTCGGGACGAAAGACTCTCTTTTCCTTGTATCCTGGGCCTCGGAGCGTACAGGATGGGCACGCCCGTTAAGCCTCGGTCGTATGGCTGATGCGATAGAGCACGGGCTCTGCCCATATATGGTCCGCCCCGCGATGCAAGAGGAAAACCGCTGTTTCTGACAGAAGGGACGTTGCAGCCATATATCCGGCATCTTGAGGTGTCGTCGCCGACCCTCGTGCCCTGATGGAATTCGCG
>NZ_NRRG01000140.1 GCF_016583575.1 Thiocystis violacea
GGTCTGTCCCTGAGGTATCCCCACAAAATTGGCCTGCTGCGGTCACTCGGCGAGCAGTGCATCATGGTCACTCGCGACCCATTGGCTGGGCGGCCCGATGGCCTCGACCAGCTCGGCGATGGTCGTTCGACAGCCTTCCAGCGTCAGCAGCAACCGGGCCAGGAACAGTAGCGAGTAAGCGCGACGCTTGCGGCGGCCCGGTCGCAGGCTCTCATGCACGCCGCAGCGCTCGGCGGCCGTCCCGATCAGCCACAGCAGGATCGCCGCCAAGGAGGCGATCAGCACCAGCACCGTGTAGCGACCAGCACCGCTCGAGGCGCGGCACTCCAGCCCTTCGCCGAAGAGCTGGCTCTTCATGTCCCGAAAGCTCAGCTCAATTTGCATTCTCTGGCGATAGACCTTGACCAGGCGCGGCGCCGGCCAGTCGGCGAAACACGTCGAGGCGACCAGCAGCCACGGCTCACGGGCATTGCGGGCGGCTTGTAGGCTCTTCTTCGAGCGAGCGCGCGCGCTTCCCCGAGGCCGTTTTGTCCCGGCGTCCTTGCTTGGGCTTGCGTACCAGCACGAAGGCCGCGCGCAGCGGATGGCTGCGCACCCACTCGCCGATGCCGAGCGCGGTCGGCGTCTCGGTCGCCTCGGCGAACACACGCTGGCCGCTTCTCCAACGAGACTTGAGCTTGATGTAGTCGCGTCCACGCACCCGCCCGACCCAGCGCCAGCCCAACCGCTCGACCTCGCGGTAGAACGGCACCTTGAAGCCGGAGTCGGCGACGATGATCGGCTGCGCCGTCGCCGACAGCAGCGCCTGGAGCCGCTGCAGGAAGCGATGCGGCACCTGGCGATTGCCCAGCTTGCGTTGGGTGTGAACCTCCTCGTACAGCGTCGGGCTGCGACCGCCCACCGGCAGCGAGGCGCGCAACAGGTGCCGTGACTGGTCTTCCTTCAGATCACTCCAGTCGATCACGATCAGCGGCTCGGCCACGCCGGCAAGTAGCGTGCGGCCCAACGCCATGTAAATCCCCCGCGCCTCGCGTTGCAGATGCACGTTGCCCAACAGCCGGTCGGCCCGCTTGATGCGATGGCGCAGCGCCGACCCGCCGCCAAAGCGTCGGCCGATCTCGGTCAGCGTCAGTCGCGGACCACGGACCGCTGCAGCGACGGCTTCGAGCAGCACGGCCAAGCGCCGAGCGTGGATGCCGACCAGCAGCGGCGCGACACAGCGGTGTAGAATCGTTAGGGCATGCATGGGGGGTTTCCGCAGGTTTCGTCGCCCGTTGTGGACCATCAAACCCCATGCATGTTCA
>NZ_NRRG01000141.1 GCF_016583575.1 Thiocystis violacea
CCCGGGAACGTATTCACCGCAGCGTTGCTGATCTGCGATTACTAGCGACTCCGACTTCATGGGGTCGAGTTGCAGACCCCAATCCGAACTGAGACCGGTTTTTTGGGATTCGCTCCATCTTGCGATTTCGCAGCCCTTTGTACCGGCCATTGTAGCATGTGTGAAGCCCAAGACATAAGGGGCATGATGATTTGACGTCATCCCCACCTTCCTCCGAGTTGACCCCGGCAGTCTCCTATGAGTCCCCGCCTTTACGCGCTGGCAACATAGAACGAGGGTTGCGCTCGTTGCGGGACTTAACCCAACATCTCACGACACGAGCTGACGACAACCATGCACCACCTGTACACCGACCTTGCGGGGCACCCATCTCTGGGTGTTTCCGGTGTATGTCAAGCCTTGGTAAGGTTCTTCGCGTTGCATCGAATTAATCCACATGCTCCGCCGCTTGTGCGGGCCCCCGTCAATTCCTTTGAGTTTTAGCCTTGCGGCCGTACTCCCCAGGCGGGGAACTTAATGCGTTAGCTGCGGCACAGACCTCGTGGAATGAGGCCCACACCTAGTTCCCAACGTTTACGGCGTGGACTACCAGGGTATCTAATCCTGTTCGCTCCCCACGCTTTCGCTTCTCAGCGTCAGTAGTGGCCCAGAGACCTGCCTTCGCCATCGGTGTTCCTCCTGATATCTGCGCATTTCACCGCTACACCAGGAATTCCAGTCTCCCCTACCACACTCTAGTCTGCCCGTACCCACCGCAAGTCCGAGGTTGAGCCTCGGATTTTCACGGCAGACGCGACAAACCGCCTACAAGCTCTTTACGCCCAATAATTCCGGACAACGCTCGCACCCTACGTATTACCGCGGCTGCTGGCACGTAGTTAGCCGGTGCTTCTTCTGCAGGTACCGTCACTTTCGCTTCTTCCCTGCTGAAAGAGGTTTACAACCCGAAGGCCTTCATCCCTCACGCGGCGTCGCTGCATCAGGCTTTCGCCCATTGTGCAATATTCCCCACTGCTGCCTCCCGTAGGAGTCTGGGCCGTGTCTCAGTCCCAGTGTGGCCGGTCGCCCTCTCAGGCCGGCTACCCGTCGTCGCCTTGGTGAGCCGTTACCTCACCAACTAGCTGATAGGCCGCGAGTCCATCCCAGACCGAAAAACTTTCCAAACGGTAGCCATGCGGCTCCGTCTCGTATCCGGTATTAGCTCCGGTTTCCCGGGGTTATTCCAGAGTCTGGGGCAGGTTACTCACGTG
>NZ_NRRG01000142.1 GCF_016583575.1 Thiocystis violacea
AGTCTTATAAGGTTCAAGTTCGTCAAAGATTGGCCGAAGGACTTCCCATTCTTCATCGGAAAGGTCGCTCGGATATCTCAAAGGCCATTTTTCCAGGTCTGAAGTCATCATAATCCGCGAATTAGAACCCGTATTTTGTATAGATTTGGCGGATTTTATGGTGCCAGGCCCTTTGAAATCAAGGGTTTAGTTTTTAGACATCCTCTGAAACGACGGCGCGGGGTTCGATGGGTTTCGCTTCGCTCTACCCATCCTACGGGGCACGGAGGCCGACTGGTCACGAAACCCATCAAACCACCGACCTTGAAGAAAGACTTTAACGCCCTCGGGAAACCGGGGGCGTTTTTTGTTGGGCGCGATCCTGAAATGTCGGCGCGTGGGTTCGGTGGGTTTCGCTATCGCTCTACCCACCCTACAATCGAATGGGTTAATCGTCTTCGTCGGGGGGGAGCGTGAATGGGGCGCTGTCGTCGACATGCCAATCGGCGGGATAAATGCCCTGGCGCACGGCGCGATGGAACGATGAATACGGCCATTCATGGGGATGCCGGACGTCTCCGTGTTTGACCGGGTTGTAATGGATGTAATCGAATCGATGGTTGAATCCGCGTTGATGGCAGACGGTGTGTTCCCAAAACCGCCGCTGCCAGATCCCGCGTTCGCCCTTGGATTGCCGACTGGCCGAAATCCGTTCACCCTTGGGCATGGCGCGCGAAAACGCCGCCTTGATCTGGCGCCATCGCAGGCTGTAATCGCTATCCCCCGGCGGTAACGTCCACAACGTATGCAAATGATTGGGCATGATCACAATCGCATCGATGGTGAACGGATGCGCCGTCATCACGATGCGAAACGCCGCGCGCAATGACTCCACCTGTTCCACCAGCAATCGGCTGTCGGGATCGCGCAACTTCACCGTAAACCAATACGTTCCGCCCGCCACCCGTAACCGCCGATAATTTGGCATGTTCGTTTTCTCTCAAGATTCTCGAAGCAGGGCAGGATGGGTAGAGTGACCACGGTATGACGCTGATGATTGGCACCGATGCTGGTTGGTCACGAAACCCATCGAACCACCGACCTTGAAGAACGACTTGAACGTCCTCGGGAAACCGGGGGGAATGGCACTAAGATAAGTCTCTCGATTTTTAAAAACAAACAGTTACAACCGCTGATGCGGTTTGCGGAATCGGTGTCCTCAGCGCTGTTTCTTCGGGTGGCCATGGTTACGGACCTCTTCCTGTGC
>NZ_NRRG01000143.1 GCF_016583575.1 Thiocystis violacea
GTAGATACCGTCTTTCCTGTCAAGTCGCGGGGGCATAGTCAGCTTGGTAGGGGAGACGGGTTTTGAAGACGCCAAAGCAAAGATGGACGAGTTTGCGCATGGCCGCGCCGAGAGCCGCCATTTTGGCTTTGCCGCGGGCGAGCAGGCGCTCGTAGAGAGCTTTGACGTGCGGGTTGTAGCGCGTGGCGACGACGGCGGCCATATAGAGGGTCGCGCGCACCCGTGCCGGCCCGGCCTTGGAGAGCCGGGCGCGGGCGTGCACGGAGGTGCCCGATTGGCGCTCGACGGGCACCAGGCCGAGATAGGCCGCCAGTTGTTCGGCGGACTGGAAGGGGCGGGCGTGCAACAGGGCCAGGAGCTGATGGGCGACCTTGGGACCGACGGCGGGAATGCTGGTCAGGAGGGCGACGTCGGCCTTGAGCTGGGGATGCCCATTCAGATAATCGTCGATCTCTTGCTGGAGCTTCGCCAACGCCTGCTCCAGGAAGGCAAGGCTATCGGTAAGCGAGTCGAGCACCGGGGGCGGCGTGGTCGTCGCTTCGGCCTTTTCCAGGCGGTTGCGCTCGCGGCGGAGATCCTCGCTGAGCGCCTGTTGACGGGCTAGCAACGCCTGCCAGGTGCGGACCTGCGGCGGCGGAGGTGTCCAGGGCGCCGGTCGCACGAGGGCGCCAAAGCGCGCTAGCGTCTCGGCATCGACGGCGTCGGTCTTGGTGCGCACGGCCAGCCCCTGAGCGAACTTTTTGGCTTGCGCGGGATTGACGATGGACACCGTGACACCATGCGCGTGCAACGTCTCCGCCGTGGTTTCGTGATAGACGCCGGTGGCCTCCAGCACGGCGTGAACCTGCGCCGGCATCACCCCCTGGCGTGCCAGCCAGTCGATCAGCGCCGTCACGCCGTCGCGGCTGTTTTCGACCACTTTGGTTTTCTGTTTGCCGTCGGCTTCGCGCCGCAGGCACGTGTGTAATTTGGCTTTCGAGACATCAATGCCGAGATAGACCATGTTTCAACCCGCTGACGATGAAACCATCACGCCCACTGGCCTTGTGCCTGCAGGGTTCGCCCCTTGGATACCGTTCAGTGTCAGTGCTGGCGTGAAAGAAGAGACCAAGGGCTTGATCTACGCAACAAGGTCAAGGCCTTCAGGATGGGTTCAAGCTGCCTCGGTCTCGCGTGATGGGAGCTAACCATCACGAAATTCAAGATACAAGGATGGGTAGA
>NZ_NRRG01000144.1 GCF_016583575.1 Thiocystis violacea
GTGAAAGAAGAGACCAAGGGCTTGATCTACGCAACAAGGTCAAGGCCTTCAGGATGGGTTCAAGCTGCCTCGGTCTCGCGTGATGGGAGCTAACCATCACGAAATTCAAGATACAAGGATGGGTAGAGCGAAGCGAAACCCATCTATCAAGCCTCCGAGGCCCAAGAGACAAGGAACCGCAAAGCCCGTGCCCCAAGCTTTGGGAATGGCGCCACTACTGGCAAAAACAAAGACTTGAGTATTAAAAGTTATTTCAGTGTCTGCATGTCACATTAGTTGGCTATATGTAAGAGAGACTGCGTTCTATGGAAGAGCCCGAAAATAAGTGTGAGGTCTGCGGTCTTCGAGTGACATTCAGTCAGAAAGGACTGCAGCAATCGCAAACTGTTGACAGTTTTTTTACGACTTTGCGCCGACTTCAAGCGGCAAAACTCGTTCCTCAAGGCTGGCCAAGGGTTGTAAACGTACACTTGGGAGCAAGCAATCCAGACGACCGATCGGATATCTGCGCGATTAATAATCGGAAAAGCTGGCAAAAGAATAATAAGAAATGCAAGTTCTGGCAACCCGCCATTGGTCTCTCTCTAGGTGAATACATAGCAGTCCATGAGGCCAGAAAGATGGAAATGCTGACGAAAGACATACACAAGCTCGCCGCTATTGCCGCCTTGATTCCAGTCATATATCTAATTCGCGAATTGTATCTGTGGGCATCATAAACCAATAAATACATAACAAGTCGCTCAAGCTTACCCATCGCGGCCAGCGTTGTGTTTGATCTCAAGCGTGGTGCCACGCGCTGGGCGGCTTACTTGGTCGTTATGCACTAAATCTTGAGGGATCACATGAACCTGATCGGAGAAATAATCGCAGCATTGACGTCCGAGACTGCGGATCTGAATACCGCGCTTCTCAGAACGAAAATCCTATTGCATCAACTGGGTGAGAAAGAGCTTGTCCATTGGGTTAATTCCGAACTAAAAGGATACTCCCCGGATGATGAGCTGCCTGATTATAGGGTCATTGATGTCGAAGTTCTCGGTAATATCAGCAACGGGGCCTGGCGCGAATGGCACTAAGATAAGCCCAACCTGCTGAAACGCATGAGAAAGGCTGGCGGTGGTGGTAGGCTGAGAGTGGCCAAACCCAACTGCCCACCCGTGGAGCCAGCCCCCATGCATCCTCGTCAGCGCGCCGCGCAGCGGCAACGAC
>NZ_NRRG01000145.1 GCF_016583575.1 Thiocystis violacea
GCCGGAGCCTATCGCCCGCCCCCGCCGCGTGCCGCCTGGAATCACCCGGTCGCGGCAGGCGTCGCGGTCGCCACCACGGCGGCGGTGGTCGGCTCGGTGATCTATTCCCTGCCGCCGTCCTGCACGACGGTCTACGCCAATGGGGTCACCTATCAGCAATGCGGCTCGACCTGGTATCGACCGCAATACGCCGGGACCAGCGTCCAGTACATCGTCGTCGACTCGCCCAACTGATCCCAAGAGTCCATTGATACACTGAGTCTGACCAAGGCGCCGGCGGTCCGCCGACGCCTTGTCTTCATCGAGCCTTCACCCCGCCAGTCAACCTTTAGGAGCCTTTGCATGACCATGAAACGCCCATTCAATCTCGCCCTTGGCCTGACCCTGAGTCTTGTGGGTGCGCTGCCCATGGCGCAGGCCGAGACCCTGCCGGTCGCGGGCGCCGCGGCTTCCACCGAGCTGACCGGCACGGTGACGGTGGTCAATCAAGAGCGACGCCTGCTGACCATCAAGACGCCCGAGGGACGCTTCGAGGTGCTGCACGTCCCCGATGAGGTTCAACGGCTCGACCAGATCAAGATCGGCAACAAGCTCACCATCACCCAGACCGATCTCATCCTGGTCGATCTCCAGAAGGGCGCCGACGCGGACGCGATGGGCGTCACGACCCAGTCCACGGTGGTACGGGATCCAGGCACGAAGCCGGCCGGCATGATGATCGATTCCCTGACGGTCACGGGTGTCGTGCGGGCCGTGGACGCGGCCAACTCCAGCGTGACGATCATGACGCCCGAGAAGCCGATGACGTTCAAGGTCAAGGATCCATCCGTGCTCGACGCACTCGCGCCAGGCGACAGCGTCAGCGCGACCTACATACGCGCCATCAGCGGAGAGGTGCGGTTCCGCTAGCCGCGGTCGATGTTCCGGTCACGAAGCTCCGGCTTCGTGACCGGGTACGACTCGCCTTGGGCACCCGACATCAACCACACTCCAGGAGATTCGCCGATGGCGGACCCATTACACCCGGCCGCGATCCATCACCTGCCTCCCTTCGTCACGGCGCCTGGGGAGACCGACGTGCTGTTCGTGGTGATGGGCTTTTTCGTGCTGCTGGCCGTCATCGGCATCGGCCTCTTCTACTTCAAGCTCCATGCGCTGCCGGAGCAGATGGCGCATCGCGGCC
>NZ_NRRG01000146.1 GCF_016583575.1 Thiocystis violacea
CTGATGTTACGCAGAAGGCTCAGGACTTGGTAAGTTTCGAGGATGAACCAAGACGCTCTCGACATCTACACCGATTATTTGATCAGCACCTTCGGATCGGCCACGGCCACGGGGTTGGCGTCGATGCTCGATGGCGCCATCAGTCATGATCAAGTCACACGCTTTCTGTCCGAGCGTGACTACACGTCACGCGACCTGTGGTTGCAGGTGAAGTCGACGGTGCGCGAGATCGAGCAGCCCGATGCGGTGCTCATCTTCGACGACACGATCCAGGAAAAGGCCTGGACGGATGAGAGCGAGTTGATCTGTTGGCATTACGATCACTGCGCGAACCGCACGGTCAAGGGGGTGAATCTGCTCAATGCGCTGTATTCCAGTTCTGGCGTCTCAGTCCCCGTTGATTTCCGTCTGATTCGCAAGCCGTTGCAGTTCTGTGATGTGGCCACCCGACGGGCCAAACGGGCCAGCGAGGTGACAAAGAACGAACGGCTCCAAGAGATGTTTCGCCAAGCGCTGCAGAACCAGTTGATGTTTCGTTACGTGCTCATGGACAGCTGGTTCGCCTCGAAAGAGAACTTCGCGCTCATCCTCAGCAAGCACAAGCAGTTCGTGGCGGTTCTCAAGGACAATCGGCTGGTGGCCTTGAGCCAGGCCGACAAAGAGCAAGGTCGCTTCGTGCGGGTGGATTCGCTGCAGTTAGCGGACAAGCAGGCCGTGCGCGGTTGGTTGAAGGGCTTCGAGCATGAAGTTCTCCTCGTTGGCCGAGTCTTTACGAACAAAGATGGCAGCACCGGTCGGTTGCGTCTCGTCTGTAGTGACCTGACGTGCGATGGCGAGCGCGTCGCCGATCTCCACCAAAAACGGTGGAAGATCGAGGAGTTTCACAAATCGCTCAAGTCCAACGCGGCCTTGGCCAAATCACCGACCCGGACGCTGCGTACGCAGTCCAATCATGTGTTCCTCTCGATCTGCGCCGTCTTCAAGCTCGAATGCCTCAAGCGGGCCCACAAGCTCAACCATTTCGCACTCCGCGCGAAGCTCTATGTCGAGGCGCTTCAGCATGCTTTCGGCGAACTCAGGCGCTTGAAAGCGGCGGCTGCGTAACATCAG
>NZ_NRRG01000147.1 GCF_016583575.1 Thiocystis violacea
TCCGTTCAAGAAGCAGTCGATCAATCAGCGATTTGGTCTCTTCAGAAATATCTGAAACCAAGGGGTCAAGCACGAATTGACGACCACATTCCCGACAAAGATGGTTTTGCTTTCCGGTTGCATTAAATCCATTCTTCACGATCTTGGTAGAGTTGCAAGTAGGGCAGTGATTCATGTTTGAATAAATCCAGTCAGATAATAGATCATATAGATTGTGGCACTACCCGCGCGGGTAGTGCCCTAATTCGTAGGATGGGTAGAGCGCAGCGAAACCCATCTTTCCAGCGGTCAACGCTGACCTCGATCCTGTCGATCGAGGTACCATTCCTGAGGGTTTACGCGAGTTGGTCGGGGCGCAAGGATGAGTCGAGCGATAGCGAAACTCATCAAACCTTGTGCAGAGGTGTCAGGTTGGCGTCAATCAAAAACGCCCCCGGTTTTCCGAGGGCGTTCAAAGGTCAAGCATTGGTGCGTTGGTTCGGTGGGTTTCGTGACCAATCAACCTCCGTGCCAGCGATCGGCGTCATACCGTGGTCACTCTACCCTACCTCGCTACCTCGCTATTTGGTATTTCGTCCATCATTATAATAGCACTCTCTCAGCCAAAGCTCATCTGTGAAATCATATAGAGAAGGGCGCTACCAATATCTATATTTCTTTGATGCAGAGATAAATCAATTGAAGCTCGTCCTCTGAGAGACGTCCTCTGCTATCTAAGACGCTATTGTTGCAGCATAACTTTCCGGCGTCACTCCATAATCCAACTAATCGGATAGCTAATTTTTCAGTCCTTTCGACGTAATCTCTTCTTATTGCAAAAAGCGGAATCCCGTATTCCATTCCTTTGTTAGAGTGATGGCTTTTGAATCGTTCCTTTGCTCCTTTCTGCTCTCGCTCTTCTCTGATGTAAGTTCTTCCAATATAGACCTCAGTACAGTACAAAACGAATAGCCTCGCCTAGCTAATACAGCACGAGCCTCATGTCATGCTCGACCTTGAACGGTCGTCCATCGAGCATGAATCCGAGGACACAGAGCCGTTCGGCGCCGAAGCT
>NZ_NRRG01000148.1 GCF_016583575.1 Thiocystis violacea
AGCAACTGTGTTTCAGGTCAAGCGGTTTTCCCATGAGCAGGATCCCAGTGCGCCTGATCGCGCAGCATGGCGTTGACGATGGTGAGGAGCTTGCGCATGCACGCCACGAGGGCCACCTTGGCGACCTTACCCGCATCGCGCAGTCGGGTGTAGAACGCCTTCAGAACCGGGTTGTAACGCACCGCCGAGAGGGTTGCCATATAGAGCACGTGGCGCACGGGGGCGCGTCCGCCCCACACGCAGCGTCTCCCGTGCCGGGTTCCACTGTCACGATTGAGCGGCGCGACGCCGACCAGGGCGGCGATCTGCTTGCGGTTGAGTTGGCCCAATTCGGGCAAACAGGCGATCAAGGTCAGGATGGTGACGTCCCCGAGCCCCGTGACCTCGCCCAACAGCTCGGCCTTGGCCTGCCAGGCGGGGGAGGCTTCCACCGCCTCGTGCAAGCCCCGCTCGGTGCTCTTCAGGCGCTGTTGCAGCCACTCGATGTGGGCCTTGATGTCTTGGCGCACGGTGGCGTTGCGAGCCGCTTGCAGACGGTTTTTCTCCATCGTCAGCATCTCGACCAGTTGCCGTCGGCGCGCCAACAGGTCCGTCAAGGCCAAGGCGTCGGCCTCGGGCAGCGCCCGTGGCGTCGGCTCGACGGCTTGGGCAAAGCGTGCGAGGACGCGCGCATCGAGACGATCGGTCTTGGCCAGGTAGCCGAGGGCTTGGGCAAAGCGACGGACCTGACGCGGATTGACCACCGCCACGGGCAAGGGCGCGACCATCAGCTCGGCGACCAAGGCGCGTTCGAGCCCACCGGTGGCTTCCAACACGATCAGACGCGGTTGCGCGGGGTGCAGGGTCTCGATCAAGCGTCGGATGCCGTCGGGATCATTCGCGAGCGAGAACGCGTGCTCTGGAGATGAAACGTACACATCCAAGGTTGACTTCGAGACGTCTACACCAACCCAACAGGTTTCAGAATGCATGCTCATCCCTCCCTATACCCCGCCTTGCAGAATCGGGCTTTACGCCCTGGCAACTGTTCGGGTTGTTGAGGAAAACC
>NZ_NRRG01000149.1 GCF_016583575.1 Thiocystis violacea
CCTAGTACCTCATTCCTCCTTAATTTGCGGATAGAGGCGCTTGAGCTTGATCCGTGCCTCCTCGGTCGTGAAGTGCCAATCGACTGTGGCGCTGGAGGCCTTGCGGCGATCCGCCCAGGCCTTGGCCTCGCGGCGCAGGGTCTCGATGTCGTCGATGCGCCGATCGAGGCACTGTTTCGTGTAGACGCTCAGTTCGATCTCGGCGATGTCGAGCCAACTCCCGTGTTTCGGTGTGTCGTGAATTTCTAAGCGATCCAGGAGCCGACGGGCCTCCTCGGGCGGAAACGCTTTGTAGAGAGAGGCTGGGGCGTGCGTGTTGAGGTTATCCCAAACCAGCACGACTGTTTCGGCGGTCGGATAGTTGACGTCCAACAAACCCTTGATTTCTTGGGCGAGATCCAGCGCGGTTTTGGTGGCGCGGACGTTGGCCTGGCGCCAACCGGCCAACGGTTCGACGACCATAAAGGTATTGGCGGTCCCCAATCGCTCATATTCGTAGTCATACCGTTGTTCTTGCTGCGGTTCGGCAGGAATCGGCGTGCGGGTTTCGCCGATCCGTTGGGTCGGCTGTTCGTCGAGACAGACCACGGGACGCTGTGGATCGTCGGGGCGTCGGTAGACCTCTAGCACCGCTTCCATCCCCGCGACGAAGGCCGCGTCCTGTTCCGGAGGGATGACCCAGCCGGTGCGAAGATGTGGTTTCAGTTCGTTTTTTTTAGCGTGCGCATGACCGTTTGTCGCGAGATCGTCTCCACCACGTTCCGTTCGACGAGGCGCTCGGCTAAGAGATGGAGGGTCCAGCGCGCCTGGCCTTCGGGCGGTGTCAAGCCGGCGAGACGCACCAGGTGCGCCTCGCCCTCACCGTCGAGAATCCGTTCACGTGGTGGCGGCGTACGCGGTTTGCGTTCCAGCGCCGCCTCCAAGCCGTTCTCTAGAAATCGTTGACGGATACTCAAGATGGTCCGAAGACAGCAACCGAAGGCCTCCGCCGCTTGGGCTTCGCTCCAAGCGGGTCCATCGGCATCGATCTTGAGCAAAATGTTCGCAGGCTTGATCTTTTGGGCGGCTGCCTGGCCCTTGTTGACCACGGCTCTCAGCATCGCCCGCTCGTCTTCGGTGAGCCTCAAAATATATTTAATCATCGGGGAGACCTCTTGATGAGAGGTATCAAGAACTACACTAACGATCGTTTCCGCGCAAGATTTAGCGGAACGTGGTACTAGGCGACTGGGGCAACCTCGACGAAGAAGATCGTCAGGCAAACGACTTTGCGCTCAAGGAGGGGGATCGTCTGCTTAGCGCCTACCAAATCCATGAGGATTTAAGAGACTGTATAGGAACTTGTCGCTATAGATGATCCGAATTAACAGTTACCTGGTTCCGTGAACTGAATGAACCGTCTTCCAAGAATTCCCGTTACATAACAAGAGGATGGAGGTAAAATACGCCCATTCTAGGGCTCACCCGGCAGGTGACAAGTTGCGACGTTTCATCATCACG
>NZ_NRRG01000150.1 GCF_016583575.1 Thiocystis violacea
ACCCGCCTCCTCCTGCGTGCGCCCATCGCGGATGTGATAGATACGCTGGAAGGTCGGGATGATCTTCTCGTCGTGGGTGACCACGATGACGGCGGTCTGGTACTGACGTGCCATGCGGTTGAGGATGCGCATCACCGCCAGGGCGCGTTCGCTGTCGAGCGGCGCGGTGGGCTCGTCGGCCAGGATCACCGGGGGACGGTTCACCAGGGCGCGGGCGATGGCGACCCGCTGCTGCTCTCCGCCGGAGAGCTGGGAGGGCATCGCCCGGGCGCGGTGCGCGACGTCCAGGGCCGCGAGCAATTCGCGCGCGCGCTCCCGCGACTCGCCGTTGGGGCGCCCGGCCAGCATTGGCAGCAGGGCGACGTTGTCGGTGACATCCAGGAAGGGGATGAGATAGGGCGCCTGGAAGACGAAGCCGATCTTGTCGCGCCGCAGCGCGCGCAGGTCCGGGATGCGCCAGCCCTCGTTGTAGATGGGCGCGTCCCCCAGGGTCATGCGCCCGCCGCTGGGCTCGATCACCGCCCCCAGACACTTGAGCAGGGTGCTCTTGCCCGAGCCCGAGGGACCGACCAGTCCCACCACCTCGCCGGGCGCGACCGCCATGTCCACCCCGCGCAGCGCGTCCACCGCCGTATCGCCGCGGCCGTAGCGTTTGCGCAGCCCCTCGATGCGAATCCCCTGGGCCGGACGGGCGCCCAATGGCCCGGTCATTGGTTCAGCCACCGATGGCCTCCGCCGGGTCGACCCGGAGCGCGGCGCGGATGGCGACCAGGCTCGCCAGCACGCAGATGATGACCACGATCAGAAAGCCGCGCGCCGCGTCGCCGGGCAGCAGCAGGACGTATTTGGGAAACACCGGCGCCCACAGGGTCGCGACCGTCTTGCCGACGATGAAACCGATGAGACCCAGTCCGATCGCCTGTTGCAGGATCATCCCGGCGATGGTGCGGTTGCGCGTGCCGATCAGCTTGAGCACCGCGATCTCGCGGATCTTGCCGAGGGTGAGGGTGTAGATGATGNGAGGATCACCAGGAACATGAAGATCTGCCGCGCCGAGGTGGCGATCAGCTTGGCCTGGAGGATCTCGTTCATCTCGGCGCGGGTATAGACGCTCAGATGCTTCCAGCGCCGGATGTCCGCCGCCACCTGGTCGGGGTCCGCGTTGGGCGTCAGGCGCACCAGGATGGCATTGACCGAATTGCTCTGGGTCTGGGCGGCGAGGACGGCGTCCAGCACCTGCGGCTGGCCTGGGCGATTGAAGGCCGGATTGGCGGCGCTGCGCCGGCGCTGGGCGACGATGGCGTCATTGTCCTTGAGGAACTGGGCCTCCTGCGCGTCCTTGAGCGGGATGAACACCATGGGGTCGCCGCCCGAGGAGACGGTGCGCCGGGTCAGACCCACCACCCGGTAGGCATGACGGCGGATGCGCAGTCGCTCGCCGAGCCGAAAGCCGGTCGAGACGTCCGCCACCGCCTCGTAATGACCACGGGTCAGATGCCGCCCGGCGACTAGGAATTCCGGCTGACCCGGCTCGTCGAGCCCGCCCGGCACCACGCCGACCACCATGGCGCGGCGCTCGCGCGCGGCTTGCTCGCCGACGGCCGAGTCGTCCGCCAGGGGACGCACCTGCATGGTGAGATAGGTGACGTTGGCGGCGCGCGCGACCCCCGGCAGGGTCTGGAGACTGCGATAGAGGTCGTCGGCGAGGTTGGACGGCTCGGCATAGGGACCCAGGGTGTCCTTCTGCACTGCCCAGAGGTCCGCCCCGCTGTTGTCCAGCAGCACCTCGGCATCGTCGACCATGCCGCGATAGATGCCGGCCATGGAGAGCGTGACGCCGATCAGCAGCCCAAGCCCAATGCCGGTGAAGACGAACT
>NZ_NRRG01000151.1 GCF_016583575.1 Thiocystis violacea
TATCCTTTTGTCTGTCGCCCGCAGCTTCTCGCCCAACCGCCCTTCCGTGGACCGATTCGTCCCCGCCCGGGCGCTATTCGCGTCGCTGAAATGAATTCCGGCATCGCTATTTGCCAAGAGGACGTTGCCGCGTCATTCAGATCACGGATTCAGGATTACCATAGTCATCTGCAAGGGAGAGCTGCCGCTTCTTCCTTGCGAGCGCTTCCAAATGCTTTTCAGTAATACTCTGAATATTCAGCTCTTCCCTATATTTCTCAGCTAGCTTTTCATTGAACTCCTGCTGCCGTATTATTAAACTCTCACGAAAGCTAATTTTTCCTTTTTTACCAAAAATATAATGCCTTGCCACAGGATAGAAAACCGCTATCCCAAAACCTACCAACAAACCTAGCAATGGCTGGTCTTGCAATAAAAAAATGACGACAAGAACAATGACAGCAACTCTTACAACTTCGCTTCGAACGACCACGTATATAATAAACCCTAAAAACACCAACGACATTAATACATGGATAAAACCTGATTGCGTTAAGCTACTTTCTGATGAGCGACCCCGCTTTACGTCATCCTCATGTTTTTGTATTGATGAAATGTCTTGTGCAGATGAAGATCTCTCAATTCTAGAATCCTTCGTCAGGTAAGCAGATGCAGGAGCAGGCACTTCAATGTAATCTTTATTATCGCGCCCCGCTTCACCATTAACAGCCTGCTCTGGCAGCATTAATCAGTTGAGAGGCTGCATAGGAACACATCGCTATAGTCGATCCAATTAACCGTTAATAGAAATCAATTAACTTACAATTCATATTGTATCTGATTATGGCCTATTTGACGAAGAAGTAAGCGGCCTGAGGCGAGATAAACTTGTGCCTCACTCGACGTAGGCTTGCGTTCATAATCTCTACTCAGCCGACGTGATCGGCCAAGCCATGCAAATGTTCGCTCAACGACCCAGCGGCGGGGTAAAACATGGAAACCTTTAACCCCTTTTTTCTTTTTAACGACTTCAAGCT
>NZ_NRRG01000152.1 GCF_016583575.1 Thiocystis violacea
CGTTTCAGATCGCGATAGAAATTCTCATGCGTACCGACCAACAGCAGCCACCGGGTGTCTGGGTCGTATTCGTACGCAAGCAGAAAGCGTCTGCCGACGCATTGGAACTTGTAGACAAACACACCGGCAAGATCTCCCTTCTTGGCCTCGCCTAACGTCGGATTGTCGACTATCGCGACCACGGCCTCGTCCACATCCACTTTTTGATTTGAATTTAAACGCTTGTAGGCACGGCGGAAACCGCTCGACTGCAAGACATCAATCATGGGTGTCTGACCGGTATCCTTCAGGAAGGAAAGGGACCGCGCCTTCGCGCCCCTCGGCGCGCGCGATCAAGATGTCGCGAACGAAATCGACGGGCAAGTCCGGGTTGTCCAGGGCCGCCTTGCCGATCTTGGCCCAGAACTCGATCTGACCCGCAATCGTCCTCGATTCCGCCTTCGCTTGGCGCTTGGCGTCCTCGTACAGTAAATCGTCGATACGCACCGGCATGCCCATCCTTTTATCTCCCAGAGTTTGCTACTTTTGTAGTTTAGACGATGCGGTCGGGTGCTGCAATAAACTCGGAGTCAAAATCGCTTCAGTTCCAGTTCCGGGCAGTTCCGGGAGTTGGGGAACGGGTAGAGTAGAGAGCAGGCATCCCGTGCCCGTAGACCCGGCCTATCTGTTTCCGCCCCTTTCGTCTGGCGGTGCCTCAATAGCCGGATCCTAGTCACAGAATACCAGCCCTCCCTCATCAAACCGTGCATACAGTTCTCCCGTACACGGCTTTCCGATGTGCTTCACGCCAAGGCATGCGCTGATGTCCAGCCTGCGGTGGTGGGGACTTTGAACAGTCCAAGATGGTCGTAGAGATGCGCATTGGGGAACCGGATGTATCCTTGCGCCCGGCTCTGGAGCTTGTGACGGTGGCGCAGTTGCGTGCGCATCCGCTCCTCGGCATGCGTTTTCACCCGACCGAGCACCTTCGAGTAGTTGCGGTAGTGGAAATAGCCCGTCCAACCCCGGAGGGCTTGATTGACGTCACCGATCATGTCCCCAAGTGCCACCGGCGTTCGGCGGCGCGCGGTCAGATCCCTGACGCGATCCTTGATGCGCTGCTCGGCCCTTTTTGACGGCTCGACGTGCGGGTAGCCCTTGCCACTGCGGCGGCTCGTTCGCCAGGCCATGTGGAATCCCAAGAAATCGAATCCATCCACTCGCGCGTCGACCACGCGGGTCTTGCGGGTATTGAGCGTCAGATCCAGTTTCTCAAGGACCGCCGTGAAGACGGCCATGGACTTCTCGGTGCCCTGACGCTCAGTACAGTGCATTTCACATTAAGATATTGATTATAATGACATCGCCATGAGATTCTGCCCCCAATGTCCTGATGTCTGAAATCCGTACCGTCAAACGGCTCCGAACCCTGCTCGCCACTCACCTGGACTG
>NZ_NRRG01000153.1 GCF_016583575.1 Thiocystis violacea
AGCTTCGGCGCCGAACGGCTCTGTGTCCTCGGATTCATGCTCGATGGACGACCGTTCAAGGTCGAGCATGACATGAGGCTCGTGCTGTATTAGCTAGGCGAGGCTATTCGTTTTGTACTGTACTGAGGTAAGCACCATATCTAGAGCACTACCAACACGTCAAGCTCAGAACGTCAGTCACGCGACCGTGAACCGTATGCTCGAGGTGGCCAGGGCGATTTTGCGTCGGGCGGAGCGGGATTGGGAGTGGCTGGATCGTGCGCCAGCGGTGCGGATGCTCCCCGAGCCTCACAAGCGAATTCGGTGGCTGACCCAGGATGAGGCGAGCCGATTGATCGCGGAATTACCAGAACATCTGGCTGATATGGTGCTTTTCAGCTTGGCGACTGGACTACGTGAGGCCAATGTCACGGGGCTTGAGTGGAGCCAAGTCGATCTGGTTCGGCGCGTAGCCTGGATTCACCCCGATCAAGCCAAAGCGAAACGGGCGATTGGTGTGCCGCTCAATGCGGATGCCGTTCTCGTGCTGCGTCGCTGGATCGGAAGACACCAGGAACGCGTTTTCTGCTTTCAGGCGCGCGGCCGCGATCAATGGAGGCCGATTGGGAAAGCCGGGACGGCGGCGTGGAAAAAGGCACTCGAACGTGCCGGGATCAAATCCTTTCGTTGGCATGACTTGCGCCATACGTGGGCGTCCTGGCATGTGCAACTCGGGACGCCATTACACGTACTGCAGGAGATGGGAGGATGGAGGCTGAGGTATCCCCTAGCTATTTATATTTTAAACAAAGACTTAAACAATGGTTGCGGCGCGACAATGAACAGGCACAGGGGATCGTGGTCCTTGGGAAGTGACGAAACCACCCAGGAGACCCCCGATGCCTGTCATCACGATTCTACACCGATGCCTGGATCCGTTACTTCCACACATCTATTGCCG
>NZ_NRRG01000154.1 GCF_016583575.1 Thiocystis violacea
CGCTTCTTCGGGCGAACACACCCCGCGCTGTTCGAGCAGATCCTCCTGCGTGTGCCCTTGCCGCCGCGACCGCGACGCCGACGGCCACGCCCGCCGAAACGACCCTATCTGATGCCGGTCGCGGCCTCAGGGCGGTGGTCGGGATAATGAACAAGGCCCCGCGATGGGTCGGCTTGAGCGGCTTGTTATGCGCCAACCATTAACGTACATTTAGTTGTACGACTGAACCACGGGAGGCCCTGCCGTGAACACGATTACTTATTCGGAAGTGCGCGCTAAGCTAGCCGAGACGATGGAAAAAGTGTGCGATGACCACGCACCAATGATTGTTACCCGAAAGAACTCCCGATCCGTGGTGATGATTTCCCTCGATGACTACCAAGCCTTGGAAGAAACAGCCTATTTGCTTCGCAGCCCTAAGAGTTCCCAAAGGCTGCTCGAATCGATTGCTGAACTTGAGAATGGTGGTGGTACCGAGCGGGCATTGACTGAATGAAACTGATTTTTCAGAACACGCATGGGACGATTACTTGTATTGGCAGCGCATGGATAAGAAGTTGGTCAAAAGAATCAACCTGCTCATACAAGACATTCAGCGTACCCCTTTCGAGGGAATTGGCAAGCCCGAACCATGGAAGCATGCGTTATCAGGTTATTGGTCTCGCAGAATAGACGACGAACATCGGCTTGTTTACAAGGTGGAAACTGATTCTATTCTCATCGCTCAGCTTAGAGGATGTCTAAAAACTAAACCCTTGATTTCAAAGAGCCTGGCACCATAAAGTCCGCCAAATCTATACAAAATACGGATTCTAATTCGCGGATTATGATGACTTCAGACCTGGAAAAATGGCCTTTGAGATATCCGAGCGACCTTTCCGATGAAGAATGGGAAGTCCTTCGGCCAATCTTTGACGAACTTGAACCTTATAAGACT
>NZ_NRRG01000155.1 GCF_016583575.1 Thiocystis violacea
ATCGAGCCTGCAGCGAGGCGACGGTCTCGGTGAGGTCGCGGCTGTTGGTCCGCTCCAGGGCGAGAAGCTCCGTCAGCTCCGCGATCTGCGCGTTCAGCCGGTTCAGCACCTCGTCGCGGCCGGAAATTTCCTGCGAGAGGAAGAACTGGGCGACGAAGAAGACGGTGAGCAGGAAGACGAAGACAAGCAGCAGCGTCGCCATCGCGTCGACGAAGCCCGGCCAGTAATCCGCCCGTTGCAGACGGCGTGCGCGCGCCATCGGCAAGGTCTAGCGCTCCTGCGTTTCGGTCAGCCCCGGCATGCGCCGGCGGCGCCCTTCCTCGTCGCCGAAAAGCCGCCCCTGCGGGTCGGCGCCGAGCTTTTCGGAGATGCGGTCGAGCGTCGATTGCAGATGCTCGCGCTGCTCGGCCTGCCCTTCCATCCAGTCGCGCACCATCTGCTGCTCGTTGCGCATGTGCTGGACTAGGCCCTGGATGC
The DNA here is from genome assembly GCF_016583575.1 of Thiocystis violacea. GTDB lineage: Bacteria > Pseudomonadota > Gammaproteobacteria > Chromatiales > Chromatiaceae > Thiocystis > Thiocystis violacea. The sequence continues at coordinate 478 of NZ_NRRG01000155.1, forward strand.
CCTCCGCAAGGTTCGCCATGGCGGCGATGGACGGGCGCCCGCCGCCTTCCACGTTGCGCGACAGGCGTTCGACCGCGAGACGGATTTCCTGCACCGTATTGCCGGTCTCCGCCCCCTCGAAATCGAAATCCTCCAGATCGGTCATCGTCGAGAGCCAATCTTCCAGCTCGGTATAGAACCGGTTCTGCGCCTGGCCCGCCTGCAGGTCGAGGAAGCCGAGGACGAGGGAGGAGGCAAGGCCGAAGAGCGAGGACGAGAAGGCGATGCCCATGCCGGAGAGCGGCGCTTCCAGGCCCGCCTTCAGTTCCTCGAAGATGACGCCCGCCTCGCCCGAGCCCACGCGCAGCGACTGGATCGTCTCGGAGA
>NZ_NRRG01000156.1 GCF_016583575.1 Thiocystis violacea
CGCCGGCGTCGGGCGTCTGCTGCTGGCCGACTTCGATGCCGTCGACCTCTCCAACCTGCAGCGGCAGATCCTGCATACGAGCGAGCGCATCGGTTGGACCAAGGTCGATTCGGCCATAGCGTCACTCGAGGCGCTCAATCCACATTGCGAGCTAGTCCCGATCAAGCGCAGCCTGACCCCGACGCAGCTCGCCGCGCTGACCGCCGAGGTCGATCTAGTCGTCGACGCCAGCGACAATTTCCAGACGCGCTACGCGGTCAACGCCGCCTGCGTCACCTCCGGCATCCCGCTCGTCTCCGGTGCCGCAATCCGGGCCGAGGGTCAGGTCGCGGTCTTCTCCGGGCGCCCTGAAGACCCCTGCTACCAGTGCCTCTACCCCGATGACGGACAGGAAGGCGAGCGTTGCGCCCGCGAAGGCGTGCTCGCGCCACTCGTCGGTATCATCGGCAGCATCCAAGCGACCGAGACCATCAAGGTCCTCACGGGCTATGGCCAACCGCTGTATTCCAGGCTCCTGCTGCTCGATGCGCAAACGATGGCCGTCCGCACGCTGGCGATACCGGCCGATCCAGCCTGCCCAAGTTGCGGTAATCGCAATGCGCAGCAAGGTCCGCATTGCTTCCATTCAGCTCCGCTCTGAGCAGGCAGCCTGAAAGATGGTCCGCCGGAAGCATTGGCAAGGCGGCATTGAGACAACCTCTTAGGCTTTAGCTCTCTATAAGGGTGTCGTCGGCGAACACCGGCTCCTGGGCGAGCGCCCGGGCGATGCAGTTGACGATCTCCTTCTCGCCACGGTATTCCGTCTCAACGCGCCCTTCCTGGCTCCTTATCTTCAAGGA
>NZ_NRRG01000157.1 GCF_016583575.1 Thiocystis violacea
GCCGGCCGCGCCCGGCCCAGCCGAGGGTCGGCGTGGCCTGGACGGCGACATCGATCGACGTTTCGAGGAGCAGGCCGCCGAAATCGCCCGGCTCGCGGCGGATCTGCGCCAGCATCGGGATACCTTCCAGGGCATCGAGGTCTCCCTGGTCACGCGCATCGCGGATGTCGACGACGACCGACGCCAGGCCGCCACCCGGCTCCAACGCAGCCTGCAAACCCAGCGCGAGGATCTGGACGATCGCCTGAGACGCCAGACCTCGCTGATGCTGCTGGTGCTGTTGCTCTTTGGTCTCGCGATCGCGGGCACCCTGACCTTCCTCCTCGTCAAGCTCGAGGCCACGCAGGACCGGCTCGCTGTCACGCGCGACGCGCTCGAGGCTACTCAAGGCTCGCTGCATAGCGCACAGACCTCGTTCACGAACCAAATCAACGAGGTCAAGGGTGCCTTCGAGCGGATCGAAATCCCCGAGATCCCGGATCAGGATCCACTCGCCAGGGAGAAGATCAACCAGTTGTCCAGGGCGGTAGCCGAGATCACCGAATCCCTGGAACGGCTCGGGAATGAGGCGACGCCTCCGCCGGTCGAGCCCGGCGGAGAACCGCCCAGCGCGAATGGCGCGAGCGCGGCCCCGACCGAGCCGCCGACGCCCATCGCCATCCCCATCGCCATCCCCCCGAGAACGGCCGCGCCAGCCGTTGAGACATCCGATCCGCCGGCGACCGAATCCGCGCCCCCGAGCGACCCGGAGACAGCGCCCCCGGCCGAGACGGAAAGTGTCCGGGAGGGCGAGTCCGAACCAGACAAGCCGGTGCC
>NZ_NRRG01000158.1 GCF_016583575.1 Thiocystis violacea
TCCTGCGTCGTCGTGCTGAGCAAGGCCGACCTCTGCGCCGACCCGGCGCGCCGGCTGCGCGATGCGATGGCGCTGGCGCCGGCCGGCGTCGAGGTGCTGGCGCTGAACACGCTGGCCGACGACGCACGCTCGCTGCTCGCACCCTGGCTCGCGCCGGGGCAAACGCTGGTGCTGCTGGGTTCCAGCGGTGCCGGCAAGAGCACGCTGGCGAACGCGCTCTGCGCCGCCGAGGTCGCCGCCACCGGCGGCACGCGCCGCGGCGACGGCCGCGGCCGCCACACGACGACGGTGCGCACGCTGCACCCGCTGCCCGGTGGTGCATGCCTGATCGACACCCCGGGGCTGCGCACGCTGCGCCTGGACAGCGAGGCGGGTGACGTCGCCGGTGCCTTCGACGACATCGCGGCGCTGGCACCGATGTGCCGTTTCCGCGACTGCCGCCACGAAGGCGAGCCCGGCTGCGCGGTGCGCGGTGCGGTCGCGCCCGAGCGGCTGAAGAGCTTCGGCAAGCTGCTGCGCGAAGCCCAGCGCGACACGATGAGCGCGCTCGAACGGCGCGAACTGGTGTCGACCTGGAAGGCGCGCCAGCGCGCCGGGCGCGCCAACCTGAAGGCCAAACGCGGCTGATGAGGGTGCTGCGGCGCCGCGAGGCGCCGCAGCACCGGTGTTCAGCGCGGGCGTGCCGCCGGCGTGGCGACCAGTTCGTCGCGCTCGGCCAGCGCCGGGAACAGCTTGAACCAGGCCGCCGCGACGGCCAGCGTGCCCAGGCCGCCCAGCACCA
>NZ_NRRG01000159.1 GCF_016583575.1 Thiocystis violacea
CCGCCGAGGTGCTCAAGCAGTTCGTCGAACGTCAGCGCAACGAGGTGCTGGTGCGCATCGCCACGCTCGACGGCATCCAGCCGGCGGCGCTGAAGGACTTGAACGAGGTCATGAGCAAGGTGCTCGCCGGCGGCGACCGCATGAAGAAGAGCTCGCTGGGCGGCGTCAAGGCCGCGGCCGAGATCCTGAACATGCTGGGCAGCTCGGTCGAGACCTCGGTGCTGGACTTCGTGCGCGAGGCCGACAACGAGCTGGCGCAGAAGATCATGGACAACATGTTCACCTTCGACGACCTGGAGAAGATCGACGACAAGGGCATCCAGGCGCTGCTGCGCGAGGTGCAGTCCGAGTCGCTGATCGTCGCGCTCAAGGGCGCCACGCCGGGCCTGCGCGAGAAGATCTTCAAGAACATGTCCACGCGCGCCGCCGAGACGCTGCGCGAAGACCTCGAGTCGCGCGGCCCGGTGCGGCTGTCCGAGGTCGAGGCCGAGCAGAAGGAAATGCTCAAGACCGTCCGCCGCCTGGCCGACGAAGGACAGATCATGCTGAGCAGCGGTGGTGATGAGCAGTTCGTCTAACAAGCACGGCTTCCGCAACGTCCCGCCGCCGCAGGGCAGCAAGCCGGCGAGCGCCTACACGCGTTTCATCCCGCGCGAGGAGCTCGGCGACTTCGCCGCCTGGAAGCCGGGTTCGTTCCACGGCGAGCCCGAACCCGAACCGATGCCGGAACCGGCAGCCCCGC
>NZ_NRRG01000160.1 GCF_016583575.1 Thiocystis violacea
CGTGATGATGAAACGTCGCAACTTGTCACCTGCCGGGTGAGCCCTAGAATGGGCGTATTTTACCTCCATCCTCTTGTTATGTAACGGGAATTCTTGGAAGACGGTTCATTCAGTTCACGGAACCAGGTATCAACCAGTAATTTGCCATTTCTTGAGCGTCGTTAAGCTTTTCTTTCATTTCGGCGAAGTTGCTTTTTATTTCTTTTGCAGCCCCTATATCTTCCATTTTTAAACCTGTTTTCTCAAAAAATTCTAGATGCAATTTATCTAGATTTTCCTGTCTAATTTGAAGAGCTTTTTCATTTTTCACCAGATGATCCTCCGTGTTTTGCAGCCTTGTTTCTTTTTCAGAAAGCGCTTTCCTTATTTCCTCTACCGCAGCGCCTCCGGGCTGGGATGCGTTTATTCTTGAAACCTCCACATTAAGATCCTTGATTTCGTTAATATATTTTGCATTACTCGCTCGCATCTGTTCAATTTCTATTTTGTATTCGATGATTTGTTTTTCCAGTAAATCTTCTCTTGGGTTAGCGCCAAGAAAAAGGTATGCAATAATGCAAATTACAATTATTGTAATAGAAATTATTGCGGATATGTACACTTTATTATTCATGGTAACCTTCACCTGAATCCGTGATCTGAATGACGCGGCAACGTCCTCTTGGCAAATAGCGATGCCGGAATTCATTTCAGCGACGCGAATAGCGCCCGGGCGGGGACGAATCGGTCCACGGAAGGGCGGTTGGGCGAGAAGCTGCGGGCGACAGACAAAAGGATA
>NZ_NRRG01000161.1 GCF_016583575.1 Thiocystis violacea
TGTAGCGGAAGTACTTGATGCCGGCCTGCCAGCGCAGACGCCCAAGCTGCTGCCCGAGCTGGAAATAGGGGCTGTGGATGGCGCCGCGGCCGTCGTTCTCGGCCAGATAGACCCAGCCGTCCGCCTCGCGCCCGGTCGGGGTGATCTGCATCCGCCGCACCGATTTCTCCAGATCGGCCGACTCCCACCAGTAGCCGGTGCTGATCTCGAGTCCGGCGACCTCGCCGACGAAATCGGCATTGATCCCGTAGCGATTCAGATCGCGCACGCGGTCCTGTTTGCCGTTACGGATCTGCGCCTGCTCTTTGGCATAGTAGGGCTTGACGCTGAGGGTGCCGGCGGCAAGCGGCAGGCTGGCGATCGCCAGCAGATCGCGGTTCTCGGTGCTGGTGTGGTAGTAGTCGAAATAATCGACATCGATGGCCGGGTCGCCGGTGCGCCCGCTGTTATAGTCGAAGTCGCGATAGCGGCCGACATTGCGCGCTTGGCGATAATCGAGCGCGCGGATGTCGTTGCGGTCGTGGTCGGTCGCATTGAAGAACAGCTCGACGGTCGGGCCGCCCTGGTCCAGACCGTAGCCGAGCCCCGCGGCCAGGTTCTGGCGCGGCCCGAGCGAGCCGGCCCCTCTCCATTTGTCCGCATCGGTATAGGACCCGGAGACGAAGGCCCGCAGGTCCGGACCAAAGGTGCCGCTGTCGAGCCGCGCGAAGCTGCGTTGGTAGGCATTGGAGCCGATGGCCTGGCT
>NZ_NRRG01000162.1 GCF_016583575.1 Thiocystis violacea
CGGCAATAGATGTGTGGAAGTAACGGATCCAGGCATCGGTGTAGAATCGTGATGACAGGCATCGGGGGTCTCCTGGGTGGTTTCGTCACTTCCCAAGGACCACGATCCCCTGTGCCTGTTCATTGTCGCGCCGCAACCATTGTTTAAGTCTTTGTTTAAAATATAAATAGCTAGGGGATGCCTCAGGGTTGGACTCCGTTTGCGCCTCGCGAAACGCTTCGGCGATCGCCTCGGCCTGGGGCTCGGGAAGCCCGGCGCGCTGGAGCGTGCGGACGAACTTCAGGGTATCGAAGGCGATGGCGGTCATGGATGGGTCTCGCGGGTCAGGATGCTGACAAAATGGTGCGCCGGCTCGCGGGTGTCAACGCCACGCCTCTGAAACCATGTCGCGGATACCCGCGACATGGTGGGCGTGCTTGTCGATCGCCGCGAATCTGGTCGAGTACGCGCCGAGGCTCAAGCTTTGTAGGGACACCGTTGCCGGGCTTCGCTCCCATTACCCGGTAGCGCCCCAATCGATAGGATTTCGTGGGAGCGGCTTTTAGCCGCGATGAGCGCCGACACGAGGTTTTTCGCGGCGGCAAGCCGCTCCCACGGGACGGAGGATGAATTCGCGGGGATACCTCAGGGTCTGTCCCTGAGGTATCCCCACAAAATTGGCCTGCTGCGGTCACTCGGCGAGCAGTGCATCATGGTCACTCGCGACCCATTGGCTGGGCGGCCCGATGGCCTCGACCAGCTCGGCGATGGTCGTT
>NZ_NRRG01000163.1 GCF_016583575.1 Thiocystis violacea
CGGCAATAGATGTGTGGAAGTAACGGATCCAGGCATCGGTGTAGAATCGTGATGACAGGCATCGGGGGTCTCCTGGGTGGTTTCGTCACTTCCCAAGGACCACGATCCCCTGTGCCTGTTCATTGTCGCGCCGCAACCATTGTTTAAGTCTTTGTTTAAAATATAAATAGCTAGGGGATGCCTCAGGGTCCAGGCCGGTTTCGCGGATGGCCAGATCGCGACCATCTTGCCAGCCGGTGTCCAAGGTATCGGCGAGATACGCCGGGTTCTTGAGCCCTGGATTCTGACGCAGCAGCTTGCTCAATTGGTCGCGCTGGGTCTTGGCGGTATTGCGCCAGATCTTCTCGTTGGTGCGGGTGCGATCAAGCTGCACCTCTAATTTGAGCAGGTGCCCGATGAGAATAGCCAGCCGATGAGCCAGTTCGCGTTGCTCGGATTTGCCCATATCGGCCACCTCTTCGGCCAGATGCTCCAGGTCCAGCAACTCCAGGCGGCCTTGCCGGAGATAGGCGGCCTGCTCCTGGGTCCAGGTGAAGTAGTCTTGCTGATAGCTTGATGGCATGACCGATCTCCGTCAGTCGTAAGCGTCCGGCCAACTACAGGATTGACCCAACCGGCTTGATGTCGTCCATTTTCAGGTTGTGCGGCAGGAGAGCCGCGATGGCCTCTGGGGTCTTGGCCGCTGGCAGGTGCTCGAAGAGGTGGTTGAGGTAGGCCCAGGGCTCCAGGCCGTTGGCT
>NZ_NRRG01000164.1 GCF_016583575.1 Thiocystis violacea
CCGATTTGAGTTCCAGCAACACTTTGCCTTCGACGATGAGATCGGCGCGGAAGCCTTCCCCCAGCGGGACGCCTTGGTATTCGATCGAAATCGGTACTTGGCGCTCAACGGTCAGTCCGCGTTGTGCCAGCTCATACGCGAGGGCCAACTCGTAGACCGACTCCAGCAGACCTGGACCCAGCGCACGATGTACGGCCAGTGCGCCATCGACGACGGCTCGGATATTTCGTTTTCGTGCATTGAATCTGATCGATCGCTTTTCTCGCGCCGATCAGGGTGCGGCATCGAAAGATGTGCTCAATACCGGACATACTACTTGAAGGGATTGTGTTGTCTGCCTGTCATGGCGCTTCCTAATGTACGTTATTTTGCGGCCGCACCCCGGAAACGGGCGGGACCGCCCCCGGCTGGTTGCGCCTGCGGTAGGAGCCGGCTTGCCGGCGATCTCGGACGCTGCGGGCGCCGCCGCGGTCGCCCGCAAGCGGGCTCCTACCGCACGACCCTTGCGGGCAGCGAGAAGGGGTCTCGGGATTTCCGCTGTCTTGCACGAGTTGAATCAGCATGGCCTCGCCGCGATCTTCGACGCCGCAACGAGGGCTTGAGACCAGTGCAGATCCGTACCCGACGCAGATGAACCCAAACCGAAGCAACACGAGGATCATGCTTGTTGATAACGGTTCGAAGCGCG
>NZ_NRRG01000165.1 GCF_016583575.1 Thiocystis violacea
GTCGTTGCCGCTGCGCGGCGCGCTGACGAGGATGCATGGGGGCTGGCTCCACGGGTGGGCAGTTGGGTTTGGCCACTCTCAGCCTACCACCACCGCCAGCCTTTCTCATGCGTTTCAGCAGGTTGGGCTTATCTTAGTGCCATTCCGTCCTGACCCGATATTGGAGGGACAATAATAGGAAGAGAGTTTATGTCCGATTGATTCAGGCTAGCTTGATTGACTGCTTTTTTGCACCTGCTTCTGAAATACTCTCTAGAAAAAGGTGTCTTTAAATAAATTTCAAGCCAATAAGGATTGATTGTATTATCCAAAGCTCGCAACCGAAGAAGGTTTATTCCATGTATTAATGGATAAGGTGAGCCTCGATATATAGCCGTCTTAGCGATATGCTCAGGGCTATTAATATGACTAAACAATATATCCCCTTGTTTAAGAAAAAACTTCTCTTCTAGTTTTTCATCCGGAACTGTCCATTTTACGCGCCTAGCATCAATATCGCCATTCCAAATAGTTTCAATGCGTGTCACTGGCCACCCTTGCCCGGTATCATCTTGTTTTACATTTACCCCATTTCGAATTAACGTCAAGTAATTACCAAGAACCTGGTTCCGTGAACTGAATGAACCGTCTTCCAAGAATTCCCGTTACATAACAAGAGGATGGAGGTAAAATACGCCCATTCTAGGGCTCACCCGGCAGGTGACAAGTTGCGACGTTTCATCATCACG
>NZ_NRRG01000166.1 GCF_016583575.1 Thiocystis violacea
CGTGATGATGAAACGTCGCAACTTGTCACCTGCCGGGTGAGCCCTAGAATGGGCGTATTTTACCTCCATCCTCTTGTTATGTAACGGGAATTCTTGGAAGACGGTTCATTCAGTTCACGGAACCAGGAAAGAGTAATAGTTTATTATGTTGAGTTGCTTCATCAATTGATACAATGGCGCCTCCTGCGATTTTTTCATTTGCAAGAACTTGATATACTACGGCACCAGCAGATTTAAATGCCGCTTCTATATCTGAATCAGAAGGAATTGGTTCATCTAATTTGTGTCCGAATTCTTTTTCGGCCGATATTTCAAAGGCTTCTTGTAAATCTTTTTTAAACTTTTCAAGCTCTGATTCATTTGCGATTCTTAGATACACTTTTGTTTTGTGAGTATCATTTTCCATTCTTGATTTCATATCCTTGCTATCTTAGCGACAAAGGCGTCCACCTAACGTCACCTGGGAAAACCGGGACAGACCCGAATGGCACTAAGATAAGTCTCTCGATTTTTAAAAACAAACAGTTACAACCGCTGATGCGGTTTGCGGAATCGGTGTCCTCAGCGCTGTTTCTTCGGGTGGCCATGGTTACGGATCTCTTCCTGTGCAATGCGCCTGGGTTTGGTCAGCAGCGGATAGTTCTTCGGGCGACGCTTCAAGGCACGCGGCTCGATGCGGCCACGACGCAAGCCGACCCGTGGTTCGGCGATCAGGACCAGCAGG
>NZ_NRRG01000167.1 GCF_016583575.1 Thiocystis violacea
CTCGCCCAACCGCCCTTCCGTGGACCGATTCGTCCCCGCCCGGGCGCTATTCGCGTCGCTGAAATGAATTCCGGCATCGCTATTTGCCAAGAGGACGTTGCCGCGTCATTCAGATCACGGATTCAGGAAATTTTTAGTATACTCTCATTTATGAGGTCTTACAGAAAAGCATCGCACACTGTTCATGACTTGAAAGTCCACCTGATTTGGATTGCGAAATACCGATACAAAGTATTGACGAAAGATATTGGTTTGCGTATTCGGGATCTGATTCGTCAAGTCTGCGACCAAAGCGATATTCAAATTATCAAAGGCCGAGTCAGTAAAGATCATGTCCACTTATACATATCCTATCCTCCAAAACTGTCGGTAAGCGATATTGTTCGATTGTGTAAGGGTCGATCATCAAGGAAAATACAAGAAGAATTTCCGCAGCTTGGAAAAATCTATTGGGGTAAACATTTCTGGGGGATTGGGTATGCCTCTTTTGGTTCGGGTCATGTGACGGATGAGATGATACAGGAGTATTTGGAAAATCATGCCTGAATCCGTGATCTGAATGACGCGGCAACGTCCTCTTGGCAAATAGCGATGCCGGAATTCATTTCAGCGACGCGAATAGCGCCCGGGCGGGGACGAATCGGTCCACGGAAGGGCGGTTGGGCGAGAAGCTGCGGGCGACAGACAAAAGGATA
>NZ_NRRG01000168.1 GCF_016583575.1 Thiocystis violacea
GCCTGCACCTCGCCCAGCGGCCGCTGGTTGAGCTCGATCTCGAAGTTCACGTTGCGCAGCCGGTCGTAGCGCGCGATCTCGGACGGGCCGCTGGCGATCTCGAGCGTGGCCACGTTGGACAGTGCCACCGGGCCGCGCTGGCCGGGCACCGGCAGGCGCGACAGCAGGTCGAAGTCGCGCCGCGCGTCGTCCGGGAGCCTCACCACCACCGGCACCTGGCGCTGGCTCAGGTTGAGCTTGGCCAGGTCCTGGTCGTAGTCGCCCGCGGTGGCGATGCGCAGCGTGTCGGCGATGTCGGCCGAGGTGACGCCCAGGTCGGCGGCACGCGCGAAGTCGGGCCGCACGACGAGTTCGGGCCGCACCAGGCTGGCGGTCGAGGTGACGGCGCCGACGCCCGGCAGCGTGCGCAGTTCGCGCTCGACGACACGCGCATGCTCGGCCAGCGCGGCGCCGTCCTCGCCGGCCAGCACCAGCACGTACTTCTCGCTCGACGACCCCAGGCCCACCTGCACCCGGGCGCCGGGCACGGCTTCCAGCGCCGTGCGCAGCTCGGCTTCGATGTCCTGCTTGCTTAAGCCCTGGCGCTCGCTGCGGTGCGTCATGTTCAGCGTCAGCACCGCGGTGCGCACGTTGCTGCCGCCGCCGAAGGCGAAGGGGT
>NZ_NRRG01000169.1 GCF_016583575.1 Thiocystis violacea
TCTCAGCGATCTGTCTATTTCGTTCATCCATAGTTGCCTGACTCCCCGTCGTGTAGATAACTACGATACGGGAGGGCTTACCATCTGGCCCCAGTGCTGCAATGATACCGCGAGACCCACGCTCACCGGCTCCAGATTTATCAGCAATAAACCAGCCAGCCGGAAGGGCCGAGCGCAGAAGTGGTCCTGCAACTTTATCCGCCTCCATCCAGTCTATTAATTGTTGCCGGGAAGCTAGAGTAAGTAGTTCGCCAGTTAATAGTTTGCGCAACGTTGTTGCCATTGCTGCAGGCGCAGAACTGGTAGGTATGGAAGATCTATACATTGAATCAATATTGGCAATTAGCCATATTAGTCATTGGTTATATAGCATAAATCAATATTGGCTATTGGCCATTGCATACGTTGTATCTATATCATAATATGTACATTTATATTGGCTCATGTCCAATATGACCGCCATGTTGACATTGATTATTGACTAGTTATTAATAGTAATCAATTACGGGGTCATTAGTTCATAGCCCATATATGGAGTTCCGCGTTACATAACTTACGGTAAATGGCCCGCCTGGCTGACCGCCCAACGACCCCCGCCCATTGACGTCAATAATGACGTATGTTCCCATAGTAACGCCAATAGGGACTTTCCATTGACGTCAATGGGTGGAG
>NZ_NRRG01000170.1 GCF_016583575.1 Thiocystis violacea
CCCCGACCCTTCCTCGCGACAGATGAAGGGGTAGTCGAGCACGCGCCGACAGGCGACGGGCCCCAGGGGCGCCAGGTCGTGGGCCGGCGGCACGATCGCGACCAGTTCGTCCTGCTTGCAGGTCTCGACCACGAGGTTGCGGTTGGACACCGGCGACTCGACCACGCCGAGATCGATCGCGTTGCGCTCGACCAGGGAGACGATACCCTCACTATTGGAGACCTTCAGGTGGATCGCGATCTCGGGATAGCGCTTCTTGAAGTCGCCGAGCAGGGTCGGAAGCATGTACTCGGCGATCGTCGTACTGGCACCGATCGTCAACGAGCCGCTGATGTCGCCGGTGAGCTCGCGCACGCCCTGCTCCATCTCGGCGTAGAGCGCGAAGATACGATCCGCATATTCGAATACCCGCTTACCGGCATCGGTCAAGCTGATGCGGTTGCGCCCCCGATCGAACAGCCGCGTGTTGAACTGCTCTTCCAGCTGTCGGACCTGAAAGGTCACCGCCGGCTGCGTCATATGCAGCGCTTCAGCCGCTTTCGTAAAGCTCATCAGCCGGGCAACGGTGTGAAACACCTGCAGTCTGCGGTCTGCCATGGTCTCCTCAATG
>NZ_NRRG01000171.1 GCF_016583575.1 Thiocystis violacea
GGATTGGACCAACCCTCGGCCGGGCGTATCCGGCTGTTCGGCAAAGAATTGACCCGACTCGACGATGCCCGCCTCAACCGGCTGCGGGGGCGCGTCGGCGCGCTGCTCCAGGGCGGCTCCTTGTTGGACGAGCTCAGCGTGCTCGAGAACATGCTGCTGCCGCTGCGGGCACGGCCACACAGCCCCGGAGACCTCGCGCGTGCGGCCAGGCTGGTGATCACCCAGCTGCAGCTCGACGGCATGGAGCACCGCTATCCGCGCGCGCTCTCGCTCGGCCAGCGCCGTCGCGCCGAGCTCGCCCGCGCCCTGATCAACCGGCCCGAGCTCCTGATCTGCGATGGCTTGAGCGACGGACTCGATCAACCGGCGCTGCGCGATATCCTGGCGATCCTCCGGGTTCAGCGCGAGGCCCAGGGCTTGACCCTGATCGCGACCGAGAACAACTTGCTCGAGCTGATCGCACCCGGCGACCGGGTTGCGGTGCTCGACCGCGGTCGACTGTTGTTCGATGGCACCCGAACCGATCTCGAGGGACGCAAGGCAGCCGACCTCGAGCTGCGGACCCTCCTCGAGGGCCATCCCTGAGCAC
>NZ_NRRG01000172.1 GCF_016583575.1 Thiocystis violacea
CGCCAGCCATCCACCGAGACGCCCTGAAGAAATCTTCCTCACCCCAGAGCGCAACAGCTTCCCGCGCGTGCGGCGCCGGATAGACGCGAGCCTCAAGCCGGACCCACCGCTTATCGCCGCCTGACTCATAGCCCTTCTCGTAAAGGACGAGCTGACACGTCGAGCTGCGTGCCCCGAGGTAGAGCGTGCGCGCCTCCCCTCTCTCCCAATCGCCTTTCTGCTCAATCTTGATGCCCTTGGCCAGCGCAAACCGAATGAGCTTTGCTGCCATGTGATCGAAGAGAGACTCTTCAACCCAATCGATGCACGAATCAACCCGAGTCGGACAGACCTTCCAGCCAAACAACCGCCGCCCCTTGCTAAGGATCCTCGCGACCTCGGGAGAGTCCTCACCTGTCCCCTTGACGTTCACGCCCGGATTGCCGCCCCACCAGACTTCCGCCAGATCCCTATCGCCACGCCGCAGCAGCGCCGCCCGGAGATAGCCATTTTTGGGCCTACCAGGGTAGACCGTAGCTAGATCAAGCTCCCGTTCAAGGAACCCCGTAACATCATCAGCGTCTGGCCCAAAGACGGACGCCTGATACCAATCGAATCTCATGACCTGGCCTCCCTGCC
>NZ_NRRG01000173.1 GCF_016583575.1 Thiocystis violacea
ACGGTGCGCCGAGGAACGCTGCCCAGTCGGAAACCATCTCCTGCAGCGGGGCGACGCGGACGAGTGCATCATCGGCACCCGAGAGGTGCGCGCGCGCGCTCGACCAGGCCCACTCCTCGGGGCGGGTGCACAGTCCCGCCCGTACCGGGTTGTTCTCGATGTAGCGAACGGCGGCGAGCAGCTGCGCTTCGTCGAGCACGAACGAGTGGAAGCGGTCCTGCCAGAGGTGGCCGGTCCAGCCTTCGCGTGAGTTGATCCGCCGCGTGTAGCGCCGATGCACGTCGGCGATCGCGGCACGCAGGCCGTCCGGGCTGTGGGGAACCATGATCAGGTGCACATGGTTCGGCATCAGACAGTACGCCAGCACCTCGGTGCCGCAAGCGGCGCAGGATGCAGCCATCAACGACAGGTAGGTGGCGTAGTCGTCCTCGCATAGGAAGGTCTGCTGGCGACGGTTGCCGCGCTGGGTCACATGGTGCGGGTAATCCGGCACTACGACACGTGCAATTCTGGCCATGAGATCGCTCCTATCGTGATGGGGGATGAGTTCAGTATAACG
>NZ_NRRG01000174.1 GCF_016583575.1 Thiocystis violacea
GTCGTTGCCGCTGCGCGGCGCGCTGACGAGGATGCATGGGGGCTGGCTCCACGGGTGGGCAGTTGGGTTTGGCCACTCTCAGCCTACCACCACCGCCAGCCTTTCTCATGCGTTTCAGCAGGTTGGGCTTATCTTAGTGCCATTCGAACCTGGCCCCTTTAATTTTTAATTCCTTCTTGATTACCTGTTATTGCAAGTTGTGTCATCGTACACAAAAACCTTAGAGAATGGTTTAATGTTATCGCAACGCCAATAACCGCCAAGAACTCGCTCATGAACTAGCCTATTGCGATCCCTAATCAACTCGATGCAAACCGACGATGTGCTATAGCCATCACAACCCAAATTTTTTATCTGCTTATTAAGGGGACGCAGTTCCGCAGCGTTTTTTTCGATATCCGGCCGCCGCTGGTTACAGAACTCAATCCAATCTGAGTTGTCTACTTCCTGAATCCGTGATCTGAATGACGCGGCAACGTCCTCTTGGCAAATAGCGATGCCGGAATTCATTTCAGCGACGCGAATAGCGCCCGGGCGGGGACGAATCGGTCCACGGAAGGGCGGTTGGGCGAGAAGCTGCGGGCGACAGACAAAAGGATA
>NZ_NRRG01000175.1 GCF_016583575.1 Thiocystis violacea
GATCGTCGGCGTCGCCCGCGCCGACACCGCACCGCTCTTGGCGGCGCTGCTCGACTGGCTCGACGCCGACGATCTGGCGCGCTCGCCCGGTGGCGCCGAGGCCGCGTGGTACGGCGTCCAGCTTCACCCGCGCCGACCGGCCAACGCGCCGCTCGTGCGCGTCGAGGAACTCGCCCAGGTACGCGGCTATACTGCAGAATTGATCGCACGTCTGGCGCCGTTCGTCGCGGCACTGCCGGCAGGCGGCAGGGTCAATGTCAACACGGCGCCGGCCGAGGTGCTCGCCGCCTCGGTGCCGGGGCTGACACTCGACGCCGCGCGCGTTCTCGTCGCCGAGCGCGAGCGCGCGTGGTTCAGGGACGTAGCCGATTTCAGGGCACGCCTGCACCGTGACGACTGGGGGCTGGAGGCCGACACGACGCAGATCGACGTCAGGAGCAAATATTTTGTCGCCAGCGTGCGGGCGCGCTTCGGCGTCGCGCTGGTGCGCCTGGACGTGCTGCTCGACCGCAGCGAGAATTGGCCTGCCATCGTCTGGCAAACACTACCCTGAGCA
>NZ_NRRG01000176.1 GCF_016583575.1 Thiocystis violacea
GCTCGGCGATGGCGCGCACCCGTGCCGGACGGGTCGGGCCGTCCTTGAGGGTGACGCCGGCGGCGAGTGCGTCGAGTTGTGCGGCCTCCGGGGTGCCCTCGACCTGCACCCAGTAGGTCTTCCAGGCCTTGTGTCGGGGGTGGCTGATGCGGTGCTGGAGCTGGCCGTCGTCGGTGAGCAGCAGCAGCCCCTCGCTGTCCTTGTCGAGCCGCCCGGCGGGATAGACGCCGGGCAGCGGGACGTGGTCGCCGAGGGTTGGGCCCTCGCCGGAGAACTGGCAGAGCACGCCATAGGGCTTGTTGAGCAGGATCAGTCGGGACATCGGATCAATCACGCTCCAGGGCGGCGCGCACGCACTGCAGCACGCCGTAGTCGAACTCACCGCCGAGGGCCTCGTGGAGCGCGCGCAGCGGGCTGATGGCGTTCTCGGGCAGCGCGGCGAAGGCCGTCTCGATGCGCTTCAGGCTGGCGGCGTCGAGCCCGGTGGCGGTGGCCGCGTCGAGCTCGCCGGCGGCCACCGCGCGGGCGAGATGACCGTGGATGGTGCGCGGCTTGAGACCGCGGCGCGCGGCGATGGTGGCAACATCGGCGCC
>NZ_NRRG01000177.1 GCF_016583575.1 Thiocystis violacea
CTTGGTCTAAAGTCAATCTCGGCAGGATCTTCGAACATCTTTCCGAACCCTCGGTGAGTTTGCACTTCCAAGGGTAGGAAATTTCGAGGGTTCTGCCAAATCCCCGCACATCCATCACCAAGTTCTGAACGCGGACTTGGGCGGGCTTATGAACAAGGCCGCCTGATGCTTGAACAAGTCAATACCGCGCTTCGTCAGCGTTTACGCAAAAAAAGACCGCGCGCCAAACCCGACGGGAGCCATCATTGATAGTCAAAGCGTGAAGGCATCCCATTCCACACAACTTTAGGTGTACTGGTTAGACTTGGGTTTTCTGAGATGTTTTGGAGCTGACGATGGGCTGGGCTGCAGAAGAATTTGCGGTAGTACCCTTCTCTATATGATTTCACAGATGAGCTTTGGCTGAGAGAGTGCTATTATAATGATGGACGAAATACCAAATAGCTCCAATATGGTTCTGAAGCTTTTTTGAAAAAGAAAGTGCTTTTCGTACGAGCCTGGAAATACGTTGCCTGAGTGTGCCGTTGTATCGTTCGATGTGATTTGTCTTTCCCGATTCCTTGCCGACAGCGTAATGACGGAATT
>NZ_NRRG01000178.1 GCF_016583575.1 Thiocystis violacea
GCTCGAATGCCTCAAGCGGGCCCACAAGCTCAACCATTTCGCACTCCGCGCGAAGCTCTATGTCGAGGCGCTTCAGCATGCTTTCGGCGAACTCAGGCGCTTGAAAGCGGCGGCTGCGTAACATCAGTTAAGGATTTTCCGTTCGCCCTGAGCTTGTCGAAGCCTGTCATGAGCTTGTCGAATGGGGTGGACGGAAAATCCTAAGCCTCTGAGAGTCTGCTCAGTACAGTGCATTTCACATTAAGATATTGATTATAATGACATCGCCATGAGATTCTGCCCCCAATGTCCTGATGTCTGAGAGGCTGTATAGGAACACATCGCTATAGTCGATCCAATTAACCGTTAATAGAAATCAATTAACTTACAATTCATATTGTATCTGATTATGGCCTATTTGACGAAGAAGTAAGCGGCCTGAGGCGAGATAAACTTGTGCCTCACTCGACGTAGGCTTGCGTTCATAATCTCTACTCAGCCGACGTGATCGGCCAAGCCATGCAAATGTTCGCTCAACGACCCAGCGGCGGGGTAAAACATGGAAACCTTTAACCCCTTTTTTCTTTTTAACGACTTCAAGCT
>NZ_NRRG01000179.1 GCF_016583575.1 Thiocystis violacea
AACCATGCGGCGCCCGATCCGGCGGCGAGAGCGAAGAGACCGGTGGCGAGGCCGAGGAGCCCGTATTCGAGCGCGAAAGCCGAGAGAAGCTGCCGCCTCGTGGCCCCTAGTGCCTTCAGGATGACGGCGTCCTGGCGGCGCTGTCGATGACCGGCGGCGAGCGCTCCGGCGAGCACCAGCATGGAGACGAGGAGGGCGAGCGAGGCGGCGATGCGCACGGCGAGCGCCAGCTGCCTGACGACCGAATTGACCGCTTCGATGGCATCCTTGACGCGCACCGAGGTGACCCCCGGAAAGGCGTCGGTCACCTCGCGCAGGACCGTGCCGGAGAGCGCTTCCGGGCTCCCCTCCGGCAGGGTCAGAGTGGCGAGATGGGTGTGCGGCGCTCCCGAAAATGTGTTCGGCGTAAACACCATGACGAAGTTGATGGCGAGCGATTCCCACTCCACCGAGCGGAAATTGGCGATCCTCGCCGTCAGGTTCCGGCCGAGCACGTTGACGGTGACGGTGTCGCCGAGCTTCAGG
>NZ_NRRG01000180.1 GCF_016583575.1 Thiocystis violacea
TCCGTTCAAGAAGCAGTCGATCAATCAGCGATTTGGTCTCTTCAGAAATATCTGAAACCAAGGGGTCAAGCACGAATTGACGACCACATTCCCGACAAAGATGGTTTTGCTTTCCGGTTGCATTAAATCCATTCTTCACGATCTTGGTAGAGTTGCAAGTAGGGCAGTGATTCATGTTTGAATAAATCCAGTCAGATAATAGATCATATAGATTGTGGCACTACCGAAAAAAGGGGTTAAAGGTTTCCATGTTTTACCCCACCGCTGGGTCGTTGAGCGAACATTTGCATGGCTTGGCCGATCACGTCGGCTGAGTAGAGATTATGAACGCAAGCCTACGTCGAGTGAGGCACAAGTTTATCTCGCCTCAGGCCGCTTACTTCTTCGCCAAATAGGCCATAATCAGATACAATATAAATTAGGCGTTAATTGATTTTTATTAACTGTTACCTGGTTCCGTGAACTGAATGAACCGTCTTCCAAGAATTCCCGTTACATAACAAGAGGATGGAGGTAAAATACGCCCATTCTAGGGCTCACCCGGCAGGTGACAAGTTGCGACGTTTCATCATCACG
>NZ_NRRG01000181.1 GCF_016583575.1 Thiocystis violacea
CGTGATGATGAAACGTCGCAACTTGTCACCTGCCGGGTGAGCCCTAGAATGGGCGTATTTTACCTCCATCCTCTTGTTATGTAACGGGAATTCTTGGAAGACGGTTCATTCAGTTCACGGAACCAGGATTTCGTCCATCATTATAATAGCACTCTCTCAGCCAAAGCTCATCTGTGAAATCATATAGAGAAGGGTACTACCCGCCGATTTATATGGTGAAGTCGCAGCGCAGAATATCCGTTATGACCGTTTGACTGATCGTATCGAACGCATCGAACGACGTCTTGACATTGGTTAGCAAGGTAGGATGGGTAGAGCGATAGCGAAACCCATCGTTCCCAGCGATAACGCCTGACCTTTGAACGCCCTCGGGAAACCGGGGGCGTTTTTTGTTGGGCGCGAATCTGGGCGAAAGGGGTCAGGTTCGAATGGCACTAAGATAATCCCAACCTGCTGAAACGCATGAGAAAGGCTGGCGGTGGTGGTAGGCTGAGAGTGGCCAAACCCAACTGCCCACCCGTGGAGCCAGCCCCCATGCATCCTCGTCAGCGCGCCGCGCAGCGGCAACGAC
>NZ_NRRG01000182.1 GCF_016583575.1 Thiocystis violacea
TAATCGCTACGGGCGCACCATGCAGGTGATCGCCGGGATCCACTACAACTTCTCCTTCGGCGAGGGGTTCTGGGACCGACTCCAGGCGATCGAGGGCGAGCGCGGCGACCCGCGCGCCTTTCGCGATCGCATGCAGATGGGGATGCTGCGCAACCTGCAGCGCATCGGCTGGCTGGTGCCCTATCTGTTCGGCGCCTCGCCGGCGATCTGCGCGAGCTTCGTGCAGGGTCAGGAGACCGACCTCGAGTACTTCGACGACACCACCCTCTACTATCCGCATGCCACCTCGCTGCGGATGGGCGATATCGGCTATCAGAACCAGCAGGAGGAGGGCACCGGCATCAAGGCGAGCTACGACAGCCTCGCCGAGTATGTACGCACCCTCACCTGGGCGATCGAGACCCCCTGTCCCGAGTATCAGCGCATCGGCGTCAAGGTCGGTGATCGCTACGAGCAGCTCAACGCCAACGTGCTGCAGATCGAGAACGAGTACTACAGCACGGTACGCCCCAAG
>NZ_NRRG01000183.1 GCF_016583575.1 Thiocystis violacea
GCCATCGGGGTCGCACCCCAGGTTCTCGGCTTCATCTTCGGCCCCAACCGGCCGGACACCGAGAAGAACAGCCCGTACGAATGCGGCTTCGAGGCTTTCGAGGACGCGCGCATGAAGTTCGATGTGCGCTACTACCTCGTCGCCATCCTGTTCATCCTCTTCGATCTCGAGATCGCCTTCCTCTTTCCCTGGGCCGTGGCCCTGCGCGACATCGGCGCGACGGGGTTCTGGGCGATGATGCTGTTCCTCGGAATCCTCGTCGTCGGCTTCGTCTACGAGTGGAAGAAGGGTGCGCTGGACTGGGACTGATCCCAAGCCTGCCAGGAGACACGTATGGGAATCGAAGGCGTCATCAAGGAAGGCTTCGTCACCACCTCGGTGGACAAGCTGATCAACTGGTCCAAGACCGGGTCGCTGTGGCCGATGACCTTCGGTCTGGCCTGCTGTGCCATCGAGATGATGCACGCCGGTGCCGCGCGCTACGACATCGACCGCTTCGGCATGCTGTTCCGG
>NZ_NRRG01000184.1 GCF_016583575.1 Thiocystis violacea
TATTATACTCTACTGAGATCCTGAAGAGCCCAATTTGAGGGAGGCTCTAGAGCTCTTTTTCGAAACGGCTTCAGCAACGGAAGTCGGCGAGCGATTGCAACAAGAAGTCTATATAACCCAACTTGAGGTAGCAGTCGGTTAAGCTGAAGGTCTTATCCGGAAAGGAAATCTGTGGAATCCTTGAAAATCACGGATTCATCAAAGCGCGCCAACGAGGAAGTCACATAGTAATGCAAAAGCAGGTCCCGGGAAGTACTATCACAGTTCCGGTTCCCGATCACAAGGAAATTCGGGCAGGAACGTTATTCTCGATATAGTTCTTAGCATTTTGTTCTATAGTTGAGGGAATCAATCAAGTGACTCGCGGAGGTGATGAAGATGACCCGCAGTCGTCGCATTGACATTCCGAACCCAACAAGGCTCCGCAGCTACTTGGAGCAGGAGAGCGATCCCACAGTGCGCCTGCGCTTGGTGCTGCTGAACCTGATCGCGGAGCTACCACGCTCGTTCTCTCTAGCGCAGATCTGCGCCATGGTTGACGTTC
>NZ_NRRG01000185.1 GCF_016583575.1 Thiocystis violacea
TCCAATAAGACCCCTTGCGCATCAAGATGGCCCTCAAGGGCTTCCGCGCTCATCGGTCTCGCATAGAGGTAACCTTGAACCTGATCGCAGCCGTGTTGGCGCAGGAACTCAGCCTGCTCCTCTGCCTCGACCCCTTCAGCAACCGTGGTCAGACCAAGCGCCGACCCCAGGGCGATCGTGGCCTTGACGATCTCGGCGTCTCCTGGGTCGGTGAGCAGATCGCGCACAAATTCACGATCGATCTTAAGCTTGTCGGTGTGGAATAGCTTGAGGTACATCAACGACGAGAAGCCAGTGCCGAAGTCATCGATGGCGAAGCTGATCCCGATGTCCGAAAATTCGTGCAAGGCGGCGCGACTGGAGTCGCTCGCCTTCATCAGCATCGTTTCTGTGTATTCAAGCTCCAGCAATCCTGGGTCGACACCCGTGTCGTTCAAGATACCGCGGACGACTTCGGCAAAGGCCTCATCATTGACTTGAGCAGCACAAAGGTTGATCGCAAGCCGTCCAAACA
>NZ_NRRG01000186.1 GCF_016583575.1 Thiocystis violacea
CATCACCGTGCGCAGCAAGCTGCCCGGCGTGAAGCCCTACGAGATCGTGCCCTCGAGCGGGGCACGCGACCCGTCGCAGCCCGGCGACCCCTCGGGCCAGCGGGTCTGGCACATGCTTTCGTTCTGAGCGTGAAGACCTTGCGAGACACCCGCCCCGCAGCCGGGCGAGCGAGGCGCTGAAGTGGCGGTCTACACCGAAGTCGGCTTCGCCGAAGCCGATGCCCTGCTCCGCAGCCTCGATCTGGGCGCGCTCAGCGACCTGCGCGGCATCCGCTCGGGCATCGAGAACACCAACTACTACGCCACCACGGCCCAGGGCCAGTGGGTGATCACGCTGTTCGAGCGCCTGTCGCGCGCCGAACTGCCCTACTACCTGCAGCTGATGCAGCACCTGGCGCAGCACGGCATCCCGGTACCGGCGCCGCAGGCCGGCGCCGGCGGCGAACTGCTGCACACGCTGGCGCACAAGCCGGCCGCCGTCGTCACCCGGCTGCCCGGCAGCCACCGCCTGGCGC
>NZ_NRRG01000187.1 GCF_016583575.1 Thiocystis violacea
TCGCGGCAGCGTTGGCCTTATCGGAGGTTCTGCGGTTGCTGCATGGAGGTATCGTGCATCAACTGATCGACATCGATCTGCTCGGTCTCGACCAAAGAATCGTGTCTCGTCACCCAGGTAATTTTGTGAATATTAATCCGGGCTTCGCGATGGCGGAGGCGCCTGACACCCGAGACCGGTGACGCGATCGCTTAATGGTCTCGGCCTGCCGTCCGCTGGGAACGCCGTCTCCGGGGGAACTGGCCGTGTTGGACAAGTTTCAGGGCAGGGTCCTTCCTGGTCACCTCCGTGAGCCACTTCCAGCCGTCGTACTTATCGCCTGTCTGCCGCAGATGCGTATAGCGTTTGAGCGATGTCCACGACCTATGACCGGAGTTGGAGGCGACTTTGGGTATGTTCAAGCCAAGCTCGAACAGCCTCGAAACACCGTCGTGCCGCAGGTCATGAAAGCGTAGGTCGTCGATTCCGAGAAGCTTGCAGGCTCGCGTGAACGACGCGCCGATCGCGTCCGTGGTGTA
>NZ_NRRG01000188.1 GCF_016583575.1 Thiocystis violacea
GTGAGCTCGCTCAACAGCCTGATGGCGGTCGTCGCGCCGACGCTGGCCGCGCCGCTGCTCGGGCTGGTGTCGAACCTGCCGCAGGGCGACTGGCGCATCGGCACGCCGATGTTCTTCTCCGCGGCACTGCAGGCCCTGGCGCTGGCCTTCGCGATCGCCCATTTCCGCAAACAGCGCCGAGCGCGGCTGGCCGCCAACGCCGCGTGATCACCCGGCCCGCCTCGCCACCACGACCAGCCGGTCGGGTGCGCGCGGCGGGCCTTCAACTCTCCAGAGCCTGACGATGCACGACAAGATCCTCATCCTCGACTTCGGGTCGCAGGTCACCCAGCTGATCGCACGCCGCGTGCGCGAAGCCCACGTCTATTGCGAGATCCACCCGAACGACGTCAGCGACGCCTTCGTGCGCGAGTTCGCGCCCAAGGCCATCATCCTGTCGGGCAGCCACGCCAGCACCTACGAAGCCGAGGACCTGCGCGCACCGCAGGCGGTGTGGGACCTGGGCGTGCCGGTGCTGGGCATCTGCTACGGC
>NZ_NRRG01000189.1 GCF_016583575.1 Thiocystis violacea
TCGTCATTGCGTCTCGACGGCAGCAAATACGGATGCTAGTTTGTAAGCGGTTTCACGCAAAAACTGCAACCAAAACCTGCGTGAGGCCAGCCCGGCAGTCCTGGGGAGGAGCTTTTGGCCGAGGTCAGTCTGCGTCGCGTAACGAAGCGTTTTGGCGAGGTCGAGGTCGTGCATGGCATCGATCTCGACGTGCCCGATCACGAATTCCTGGTGCTGGTCGGCCCGTCGGGCTGCGGCAAGAGCACGCTGCTGCGCATGATCGCCGGATTGGAGGACGTCTCCTCCGGCGAGATCGTCATCGGCGGCCAGGTGGTCAACGAGCTGGCGCCGAAGAACCGCGACATCGCCATGGTCTTCCAGGACTATGCGCTCTACCCGCATCTCAACGTCTACCGGAACATGTCTTTCGGGCTGGAGATGCGCCGCATGCCGAAGGACGAGATCCGCCAGCGCGTCGAGCGCGCCGCCGGCATTCTCGACCTCGCCCCTCTCCTGGA
>NZ_NRRG01000190.1 GCF_016583575.1 Thiocystis violacea
ATAGTCGGCGTAGGAGCGGTAGACGATCGTCTCCGCGCCGGTCGTGGGATTGGTGGCTCTCCATTTCGCCGGAGCCGGGCCTTCGCCGTTCCAGCGCGCCCATTCCGGAAGAAGCGTTTCTTCCGGCCTCTGATCGCCGGTCATTCGGCGAGCTCCTGAGCATCGAACTGAAAGTCGATGTAGGGCACGGCGGATGAATGCTTCGCTGGAGAATATCGGCTCCCTCACCACCACCTCCCGAGCATTTCGGAAAACTCGGCCGGGAAGGCGATGGCGTAGACCAGCGTCGCAAGCGCGTAGATGGCAAGCGCCGCGGAACAGAACCTCAAAACCGCCTCGAGAGCGCCCGGAGGGCCATCGGCACGGCAACGGAGATTGGCGAGGTCGCCCTGAAGGCGAAGCCGGCGGAGGCTCATCACACGCCCCCGCCGAAAAGGCCGAGGGTCACGGCGAAGAGCAGGCCGAGCAGCCCGGCGAGGGCGACGAGGTCGCGCAGGTCCTCAAGCGTCCAGAGAACGCGCAGGAAAACCGCGCGGCTCATGACAGGCCCCCCG
>NZ_NRRG01000191.1 GCF_016583575.1 Thiocystis violacea
TCATCCATGCCGTCTCCGACGAGCAGGACATGCGCAAGATGGGCGGGCTGTGGAGAAAGATCCCGATCACATACGCCATGATGCTGGCGGGCACGCTCGCCCTGACGGGCTTTCCGATGACGGCCGGCTTCTTCTCCAAGGACGCCATCATCGAGGCCTCCTTCATGGGCCACAACGTCATGGCCGGCTTCGCCTTTGTCATGCTCGTCGTCGCCGCGGCCTTCACCTCTTTCTATTCCTGGCGCCTCGTCTTCATGACCTTCCATGGCAAGCCGCGGGCATCCACCGAGGTGATGAGCCACATGCACGAAAGCCCGCAGGTGATGCTGATCCCGCTCTATGTGCTGGCGGCCGGCGCGCTCTTCGGCGGCTTGCTCTTCAGCGCCGCCTTCATCGGTGCGGAGAGCACGGCCGAGTTCTGGAAGGGCGCGATCTTCACAGCCCATGGCAACGAGATTCTGGAAGAGATTCACCATGTGCCGTCAT
>NZ_NRRG01000192.1 GCF_016583575.1 Thiocystis violacea
CGCGCATGTGCATCAGGCAGACGCCGGCGCTCGGGTGCTCCGCAACAGCCTCGAGCGCACCCGGCCGGCGCAGCGCGCGCACGTCGTTGACGATGTCGGCGCCAGCCTCGAGTGCAGCACGCATCAGCTCGGGCCGGCTGGTGTCCACCGACACCGGCACGCCCAGCGTCACCGCGTGCCGCACCAGCGGCAGCACGCGCTCGAGTTCCTCGTCGAGCTCGGGCGCACGCGAGCCCGGGCGCGTGGACTCGCCGCCGATGTCCAGGATGTCCGCGCCCTCCCGTAGCAACTGCTCGCAGCGCGCACGCGCGGCGTCCAGGTCGACGTAGCGCCCGCCGTCCGAGAACGAGTCGGGCGTGACGTTGACGATGGCCATCACGCGCGGGCGCGACAGCTCGATGCGAAAACGTGCAGTCTGCCAGGTGGGGGTGTGGGCCATCGTCGTGATCGAGGGGCGGAAAACAAAACGCGGGGCCTAAGCC
>NZ_NRRG01000193.1 GCF_016583575.1 Thiocystis violacea
GCATCGGCACGAAGGGCGCGGTGGGAATCCCCGCCGCCTCCAGCGCCTGCTTCTGGGTGAGCTTGTCCTGGATCAGCGCCAGCACCCCCGGCGCCGGATAGATCGCATGCCCCTCCTGCTCGAGCTCGACCAGGGTCTCGGTGCCGATGTCCTCGATGTCGAAGGTGAGCACGTCGCAGGCATCGGCCAGCTCGCGCAGCTTGGCCGGATCATGATAGTGACCGACGATCTGCTGACCGGCGATCTGCGCCGCGGGCGAACCCGGCTGCGGATCGAGCACCACGCAGGTGCAGCCGATCCGCTTGGCGGCCTTGGCCATCATGCGGCCGAGCTGGCCACCACCGATGATGCCGATACGGGCAATGGGTAAGGAAAATCGATCCATAGTGCAATGATCGGGGATGTGGAAGAAATTGGAAAGCCCTAAAGAATACAGGGGAGTAGTCAGGACAGCGCGTGGACGTATCGGCTGGGTCGGG
>NZ_NRRG01000194.1 GCF_016583575.1 Thiocystis violacea
GCCCGTAGAGCGAATTGACGGTGTCCAGATTGATCGGGATCGGCAGCAGCCGGCCGTCGACGCTGGCCAGCACGCGGTGCTGATACGGCCGCCAGCGCGTGAAGCGCGAGAGGTGCTCGAACACCTCGGCCGAGTTGGTGTGGAAGATGTGCGGTCCGTAGGGGTGCACCAGCAGGCCGGCGGCGTCGTAGCGGTCGTAGGCGTTGCCGCCGACATGGGGGCGGCGTTCGACGACGAGCACACGCTCGCCGCCTTCGCTGGCCAGGCGCTCGGCGATCACGCTGCCGGCGAAGCCGGCACCGACGACCAGGGTGTCGAAGCCTTCGCCGTCGCGCGCCGACGGCGCCCCGATCTGGTCGTGGTAGCTCGTCGCGGGTTGGGGTGGCATCGGGGGCTTTCGGTACAGGAGTGTGAAGCCGCAGGGTGCAAACGGCATTCCCGCTGGGCGCCGGCCGCCGGGAACGGCTGTTGCCATGCCCGGCCATCGCCCCAGGGAGCACCCGATGTGGATGT
>NZ_NRRG01000195.1 GCF_016583575.1 Thiocystis violacea
GCTGCAGAATGCGCGCCGACGGGCAAGGCGGATGCCGCGACAGGAGTTCCGATGACGGACGTGCGGGTGGGGCTGATCGGCTGGGGCAAGGCCGCGCGCGGGTTCCACGCGCCGCTGATCCGGGCCACGGCAGGCCTGCGGCTGGCGGCGGTGGGCAACCGCGAGCCGGCGGCGGTGGCGGACAGCGTGCGCGTCGAATGCGGAGCCGAAGTCGTCGTCCAGACGCCGCAGGCCATGCTTGCCGGCCGCACGGTCGATCTGATCGTCGTCGCGACCCCGAACGACAGCCACCACGAATGGGCCGCGGCGGCGCTGCGCGCGGGGCACCACGTCGTCGTCGACAAACCCTTCGCGCTCGATCTCGTACAGGCCCGGGAGCTGGTTGCGCTTTCAGCCCTGGTGCGGCGCCAACTGTGTGTGTTCCACAACCGGCGCTGGGACGGCGACTTCCTGACGTTGCGCCGGCTGCTCACGA
>NZ_NRRG01000196.1 GCF_016583575.1 Thiocystis violacea
CGAGCAATAGCGTCGTCACGGTGAAGGTTCGGATCGACATCATCGTGATCAGCGCTCCGCGGTCAGGCCGGCCGTCGATTCGTGAATTCGTCAAGGCGCGGGGACCACTGGTGGTTGCGCCTGCCCTCCTCCGTCCGGGCGCGACTCGCGTTAGCGAATCGATGCGTCCTGGGTGGTGTGGACGGCCGCCCGCTTGCAGACCGCATCACGCGCGGCACGATTGGCTGCAGTATTGGCGATCAGCACCTCGGCCCGGGCGAGGTTGCAGGCCTCGCGTTGCAGCTGCTCGCCTGATTGATTCGACCAGGTCAGCGCCGGTGGGTCGGATTCCGCGGGCGGACGTTGTTCGGCGCGGGACGGCAAGCGCTCCGATCCGGCGCCGCCGGTCATGGGACGCGGATCGGCGGGCCGCTGGTTCGCGGCGGGGTCGCCCAGCATGTGCTGGGGGTCGCCGGTCTCCCGCATGCCGAGCACGGCCGTCAGACCGATGAACAGAACAACGACCAGAACGCCGCCGTGAAGC
>NZ_NRRG01000197.1 GCF_016583575.1 Thiocystis violacea
GCTGTCGGTCGTGCGCGCGATCGTGGAAGCGCATGGCGGGCGGCTGCGCTATCGTCCCTCGAGAAGCGGCGGTGCGCTGTTCGAGATGGTGCTCAGGACCGAGACGCGCGCTCCGGACGCGAGGAGGGGATAAACGCCGCCCGCCTGCCATCGATATGGCCGGGGCAGAGCCCGCGAGTTTCAGCCTTTTTTTGGATGTCCGCTGCCTGTTTCTCCGAGAACGGGGCTGAAGGGCCTGGAGGGGTGGATCCAGAACGGCAGCTTTCCGCTCCGTCGATGGCTACAGGTGCCCTCGTCCCCGGCGACCGGACATTTTCGGCCGGAGGATCGATCCTCTCCGGATCCGGCTATCTATTCGGGACTTCCGTAACCGCCACCGCCGGCCGCATGGCAGACGATCCGGTCGCCCGGCCCAAGCTCGGCGCCGCTCTCGCGCGGTCCGAGCGGGATGCGGCTGCCATCCGCCCTTTCGATCCAATAGGC
>NZ_NRRG01000198.1 GCF_016583575.1 Thiocystis violacea
CTTCGGCGCCGAACGGCTCTGTGTCCTCGGATTCATGCTCGATGGACGACCGTTCAAGGTCGAGCATGACATGAGGCTCGTGCTGTATTAGCTAGGCGAGGCTATTCGTTTTGTACTGTACTGAGGCCATTGACTTAAGCCGTCCGGCAGTAAGCCGGATGGAATCCGGGCTTGAGCTTGCCGGGATTGAGGCGGGGAAACTGTCGGTCCGGACGCACCGCATCGACGGCGTCGGAGAGCCCACGGATGGCTTGTGTGAGCGGCGTGGTGGGGGCGTACAGGGTGCCGATCAGCCGACGGACCAGGGTGTGCTTCATGGTGGAGAGGCGGCTGGTCCAGCGCACCTGATAGGCGCGCTTACGCGCGGCATGACGGCGGCGAGCGATCACTGGCGCGAGCCCTCGGACCATACTGGCGAGATTCAGGGCGAGGATCTTGGCGTGGACGTCCTGCGGCACGGCGAGCACGCGGCGCCCGGAGAGGTTCTCGATCTCCAGCCAGCGTTTTTGGCGCTTGTA
>NZ_NRRG01000199.1 GCF_016583575.1 Thiocystis violacea
TCCTGCAGATGGGCGCCGCCGAACACCAGGCGCGGGTGCTCGCGCAGCGCGACGCCGTCGCGCGTCACGCTCTGCTTGTTCAGCGCGCGGTAGGCCAGCGGCTCGGAGTAGCTCGCCTCGCGCATTGCCAGCTGGCGGCTCAGCGCCAGGTCCAGCAGCGAGTGGGTGCGCGTGTCGTAGAACACCTGGCCTTGGGCGGCCGCGGTCGTTTGCGAGCCGCCGAGTTCACGCCGGAAGTGCACGCTGTCCAGTGCCGTGATGCACAGGAAGACCAGCAGCACCAGCACCGAACACAGCGCCGGCGGGTCGCGGAAGACCTTGGTCCAGGTGGTGCGCAGCGGCGCGCTGCGCAGCACGCGCACGGTGTAGCCGGCGAGCGCGGCGAACAGCGCCCACAGCGCGATGTCGGTCCAGAGCAGGACGAATTTGAAACCCATGGCCGGCCCTCAGTTGAGACGAACCCGGGGGTCGACCCAGGTGTAGGCGACGTCGATCAGGATGTTGGTCGCGATGTACAG
>NZ_NRRG01000200.1 GCF_016583575.1 Thiocystis violacea
TCAAGCTGCGCATCGTGCGTTTCCTGCGCACGCCCGACTACGACCAGCTGTTCTCGGGCGACCCGACCTGGGTGACCGAGGGACTCGGTGGCGTCGGCGAGGATGGCCGGCCGCTGGTGACCAAGAACAGCTTCCGCTTCCTGCAGACGCTGAACAACCTGGGCCCGGCGCCCGAGCCCAACCTGACCGTGCTGTGGTCGGAGAAGCTGCCGCAGGGTTTCAAGGACTTCTGCGCCAAGACCTCGATCGACACCTGCTCGGTGCAGTACGAGAACGACGACCTGATGCGGCCGTACTGGGGCGACGACTACGGCATCGCCTGCTGCGTGTCGGCCATGCGCATCGGCAAGCAGATGCAGTTCTTCGGTGCGCGCGCCAACCTGGCCAAGGCGCTGCTGTACGCGATCAACGGCGGCCGCGACGAAGTGAGCGGCGAGCAGGTCGGCCCGGTCA
>NZ_NRRG01000201.1 GCF_016583575.1 Thiocystis violacea
TTTAGATTGATTTAAAACTTCATTTTTAATTTAAAAGGATCTAGGTGAAGATCCTTTTTGATAATCTCATGACCAAAATCCCTTAACGTGAGTTTTCGTTCCACTGAGCGTCAGACCCCGTAGAAAAGATCAAAGGATCTTCTTGAGATCCTTTTTTTCTGCGCGTAATCTGCTGCTTGCAAACAAAAAAACCACCGCTACCAGCGGTGGTTTGTTTGCCGGATCAAGAGCTACCAACTCTTTTTCCGAAGGTAACTGGCTTCAGCAGAGCGCAGATACCAAATACTGTCCTTCTAGTGTAGCCGTAGTTAGGCCACCACTTCAAGAACTCTGTAGCACCGCCTACATACCTCGCTCTGCTAATCCTGTTACCAGTGGCTGCTGCCAGTGGCGATAAGTCGTGTCTTACCGGGTTGGACTCAAGACGATAGTTACCGGATAAGGCGCAGCGGTCGGGCTGAACGGGGGGTTCGTGCACACAGCCCAGCTTGGAGCGAACGACCTACAC
>NZ_NRRG01000202.1 GCF_016583575.1 Thiocystis violacea
CGCGGGATCATCACGCCGCAGGTGCGCATCCCGGTCTTCGTGCTCATCATCGCGACCCTGGTGACCCTGGTCGATCTGGCGATGAACGCCTGGCTGCATGACCTGCATAAGGTCCTCGGGCTGTTCATCCCGCTGATCGTGACCAACTGCGCGATCCTCGGTCGCGCCGAGGCCTTCGCCTCGCGCAACCGGATCGCCCCGGCGGCCTTCGACGGGCTGATGATGGGGGTCGGCTTCACGCTGGTGCTGGTGGCCCTCGGCGCGGTGCGCGAGGCGATCGGCTCCGGCACCCTGTTCGCGAACGCCTCGCTGCTGCTCGGCGATGCGATGGCCTTCCTCGAAATGACGCTGATCCCTGATTACCGCGGCTTCCTGCTGATGATCCTGCCGCCGGGCGGCTTCCTGGCGCTTGGGTTCTTGCTTGCCGGCCAGCGCCTGCTGAAGCGCCTGCCACTGCCCAAGCGCCGCGCGGGCGCGGCCGCTACGATGTCCAATTAGAGGAGAG
>NZ_NRRG01000203.1 GCF_016583575.1 Thiocystis violacea
TGACTTCATCCAGGGGCTGGCGCGCGCCCTGGCCGCGACCGGTGTCGAGGTCCAGGTGCTGCTGCCCTATTATCGCGGGCTGCTGCCGGAGCCTTTCGTCTCGCGGCTCGAGCCGCTCGACGTCGCAGTATCGATCCCGCTCGATGGCGCCGCGCTCGAGTGCACCTGCTGGCGTCTGCGCGCCGAGGGACTCGACTGTGTCCTGATCGATCCGGCGGGTGACTGGTTCCGCCGCCCGCACGTCTACGGTGAGCCCGACGACGGGCTGCGCTTCGCGCTGTTCGCGCGCGCGGCCGATGCGCTGCTGCGCCGCCCCGGATGGCGGCCCGACATCATCCATTGTCACGACTGGCAGAGTGCGCAGCTGCCGGCGCTGCAATGGGCCGTGACGGATGCCGGCGAGCCCCCGGTCCGGGTCTGTCTCACCCTGCACAACCTCGCCCAT
>NZ_NRRG01000204.1 GCF_016583575.1 Thiocystis violacea
CGTGATGATGAAACGTCGCAACTTGTCACCTGCCGGGTGAGCCCTAGAATGGGCGTATTTTACCTCCATCCTCTTGTTATGTAACGGGAATTCTTGGAAGACGGTTCATTCAGTTCACGGAACCAGGTCATATTGTATCTGATTATGGCCTATTTGACGAAGAAGTAAGCGGCCTGAGGCGAGATAAATTTGTGCCTCACTCGACGTAGGCTTGCGTTCAGAGGCTGTATAGGAACACATCGCTATAGTCGATCCAATTAACCGTTAATAGAAATCAATTAACTTACAATTCATATTGTATCTGATTATGGCCTATTTGACGAAGAAGTAAGCGGCCTGAGGCGAGATAAACTTGTGCCTCACTCGACGTAGGCTTGCGTTCATAATCTCTACTCAGCCGACGTGATCGGCCAAGCCATGCAAATGTTCGCTCAACGACCCAGCGGCGGGGTAAAACATGGAAACCTTTAACCCCTTTTTTCTTTTTAACGACTTCAAGCT
>NZ_NRRG01000205.1 GCF_016583575.1 Thiocystis violacea
TGTCCGCGGCCTGCGCGGCCCTGGCGGATCGGTCGCTCTGGCGTTCCGAGACTGGGCCCATCGGCAGGCGGATCTCATCATCTGCCCGTTCGACGGCATGGCCACCTATCTCAAGGCGCATGCTGCGCGGCTGCCACCCCTCGCGGTCGTCAACCACTGGTCGGACGGCGAGGAGATACGGACCGTCGTGCGCGGCTCCAACCCGCTGAGACAGCACTGGAAGCTCGATGACGATTTCGTCGTCGGCTATTCCGGCAATTTCGGCCGCGCGCACGACTTCGGCACGCTGATCGAAGCCGCCGGGCTGCTGCGCGGCGACGAAGGCATCCGCTTTCTTCTCATCGGCCACGGCAACCAGCTCGCCGCCGTCAAGGCGGAGGTGAAGGCGCGCAAGCTCGACAATGTCGAGTTCCGGCCTTTCCAGCCGAGTGCGCAGCTCTCCGA
>NZ_NRRG01000206.1 GCF_016583575.1 Thiocystis violacea
GCTCGGAGGCAAGGCGCGCCCGGACGTCCTGCGCGAGCTCGTCCTCAGGGTTCTCGTCGAGCCACAGGCGCATCGTCAGCCACTTGGCCGCCTCGTACCTGTCCCAGTCGTCCTTGTTCGCCAGCACCATTTCCACGACGTCGTAGCCAAGGGTGCGGAAAGTGGCGAGGAGCTCCGGAAGCAGGCAGAAGTCGGAACGCGCGCCGGCATCGCATCCCTTGGCGACCTCTTCCGTCGGCGGCATCTGCAGCCAGTACGGCTCGCCGATGAGGATGATGCCTCCGCGGCGGAGGCTTTTTGAAAGAAGCGCGACGGTGCCGGGAACGCCCCCGCCGATCCACGTGGCGCCGATACAGGCCGCGACGTCGACCTTCTCGTCCGCCACATGCCCGGCAGCATCGCCATGCATGAAGGCGACCCGGTCGGAGACCCCGAGCGCTTCTGCGCGCTCTCTGGCCTGCCGCGTGAACAACGGGCTCTTGTCGATGCCCGTGCCGCGGA
>NZ_NRRG01000207.1 GCF_016583575.1 Thiocystis violacea
CGAAGCGGTTGTCGACGTTCTTGAGGCAGTCCTCGACGGTAATTCTTGCCATGGTCGGGTGATCTCTAAAAGCTATTTTGGAGCGGATGAATCCAGAGCGGGCCGTGCATCTCGATGCGGTGGCGCGGCGCCGCGACGGGGCGCCCCGGGGCGGTCCTGGGACGGCCCGCGAACAGGGTGTGAACACTGCTCAGACTATCACAAGAACGGTGGGTTCAAGTAGCGTCCGGCAGGTCTTTGCGAGCGACCCGGCGCCGGCCCCAGGCCGGCGGCGCGGGATGTCGAGCGAGGCGCGCCGGTGGCGCCGGCTCAGCCCTCGAGCAGCGCTGCGAGCACGGCCTGCTGGCGCGCCTGGCGCTGGCGCTCGGCGGTGACGATCGCCGCCAGGGTGGCGAGCGCGGCGTCGAAGTCACCGTTGACCACCAGATAGTCGTACTCGTCGCCGTGGATCATCTCGTCGTGCGCCTGGGCCATGCGCCCGGCGATCACCGTGTCGCTGT